>CAJTTO010000016.1 GCA_910579275.1 uncultured Lachnospiraceae bacterium
GTTATGCATGGCTTGATGCCTGTAACAGGAAGCCGAAGGCTGAACTGTTACAGAATTTATTGAATGGTATTACTTTTAGGGATTTTCAGCGAGGTCTTGTATACGTGTTATAATTTGTGTATACTTATGAAAGGAAAGAACACTCTCATTATATAAATGCTTTGCCGTTAATATCGAAACGATGTGCATTGCGGCAGACAATCTATTTAAAGGAGCTGCACAATGGCTAAATCAGAAGAAGCAAAAATAAAAACAAATGCAATGCGAATGCTGGACAGGAAGAAAATACCTTATTCCACGCACACCTATGAATGTGACGAATTTATAGATGCCATACAGATTGCTGACATGCTTGGTCTTCCATATGAAAGGGTGTACAAAACGCTGGTCACGCAGGGTGCCAGTAAAAATTATTATGTGTTCGTGATTCCAATTGCGAAAGAACTTGATATGAAAGCGGCAGCAAAGTCTGTGGGCGAAAAATCCGTAGCGATGCTCCACGTAAAAGATATTCTTGCTGTCACAGGCTATATCAGAGGCGGATGTACTGCTATTGGAATGAAAAAGCAATATGTTACGCGGATTGACCGGAGCGCCGAGCAGTTGGAGAACATTATTGTGAGCGGCGGCAAACTTGGGGTTCAGCTGGAGCTTACACCTCAGAATCTGGCGGCGGCATCCAACGCAGAATTTGCAGATATCATTTTCCATGCATAGCCTGCCTGGGAACTGTTCCGCATTTACTATTTATACTCACGACAAATGAAATCTGCCGTGAGTATTGCGCCAACCGCAGCCGCGAAGCGGCATATTTCCTTATGCGGTTGTGCGTATCACATTATACCGAGCGGTCAGTCTTTTCGACCTCCAGTATAACTATAAATGAGCAAATTTGAAATTATGCACAAATTTGGTAACAGTTCAGCCTTCGGCTTCCTGCTACAGGCATCAAGCCATGCAAAACCACTTCGTGGTGGCTTGATGCATCTCTACCTATATGTTATTTCACGGACTTTGCAGCCAGTGCAAAGTCCTGGGCTGAACTGTTACCAAATTTGTCCGCCATACAACGACAGATCTGAGGTTTTGTATTTGTTTTGTCCTTGAATGAAATACAAAACACAGAATTCTTTGTGCAGCTTTCCGGCTTTGCTCAATTATAGTATTTAATTGATTGCGGACGGGAAAAGATGTCTGCATACGAAAAATACACGGGGAAGGGACGCAGGAAATGAAAACAATTAATGTAGCAGAAATTACACGGAATATAAAGGAAATGTGCATTGAAGCCAACCACTGTCTCACACCTGATATGGATCATGCGCTGAAAGACGCGGTTCATACAGAAAAAAGCACGCTCGGAAAACAAATACTAAACCAGCTGCAGGACAATCTGAAAATTGCAGGCGACGATATGATTCCGATTTGCCAAGATACCGGCATGGCTGTTATTTTTCTGGAAATCGGACAGGATGTACATTTTGAGGGAGGAAATCTGGAAGATGCCGTCAATGAAGGTGTCCGTCAGGGTTACACGGACGGATTTTTACGCAAATCTGTTGTCGGAGACCCGCTTATCCGTGAAAACACCAAGGACAATACGCCGGCTGTCATCCACTATGAAATGGTTTCCGGTGACAGTGTAAAGATTACGGTAGCGCCCAAGGGGTTCGGCAGCGAAAATATGAGCCGTGTTTTTATGCTGAAGCCTGCGGACGGAATGGAAGGGGTTAAAAACGCTATTCTAACAGCCGTAAAGGACGCCGGTCCAAACGCCTGTCCTCCCATGGTTGTCGGCGTGGGCATTGGCGGAACCTTTGAGAAATGCGCCATTATGGCAAAAAAAGCGCTTACCAGACCGGTTGACGTCCGTTCTGAGATTCCGTATGTCCGGCAAATGGAGGAGGATCTTCTGGACAAAATCAACCGTACCGGCATTGGTCCCGGCGGGCTTGGCGGAACGACAACCGCGCTTGCTGTCAATATCAATACTTATCCGACACATATCGCCGGTCTGCCGGTTGCCGTCAACATATGCTGCCACGTAAACCGCCATGCGGTGCGGACAATCTGAAACAAAGGAGAATTGATATGGAAAAACACATAAACGCCCCTCTTACGGACGAAGACGCAAAATCCCTGCATTCCGGGGATTATGTATATATAACCGGAACCATCTACACAGCGCGGGATGCCGCACACCTGCGCATGTATGAAGCGCTTGACAGAAACGAACCGCTCCCAATGGAGCTTGCGCATAATATTATCTATTACATGGGGCCTTCTCCCGCGCGGGAGGGCAGGCCTATCGGATCCGCAGGTCCTACCACTGCCAGCCGTATGGACAAATACGCCCCGAGACTGTTAGACCTTGGGTTGAAAGGAATGATCGGCAAAGGAAAGCGCAGTGATGCCGTGAAGGAGGCAATTGTGCGTAACGAGGCTGTTTACTTTGCAGCCGTGGGCGGCGCAGGCGCTCTTTTGTCCAAATCTATCACGTCATCGGAGGTTGTCGCTTATGATGACTTGGGCACGGAAGCCATCCGCAGACTCGAAGTGGAAAACTTCCCTGTCATTGTTGTCATTGACGCGCAAGGCAACAATCTTTATGAGACTGCTGTCAGAGAATTCGGAGAGCAATTGTAAAATGTAACTGTTCAGTACTGCACTGCGCACTTGCTGCTAAAAAAGCGTAAATTGCGTCAGGCGTCAAGCCTCCACGAAGTGGATTTACATGGCTTGATGCTCGTAACTATGAAGGTTCTGAATTGTTACTGTAAAATATTTACAAAATAAAAAGCCTGCTTTTGTTAATTTCGGAAATTGACAGAGGCAGGCATAAATTATATAATTTGCTTAACTGGTTAAGCATCTGTATTTACTGCTCTAAAATATTTTTTTACTCGTTTGCTTAACTGGTTAAGTACTTTACGCAGGGCTGCTTCAGTCAGCAGAATGGAGGAATGATATGAAAAAGAAAAAAATATGTTTATTGGCATTTGCAACTGTTCTGAGTACATCTCTTTTGTATGGGTGCGGAGGGAGCGAAACGCCGGATGCCAAAGCTGACGCGCCTTCCCAGATGCAGGAATCGTCACCTGCCAGCGGGAACGGGCAGGAAAAACTTTTTACAGTAACGTTCTATGACACGGACGGGACAACGGTATTATCCACGGCAGAGACTGCCGAAGGTGCACTAGTGGACTCGTACACGCCGGAAAAAGACGGGCAGATTTTCATGGGCTGGTTTGCGACGCCGTCCATGACACACGAATTTGATTTTTCAAATCCAATCACTGCTGACACAAAAATATTTGCAGGTTTTATGGAAAATGTGGAAGACACAAGAACCTTTGCCATTTTGGGCAGCGGAAAAAGCCCGCTTCTATCTATATCCAGCTGGGGCAAGACAATTGAAGACGCACATTATTTGACAAAGAATGCCGGAGAAAATGTGTATACAATGACTTTGGACTTGTGTGAGGGCGACGAGTTCCAGTTTGCCGTGGACAGTGCGTGGAGCAATCAGAGGGGAGGCGGCTACCTGACCCATACAGAAGTGGACGGTACAGAGTACTTTACTGTTGCGGGCGGTCTTTCCGAGGGTTCCCAGAAATCAAATATTAAGTGCGCAGTCTCCGGAAATTACACTTTTACGTTGAATACCTATCCGGGCGCAGATGTCTATGATACGGAGAACAGTTATTACACTGAGGAGACAAAAGAAAATTACAATCTAAATCCGTATGACACAATCGACTGGACTTATAATGGGGAAATGGCATCCGGCGAGGTGGCGCTTGAAACAACTTATTACATAAAGGGCGCAATTATCACGAACTGGGAAGATCGATATGATGAGCAGTATGCGTTTACCGAAACAGATGGGGCGCACACTTTGACAATTGCTCTGGAAGAAGGCGATGAATTCCTGTTTACCTCGCTGGTGACTGCGGATGGTAATTCCAGCACAGGAAATGAATATATTCGCTACAGCAATGTGAAAGACGAGTCTTCGTTGTCCTATGTCGACGGTACCGAAAGCTATAATATGGTCGCCAAGGAAGCCGGTACATACACATTTACATACCACCCTGATACCGAGGCGCTCACGGTGGAATTTGCGAAATAAGGCACATGACACACTCCGCTCATCACACAGAAGGAATTGCGGCGGCCAGATAACAGTTCAGCCAAGGACTTTGCATCAAGATGTGTCAGTCATTATTCTACAATTCCTTAGTATACCAGACATACATGGGAACGATCCGGAACGCGGTTTATTGCATCTTCCATGCAGGCATAGACTTGCTCCATTTTTGCCTGCAGATTGGATGCAATGTAATAAGCTCCCTGCGGGACAAGGGTATGAAGGCATGTCTGGGTATAAACAATGTTCCCCTCCGGCAAAGCAGCTGTCTCTTCCATAAAACAAACCTTCTGAAAGGTGCTGGTGATACAGTCTTTTATGGCTTTGTTGTTGGGGGGCAGACAAAAATAGGTATAGTTGTCTGTTCCAAAGTGTCTGTCTGCCCGCTCTTTCTGCTTTGCGTAGTCTGTACATACCTGAAAGAAGATGGGCAGGGAGCCGTCCAGCAATATGTCGATGGCAATTAGGGGAATCAGATTGTGGTCACCGACCTCACTAAAAAAATCGGTATCTGTGTCATAACAAAAGATGGCGTCAGCATAGTCGATTTGATTTAAGTCGTCTTGATTTTGCAGCAGCAGGTGGTATCCGTGTTGTTTTAACACAGCGGCAAGGGTTTCTGCAAGAAGCAGCTGTTCAGAGCGCTTGTACAGAGATTCCTCATGGGTCAGATAGAGTGCGGCAGTATAGGTTTTATTTGTCGCAAGTGATTTTGCGGAAGAATTTGGCTTATAGTCCAAGAGATTGATAATCTGGCGTACCTTTTTCTTCGTCTCCTCACTGATTCTCTGGTCGTCGCGGTTGTTCATTACGTAAGATACGGTTGCCACTGACACACCCGCCTGTTTCGCGATATCTCGAATGGTATATTTTTTACTCATATGTTATTTATATACCGACTGCCATTTTTTGTCAATGTGGCACTTTCACTAAATATAGAAAAGGAAGTAACAGGAATCCGAACGCCGGACTGTTACGAAAGGATTGAATCATGATGAATGAACAGGGAATTTTACATGTACCGGACTCCAAATACTGTTTTCCGCTGGACACGCACAGGCTGGTTCTGCGGCTTCGGATGGACAGGAAGGATCATCCGGAAAAAGTTGAAGTCGTCTATGAAAGTAAGTATGTAATTCACGAAAAGCAGCAGACGATTGCGATGGAAAAGAAATATGAGGACAGGCTTTTTGCCTACTATGAAGTGGTGCTTTCGCTGGCGGATGTTCGGCTTGCATATGTGTTCCGTATATGGGAAAATGGAAAAGGTTTTTATTTTTCGGAGGACGGTCTGAGTGAGACATACAACTTTTCACTCGGATATTATAACTTTTTTCAGCTTCCTTATATCAATGCAGTTGATGTCCACGAGGAGACCGGCTGGATGCGTCAGGCTGTCTTCTATGAAATATTCGTGGACAGGTTTTTCTCCGGCGGCGATGCCGCGCAGAAGGAGCATGTGAGTCTGGAATGGGGCGCAAAACCAAAGCCCAAAGGGTTTGCAGGCGGCGACCTTTCCGGCATTATATGCAAGCTGGATTATCTGAAAGATTTGGGCATCAATGCGATATACCTGACTCCTGTGTTCTGCTCTGTCTCCAATCATAAGTATGATATTTTTGATTATCATACGATTGACGCACACTTTGGGACAAACGAAGAATTTAAGGAGCTGGTGGACAAGGCGCACGAAAAAGGAATCCGAATCGTCCTTGACGCAGTATTCAATCATTGCAGTGAATTTTTTCCGCAGTTTCAGGACGTTTTGAGGCAAGGAAAAAAATCTCCTTATTTTGACTGGTTCCTCATTGACGGGGAAAAACCGGACAGCACCAATTTAAATTATGAAGTGTTCGCATTTTGTTCTTATATGCCAAAATTAAACACTTCCAACAGCAAAGTGCAGGAATTCCTGATTGATATTGCTGTCTCCTGGATTCAAAAATACGATATTGACGGCTGGCGGCTGGATGTTTCCGATGAGATTTCACATGATTTCTGGCGGCTGTTCCGCAAGAAGGTAAAGGCGGCAAAGAAAGACTGTGTAATTATCGGAGAAAACTGGCATGATGCAAACAATTTTCTTCAGGGTGACCAGTATGACAGCATTATGAACTATGCATTTACAAAGGCATGTCTGGATTACTATGCATTTGAAGTTTTCCGCGCGCAGGATTTTGCATGGAAATTAAATCATCTGCTGATGCGCAACACTGTGCAGGTCAATCACATGATGATGAATCTGTTAGATTCCCACGACACGGATCGTTTCTATACCAGTGTGCATCAGAACAAAGACCGCGTACTGTCAGCCATGGCAGTTATGTGCATGTATGTTGGCGCCCCCTGTATTTATTATGGCACAGAAATTCCGCTGGAGGGCGGGTATGATCCTGATAACAGACGCTGTTTTGACTGGGACGCATCACACTGGGACAGTGCATACCGTACAATACTGCAAAAGCTGCTGCGGCTGCGCATGGAAGAACCCGTCCGGAAAGGTGATATCCGTATCAGTGCGGATAAGGAGTTATTTATCCTTTCCCGTATGCTGCATGATACGGAAATCGTATTACTGGCAAACCAGTCCGGCACAGATATTGATATCAGCCTTGAGGGAAAAATCCTTGTCGAAAATCATTTTTCCGTTACTGCTGCACCGGAACAGCGCGCTGTCCGCGGGACGCTCGCATCTGACGGGTTCGTAGTGGTTCAGGGATATTATGGAGCATTGTTAAAAATATTATGATGTATGGAAAGGTTGGTGTATGATATGAAACGATTTTTATGCACATTATTGACAGGAACCCTGTGTGCTGCACTGTTATCCGGATGTGGGAAATCAGAGTCCGGCGATCCGGATAACGCCCAGTCAGTGCAGCAGGGGCAGACCGCGCAGGCAGGACAGGGCGCAGATCTGAGCGGCATCTACAACGGCACATTGGAGCAAAATGTAACGATTCGCGTTCTGGAAAACGATACTGCCATTGCGGAGGGGTATTTTGAGGAGCTTATCAATGCCTTTAATGAAGCTTACGCAGAATACGGGATTGTCGCAGTGGATGCCAATATGGATCAGTACTGCAATCTGGCAGATGACGGTCCTTACGGTTATGGACCGGATGTGCTTTATCAGGCAAATGATGTGCTGATGAAGTATGTGGAGGGAAAACACATTTATCCGATTCCCGCGCAGAATCTGGGCTGCTACGACCAAGTTTCGCAGGCGGCGTGGAATGCCTACGAGACGGAAATTGGCGGTGTGGAATACACAATGGGCGTCCCTGTCAACGTACAGTCTTCCATGCTCTACTATCGAAAAGACATGCTGCCGCAAGACTGGGAAGCCACATGGGACAAAAACGGAAACAAGATTCCTGATATGGTTGAGAACTGGAACGACATGTACCGCTATTCCAAGGAAATTGTGGAACGGGGCGAAGGCAAATTCGGCTATATGCGCTCTCTGTATGATGTGTATTTCTCCTCCGGATTCCTGTTTTCCTATGGGGCATATGTATTCGGGAACAACAACACCAACGCGGATGATATCGGATTTTCCAAGGGAAATGCCGAAATCGGTGCAAACGTCCTTTTGCAGCAGGCTTCCTTGATGAATGAGGACTGCATTGATGATTCTGTTACGGTCAACGCGTACAGCAAGCTTGCCGACGGAACATATTTTGCCACAATGACGACGCCGGATGTCTACGCCCTTTTCCTCAAGGAGCTTGCGCTTGTCTATGAGTCGGAGGGGCTGTCAAAGGAGGATGCCGCCGCAAAAGCCGCGGAAAACCTAGTTATTGCGGACGTTCCAAAGCTGCCCGCCAGCGGTGACCTGACAGAGGAAAATCCGGAATCCATACCGCTTAAGGCGATGGGCGGCATCAATGGCTATGCCATCAGCGCCTACACGAAATCCCCCAACGCATGTCTTGCCTTTGTGGACTTTGCCACCAGCTATGAGATGACCATGAAGCGGCATGCATATCTGGGGATTGTTCCGGCAAGAGAAGACGCAGCGCAGGCGGCGGGCGGAATTTCGGAAATCATATACAAGAATCTCGACGATGGCAATATTGTGGTAATGCCTTCCATCCGCGCAGTAGAGCAAATGTGGACGCCGGCGCAGACATTTTTTCAGGACTTGGCAAAGGATGCCTTCCGCACATCAGACAAAAAGTATACCTCTTTGGAGCTGATTAAGGAAGGTCTGAAAGCTGTCGACCAGCAGATATACGACGCCATCCATACACTTGCTGCAAAATAGCTTTGAACGCACGGTGTACTGTGATATTTTACATGGCGGGAACGGGGGTTTATAATGAAAAGATTGCTGGATTTTTTTAAGAATGCAGGAAAAAATGTAAAACTGAGCATGTGCCTGATGGGGCTGGGACAGATATGTCACGGTCAGATAGGGAAAGGGCTTTGTTATCTGGGGATTCTTGCTTTGGCAGCGGGATACTTTGCATACAGGGGATTTACGGATTTTGTGGGGCTTTTTACGCTGGGAACACAAGAGTCCGACACATGGCTTGGCATACAGGGAGACAACTCTGTTGTCATGCTTTTGATGGGAATTTTATCTGTGATTGCGCTGCTGTTTTTGGCATTTTGTTATGTATCTAATGTTGTGGATGCATACGAGACACAGAAAATTTGCAGCAGAGGCGGACAGCCTGCAAAATTTCAGGAAGACGTGAAACAGTTTCTGGACAAAAAATTTTATAAGACTGTTCTATTTCTTCCGGTGCTGGGCATCTGCGTCTTTGTCATTCTGCCGATTGTCTTTATGATTGCAATTGCGTTCACGAATTATGGCGGAAGCATTGTCCCACCCAAGCTCGTCGACTGGGTAGGGGCGGACAACTTTATACAGATAGCGACACTTACCCAGTTTGCGCCCACGTTTGGCAGAATTCTGGCATGGAACCTCTTGTGGGCATTGGTATCCACGGCGCTCAACTACTTTGCAGGCCTTGGGCTGGCACTGCTTTTGAACAAGGAATGTGTGAAGAGAAAAGCTTTCTGGCGGGTATTTCCAATGCTTGCATACGCAATTCCGGGTTTTATCACACTGCTCGGGTTTAAGTTTATGTTTTCATACGGCGGCCCAGTCAACCAGATGATTACGGATATGGGCGGCACGGCGGTCGGTTTTCTGGATATTGATGCGAAATGGATTGCGCGGATAATCGGCTTTGCCGTCAATGCGTGGATTAGTGTGCCGTCCATCATGCTGCTTGCCACCAGTATTCTGTCCAATCGGGATGTGAGCCAGATGGAGTCCGCAAGAATCGACGGCGCAAGCGCCTTTCAGCAATTTCGTTATATTACGCTGCCTTTTGTGCTGTTTTCCACCACTTCCGTATTGATTGGACAGTTTATCGGAAATTTCAATAATTTTGGTATTTTCTTCTTCCTGCGCGGCGGATTGTATCTGGACGGATATTTTCTTGCCAGTGATACTGATCTTTTGATTAACTGGCTTTACAATCTTTCTATCAACAACAATTATTACAATATTGGTGCAACCATCAGTCTGGTAATCTTTTTGATTACTTCCATGATTTCTCTGGTAATTTATACCAGAAGCTCATCATACAAGGAGGAGGATACATTTCGATGAAAAGCAGGAAAAAAATGCGGTTTTTAGATTCTGTAGTGACGCATGCGGTTTTGATTGTGGTCGCTTTTATCTTTTTCTTTCCCTGCCTGTGGCTGATTCTTGCTTCCTTCAGCAAATCCGGATCTATTTACTCGTTCAAGGGATTTTTTCCCAGCGAATACAGTCTGGACACGTTCCATAACCTGTTTCAGGACACAGCGATGTACAATTATCCGAAATGGTTTCGCAACACACTGTTCATCGCGGTTATGAGCTGTCTGACGGGAAGCTTTCTCACACTGCTCACAGCGTACACAATGTCACGGTTCCGCTTTAAAGGGCGGAAAGCAATGATGAAAACCACGCTGGTTCTGGGAATGTTCCCTTCGTTTATGGGAATGATTGCAGTCTACATAATCATGACGCAGTTCGGGCTGATTAATAATATGTGGGGACTGATTTTAATTTACAGTGCGAATGCACCTATGGGATATCTGACTCAGAAAGGATTTTTTGACAGTATTCCTTATTCTATAGATGAGGCGGCACGGATTGACGGGGCTACCAATTTCCAAGTATTCCTGAAAATTAACCTGCCCCTCTCCCTGCCGATTATTGTGTACACGGCACTGACCAGCTTTGCATTCCCATGGAGTGATTTTATCCTGCCGAAGCTGCTGCTAAAAGAGAAAGATCTCTACACGGTGGCAGTCGGACTGATGAGTCTGGGAGATACGGAATTTTCCCGTTTTGCAGCCGGTTCTGTCTTTATCGCTGTGCCGATTGTTTTCCTGTACTTTTGTCTGATGAAGTTTTTGGTCAATGGGATGACTGCAGGCGCCGTAAAGGGATGACAACACTCGTCACCGCCACCCTGCATACAGTGTCAAAGACTCCGTTACGGTGTCCTTTTCCATGTCCCATTGTCTTGTAGTATTTTGGTCAAGATACCAGCCATCGAAGGAATAGCCTTCCCGCGTGGGCGGCTCGGGTGCTTCTATCAATTCTCCGTACAGATGTTTCTGACTCTGTACCGTTGTTCCGCCCAAAGAATCAAATTGGACGGTAAATCCTGCGTTGGAAACTCCGACTGCCATGCAGACAATGAGTGCCGCCGCAAGGACAATGATAATGATGTTCAGCGATTTGACTGATATATTGACTTTGGAATACAGCCCCCGCAGCTGACGCTGGGGAGCTGTATTTTTTTGTTCCTGTTTGTTATTGTCTGTACGATTCATATTTTGTTCTGCCATAGTTTACTTACGAACCAGATACTTGCGCATGTCGATTGCGCAGGCAATCAGGATAATCAAGCCTTTGATGATATAGAGCATGTTTGCGTCCACGGCGAGGAAATTCAGACCTGTGAAAATAATCTGCAAAAGCAGTACGCCGACCACGATGCCGCTGATGCGTCCGATACCGCCGACAAAGGATACGCCGCCGATGACACACGCTGCAATCGCGTCACACTCATAGTTTAAACCGGTATTTGCATTTGCGGAAGCGATGCGGGCACCATCCAGAAATCCTGTGATGCCATACATCATGCCTGCAAGCATGAACACCATGATTATGGTGCGCATAACATTGACGCCGGAAACGTTTGCTGCCTCCTCGTTCGAGCCAACTGCAAACATGTTTTTTCCGAAAGTGGTCTTGTTCCAGATGACCCACATAATGATTGTCAGAATCAGCGAATAGAGCACATACTTCGGAACTGCCACGCCGCCGATGCTGAACAGGGTTCCTGTGATAAAGGAACGGTAATTGTCCGCCAGTCCGCTCAAGGTCTGACCGTTGTTGACGCCCCTCATAAGGTACATCAAAATGACGCCGTACACAATCAGCTGTGTTGACAGTGTTACGATAAACGGGTGCAGCTTAAACTTTGCCACGCTAAAGCCGTTTACAAATCCCACAAGCGCACCCACGCCAATTACCAGCAAAAGAACGAGCGGAAGCGGCGCAGCGTTTGTCATATCGGGAAATACTTTAAATACGGTTGTCAAAAGCGACGCGGAGATACATGCCGTCAGACCGACTACACGGCCTGCGGAGATATCCGTTCCGGTCAGCACGATACAGCCGCCGATTCCCAGCGCAATGGGCAGCTTTGCCGCCGTCAGGGACAATATGTTCACAATGGAAGGGATTCCCAAAAATGAGGGCCGCATAATGGTGATATATACGACTGCCACGGCGATAATGATATACATGGCATTATTGAGCAGTAAATCCCCAATTTTTTTCATTTTATCTTTTTCAGCCACAGTTCATACCTCCTGTCTATAGAAGAATTTTATGTGATATGGTTTACGCGTATTTCGCAGCCAGAGTCATAATCTCCTCCTGCGTTGTCGTCTTTGCATCTACCTCTCCGGCAAGCTGACCGCCGGACATGACCAGAATCCGGTCGCATACACCCAATAATTCCGGCATTTCTGAAGAAACCATGATGACGGTCTTGCCCTCTTTTGCCAAGTTCAAAATGAGCTGGTAAATTTCATATTTCGCGCCTACGTCAATACCACGCGTCGGCTCGTCGAGCAGTAACACTTCCGGATCCGTCAGCAGCCAGCGCGCCAGAATAACCTTCTGCTGGTTTCCGCCGGAAAGTGAACGAATCTGTGTTTTCTGCGTCGGTGTCTTTGTGCGCATCGCGTTGATGCCCCACTCGGTCACTTCGGCAAGCTTCTTGTCGCTTAGAAGCGGAACACCCTTGTAGCGGTATTTTCGCAGACTGGATATCGTCGTGTTCGCCTGAATATCACGGATGGCGAAAATTCCGGTTGCGCGGCGTTCCTCTGTCAGCAGCGCAAATTTGTTCGCAATGGATTCCTGTGCATTGCGGTTCATCACCCGTTTTCCATGGAGGTAAATTTCTCCGTCCTTGCGGGTCGCGATGCCAAAAATATTTTCCAGCAGCTCCGTTCTTCCTGAGCTGTCCAGACCTGCAATGCCCAAAACCTCACCTTTGTTTGCGACAAAGGAAACGTCCTTGAGCTTAGAGTACATCGCCGTGAGGGACTTCACTTCAAGAAGCGGCTCCCCTACCACATTGTCCTTTTCCGGATACCGGTTTGTCAGCTCGCGCCCAACCATCAGCTTGATAATCTCATTCATGGTGAGTGTCTTCGCGTCGCGTGTCGCAATCCACTGCCCATCGCGCATGATGGTCACTTCATCGGATATGCGCAGAATCTCTTCCATTTTATGAGAGATATAAATTATGCCGCATCCGCGGTCGCGCAGCATATTGATAATGCGGAACAGGTGCTCTACCTCTTCCTCTGTCAGGGAGGAAGTCGGCTCGTCAAACACGATAATTTTGGACTGATACGATACTGCCTTTGCGATTTCTACCATTTGCCGCTGGGACACGGGCATGGTGCTCATCACGCGCTTGGGATCCACGCTGATTTCCAAGTCCTCAAACAGTTTCTTGGTCTCTTCATACATTTTTTTCTCACTGGTAAGCGGACACCAGCTTGAAATCCGCGGAAAACGTCCAAGCCACATATTGTCCATGACGTTGCGCTTGAGTGCCTGATTCAGCTCCTGATGCACCATCGCCACACCGTTCTCGAGTGCTTCTTTGGAATTTTTGAACTCCACCTTTCTGCCCTCGAGAAAAATGTCACCGCTGTCTTTTGAATACACGCCAAACAGACATTTCATCAGTGTGGATTTGCCGGCTCCGTTCTCTCCCATCAGCGCGTGAACCGTTCCTGCCTTCACAGTCAGTTTGACATTGTCGAGTGCCTTGACACCGGGAAATTCCTTGCAGATTCCCTCCATTTTCAGAAGGACATCCCCGCCTTTTGCGGAAGCTTTTGTTTCCTGCATATTCATCCTCACCTCCTGATTGAATCTCTTTATGAGTTATTTAAAAATTCATACTCGTTCGAGCTGAAAAATATTTTTCCTGCCCATGTATCAGACATCCGACGACTTTGGCATGTCTCAGTTGGATATCCATATACATAACAACAGCCGCACCGAAGTGCGGCTGCATCGTCGATGACTTATTTTGATTGGAAACTGTTCGAAAGTAACGTTTTATAAATGTGCAGCTGCAAAGAAGAAAATCGCAGGCCTAGCGGACTATGCCAAGATTTTCTGACGCTGCAGATAAGCATTTCGGCAAATCTTGCCATGCGTCACTTATTGACAGTTATTTTTGGCAGCTTCTTAGTTGCCTGTGTATGTAGCATATGGAATGTTGACACGCCATGTACCAACGACATTCGCGGAATCCACGCCGTCAAATGCTTCCTTGCCATCCATGTAATTTGCCGTGATGCTTGCAATGGTATTTGCCATACCTTCTGCATCCTGCTTGATTGTTCCGATCATGGAGCCTGCCGCGATGGCATCCCTTGCCGCATCTGTTGCGTCTACGCCAAATACAGGAATTACTGTAGCGCCTTCTTTATTATAGCCTGCATTCTGAAGCGCCGTAATTGCGCCAATTGCCATCTCGTCGTTGTTTGCGATAACAAGCTCAACCATGTTGTTGTTCGCCTCGCTGTACTGCGACATAATTGTCTGCATGTACTCCGTAGCCGCTGCGGAAGACCATGCGCCTGCCTGATCTACCAGATACTTGTTGCTGTTTGCGCTGTCATAAAAGCTGAGCGCCGGCTTGCCTGCACCTGTCAGAATCGCGTCTGCATCCTCCTGACCATACTGTGTACGTGCGTCTGCCTCTGCATTGCCTTCCTGACCCTTGAACATAACGTAAGAGATTGTTCCGTCGCCATTCAAATCCAGTGTGTCATAGTTTTCCAGCAGATAATTTCCAATCATCTCGCCCTGCATATGTCCGGCCATTTCATAGTCTGTACCTACAAATACACACTTCTCCGAGCTTGTTACTGCTTCCTCGCTCACGGAACGGTTAAAGAAAATAACAGGAACACCGTTTGCCTGTGTGATGATGTTCTTTGCCGCATCATCCGAGCCTGTGTCTACCAGATTGACAACGAGCACTGTCGCACCCTGTGAAATTGCTGTCGTCACCTGCTCGGACTGTGTTGTCTGGCTGTTGTTGCTGTCATAGTCCTGATACTTGATTCCTGCTGCGTCGAGGGCAGAATCTAACGCTGCGCGCACACTTGAAATGTATGTATCGCCGTATGTGTAGTAGAATACTGCCACGCTGCCGTCCTTGGAAACCGGAGCCGATGTGTCAGCAGGCGCTGCCGTGTCTGTGTTTGCTGCTGTCGTGTCTGTGTTTGTGTTTGTTGCCGCACTGTTATCTTTGCCGCCACATGCAGTCAGAAATGTCAGCATGGTGACAGAAAGCAGCGTGCATAGAACCTTTTTGTTGAACTTTTTCATAGTCGTTTACCTCCCTTTCAAGTAGATCGTTAATTTAGTAATGTTGTATAAGCGGATTATAACTTATATTTTTGGTATTGTAAAGTGTTACTAAATAAATATTTAATTTTTTCTTAAATTTAGTATAATTGACGAATTGTTTTGTGGATAAGTACAGAATTATTTGTGAGCCATTCCAAGGTAGGTTTCTTGGAAATATCTGCATCCGGTACCGGAAATTCAGCATATGAGACACGATAAGGCGCATAAGGACAGCCTATCGAAGTACCCCGAATTAAAAGAGCGTATGCAAAGCCTTTTACAGAATGGCGAGAAGATAACGCCGAAACAGTGGTGGGCAAAGAGAGGAATAAATTTAAAGAGCGTATAGCAAATCAGTCTATGCGCTCTATTTTATTGTAAAGGAGCAGATTTATGAGCAAAAACAACATGACAGGGCAAAGAACCCACCGAAAGATAACGGCACGAACAACGAGAGCATGCGTATCAGCACACAAGACGGAATTTGTCAAGGGGTTTTTCTGCAAAAGTTACAAATTATGTAACAGTTCAGCCTTCGGCTTCCTGTTACAGGCACCAAGCCATGCATAACCACTTCGTTGGTGTCAAAGCCATGTGCCATGGCTTGATGCATCTCTACCATTACGCTATTTCACGGACTTTGCAGTAAATGCAAAGTCCTGGGCTGAGCTGTTACCAAATTCAGATACCAAAATACAATTAGAGCAGGTTTTGTGAGAAAAACTGCTCTAATTGTATTTTGAAGTTTATCTTATGGCATTTTTCATCGACTTCACATATTCCCCCACATACTTCGGTGCGTCTTTGCCGTGTTTTTCAAGCAGCTTGATAATTGCGGAGCCGACAATGGCCCCATCGGAAATATCTGCCATTTTCTTTGCTTGTTCAGGTGTTGAAATACCGAACCCGATTGCACAAGGCACATCGGTATTTTCTCTGACTACATTGATAATGGAGGCAAGGTCTGTCTTAATCTCACTCCGTGTGCCTGTCACACCGAGGCTGGAAACGATATAGACGAAACCTTCTGCTTCTTTTGCAATCATGGCAATACGGTTTTCTGAGGTTGGTGCAATCAGGGAAATTAAGTTAATGTCATACTGTCTGCATAGCGGCTGAAATTCTTCCTTTTCTTCAAGCGGAAGATCGGGCAGGATCAGTCCATCTATTTCAATCTCACGACAGGTTGAAATAAATTTTTCTGCACCGTAGGAGAACACAACATTGGCATAGGTCATAAAAACCATTGGAACTTTTACATCACGGCGAAGTTCTTTGACAAAGGCGAATATTTTGTCGGTTGTGATACCGCCGGTCAGTGCCCTCAGATTTGCACCCTGAATGACAGGACCCTCTGCGGTAGGATCAGAGAATGGTATGCCAAGTTCAATAAGGTCTGCACCGTTTTCCGCAGCGGCACGAACTACTTTATCAGTAGTCTCCAAATCGGGGTCGCCGCAAGTGATAAAGGCGATAAACGCCTTGCCCTTTTCAAATGCTTTACGAATATTACTCATGGATATCCTCCCCTCTGTAACGGGCAATGGCGGCACAGTCCTTGTCGCCTCTGCCGGAAATGGTGATGACAATGATTTTGTCTTTCTCCATTGTCGGTGCGATCTTCATTGCGTGTGCAACAGCGTGAGCCGATTCGATAGCAGGAATAATTCCCTCGGTCTTTGCCAGATATTCAAAAGCATTTACCGCTTCGTCATCGGTGACAGGTACATATTCTGCTCTGCCAATATCGTGCAAATGAGCGTGCTCAGGACCAACACCGGGGTAGTCAAGTCCTGCGGAAATAGAATAAACGGGAGCAATCTGGCCATCCTTATCCTGACAGAAATACGACTTCATTCCGTGGAAGATTCCGACTCTGCCTGTGGCAATGGTTGCTGCAGTTTCAAAAGTATCAACACCTCTGCCTGCCGCCTCGCAACCGATCAGTCTTACATCTTCATCTTCTATGAAATGATAGAAGCTGCCGATGGCATTGGAACCGCCGCCCACACAGGCAATAACGGCATCGGGCAGTCTGTCTTCTTTTGCAAGCATCTGTTCTTTGATTTCTTTTGAGATAACCGCTTGGAAATCACGGACAATGGCGGGGAAAGGATGCGGTCCCATAACAGAACCAAGACAATAATGCGTATCGCAGATACGGGAAGTCCATTCACGCATAGCCTCAGACACGGCATCTTTGAGAGTAGCTGTGCCTGTTTTGACGGGAATAACCTCAGCGCCAAGCAATCTCATCCGGTACACATTCAGTGCCTGACGAATAGTATCTTCTTCACCCATAAAGACAACACATTCCATGCCCATCAGAGCAGCGGCGGTCGCCGTGGCGACACCGTGCTGTCCGGCTCCTGTTTCAGCAATCAATCGAGTTTTGCCCATCTTCTTTGCAAGAAGTGCCTGACCAAGTACATTGTTGATTTTATGTGCTCCGGTGTGATTCAGGTCTTCCCGTTTCAGATAAATTTTCGCTCCGCCGAGGTCTTTTGTCATTTTCTCAGCAAAGTACAGTCTTGACGGTCTGCCTGCGTATTCATTGAAGAGTTCAGTAAGCTCTCTGTTAAATTCAGAATCATTTTTATAGTGATTATATGCTTCTTCCAGTTCGATGACTGCATTCATCAGCGTTTCGGGAATGTACTGACCGCCGTGAATACCGAAGCGTCCGTTTGGATTTGTCATAATCTTTCTTCCTTTCTGACAGCGGAAACAAATGCTGCCATTTTTATTTTATCTTTTACTCCATTGGTTTCAATTCCTGTACTGACATCTACTGCAAATGGATGGAGTGTTTCGACTGCATCTGCTGCATTGCGAGCGTCAAGACCTCCGGCAAGAAAATACGGTCTTTCAATACTTTTTACGAGAACCCAATCAAATACCGTTCCCGTACCTGCACTGGAATCAAGCAAAATATAATCCGCCGTACTTTGATTCGCAATCTTTATGTCATGCGCAGTTTCAATACGAAAAGCCTTGATGATCGGCTTATCTATGAGCCGTCGCAACTGTGTAATATAATCTTCGTCTTCGTCACCATGAAGCTGCGCTATATCGATAATGCCGTTCTGCAATAGCTTTGCAACCTCTTGCGGATGTTCATTTACAAATACTCCAACTGATTGAATTTCGGGCAAGAGTCGGCTTTTTAACTCCGCTGCTTTTTCGGATGTTACATAACGCTTACTTTTCGATGCAAAGACAAATCCGATATAATCCGGCTTTAGTTCGTTTGCAGCTTCTATATCACAAAGTCGGGAAAGTCCGCAAAGTTTAATCTTCGTCATACCGCACCTCGCAGTTCATCAAGCTTGGCTTTTTTGTTGGGCGCTCGCATAAGAGTTTCTCCAATCAAAACAGCATCCGCACCGATTTCACGTAGCTTTGCTACATCCTCGGCGCTACTGACTCCACTTTCGGAAACAAACAGCACATCACGGGGAATCAACGCTCTGAGCCTGTGGCTGTTATCCGTATCTACTGAAAAATCTTTGAGATTACGGTTGTTGACACCGATGATACGTGCTCCCGCGTGAAGTGCAGTCTGCACTTCGTTTGCATCATGCGCTTCAACCAATGCAGATAATCCGAGTTCATCACAAATGCTGACATAGGATTTGATTTGCTCCTCACTTAAAATGGAACAAATCAGCAACACCGCCGATGCGCCCAGCACCTTTGCCTCGTAGATCATATATTCATCTACTGTGAAGTCTTTCCGCAGACATGGGATGGGAACGCTGGAGGCGATTTCTTTCAGATACTTGTCACTTCCGAGAAACCATTTCGGTTCTGTCAGCACGGAAATACAGTCTGCTCCTGCCACTTTGTATTCTCTTGCAATCTGCAAATAGGGAAAATCCGGGGCAATGAGTCCTTTTGAAGGAGATGCCTTTTTGCACTCACAGATGAATGATATGTCCCGAGTTTTAAGAGCCTTTTCAAAAGCAAAGTTTCCTTTTGAAAGAGACAAAGCCTGCCGTTTGATTTCATCAAGCGGAATTTTCAATTTTGCTTGCTCGGTACGTTCTCTGGCGTAGTCGGCAAGCTGATCTAAAACCGTCATACATCTACCTCCGGACAATTACTGACTGAAATGAGCTTGTTCAGTGTTTCAAGCGCCTTGCCGGAGTCAATTATTTCTGCCGCAAGTGCAATACCATCCTTCATACTGTCCGCCCTACCGCCGATGTAGAGCGCTGCTCCGGCGTTCATCAGCACAGCATTTCTTTTATGACCTTTTTCACCGTTTAAGATAGCAAGGGTAATTTTAGCATTTTCTTCCGGTGTGCCGCCCTTCAGGTCCTCTTTGGTACAGCGTTCAAATCCGAAGTCTTCCGGTGTGATCACCGAGGATTTGAACCAGCCGTCACGAATCTCACAGATCGTAGTCGGTGCGCTCATGGAAATCTCATCCAGCTTATCCTGACCGTACACAACCATGCCACGCTTGATGCCGAGATTGATCAGAACCTGAGCCAACGGTTCAACAAGGTAAGCATCATACACACCGAGAAGCTGCATGGATGGTGTACCCGGATTCGTCAGAGGACCGAGAATATTGAACACGGTACGAAAACCAAGTTCCTTGCGGATAGCGCCAACGTATTTCATAGAAGTGTGGTATTTCTGTGCGAAAAAGAAGCACATACCGACCTTGTTCAGAAGCTCAATACACCTTGCCGGACTTTGCTGAATATTTACACCAAGGGCTTCCAAACAATCTGCCGTTCCACACTGGGAGGATGCCGCTCTGTTGCCGTGTTTTGCAACTTTCATACCGCTTGCAGCCACTACCAGAGCAGAAGTAGTGGAAATATTAAAGCTATGAGCATTATCGCCGCCTGTGCCGACAATCTCAAACAACTCCATTCCCGTTTCAACCTTGGTTGCGTGTGCTCGCATTGCAGCCGCACATCCGGCAATTTCGTCAGTGGTCTCAGCCCTGGCACTTTTGGTAGACAAAGCTGCAAGAAAGGCAGCATTCTGTGTCGCGGTAGTTTCGCCGCTCATGATTTCGTTCATGACAGTGTAAGCCTCATCATAAGTGAGGTCTTCTTTATTTACAATTTTTACAATGGCTTCTTTAATCATGATTCAAATCTCCTTTATGAAATTTCTAAGCATCTGCTTACCGTCCGGCGTCATAATGGATTCCGGATGAAACTGTACGCCGTAAATGGGATACTCCTTATGTTGTACCGCCATTACCTCGCCATCTGTAGTGAGTGCGGTTATTTTCAATTCTTCCGGTATGGTGTCGGCATCTGCCGCAAGGGAGTGGTATCGTGCGACAGGTGCAACTTTGGGGCAAACTTTGAACAGCGGGCAATCCGTATCAAATTTCACATTCGACTGTTTACCGTGCATTGGTTCTTTTGCGTAAGTAACGATTGCACCGAATGCCGCACAAATTGCCTGATGACCGAGACAAACACCGAGTATGGGAGTATCATGGATCGTTTTTACAACATCTATGATGATACCTGCATCCTCCGGTCTGCCCGGACCCGGGGAAAGAATAATGCGGTCAGGATTCAAGTTTTTTATTTCGTCTACCGTCATTTCATCGTTACGAATGACCTTGATATCCGGTTCGATCTCGCCGACGAGCTGAAAAAGGTTATAGGAAAAGCTGTCGTAATTATCAATCAGTAAAATCATAATTCCGCCTCCTGTGCAAGTTCCAATGCTTTGAGTGAAGATTTGGCTTTGTTCAGGCATTCTTCAAATTCCTTTTCGGGTACAGAATCCGCAACGATTCCTGCGCCGCTTCTTACAAACACCTTACCGTTTTTCTTATAGGCGATGCGGATGGCAATACAGGTGTCCATATTCCCCGTGAAGTCGATATAGCCAATGGCGCCGCCGTAGATGCCACGCTTGTTGTTTTCAAGTTCTCCAATCAACTGGCAAGCCCTGATCTTCGGCGCACCGGAAAGCGTGCCGGCAGGCAACACCGCTTCAATGGCATCCAGCGCATCGTGATTTTCGCTAATTTCACTACGCACCGTAGAGCCAATGTGCATAACATGAGAGAAGCGTTCAATGGAATGGAGTTTTTCGACCTGTACAGTGCCGAACCTGCTTATTTTTCCGAGATCGTTACGTCCTAAATCGACCAGCATATTATGTTCGGCAAGTTCTTTTTCGTCAGCAAGCAGCTCGGCCTCGAGAGCATTGTCTTCTTTCTCTGTTTTGCCTCTCGGTCTTGTTCCGGCAAGTGGGAAAGTGTGCAGCACACCATTTTCCAGCCTGACCAGTGTTTCGGGAGATGCACCCGCAACCTCTACGTCTGTTCCAGAGAAATAGAACATATAAGGAGAGGGATTGATGCTGCGAAGCACACGGTAGGTGTTTAGGAGACTTCCTTCAAAAGGCGCACACAGACGGTTGGAAAGCACAATCTGGAAAATATTCCCCTCACGGATATGGTGCTTTGCTTTTTCTACCATGCCGCAGAATTGCTCTTTGCCAAACAAAGGTTTAACTTCTCCAAGCAGCTTGCCGCCCGGCTCATTCTTCTTTTCGCCGTGTCTCAAAAGCTCTGCGAGCTGCTTCAATTCCATAACTGCCTTGTTGTAACCTGTTTCCGGCTCATCCAGCGGCATATTTACAATGAGAATAATTTTCTGTCGTAGATGATCAAATGCGATAACCTTATCAAAGAGCATCAGGTCAACATCCTTAAATGCTTCGGTATCTTCCACATCGCATTTGACTGTCGGTTCGCTGTATGTGAGATAATCATAGGAGAAGTATCCGACAAGACCGCCTGTAAAGGAAGGAAGATAATCGAAACGGAGACTTTTATAATCGGCAAGAATTTGGCGGAGATAGTCGGATGGGTTATCCGTCTTAACCTTGAGATTGCCGATTTTCATTTTGCCATTAACACAAGTGATCTCCATTTTCGGATCAAATCCGAGGAAGGTATAACGTCCCCATGTTTCGTTTGCCTGAGCGGATTCCAGCATATAACAATGAGTAGATACATTTTTCAGTATTTTCATCGTTTCAATAGGTGTTGTGAAGTCGGAAAGAATTTCAAGGCTAACTGGTAATACGTTATAACAACCTGTTGCTGCGATTCTTTTGACTTGGGCATAAGTTGGCTGAATTTTCATAATCAGTTCCTCCAAATAGGTATAATTAAGTTGGTTATTTATTCGGATGATTCAATTTCAATATTCGGCGCTTAGTGCGCCAACAACGTTTTGTATACAGCATATCGCAACCTCCTGAAACAAAGAAAAGACTCCTTTGAACTTCTATCTCAGTCAAAGGAGTCTTAGAAAACAAAAACGTCCTTGACAGAGATATACACTCTGTCAAGGACGAATAAAAACACTTATCCGCGGTGCCACCTTGATTCATAGGAATGACCCTATGCACTTAGCAGGATACCAACATATCCCCGGCAAATGACGTCTGCCTGCAACGTCGCAGAATACTTTGAGAAATCTCATTTGACTGCGCCCTCAGCGGTCCATTTGACAACTTGTTTCTTACCCGACTCTCAGCATCACGGGTTCTCTGTAAAGGCATCATTGCCGTTATCTCCGCTTCAACGGTTTGAGTATTAAATTTTTGAAACATTATAGCACATGGATTCTTCTGCGTCAATAGAGTTTTGAGGAATGTTACCGAAAATTCGTAACAGCAGGACGCCCCGGAATGGGTATGGTGCTTGGCGTAAGCGCGGAAATCAATTTCCGAACTGCCAGTGCTATGTTGATGACGGTTACAGCGGTACGAACCAAGTTCATAGGGGCACTGGAAACCCTTGAATAATGAATATTTTCTAAGTCAACTATCCAACAGATGCACCGCATACGATTCTCGGAGGTGGCACATGAAAGGAATTTGCGTTATAATACGTTTATAAGGAGGCTTGACCCATGACGAAAATACTTCTGTTGGAAGATGATATCAGCCTAATTGACGGGCTGGAATATGCACTGCGAAAAAACGATTTTGATGTAAACACGGTGCGCACTGTGAGCGGGGCGCTCGAACACCTGATGGTTTCCGGTGAATATGACCTGCTCCTTCTCGATGTCACTTTGCCGGACGGAACCGGATTTGAGGTCTGTGAGAAAATGCGGGCAGGCGGCAGCCAGATCCCTATCATTTTTCTTACGGCATCCGACGAAGAAGTGAATGTCATCCGCGGTCTTGACGGCGGCGGGGACGATTATATCACAAAACCTTTTAAAATAGGCGAACTTTGCTCGCGCATCCGCGCGCTGTTACGGCGGACGGATTACGCTGCGCAGCCGCTGACTCCGGCAGGGCGTCTCTCGATTGACCCTGCCGGAAGCCGTGTAATGATAGACGGGACTTCTGTGGAACTGACGCGGGCAGAATCGCGCCTGCTCGGCCTGCTTATTCGAAATGCGGACAGGGTTGTCACCAGAGAAGTTATTTTCGGGACGCTTTGGGACAATATGGGGGATTTTGTGGATGACAACACCTTGTCTGTCTACATCCGGCGGCTCCGCGAGAAAATTGAACCTGACCCGTCACAGCCGCGGCATTTGGTGACAGTGCGCGGATTTGGATACCGCTGGGTTCCGTAATCAACAATATCTTCTACAATATTTCAAAAGGAACATGATTATGAACGCAAAATTAATACATGACCAACAGGTCAGACGATATTTAATCTTTCTGCTCTCCCTTTCTCTTTTTCTTTTTATAGTTGCAATGCTGTTTTGCAGCCGCGTGACTCGCGATGCCAAAAAAATGCTCTTACACCATGACGAGACGATTGCTGCGTCGCTCAGTGCACAGGGGATTCCTGACGCGGTAATTGCGCAGGCGATTACTGACACGGATGTCCGTCTCGATGCCAAGGCGATACAGGCGGGGGCTGATGTTCTGGCAAAAATGGGAATTCGTCCGGAATTGGAGACGCAGTTTCTTCCACAGCTCCGCCATTTTGAGAAAAATGCCGTCATTTGCGCACTGGCGCTGGTTCTTTTGGTCTGTGCCGTTCTTCTCAGTGCCAGTCTGCTGTTTCTGTCAAAACGAAATTCCCTATACCAACATGCCGCTTCCATTATCGACAACTATGCAGACGGCTGTTTTTCATGCCGACTGCCGCAGACGGACGAGGGCGCTCTCTATCAGATGTTTTCCTCGGCGGACAGGCTGGCAACAATGCTTCAGGCGCAAAATGATGCAGAACGTGCGTCAAAGATTTTTTTAAGAAATACCATCTCTGACATTTCCCATCAATTAAAGACACCATTGGCAGCGTTGTCCATGTATCAGGAAATTATGGAAAACGAGCCTGATCATCCCGACGTGATACGACAGTTTGCCGCCAAGACCGGAACTGCGCTCAACCGGATGGAACAGCTGATTGGGGCAATGCTTAAAATTACGCGGCTTGACGCAGGAAATGTAGTGTTTGAAAAGCGGCAATGCTGTCTGCGCAGGCTTATAGAAAGCTCAGTCAGTGAACTGACGACACGCGCGGAAAGCGAGGGGAAACAAATCCTTATAGAACCAATGGCAGCTTCCGAAGAAACGATTGTATGTGATCCCGCTTGGACGCGTGAGGCGATTGGCAACCTTGCCAAAAACGCGCTTGACCACACCCATGCCAACGGCACTGTCCGCATTGCGTGGGAAGTGTCGCCTTTTCGCACAACAATTCGCGTTGCCGATGACGGGGACGGCATCGCACCCGAAGATTTGCACCATATTTTTAAACGGTTTTATCGGAGCAGCACTTCCTCGGATTTGCCGGGAATCGGCTTGGGACTGCCGCTTGCAAAGTCAATTGTAGAAGGTCAGGGCGGGACGATTGCTGTGCAGAGTACACTGCGGGAGGGGACTTGTTTTACAATTTTATTTCCTGCCTGATGGAATATCAGTACACAGACACCTTGCAAATCTGTAAGCTAAAATTCACTTCTCTGTAATCTGGATTTGCTATGATTACCATACACAGTTTCTTAGCTCTTATAGAAACGGATGAAAAGAAAGGAGTCATAAACAACATCACAATGGAAATCTTACGAGTAAACAATCTATGCAAAACTTACGGAAAAGGCGAGACGCAGGTCGACGCCTTAAGAAATGTATCGTTCTCACTGGAAAAGGGAACGTTCTGCGCGGTGGTCGGTGAATCCGGTTCGGGCAAGAGCACGCTTTTGAACTGCATCGGCGCCCTCGACACGCCCACTTCGGGACAAATATGCATTGACGGTCACAATCTTTTTACCTTGAAGGAAAAGGAGCGCACCATTTTCCGGCGGCGTAATATCGGGTTTATCTTTCAGTCTTTCCAGCTAGTGGCAGAACTGACTGTGGAGCAAAATATCGTCTTTCCGCTGCTGCTTGACCATTGCAGGCCGGATGCTGCATTTGTCGAGGAGACGCTGGAAATCCTTGGATTGCAGGATAGACGCCGCCATCTGCCAAGCCAGCTCTCGGGAGGCCAGCAGCAGCGTGTTGCCATCGGACGCGCACTGATAACGAAACCAAAGCTGATTCTGGCAGACGAGCCGACGGGAAATCTCGACAGCCGCAATAGTCAGGAAGTGCTTGACCTGCTCGTCAAGGCGTCAAGGCATTACCAGCAGACTATTCTGATGATTACGCACAATAATGCACTGGCAGCATCCACGGACAGAGTACTGCGCGTGACGGACGGATGTCTGTACGAC
Source organism: uncultured Lachnospiraceae bacterium (assembly GCA_910579275.1). Lineage (GTDB taxonomy): Bacteria > Bacillota > Clostridia > Lachnospirales > Lachnospiraceae > COE1. The sequence continues at coordinate 25,832 of CAJTTO010000016.1, forward strand.
TATGGTCAAGGCGACCTTAATCATACGGATGAGAAAGGAGTGTCATATCGAGATGAAAAATTATCTTGAGCTTGTTCCACTTTATGCCAAGGCACACCGAAAGCAAAACCGCATGTCGGTTTTCTGCATTTTTTTGTCAGTACTGCTCGTGACGACCATTTTCGGTATGGCGGATATGTATATTCAGTGCCAGCTTATAAAGACCAAACAGGAAGATGGAAACTGGCATATTATGATTCAAAATATCAGCGACGCGGATGCCGAACTGATTGCAGCGCGCCCCGAAGTAAAGGTTATTTCCTGTTACGGCACACTGAATTACCAGCTCGACAAAGGTTATCAGATTGCGGGAAAAGATGTTGTCATCGTCGGAAGTGACGCGTCTTGTTTGGAAGAAATCTATGCCAATACCATTTCAGAGGGCACATTTCCGCAAACGGAACAGGAAGTACTTGTCAGTGGAAATGTCAAAAAGGAATTGGGACTTTCTGTCGGCAGCCAAATCTCTATTCACAGCAGTGACGGTACAGAAACTTTTTACACGATATCAGGCTTTGCAAATGACCTTCCGATGATACTAAGCAAGGATATTTATGGTGTCTTTATGAACACTGCTGGCTTCCGCAGTTTTTATCCTAATGTGACAGACGGCACGCCAAATGACTATGGAAGTTGTTTTCTGGTTCAGTTTCATGACCACCGCGGCATCCGCAGCACAATTCATGACATTAAGACACAGTTCGGTTTGTCAGATACGCAAATAAAAGAGCAGGCGCTGCTGCTGGGTCTGCTGGGTCAGAGTGACGAAGGAAACTCGTTTATGACAATGATTTACACTGCTGCCACGGTTCTCTCCTCTCTGGTGCTGCTATCGGGTGTGCTTATGATTGCCGGAAGCCTGAACAGTAATATTGCCGGACGGACACAGTTTTTCGGAATGCTGCGCTGTGTGGGTGCAACACCAAATCAGATTATGCGTATTGTACACAGGGAGGCACTCAGCCTGTGTATCTTTGCCATTCCTGCAAGCATCCTTTCAGGCATGGTCATAATCTGGGTACTCTGCGCGGTTCTTCGCTTTCTCAGTCCCCTGTACTTTGCCGCAATGCCTGCTTTCGCGATCAGCGTACCGAGCATTGCCGCAGGCGTGGCCATTGGTATTCTGACAGTACTCCTTGCGTCCCGCGCCCCGGCAAAAAGGGCATCAAAAGTCTCCCCGCTGGCGGCAGTGTCGGGAAATGCCAGCCGGCCGGCACCTGTGCGCAGCGCCGCCAGCACTACTTTTTGCAGCATTGAAACCGCGCTGGGCATTCATCACGCCAAGGCAAGCCTCAGAAATCTTCTGCTGGTCTCTACCTCCTTTGCCCTAAGCATTATCCTTTTTTTGTCCTTCTCGACAACAATCACCTTTATGAAGCATGCAATCAAGGCACTTCATCCGTGGACGCCTGATATTTCTATTACCAGCACCAAGCCATCCGGCACTGTTGACCGCTCTCTGCTTGTGGCATTACAGGAAAATCCTGCGGTCAAGCGCATTTATGGACGCATGTTTGCATACAATCTTCCAACCCTGACAAACGGAAGAGAGGATGTGGCTGTCTTAATCTCCTATGATGCACAGCAGTTTCAATGGGCTAAAAAATATTTGTTAAGCGGCTCCATAAACGACGTTCAGACACAGACCGGTACCGGACTGATTGTATCGTCACCTCAGTATAACAGCCGCACGCAAATCCAGACAGGAGACACTGTTACACTCACAGTACATGGTCAGTCATTGGCGCTTACAATCGCAGGCACGGTGTCCGAATGTCCTTTTAATATGCCGGAGGGCGACATTATTCTGTGTTCGGAGGACACGTTTCACCAGCTGACGGGCGAAGACGCATACACAATCATAGATCTTCAGCTAAACCGCTGTACTTTGGAAACTGACGTGACATCCATTCGCGCACTGGCAGGCACTGGCTATACCATCTCTGACCAGCGCCTGGACAATCAGAGTGTACTGGGAGCAACTTATTCTTATCAATTATTTCTATACGGCTTTTTGGTTCTGATTGCCATAGTGACAATCTGCAGCATTGTCAACTGTATTGCCATGAGCGTCGAGGCACATATGAGACAGTATGGCGTGCTGCGCGCAGTCGGCATGAGTGACGGACAGCTTGCAAAAATGATTGTCGCGGAAACACTTACCTACGCGGCGGTCGGCAGTGTCAGCGGAACGGTACTGGGGCTTTTGCTGCATAAAAAGCTGTATGAATTTCTGGTGTCCTACCGCTGGAATGACCCATGGCAGCTTCCGCTGGGCGAGCTGTGTCTGATTACTGCGATTGTTGCTGTGTCTGTTGTTCTGGCGATATATCATCCTGTGCGGAAGATTCGGGGGATGTCGATTAATGCCAATTTAGAGCGGGTTTGAAAATTGTCTTCTGGCAGATGCGTGCCACAATTTGTGGAAAATTTTTAACTCTATTGTCAGTATTAATTACACTTTTATTTTATATGAATAGTCATAAAAAGAAATAAGCATCCCAAAACGCCCGAAGTTTAGGATGCTTATTTTTTAAATAACACTTTACAGAGGGCACATCGGAACTCATGTCCGATAAACCTTTCTGATTAAATGAAAAGATGACAGTTCTTTTTACATGTTGTTCATGTCAACTGTTGTAAGATTATAATTTGTTGGTTCCTGACTTGAGTCTTCGCTGCCTCTGCTTGCCTCAAAACCTAGTGTAAGTGTCTGCCCTGCCCCAATTGTAACATTATATCCTTTGTTTTTTATTACATAATGATTCCCTTCATGAGAAACAATTTCCGCATCCCAAAACTGGTTAAAATTATGTTCACTGTCAAATTCCAGTATCCAGTCAAAGATTTCTCCTGATGACACATTGCTGATTTCAAGCTGTCCGTTAAATGCCGTGCCCCAGTCACTATTTACCTTATAAACAATTTCATAGTCTTCCTCCACGACTTTAGCCGGTTTTTCAATCAGGGTATAGTAGGTCGGTTCTGTTATGGTCTCTGTTTCTGCATTCGCATTGAACCCAAATGTCACGCTTTCTCCTGGCTGGATATCCCAATTGTATCCTGAATTTTTAACTGTGTAGACTCCGTCCTCATAAGAGTCAATGACACCGTTCCATATGTTGACAATATCATATGGCAAGTCAAAAGCAACGACCCAGTTGTGTATCACTTCGTCTGTGGTATTTTTCAAGGTAATTTCACCGCTAAAGCCCGTATTCCAATGTGAATTGACCTTGAATGCCCCTTCAATGCTTCCCTCGTGTTTATCTTCTGTATCGGAATCCGTATCTTCATCTTTCCCATCATCAGGTTTTTCCTCGGGGGTTTTGTCTTCTGAACTTTCCTTAAATACTGCCACAAGCTCGATATCCTTTGCAACGCGGAATCTGTATTCTGCTTCTGAAGAAACTTGATTGTCACCCTCATACCAGCCATCAAATTCGTATCCCTCATATGCAAACGCTGTCACCTTTGCAAACGTTCCATACTGCCATATTCCAGAGCCAAATACAATGCCTTTTTCTGAATTATCTGCGGAAGCATCCACATTATAATACGCATTAAATACGGCTTCATTGGTTAATTCTTCGCTAAGCGGAATCTGTGTTTCTCCTGAAAACAGTGTGTATGCTGTACCTGCTGCCGTTCCCGTCCTGCTTTCCGTATCTGCTGTACTATAACTTGGAAGATACGCCCTGAACTCCTGCCCTTCTTTGATTTCTATGTCATGAAAGAGAACCATGTGATTGGTTTCTCCTGCGTTCGGATCATATTCCTGAACGGCATAGTTCATTACGCCATCGTCCGTGGCAGATAATTTGATTTCATAATCATGGTTTACCGGCAGATAAACCAGTTTCTCTCCCTCGTCTGTGAAGGACACCACCACATGGCTGTCTGGCTGCGGCATATCATCAATAATCGACGCAAGAACATTCCCCCCTGCATCATACACTGTTACGTCTATCGGGCAGTTAATTCTGACAATACGATATTTGCCTGTGGAGAAACTTCCTTCTGCATCTGTCGTGTAGTTTTCATCCATGGACTGCATCCATGCCAGACATAGCTCCGGATAATGTGCCTGTCCAATACCTGACAGATTAAATACAAGTGTGGTCGTCAAATTCGGGTGTCTTGATGCTACCGAAACAACCAAGTCTAATAATATCGTAACAGATTTTTCAAAATCGTCCTGAGAATAATTGGTAATCTCTGCCTCATCAAGACATTCCTTTAAATATTTCGATACTCTCTTATAAACGGCATCTGTACCGCCGTATGGTCTTAAATGCTCGCAGATTAGCCATCCCCAGTTTTTGCTGAATTTCTCTTTTACCAGCCGAAATAGCTTTTCCGTTTTTTCCGATTCTGTTCCAAAAAAGATACCACAGGCATCACGTATTCCATCCTGATATTTTTTAACATACTTGGATCTGTTTTTTATATAATTTTTTGCCAATATATTAATATAAGAATCCAGAAAAGCACCCTGACTTCTATTATCTTCTTTATCATCTATAATATTTGCAAATGGTTCATCGCCTGGTAAAATATCAGAACCATCAATTTTTATCTTTTTCATTTTAAAATCATCTACGACATAACCCTCATATCCTCCCATTTCCTGATACCTTTTTAGCATAGCGGTTACATTTTTCCGATAAGCATCCTTCCCATCTACCTCCGGCGTAGAAATATGTTTATCAACTCCATAACGCATAAATCCCCAGTCACTTGGTGCAACCATTGGCACAGGATCATTTATATTAATAATATTGAAAATATTATTATATTTGCTATCCCTTGCACCAGCTTCCACTACGCCTGCCGGAGTCTCAAAGGTATAGGCAAACACATCCTTTAATTCCAAATTACAGTCATCTAAATCAATATTTCCATTATCAATTGCTCCTGCCGTCATATTCGCGGTTGCCGCCGCCCTGCTGTACCCTGTAATCCACAATTTGATATCACCGCTGATACCCTGTTCTTTTATGTAATTTTCCAAAAAAGCAAGTACAATATCTCTTGCCTCAGAAAAGCCCTCATGGTTTCCGCTTGCTCCAATTTTAAAGTTGCTGGCCCATTCCCTTTCGTATTCACCACCGCGAACGGCAACGGCAATCAATGTATAATCCCTGTCATCAAAGCTCACTTGTTTATTTGCCACAACGACACCCACAGAATCTTTTGTCGGTTTCCCACTTATTCCATCTTCCGAAAAATCCGTATAATTATGGCCAAAACCAACGAATCCCAGTTCATTCAGTAAAGTTTCCGCATTTTTCATTTTCTTTGTATAATCAGGTTCTTCCTTACTTCCCCATGCTGACAGCTCCAGACATAGAGACATGGTTGCCAGCTGTTGATTATATTCATATGATGATTCTTCGAAATAGTTGTCATCATAGTAATATTCAGCGGTATAATCTCCGTCAGTAGTGCCCGTATATGAAAATGTTCCCGTCTTTTTTACAATATTATCTGCAACCTGTCCAAAAACAAATTCAAGGTCAGCAGGATCCTTTACATCATAAAAGTGATCTTTGGATGATGCCCAGTCACATGCACTGAGTTTAAAAAACTGGACGATGTCACGCCCTCTCTCGGGCATATCTTCCAACACGTTAAAAAGACCAATGGAATATATGGTACATTTTTCTTTTAACTCTTTCGCAACTGCATATGCCGCATTCGCATAGGCATATAAATTAACTCCTGTTGCAGAGTTCATCCAACCGCTTCCAACCGTTGAATTGTAATAAGGTCCTGTATAATCATATATACCTGTATTTGTCATACCAGTGGTAAATAGCACAATATTTTTTTTGGCATCTTGGTTTGGTGCCCCATTCATCAATTGCCGAGCGGCACTGAAACATTTATGTACATCGCGACCTCCCCCTGTAACATGCAAAGAGTTAATTACATCATTTAATGCATCTGTATCATTTGTAAACTGTGATAAAATTTCACACCCATTATTGTTAAATGCTATGATAGCAATATAATTATCGCCTGACGCTTCACTAATGTCCGCTATAAATTTTTTTGACGCTTCTTTTACATACGGGAGCGCTGTATCCGCCTTATAAATGACTTGCTCATTATACTTAAATTTTGTAGCAGGCGCGTTATCCAGCACAAGTATTATATATCGTTCATCGGATGTTTCACCACTTGTACGGAGATCGAATGTAGCCGGTTGTGTCTCCATTCCCTCTATATAAACCTCCGATCCATTCTGTGGAATTATTATATCATCTCCTTCAGGTATTTGCTGTCCATCCTCCCCATTATTTTCTATAGAAATAACTTTATTCTCATCATTTTCTTCCGCGTACACAGTTGCGTTTGTAAAATTACCCATGCTCAAACACAGTACAAGTATCAAACTTAGTATTTTCTTATACATTTTTCTTCCTCCTAGTATTTTATTTGATAAGCTTATCATTCACGCACCTCTCACGGTCATCAACATTCCGATAATAAGGTATTGTGACTGCCTTTAATCTTGCTTGATTGTATATACACTTTTTCCTGCAACAATATTATTGTTTTCCTGTATGACAGTATCCTTTTCCATGCAAAAAGCTGGTCGAACGCCAAGAAACCTGTCCGCCGTAACAGCGTCAAGCTTTGATGCGCCTATCACTGTCACCATACATGTTGTCCATGATACCCATGGTGTCCGAGTCCAATATGGCCATGCTGTTCCATCTGCCTTATATGCTTTTTTTACTATATATTCTTTATTTTTGAAGTACTTCAACGCCTTACCTTCTTTTGCCATTGTATAGTCAACTCCAAATTTTACACCAAGTTCTACAGCAGAAAGCAAAAAAACTTTTCGTTTAATTTTATGTGTCGTAAAATTTTTGTCGTCAAAGCTTTCCTTATCCATAACTTCAACGGCAGTATCTGCAATGGTTTCTTGTATATTCAAACTAAAGGAATCCAGAAATTCTGTATTTAAGAACCTGTCGATACTGCTTTCTTCATAATAGGCGCCATAGTCATGATATGTCCATCCCGCGCTAAGCGCTCCTCCCCCCTCTCCATGGCTGGAAGTCTTATATGGCATTTCCTCCGGCAGAACATTTTCCCGAAGCAGCAGGACATTCCCCCCATAATCCGACGTGAGCACAAGATAAGGCACATACTCACCGTTTTCCTTTATGTAGACCACAGGATTTTCCTTGGATTTGTCATAGGAAATCTTTTCTAAAGTCAGCTGCCCATCACCTCCATTTCGGCAGATCGCCAGAACGACAAGCACCACCACGCCTACAGCCGCCAATATTCTTCTCATAAACAATTTTCTGTCTCTCACGATTACCTCCTAAGCATTCACAGCTAATTATCATCTCCAATCAATACTTTATCTGATTCTTTCTTTTTTTGCCAGTATGTACTGTATTTTAAAATTTTTATTCTACATCCCATTATTTTGTCAAATTATAGCATATAGAGATGCCATGAAACCGTATATGTAATAAATAAACCGGTTATATGTAATTTTTAATCCGTCGGCTTGTTAACACTTCCTTGGGACGCTCAAATACATGGAAAAAGCGCATGGTTCCAGTCCCATACGCCCTATCATCCAAATCACTTTATTTCTTATCCAGAAACCCATACATCAATACCATAACATCAAACATATTATTCTCATCACAGATAACCATACTCCCATCATATTTTTCTACAATCTGCTGAACACTCAGAAGCCCCAGTCCGTGTTCCCTGTCATCGTTCTTACTGGTGAGATAGCATCCCTCTTTTTTATGGCGCCTGTCTTTGTACTGGTTCTTTATATTAATTACCATGTTGGATCCCTCTGTCATCACGCGGACACGAATTGCTCTCTCTTTATCAAGCTCCGCTGCTGCCTCTATCGCGTTATCCAACAAATTTCCCAGACAAATACAGATATCCCCCGCATCCATTTCCACATCAAGCGGTACCTGAATTTCTGCCATCAGTCGTATGCCTTCTTTTGCAGCCATATCTGCTTTATAATTGATAACACTGTCAATATAACTATTTCCACTGTTAGATATACTTTTTTTATTATCTAAAAATGCAAGATTTTCATTACAGTATCTTTTCAGGGCTTCGTAATCCTGTCTTTCCAGATAAATGTTCTCCAGCATATAATGCTGTTTCATATTATGGCGTAATTTTCTAAGTTCCTCCATCCATTGTGCGCTCTCCCTAATTTGCCGGATATAATAGGCACATTGTTTTTCCAAAATTTCTTCCCGATTCTGTTTATTTGAATCCATAGGCAGTCTTATTCCCATCCTTTTAATAATAACATATATTGCTGTGTGACATCTTTCCTGTACTTTTTGGTGATTTCCACTATGACTCCGTTATCCAAAACAACCCTGTCAGCCGAATATTCCGTAATATACTGTGAATTAACCAAAAATGATTTCCTAATTCTGATAAATTTGACACTTGCCTCACGAATCTGCCTTTCGACTTCCTCTAATTTACCATAGAATAAATATTCCTGTGTATGTGGACTTTTCTGAATCGTATCTACCCTTATCACTCTTTTGTCACTTTGAAACAGGCGAATGTGCATCAGGGGAATGTTGTATTGTTTTTTCTGGTATGAAAAAGTATAGCCATCAAACAGATTCAGGCGTGTTTCTATAAGCCGCCTTAAAGTCTGAGCACATTTTTCTGCCGACACAGGCTTATCCAAAAAGGCATATGGCTGCACCTCAATCATTTCCCTGTAATACTGATTATGACCGGAGACAAAAATAAGAGCTGCCTGCATATCCCTTTTCCGAATCATCTGTGCTGTTTCGATTCCATTGATTCCTGACAGCTCCACATCTAGAAAGATTATATTCATTTCCCCGCTTACCTCCATCTCAAATAATAAGTCCTCACCATTTTGAAACCCCAAAATTTCAGTGTTTTTTGAAAGTTCCAGCATGATAGACTGTACCATCTTTTTTTGAGTCTGTAATTCATCCAAATTATCTTCACATACCGCAATTCTTATCATTCCAAATCCTCCACTTGCTGTATATTCTCTGTTATTGTTTCGGATTTGGTTTTTGCGCTCTCTATTTTATGCCAATGCCCAAAAACAAAAACAGAATATACTATGTTATAACCAACACAAATTTATTATAACATAGTACATTCTGAATGAAAACACACAATTATGAAGTTTTCCACATATTCCCTAATTTCAATCAACTATTTCTCAAACAAAAAGGACTGGAAAACCAATCCTTTTATGCTGTCATTACTATTCAAAACTTATTCTCGTAAAGTCAATTTCCAAGTCTTCATAAATTCCAGCTTTTACTTTATCTGAAATTGAATATTCTTCATAAGTATCATGCTCAAAATTGTAAACCATTATCAGTTGTTTCATTGGATCAACAATCCAATATTCCCTAACGCCTGCCGTCCTGTATTTGAATAACTTCTTATTATAATCCATCGGACGGCTAGAGGGTGAAACAATCTCGATGATCCAATCTGGCGCGCCCTTACACCCCTCGTCTGTAAGTTTGTCTTTATCGCAGACCACAGAAATATCAGGCTCAAGATAGATTTTATCATCGGCATTTAAAAATACTGCAAATGGTGAAGGGTACACTTCACAATCTCCGTTCTTACGTCTAATATAACTTTCAATAAGAAAAGTAAAGTCTTTTACCAATCTTTGATGGATTCTACTAGGCGTTGCCATCATATATAATTCACCGTCAATCAATTCTGCCCTTTGACCGTCTGGTAAGTTGTAAATATCTTCTATAGTATAATATTCTAATCGACTTGCCATATCCATTTTGTCACGTCTCCTTTTTATAAGAATATCAAATATCATATACTATGACAAGTCAAATTTTTATAGCTTAACCTGTTGTGGTAACAGTTCAGCCTTCGGCTTCCTGTTACAGGCATCAAGCCATGCAAAACCATGAAATGATTTTTTTACCACCTTCGTTGGTGTCAAAGCCATGTTCCGTGGCTTGATGCATCTCTATCTATATGATATTTTACGGACTTTGCTGCCAGTCAAAGCTACACCATTTCTTTTATTGCGTCTGCAATATACTTCAGCGGTTCCCCATATGCACCGAGGACTTCTGATTCTGCCATTACGGCAGCATATACTTTGCGGATATCCTCTTTGAGTTTGGCGGTGTCCTCTTTTGATGGGTCGGCGGTGTGTTGTATTGTCACACTCAGTTTCCTGCAGACTGCGTCAAGTGCATTCCGCTGTTGTTCGTTGAGGTGTGTTCCGAGTTTCTGTATCTCCCCTTTGAGGTAAAACAGCAGTATATTTCCCCATTGTCTCAAATCTATGGATGATTGTTCATTTGATTCCTGAGACAGATCGCATGACAGATTTGTGAAAAATTCAATTGTGATGCCGAGCTGATCTTTTGTCTCCGAAATATAATGAAATACTGCTTTGTAGGGCGGGTTGCGCAATCCGTCCGTGTCGGCGGCGAACGCGGCAATGTTGAGGCAGAGAAGAGCGTCTTTTAGTCGGCATATAGTTATCTCCTCAGGCGGCGTAGCGGAAAGCTCATTCATCACTTCGCTGATTTCTTCTGCGATATAAGTAAATGGGGATTGTGAATCTGCGGTCAGCGCAGCTACAGCCGCAGTTCCTTTTTCCACGGTTTTCCTGATAAGTTCCTCAGCATTTTTGCGCATATCCTGAAAAATCAGCGTGGACAGCTCATGGAAAAATTCAGCTATTTTCTCTGCCTTGATGCGGGCAGTTTCTGACAGTTTGTCATACTGCGCACAGATCGGGAAGAACACGGTTCGGTGCGTGAAGCTACGATGCAGTGATATTTCCGGTATTCAGTCGGATTGATACCCATATAAGCACGAAAGCTGCGGGTAAACCCCTCGTGGGTATCATAGCCGTATTTCAGTGCAAGCGCAAGGACTGTAATTTCTTTATCTGCTGCAAGCTCCTTTGCTGCGAGGGTCAGTCTTCGCCTAGTCACATAGCGCATGACGCTGTCTCCCACTGCCTCATGAAACATACGCTGGTAATGAAATTTGGATAAGGAAATGTCCGCTGCAAACGGATTCTAATTGTTCATGCATCTCTCCTCCTGTGAATTTGATAACAATAAAAGGATAACGCAGTATGCAAATGATTTCTTGACAAAAAGTGCTGTTTTACGGAGTATCGTCGTTCAGCGTAGTTCCGCACCACTTTGCAATTTCCGCAATAAGCTGTGTCGGAAGTGGTTTGCTGTACGGAAACTGTATCGCACCTTTGCTTGTCTTGTATTCGCGCAGTTTGTCTGCAAAGTATTCCACGGCTGCCGGCCCCGGATACAGTCCGACATGATTCTTGGAGGCTGCAAAATGTATGAGGTTATGCCGTTTCCAGTAAGTCGGCATGCTCCATGATATTTTCTGTATCGCATCCGGCAGCGCGGATTGGATTGTCTCGTTTATCTGCCGCAAATATGGCTGCGCCTGTTTTGGCTGTTGTTTGATATACTCCTCAATTGTTTTGGGTTTTTCTTTGACGCTATGCTCCTGACCCGACCGCAGAATCTTATCCATCGACTTTCCTTTTGCAAGCTCGTCAATGAGTTTGTCAAGATAACGGATTTCCTGCATGAGCGGTTCTTCAATTTCCTCCACGCGCACGCCGCACACGACGCCTTTTATCAGTTTCCTGTCCGGATTTGGTTCGGGCGCATTTCGGAAAAAATCACCATACGTAGTTTCGTTTCGGGCAGCACTTTCGATTTGTTCCTCATCATATCCTGTGAGCCAGCTGATTATCTGATTTACCTCAGCCTGTGTGCGTCCCTTTTTTTCCGCCTTGGCAGTCAGCAGCGGATATATCTTTCCAAAACGCATCGCATATACTTTTTCATTGTCCATAAGGGTTCGTCTCCTTTCAAATTGCCTAGTGTGCTCTCCATTATAAGGCATTTGATTCTTTTTTACAACGAACAGGCATCAGGATGACATTCATTTTTTACATATTGGCTATTTTCATTATTGGTCGACTAGGATATAATAAAGTATAAATACAGTAGCTTCACTATTTTCAATAGCTGTCATGAGCTGGTGCATTTACAATTCTATTCTTAAGAAAAAATGAAAAGAGGAACACAAATGAAGAATGACGAAAAACAATTTCAATCCTTTCGGCTGCGGGTTCACGCATGTTGGGAACACTTTTTACAGGGCGAGGAACAGCTTCGGCAGCTGATTGACCAGAAAGCGGACAGCGAAGCAATTGCGGAACGAATTGCGTCTTTGCTGACTCCCGCATTTAATGATGTGTCTGCGGAGGTTGGTTTTAACGGGGAAAAACATGAGCTTATCCTAAATCTGGACGGAAACTGGGCACGTGTATTTCCGCTGATTTACTTTCAAAAGCAGGCGCCCGCCAAGGTGCTGGAGCACTGGAATATCCTTATCGGCCGCCAGTCGCGGGAGATCGACCGCCAAAAGGAAAAAAGCCTTGGCGATTACCAGATTCAGATATCCGGAAATTCCGTCTGCATTGATGAGATTCAGGTCTGGACTGTGTGGGAAAATGAAAAGGCGAACGTTTCCATTTATTGTGAAAAGCTCGCGGCACTCCTTCCGGAAAAAGAATCCGAAGCTTACTGGATTGCCTATGTCATGCTGGATTACTCAGTCGGCGAGCTTGCTGAAATGAGCTATGTCCGTGAGTTGGAGGTGCTCACCGCCCCCCATGCCGAACCGTCTATGACGCTGGCACAATTGCCGTCCCAGTTTATGGAACAGCTTTCTCTGACCGTTGAGGAATTGTTTGACCCCGAACGTTACTGCGCACGATACAGCGCCTATCGAATGGAGCCGAACGAAGATGCGGACGACGGACTGCGCGGGGATGTGTTTACCGGATCAAGCTGCCTTATTTCCCTGCTGAATGCATTTTGGAATGAAGATACATATATTATGGATACATTTGAGCAGGACGGCATCACTGCAGGATATTTCTGTTATCCCTTAGGCGGTTTTACAGGTGATGACAGGGGCGCGCAGATTTTGGATTTCCGTGACAACACTGCGATGATGATTGAAAATACGGCTGGTGCGGAGAACTTCACTTACATCGGCGGCGCAACGGGTATTCACTTCGGTTATCTCGATTTTATTTCGTGGGATATAAAGGCAGTGCTTGACGCTGCGGTATCTGTTTTTGAAAAATCGGGCATTGACTGGGTAATGTTCCACAGTTTCCGTCAGGATGACGAGGGAATTACGCTTTTTGAAAAAGAGACTACGTAATTTCGGGGATAAAACAAAATAAGCAAAACCACTCATCTTCCTGACGAAGCTCCATTGTCCCCCCATATTTTTTTACGGTAGTCTGCATACTGCGCAGTCCGAATCCATGGTTTGCCGTATCTGCCTTTGATGTCTTTGGCAGGCTGCCAAAAAACTGTGCAGAACAAGTCTCCTGCTTTTCCGCGAAAGGATTTCTGACTTCGAGTACAAGAATTCCTTTTGCGGCGCGCGCAGTCAGTTCCACCTGCCTTTTGCCAGTGTCCAGTGCCGCGCACCCCTCGGCAGCATTGTCGAGGGCATTGGCAAACAGCGCACAGATGTCCGGCTTTTCAAAGGGCAGCTCATGGGGAATATCCACTTTGGCGCAGAAGGAAATCCCCTGCTGGCGCATCATGCGTTCCTTCGCGGTCAGCACCGCATTTACCGTTGCATCGCCGGAATAGACGAGGACTTTCTCAAAGACGGGATTTTCAATCATCTGTTGAATATACCTGTCTTTTTCTGTTGCCGGAAGGGACTGTATCATTTGCAGATGATTGGCAAGATCGTGCTTTAGCCTGCGGATTTCAAACTGCTGTATTTCCATCGTCTCATAATACTTTTGATTGTATGCCGCCAGCGCATTTTCCTGCTCAAGCTTCTGATGCCTGTTGAGTACAAACGCAGCCCGAATAATTCCCACAAATGCAAAGATTGCCACAAAAAACAGGGCTGTATATAGGATTAAAGCATCACTCCTATCATATGGGGCAAACATTACCAGTGAAAACACAATTCCCAGCGGCGGAATGCATAGCAGCAGAATCAGCCGCCAGAGTGATGGCGCTAATTCAAAGTCGCATTCCGGCTTGTTATGGCGGATGCACAGATACAAAAACAGGGTAGAAGCAAGACGAAACAGAAGATACCACAAGTCATTCAATCCCAGGCCAAAGTACGGAAGGCTCGTAATACAACTGTCATACAGTCCATTGAGCGCTAAAATCGTACTTGCAAGCATGAGGCCGATTGTCACGCGTTTGAGTCTGGTGCCCTTGCACGCGACCCACATACAGAACAGGAAAAACAGGATTGCGCATGTAAAATTCACCGAATCCCCTGTAAATATCACCATAAAAATCAGCAAAAAACTGCCTGTGGCAAGCAAAAAGCGGTGCCGCCATTTCTGCTTTACTTGAATCAGGCAGGACAGCGCCTGATAGAATACCGCCACTGGAAGCATGCCCAGCGTTAGGAGTAATGCCATTCGATAAGGATTATTCATTGTGGTTCCTCTTGTATTGTGTGTAAATATTTCGGGGCTTATGACTTCTGTATAGGACTGTGCTTAAATGTCTAACAGCTTGGTAATGTCTGAGAAATTCATAAACAAATCCTTATAGATGTTGACCTTGATTGCAGCATCAAAGGAATACTGAATGTTCAGCATGTTCCCTTCAAAATAGTTCACCGTCACCATCTTGCGGCGGGGATCCACAATCCAATACTCACGAACACCAGCATTTTTGTAATAGTAGAGTTTTCGGATATAATCATCTGAAGGATTGCTAGGGGAAACAATCTCGATAATAAAGTCCGGCGCACCGTTGCAGCGCTTCCCGTCTAGCTTGTCCTTATCACAAATAATCATAAGATCAGTCTTTTCGACCACCAGTATAAATATATCAGAAATGATCGAACTTGACAACAACACTACTGTACCAGCATCGCCCTTGCAAGCTTTTTCAGGGCTTCCTCTTTCAGCGCCCGGCTGACGGGAAGTGTTGTGGGACTGCTGCCTGTGCCGACTAAAACGGAATCTGTTCCAATCCGGACAACCTGACTGGGATTGACCAGATACCGCTGGTGAATGCGCACGAAAGCTCCCGAAAGCTGTTGCTCGACTTCGTCGAGCTTGGCGTAAAAAGGATATTCCTTTTCATTACAGACAAGGACAACTTTTCTCTTGTCGCTGTAAAAATACTGAACCGCAGCAATGGGAAGGCGGAATATTCCGTCTGCGTTTTTGAATACGTACATTTCGCTTTTCCTGTTTTTAATCTGTGCGCGCACACGCCGGAGCACTTCCGAGAGCCGTTCTGATTTTGCAGGCTTTATGATATAATCCAACGCATTGACTTTGTAACCGTCAAAGACATAGTCGGAATATCCTGTCACAAATACAATAATCAGTTCCGCGTCGAATCCACGGACTGCCTCTGCCGCCGCCATGCCGTTTGTCCCAGCCATCTCCACGTCCAGAAACAAGAGATCAATTTCGCCGGGGTGCTTTTCCAGCCAGTGCACGGCGCCTGATCCGGTCGAAAATTCATACACGATTTCTTCTGTCTCCTCATTCAATATCTTTTCAAGCTGCACACGCAGTGCATCCCTCGCATCTGCGGAATCGTCACATATTCCTATCCGAAGCATCTCGTCCTCCCTTTATCCGGTATTTCTGCAATCTTCTTTCTCTTATCTATGCTGTGCTGCAGGCATCAAGCCATGCAAAACCGCTTCGTTGGTGTCAAAGTCATGTGCCGTGGTTGATGCATCTTGCCTCTACGTTCTTTCATTGCCGGCTGAACTGAAATATTATTTTCAAAATCTGATATAAACATTGTAGCACTTTTTCTTTTATTATAATAGACCGCGAATTTGCAATCCATTACAAAAAACCTACATAACTTTACATTTTCAGCCTGCCTGATCCAAACTTGACAAATATGCTGCCAAGAGTTACATGGCCAAATCCGGACAAATCGTTTTTGTGCTATGCTCTATTCAGCAAAAAATTTATAAGGAGGCTTTCTATGTTATTTATCAAAAATCTGCACAAATCATATCATTCCGGAAACAAGTCCTACACTGTCCTAAAGGGTATTGACCTGTCGGTTGCGGAGCAAGAGTTCGTGGCTGTGATGGGTCCGTCGGGCTCAGGAAAAAGCACGCTCCTAAACTGTATTTCCTGTTACATTCCTTTTGAGGAAGGGTCCATTTCGCTGGGCGGCCAGAACCTAAAGGGTCTAAATGAGGACGCGCTCGCCAAAATCCGCAATGAGAAACTCGGTTTTGTCTTTCAGGATTTTATGCTGCTCGACGGGCTGACGGTGCGCGAGAATATCCTTGTACCGCGCATCATCAAAGACAAGGTGGAGCCGGAAGCCGAACAGCTTGCGGACGCGCTGCTCTCCCTGTTTGGCATTGCGCACATTGCCGCAAAATATCCGGCGGAAATATCGGGCGGTGAGCGGCAGCGGACGGCGGTTGCAAGAAGCCTGATTAACCAGCCCCTGATCATCCTTGCCGATGAACCGACTGGCAATCTCGACAGCAAGTCAAGCCGGACTGTCATCGAGGCGTTTGAAAATGCCAGAAAGCAGTTGGGTGCAACGATCTTTATGGTGACGCATGACAGCTTTGCGGCATCGTTCTGTGACCGTGTTATTTTATTAAAGGATGGCGCTGTCTATGATTCACTGACACGAACTATGACTGGCAGCGAGAGCAGAGACATGTTTCAGGATCGTCTGCTCGCTGCCATCAAGCAGATGAGCGCTATAGAGGGGAGGCCGGACGAACAATGATGACCATGAACCAACTGGAACGTAAACTACAAAAAGCAGACCAAAAACAGTCCTATCTCTACTTGTTCTGCAACTTTGTATCCCTGTTGTTAATTACTTCCTACGCGGCGATGATGTTTTCTCCGACAGTGCTTCTCATACTGCCGGAGGGCGGTGACAGCAGAAAACAGGTCACAATGATTTTTGTGCTGGCGCTCTTTGGGTGTGTGGTCTTTACCGTTTACGCCTCTGGGCTGTTTTTCCGCAAGAAGTCCAAACAGCTTGGGACGCTGATGGCGCTTGGCGCTTCGCGGAAGCGGCTTGCCCCCGGTCTATTCCGCGAAGTGCTCATACTGAGCAGTGTTTCTTCGCTGCTCGGCATCGTGGCGGGATTTCCGTTTGTATATCTTCTGTGGAATGGATTTCGGCTGTTTATTGTAGACACCGATGAGATGCGCTTACAGCTGGATTACCGCTGTCTTCTTTTATCAGCAGTGTTTTTTGCGCTTGTAGTCGCCTTTTCCTGCGTCACTGCATACCGTTATCTGCGGCGGACAAACATTATTGATGTTGTGCATGAGGAGCACAAGAATGAGCCGGTCAGGGAACTTGGCAGATGGTGCGGACCTGTGGGAATTTT
This sequence comes from uncultured Lachnospiraceae bacterium, assembly GCA_910579275.1. Lineage (GTDB taxonomy): Bacteria > Bacillota > Clostridia > Lachnospirales > Lachnospiraceae > COE1. The sequence goes on from CAJTTO010000016.1 coordinate 43,358, forward strand.
ATTGATTTTTGCAGGCGCTGTCTGCGGCTATGAAGCGCCCGCTGTCTACATGAATCTGTTCAGCGCTTATCCGACGGGGCTGATCAGTATTTTCTATGCACCCGTTTTTGTGGGGCTGTACATGGTCATGCTGCACTCGGTCGTGCACGGCTGGGCAGGAAAAAGAAAACATCCTTACAAAAATATCATTTCCAGAAGCATGATGAAATTTCAGGGAAAGCAGACGGTCAACAACCTGCTTGTCAGCACCGTGCTGATCGCCGGAAGCGCATTTGCCATTTTTTACATTCCTATGTTGGGGGCAGGCCAGGTACTCGACGTCCATTCGCGTCCGTTTGACTACTGCTATCATTACCGTATGGATCAGACTGCTTTGCAGCAGGAGGAAATCCAAAAGCTGGCAGCCGCACATGGGCTTTCCGTCAAGGATTTCAGGCAGTCTTCTTATCTGATTCTTGGAATGGATGCCATTGTTAGAAAAGAAGATGGCAGACGGTTTCATGTGGAACATGTCGATCTGAATGAAAGCGTCAAGGTGCTCTCCGAATCCGGTTTTTATGCGCTGACTGGAGAACAAATCGTTGTTCCCTCCGGCGAATACCGCGTTGTCTCGACATCCACGGAGTCCGACATTTATCATTACACAAACACAGGCACCTTTCTGACAAACATGGCGACAAGGGAGACCATTCCTGCGAAATTTGGCGGGTACGCACACTATGATTTTCTTGCCGGACCGCCGGGTTATTATTTAATCAATGATGGCGATTACGCGGCTATTGCAAGCGGACTGACACCGGACTGGCTGGGGACAATCGCTTTTTTCAACATTGACGGAAAGGACAGTTATGCTTTCGCGCAGGATTTTTTTCACACGCTGATTTCGTGCTTTGGACCGGAATGTGAATATGCGTATTTTTATGACCGTGTGGCAAAAATAGCTGCGGAGGAAGCCGACGAGGTTTACTGGGGCGATACCGACTCAATGTCTAAGATCAGTTTTGACGCCCCCGATGCGAGTGACTTCCGCCTTTACTGGGCTTACATGCCCAAAATCCGAATCCTGGACCAGAATGATTTCCTGCGGAGTTTTGCCGTGTATTTGATGATGTTTCTGTTTATCTCCATCATCTGTACGCTTGCGGCACTGATTATCAGCTACACCCGCTGCATGACCATCACGCTGAACAACCGCTATGTTTTTGACGATCTGCGCCGTCTGGGCGCTCCGCCCGCATTTTTGGCGCGTGAGGTGAAAAGTCAGGCGGGCACCGTATTCCGAATGCCTTCTGTCGTTGGCATGACGGCAATGTATCTGTTATATGCGATGCTGATGTTCGGAAATGACAGGCAGCTTGTGATGGGCGAAATCGCAGGGCTTGGAGCCTGTCTCATTATTTTGCTTGTGATGGCCGGAATTTTCTATGCCGTTTACCGCATTACGGTGCGGAAAATGTGCGAGGAGCTAGAGCTTGTTTAAACAAAAGCGCTCCAATCCATGCCCCCAGCGTATTGAGCACCAAATCATCCAGTTCAGATAAGCCTGTCCCAAAGATATACTGCATGGTTTCTATACAGAGGGAAAACAAAAAACCATAGATGGCTGCATACCATAATGTCCTTGTTTTCCCCCTGTATTGCAAATACATCCCAAAGGGCACGAACCAGATAATGTTCCCAAAAAACAGATACGTAAAGGAAAACCAGTTTCCCTGCCGAATCAGGTCGATATATCCGTCAAATAAGGTCAAAACGATTTTCCCGTTCCGGCACAAATGCTGTAACGTAAAGGTGGAGCGGAACACGGTTATCCGCAGTACGATTAAAAGATACAGCCAGAATAAAACTGTGATTTTTCTTTTGCGTAATCGTGACATAAGGTATTCTTCTCCTTCCTAAATCGTCTCTGCGTCTGTTGGATAGTTGGTAGATTGCAGGAACAGCCAAACCATAGGAAGTTGTCGGAACAGTAAAGATTTTTATTCCAATGCTTATTTCCCTACTGCGGCATTTCGCGTATATACGAAACCAAGGGTTCTATATACTGTCTGGATGAAATATCATAAGAACCTTTTATCGCCTGTTCCATCGCCAAATCCTGCGGGCTTTTATCCTTTTTCCTTTTCATCATCCCTGATGCCACCTTCATCATCAGCCTGTCCGTGAGACACATTTTCTCATAGCACAGCCCCGCCTGCATATAAAAATGCGGAATTTCCGACAGCTCCTTGGGTGTAAGGTTTTGATGCCAGAAACCCTCCACCACGTCTGTTTCCGCATTGGGCATCGCCCCAGTCACAAACAGGAGCAGTCTCCCCGCCGTGCTTTGCCCAAACATTTTCTTTACCTTCTGATATCCATCTATCATTCCGGCGTGGGCGCGTGTCCCAAAAATAACTGTGTCATATTCAGACAGCAAAGCCTGTGTCACTGTCCTGTAATCCACAATTGCACAGGACAGCTCCTCTGCAACCATCTCGGCATATTTTTTCGTAAAGCCCGTACTGCTCTTATAAATAACAATGACTTTCTTTGGATTCATGGCCAAATTGTCCTCCTTTTGCCGTTTTCATCTTTTATCTTTCAAAATGTCCATAGCATCTTCGAAGCAGGTACTCGTCAAAATCCATTTTCGCCTTTGCACTGTTCCCAAAATGCCTCATATGCCTTCTCCTGCTGCGCAAGGATTTCCTCCGGCGCAATTCCCGGCGTCGTGACCGCAAAAATCGTGCCGATGCCAACTGTGTAAATCAGCATATGCAGATGCAGCTGTCTTGCCTGCGCCACACTGATGTGTAACTGTTGTGCAATAGACTCTGCAACCTGCGGCGCGGCTTCGAGACGATACAGGTCATCCAGCGAGGAGATGCCCTCCCTCCGACGCAGGACAAATAATTTAAACAAATGGGGTTCTTCCTTTGCCAGACGGACATACGCCTGCCCTGTACTTCGAAACATCTCCGTCTTGTCAATGTGCGCCGCAACAAATTCCCGAATAAAGTCTCCCGCGCGCGCGGCGACCTCCTGACGCAGCCCTTCCATATTCCTGCAATAGCTGTAAATCGGCTGTACGGAACAGCCGATTTTATCTGCGATGTTTTTTACCAGTACCTGTTCCATGCCGCTGCTCCGCGCAATCTCAAAAGCGGCATCCACGACCATTTCCTTTGTAATTCTTTGTTTTGGCATTGTGCGACTCCTATCAAATTTATATATAAATCATTTATATAAACAGTTTATATAATAAGGAGAAGAAAGTCAATATGATATTGGGAAAATAATTCGGCAGTCTTATCCGTTTTGCTATTTTATTGTTGATATGATATGATTTTATTATACTGACGGTCAAAATGACTGACCGCTCAGTATAATATGATGCACACAGCCGCATAAGGAATTACGCCGTGCGTATAAAAAGCTTTTATCAGATAAGGAGAATTCTTATGACTATTTTTATGGGTATGCAATATGAACGGACGGAATGGCTCTATGCCCCCGGATTTGTCTATCATCAATATGACGCCATCACGCGCGAGCTGGGCATGATTTTTCCATACCGACCCACATGGGAACAGGACGAACGGTTTCCATTGGTTGTGTATGTTCCCGGCGCGGCGTGGCACAGACAGGAGCTTTACAATGATGTTCCCAAATACACACGGCTTGCCGAACAGGGGACTGTTTTTGCCATCGTTCAGGTGCGCGAATCCGATATTGCCCCTTTTCCGGCACAGATTGAGGATATCCACAGGGCTGTCTTGTGGCTGATTGACCACGCCGAGCAATTCCATATCGACACCAGCCGGATTTTTCTCGCAGGAAATTCTTCGGGCGGACACCTTGCACTAATGACCGCGTTTTCCAAAGCACATGGTAAGTACATACCCGACGGCATACAGGACTATTCGATTGCGGGCGTAATAGCGCTGGCAGCATCTTCCGATATAAGGATGTGTCTGAGCAGCCCTTGGCAGCCTGAGTGGGGCAAAAGACCCACAACCTGCCTGATGGGTGCGGAGACGGACGAAGAATGCGCAGAACGCGCAGATGCCGCCACCTGCAAAAATTATGTCACTCCGGATGTCATACTGCCGCGTGTACTTTTGTTCCACTATGCAGAAGACCCGGTTGTAAACTGCCAGATGAGCCGCGACTTGTATACCCGTCTTACCAAATCAGATTACAAAAAAGCGATTTACTATGAGCTGGCGGGATGTGCACATGGCGGCAATGCGTTCTGGACTCCTGAACTTGTCAATGCAATGGCAAAATTCATCGCTGCACCCTCCCAAAATATGATGGATCAGTATGGGGAGCTTCTGGATATTACGCCAGAGGAGCGGCGCTTTTTGAGCTATGTGCGCAAGCGGCCACCCATGTACATCGGGGAGTATTCCCTTCGCGGACTGGCAAATTTTCTCGACGGCTACCACGCAGCCTTATTGACACATGACTTACAGTACAAATATTCTATCCTTTCCAGACAGTTTCATGATTTTGTGTGCAGAAAATATGGGTATTCTGCCTGTATGGGTTATGTAAATGCAATTTTACAGCAAATGCCTGACGGAAAAGAAGCGGTTGAACTGTTTTTTGAATATCTTGATGAATTTTTAGAGGAAAACGGTTTCAAAAAATTAGAGCATGTTAATCCTCTTACAGGTGACTGCTAAAGGAAGGGCACATGGGGGGCAAAGGCATAAAGACACAATGTGTATGCTACGCATATTTATCTAGCGGCAGTGAACGAGATTTTGTCCTCATACGCCCCTTTAAAGTAATAATCTGCCATATTTTCTTCATACACAATTGTCCACTGCGTCCGCCACTGTCCCTCTTTTTTGGATACCTGTTTCATTGCATCCTGAACCTGTTCGGCGGAAAGAGTCCCTTGGTTCTCCTCGTGTACGGCGCAAAGCAGCTCATACCGCTGCTGCGCGCTCTCACCGCCCGCCGCCGTATCGTTGTTGGCAAGGTTAAAATTCGTGATGCAGTCCGTGTCCACTGTCACGATTTCCCCGTCCACAAATTCCACACTGACAGATGCCCCCGACGCATCCGATATTGCCAGATGATGGCTTATCCCGCCCGACGCATGGATATCATACTGCTCTAGCAGATTCAGCGCCTCCTCCACAGTCGCCGCGCGGTTTAGTATCAGCCGGATTGCCGTTGTAATTGTCAAGTCCGGCTTCGCAGTGTCCACTTCCTTCATTCCGCCCTCGTTTACCTCCAAGTCCGCGACACACAGCCCTTTTTCATTGATGCCGTCCATGGGAACATAGACCGCTGCAATTGCCAGCATCCGATTCACGAAGTTATCCGGCTCCTCCTCAGGACTGTCGGTGATATTTTTAAAATCACAGGTGGAAATGGATGCATATCCGTCCTGCGGAACACATTTTACAATAATCGGCACGGAGCCATCCCAGTCAAAATTTCTGCCCCATACATGGTTTCCCTTGTCGTTCCGTGCGGAAATCACACTGCATGCAGGCCCTTCATTTGTCACATCCATCTGATAAAATCCCTTGGAAATACAGTTTGTCAGATATGCACTGACTTCCTTGTCTGACGACGCTCCTCCGGATTCCAGAAACTCCTCAAAATGGTAGTCGCCGTCCACCTCCATATAGTAAACATTTCCCATCTTGGCAAGCGGGCGGACGGAACCCGCAATCTTTAATTCCTCGCGAAACATCACGTATGCGCCTATTACCGTCACGGCTAAAACCGTCACAGCCACGCCAAGCGCTTTTTTCCATCGCTTTCCTTTTTTCATCCCAAAGCCTCCTGTCTTTATGATTCAATGCGCTGTCCTAACAGTTCCTAAGGACGATACATTCAAACGACTGCATTTCAATCTTTCCAGTCAGCGTTTCGCCCGTTTCGACATTCTGATAAGGTTTCAGAAGCTCCACGGCTGCTGCCGTCCTGTTAAAGTTCTGCAGAAACCACACTTTCTGTTCTCCGCCGTCCTCGTCCGCAGGTTTGCTCCGCTCGTTTACGGTCACACCCTCCGTCAGCCTGACCTGAAGCCCGCATCCAAGGCCTTTTTCCTGTAATACATCATTATAAAAATGCTTTAAGAACTGGTGTTCATTGATGGAGGAAATATAATAAGCTTCCCCATTTCCATAAAAATTCCGTGTAAGCGCGGGATATCCCTTATAAAAATCATTCTGGTATTCTGCCAGCACCTCTGCACCCTTTGCATGGACAAGACCACACAATCCGATAATGCGGTAATCCGTTCCATGATACTGTATGCTGTTCTCGCAGTATCCGTCCGGCACGTCAATCTCCTCCGTCGAGATTCCAAGTACATCCTCCAATGGGTGGTTTCCTGTATAAACCAAATCCGTGTCATCCGTCTCGCCGCTCCAGCAAGTTGTAATATAGCACCCGCCTTGCTCCACGAACCGCCTGACTTTCTCCGCATAGCCTTTCCTGTACATATAATTCAGCGGGGCAATTACCACGCGGAAGCCTTCCAAATCCCCATCCATATCAACCATGTCCACATCAACCCCAAGCTCCCACAACGGTCTGAAAAAGTCCTGAAACACCTCCTGATATTTCAGATTGTTGTCAATGGCACAGGCATCCTCCACTGCCCACCAGTTTTCCCAGTCAAACACCATGGCAATTCGGGGACGGTTACAGGTTCCGACCGTCTGCTGCGTGATTTTTTCAAGCCGTTCTCCGAGCCTTGACACCTCGCGAAACACTCTCGTGTCCGAGCCGTTGCGGTGGTCAACCACTGCGCCGTGAAATTTTTCGCTGCTTCCCCTTCCCTTGCGCCACTGAAAATACTGCACGCTGTCCGAGCCGCAGGCAACCGCCTGCAGGGATGACAATTCATGCATTCCCGGCCTTTTCAGCCGGTTCATTTCCCGCCAGTTCACGACGGACGGCGTACTCTCCATCATAAGGAAATTTTTCTTTTTCAGACTTCGCATCAGACTGTGGGCTGCCGCCGCGTAAACTGCCGTCCGCAGTTCATCCGCGCCGCTATGCCAGTCCGGATAGCAGTCCCACGAAACAATGTCAAGCTCCTTCGCCCATTTAAAATAATCCAGCGGCTTAAAAAATCCCATCATGTTTGTCGTAACAGGCAATGTGCTGTGGACGCGCACCGCTTTGATTTCTTCCTTGCAAAAGTCGAGCTGTTGGCTGTCCACAAAGCGCTTCCAGTCCAGCGTCTGTCCGTGCACCAAATTTTCCCCACGCCGCGATGCGCTCCGTATCTGGCTCCAGTCCGTGTACGTATGGCTCCAGAAGCTTGTCCACCACGCAGCATTCAGCTTGTCGAGCGAACCATACTTCTCCTTGAGCCACTCCCTGAAAGCACTCTGGCACAGTGCGCAGTGGCAGGAACCGTCACTTCCATTTCCTGCAATTTCATTCGATATATGCCATCCTATCACGGCAGGATATCCGCCAAAGGTTTCCGCAAGCCGCATGTCAAGCTGTCTTGTCTTCTCGCGCATAACCGGAGAAGTGGGGCAGTAATTGTGGCGCTTTCCCGGATAATTGCGGACACCGGTTTCATCTACCTGTAATACTTCCTCATACTTGTTGGTAAGCCACTGGGGCATCGCACCGGTTGGCGTCGCAAGAATCGTGTAAATTCCATTTTCGTACAACCGCTGTATGATTTTTTCCAGCCAGCCAAAATCGTATGCTCCCTCCTCCGGCTCCAGACGGCTCCACGCAAAAATTCCCAGCGAAACGCAGTTTACGTTTGCCTTTTTCATCAGCTGCAGATCTTCTTCGAGGATATCCGGCCTGTCAAGCCATTGGTCCGGATTGTAATCTCCGCCATGTATCAGCTCACCAAAATGTTCCATTGTTTTTTTCTTCATGATAATCTCCAATCTTATCCTTATTTACACGCAGTTTGCATATTTTTCTATCATTTTATTATACACGCTTTCTGACAGATGCAATAGCGAAATTTACCTGAATTTTCGTAACAGTTCAGCCCAGGACTTTGCATTTACTGCAAAGTCCGTGAAATAGCGTAATGGTAGAGATGCATCAAGCCACCACGAAGTGGTTATGCATGGCTTGATGCCTGTAACAGGAAGCCGAAGGCTGAACTGTTACGAATTTTCCTCTATTTTATCCGTTTGACCCTCGGTTTCCTGTTACAGGCATCAAAGCCATGCGAAACTACTTCGTTGGCGTCAAAGCCACGTGCCTTGGCTTGATGCATTTCCCATACGTTATTCACGTGGCTTATAAGCCATCATTTGCAGCCCGTGCAAAGTTCTGGGCTGAACTGTTACAAACATCAGGAAAAAATTAGGAACTGCCAAAAATTTTCTTGTTTACAGTCCGGCATTTATCCGCTACCCTTGTCACAAGTAATTCTAAGCAGTTCCTTAATCATACAAATCTCGCCCGCTTTATTCAAATATCATACGAAATACATTTAATGATTCCAATGGATGACCGTCAAAGTCAAACATTGCCTGATTGTCCCACGAACAGCCGCCATAATATTTTCCGGCGTCCTCAGGGTCATAGTCGGATGCGTAACTGCTTGCCCAGCCGCTTCCAAACTCCTCCCAGATCGGAGCATTGTCTGCCGTCGCCTCACCGACCGGAATCCATGTCCCTTCCCAGTAAAATATGCCGAGTGCACCGACTTCGCTCGCCGCCGCGCAGACATCGCGAATCATGCTTGCCTGTCCCTGAACCGTTGCGGGATAGCCGTCAACCAAATCATTTACTCCCACAAGACTGTTGGCACTCCCATCGCCGTCCTCGGAGGTATAGCAATAAGATGTCTCCGCAATCATTACTTTCTTGCCGTATCTCTCCTGAATCAGCTCGAGGACGCGCTTCATATTTTTCATGGAGCCATCCCAGAACGGATAATAAGACATTCCGACAATATCATAATCAATTCCCTCATTTTCCAGATTGGCAACAAGGCTGTCCACCTCTGCCTTGTTGGTAATGCTTGTATAATGCACGACAATCTGGATTTCTTTGCCATATTCCTTTGATATTTCGCGAACCGCACGGCTTCCCGCATCCAAAAGCTGCGTAACCACGGGCAGCTGTGTCTCCCCTGACATGCCATTGTTGATTTCGTTTCCAATCTGTACCATTCCCACATCAACGCCTGCGTCAAGAAGTTCTGTGAGACTTTCTTTTGTAAAATCATAGAGTGCGATGCATTTCTCCTCGCCGCTCATTCCCTCCCACGCTTTCGGCGCATGCTGCCTCTTGGGATCTGCCCAGAAATCCGAATAATGGAAGTCGATACAGACCTTCATGCCGTACTGGGTTGCGCGGCTCCCCAGTGTAACCGCAGTCGCGACGTCATTATTGCCGCCGCCATATCCGTTACCATTTTCATCATACGGATCGTTCCAGACACGCAGCCGGATATAATTGACGCCTGACTGCGACAGTGTCTCAAAGACATCCTGCTCGTCCCCATCAAAATTATAGTATTTGACACCGCTGTTTTCCTCCGCAAGTACAGCAGACGCATCCATTCCACAGATAAAATCGTCCGAAATCCCCGCAACCGGCTCCACATATACAGCGTCGTCCGAACCGCCCTGCAAATCAGCTTCCGCAGTCTCGGAACTTGTTTCTGTCTGTATTTCCGTCTGGGTTGAAGCCTGCGCTTGTGCCTGCTCGGAAGACGGTGTCTCACTCTGTATTTCCGTCTGAACCGGAGCCTGCTGTTCTGCCTTGGGTTCCTCGCTGCCTGCCCCGCACCCTGTCATAGCCGCACAGCAAAGACTGGCGCTGATGCAGAAAGCAATTCCTTTCTTGTGTAACTTTTTCATAACATAAGACCTCCCTACTCATATCGTTTTCCCACAACATAACCAATGTTTTCAATTATTATAACGAAAAAATCGCTCTCCCCACAATATCGCAAAACGATATGAAGAACACAATTTGTATCATATTCGGGATTGTTATGACTTGTGTTAAGAAAACGCGCGAAAATGTAAAAAACGACTGGTAGCTTTGGCGCCGGCCGCATTGTATACTTCGTGTATCATCCTGTTTCTTTTTGCAGATACCAACTGTACCCTTTAAAAAGCAGGCTTTGGTTTGCGCCGTGAAAAATGGGGGAAAGTGTTTTGCGAAACCATTCATATACCATTTCTTCGTTTCGTTCGTCTGTGTCAACTCTGGCATTTACATTCGACTGAATCATCATAAATTCAATAAATGACACAAGGTCAAAAGAGTACGCCATTTCCAAAGGTATCTGTTTCAATATCCGAAATCCATACGGTGCGATGTCCTCACTTTTCCAAATGGACTCATCCCGAAATGGTCTTGGAAATTCCTTTAAATATTGATTGTGCCACCAGTCTGTGTACGTCTGGTTCCCTAGCATCTTATCCGAAATTGCAAAATCATAGATAAGCAGATATCCCCCGTCTTTCATTGCCTGACGGATTCTTGGCAGAAAACGCGCCCTGTCTATCCACTGGATTGCGCCTGCCGCCGTGACAATATCCGCTTTTTCATCCGGATTCACAATTTCTTCTGCACTGCTGACAATAAATGTAATCTGTTCATCCGAACCGCAGACCTCCCGCGCAACACGTATCATTTCCGGAGAGATATCCGAACCCATTACTTTTGCGCAGATATCCTTCAGTGCCTTTGTCGAAAGACCGGCTCCACAGCCGATATCCAGCCCCAGCGCAAAATGCCGTTCCCCAATGTCTTCCTGAAACTTGGCAATTACCTGTTTATGCAAAAAGGGTCTGTTTCTATAGCCCTCCGCAATCCGTTTATAGTCAAAATCTGTATTTTTCATTTGGTTTCCTCCTCTTGGTTCTATATAATCTGCGAGCCTGTTCTATTCATTCGATGGTGTAAGGAACGCTGTAAAAATAAAATTGCGGGCTATGTAACCTGAATTTGGCACAAATATCGCGCAAAGTGGTGAATACGACGCTATAGCGTCGTTATGCAGATGGCGGAAATGAATTTTCAAACGCGCTCTAGGGAATTTACAATTTCTGCACACCCTTGTCCGTGAACTGATATACCTTATTACAATATTTCAAGTTGTCTTTCCTGTGTGTGATTAGAAATATAATTTTATCTTTCTGTCGCAACGCCATTTCGAGAATTTTTTCTTCTGTTTTCTCATCCAGCGAACTGGTCGGTTCATCCAGAATCAAAACATCTACGTCTTCTGTGTACAGCCTTGCCAGTGCAATTCTCTGTTTATCACCGCCAGACAGATTATTTCCGTTTTCCAGTATTTCTGTTTCCGCAATACTTCCATTCCGTTTAAATTTATCCAAAAACTCCAGTTTTTCATATACTTCCTGCCCCAAATCCGGTCTTCCGAAATTCAGGCTGTCATACAGGGAACCTGTGATAATCGGCACATTTTGTGAATAAAAGGAAATTCGATTCCGATATGCCGAATTATCCAATCTTTCCAATGGAATATTGTCTATGTACACACCCTGATTCTGTTCCCAGAATTTTAACACACTTTTCATCAATGTGGTCTTTCCACATCCAGACTCCCCAATAATGCCAATAACCTCCCCTTTCTTGGCTGTCATATGAATTTTGTTCGCCAGTACCAAGCCATCTACCGTACACAGCTTATCCATGTCAATCCGAATCTCGTCAATCTTGTGAATAACAATATCCCCGCTGTTCTCTTGATTGTCTTCCAAAAGCTTCATAAAGTCTCTTGAAGCTTTAATTTCACGTAAATCCAAATTGACAGAAACAATACTCATAATTGCAGGCAAAAAGTAGGAAAGTAATATAGAAACAGTAAAAATACCATTTAGCTCAGTTCTCCCCTGCAAGAAAAGATAGAACAGGAATATCAAAATAATATTCTGCGCAAACATATTAAAAAAATTGATCAGTCCGCTCATTCCCCCCGCAAACATGTTGACCTTCATCGTAAAGACCTCAATGGTTTTTAAGTGTTCCTCTAAAATATGGTCAAGCCTTCCATTGTCATCATTTTGCTTAATGAAATCTATCTGCCCTGCAATCTGATAAATATCTTTTCGTTCCTTAGGAATAATTCTCTGCATCTCTTCTGTTTTTTTAAGCAGGCTCTTATTCAAAAAGTAAAATCCAACAACATTCAGTACAAGGATAAATGACATTAAAAGAAACATAACAACATTAATGGACAAGGCATAGATCAGAATCAGGACAATAATAATAATTTCCGAAGTCAATACGGGAATCGACCGAATAGTGAGGTTGGAAAATGTAAGAACCGCTGCATCTGCGCGCTCCACAAGATAAGTCGTCCCATACTGTATAAGTGAACTATATTTCATTGAAAAAATCTTATGATAAATTTGCTTTGACAAATGAATCTTACAGTTTTTCATCAAATGCTGCTCCATAACCGTATATACAAGCTGCAAGATGATTTCCAAAAACATCAGCATTATAATAAAAAATACTACACTCGTCGAAAATGCAATCCGTCCATTTATCATCTCATTTACACAGAGTGGTATCGCAAAAATACTTAAGCTGATAAGAATGTGAAATACTGTCAAAGCTATCTCTGTAAATAAATACTTGTTATTGTTTTTCATTTGTACATATCCACCTATCTATAATTTTATCCCGTCTTTTCTATTATCTAAAGTGTGTTAGAAAAATGCTTTCAGCACATACTATTAAGACTATTACAGCCTTAATCAAATGTCAATAAAAAATAGGTATTGCCGCAACGCTATGAAAGAGAAAGACAAAGTGCTATCAGCAAAAATACACAGTAGCTCATCCAACATACTTAAACCGTCTAACGCTGCATATAAAAAACCGGAAGCATATTGCTCCGGTTTTTCTTTAGCCTGTTATTTTTCATCACCGCCGTACATCATCGATGTTGTTGTAACGGAACAGGATGTGGGGCTCTCGTCATTTGTCTGGGTGAAGGAATAACTGCCATCCGCGTTTTTCGTAATTTCCACGTATACTGCCTGATCACCCTGATTGAGGTTAAAACCACAAACCCCATTCGCATCAAACAAGTCTGTAATCTCTGTCTTCTGGTCTTGATAATATACCCAGACCTTGCCGTCCTCGTCCTCCTTGATACTTATGGACTCATTGATGTGTTCGGCAAGCTCGTCGGCGGAAAGCCAAGTCGTGTCCCCATTCTCGTCAATGGAGACGCCCCCATAGCCCATGATTTCCTCATCGCCGTTTCCACCGTCATAAATAAACGTATAACCGCCGTCTCCGTTCTCTTTCACTTCCATTTCTGTCTGTCTTCCATACAGCCACACGTTAATTTTTTCCTGAATGCCGCCAATATCCGCCGCATACACGGTACCGGAACCGCCAATTATTACTGCACATGCAACTGCCGCTGCGACTGCCATATTTTTTTTATGCTTTTTTTCAATCTTTGCCATTTCTTCTACCTCCAAACTCAACTGCCGGGAGGACTGAATTGCTGAAAAAGCCTGTTTGTAACGTTCACTATTTGTCATCATCCCACTCCTCCTTCAATGCATTCCTGAGCATTCCACGCCCGCGCGATAGCCTGATTTTCACGTTACTCTCGCTCAGCTTTAGGATATCCGCGATTTCACTGACGGTATAATCCTCATAATAATACAGATGAATTACAATGCGGTATTTCTCCGGAAGCTGCATTACTGTCTCAAAAAGCGTCTCTGCCTCCGGTGTCTCAAATACCAGTGTCTCCATATAATCCTCAATGGAGACCTTGTTGCGCCGCCAAAACGTGCGGTTTATGTTCTTCGCCTTATTGACGGCAACCCGCATCAGCCACGCGCGCACATGCTGCTCACTTTCAAATTCTTTTTTTGTTGTATAATACTGAACAAACGTATCCTGAACCACATCTTCTGCATCCTGCTTATTTTTACACATATTAAATGCCGCAGCAAAAAGGCTTCTCTGGTATAACGCCGCCAGTTCCTGCACGGACTGTCTCATGAGTACTCCTTTTGTTTTTTTAATTGAAAAGATCTTTCATTAATAGTACAACTCATAAACGTATATGGTTACATTTTTTTTTAAACTTTGGCAAATTAACTATTATGTACTAAATCTTTGATGACCACTCATGACAATTTGGGGAATAACTAAAGTAATATCGGATTTGAAGAGTAATACTTTTCCAATAGCATATATGTATCCATGCCATACACCATTTTTGAAGAATTAGCATACACCTGTCTTGTTAAACCAACTGTATCTTTTGATTCCATGTAATCTATTAACAGGTCATATACCAACTTCGTATTTAAGGGATAAAAAAGCAAATATTCCCCTTTCATTATGAGTAAGGGCATAAATTATTTCTTTTGACTCATCATAACCATAACATAATATTTCATGAAAACTATGTCTTAGATGATAGTTTTGTTTGTTATGTAGAAAGTACTCATCCAATGTAATAACAACAAAATCATTTTGTTGTATTGTCCAAATAATTGCTTCGCATATTTTCTCATCATAGTCTTTATATAACACGACTTTACAACTTTTTAAAAAATAACGCACAAAGCACTTTCTCGTATATAATAAGTTTGCACACAAATCCATACGAAAGAGAGCAACCTTGTACATTAGATTTATTATACAACGAAAATAACTTAATTGGTAAACTGTACCGCTATTTTCATGTTTACTTTATGATTTTTTCTACGCCCACTATTGAAACACTGTTCCTGCTGATATTATTTGTAAAGAATGATCTGATATGCCTTGTGGATGAATACGAAAATCTTGACCTCATCGGCAATGCCAGAGCTGATTCCGTTATTTACGGCTTGGCACCCGAACCTACCAGAAAAAAGGGCAGACCGGCAGTACATGGAAGAAAACTGTCCATTCAGGATGATTTCATACTATAAAAAACTTTTACTCCTTTCCATACGATACATCCGCCACCATGCTCATTTTCGGTTCAAATGAATATACAACATCACTGTTCCTTTTTAGTTTCTCATACAATACTGTTCCAAGCGTATCCATAATCTGTTTCATCATATCCGGCTCTTTAAACATACGAACAAAGAACTCCTCATTTTGTTCATAGCGGCTCGCCGCCATATTGGGAAAATCTTTCTCGAAAAGCAGCATAAAAGTCTTAAAATCATTATTCTGTGCATATCCATGCCACTTATCCTGCGCTTCATAATCGCTTTCAATCTGTAAAAGGACTTTATCCATCTCTGTAAAATCTGTTCCATAGCGTTCATTGATTTTGTCTATAATGACTGTAAGCGGATTCTTCTTTTTATCCTTACGTCCCGCTTCGCCGGTAATCGGTCGGAATCCTTCTTCCGTTGGTTCCAAATCAATGCTTCCTTCAAAATCTTTTTCCAAACGGTAATATTCCAACAACACTTTATCATCCACGTTGACGCGTTCCGTACTCCCTTTGGGTAACTGCATCAATAAGAACTTAGCATATACACTGAATTTATGGATATCCTTGTCAAACAGCCGACATACCTGTGTAATAAATGCATAAATACGATTGAAACGGGCAAGTGTAGATTTAAACATATCCTGTCTATCCGCATTTAATGCCTGAAACCGGTCAATTGCTGGCTTTATTTTCCCTTGCAATTTTCCGATGTCTCCACTTGTTTGCTGCTTCTTTGAGTAAAAAATATCCGCAAACTGCATGATTTCAATTTCCTGATATACATGATACTCATCCAGTGTATTTTTCAGGTCATAAATGACATTCGGATTTGTTTCCTCTTCCAATGTCGTTTCTTCATAATAAGGCTCAAAAGATTTTTTGATATCATCTGCTGAATTTACAAAATCAAGGATAAATGTATCCTGTTTACCTCTGCATGTACGATTAAGGCGCGAAAGCGTTTGAACTGCTTTCACACCTGACAGTTTTTTATCCACAAACATCGTATGTAATAACGGTTCATCAAATCCCGTCTGATACTTTTCCGCTACAATCAGCATACCGAAATCATCTGTGTTAAACGCTTTGGGCAATGCTTTCTCTTTGATTGTCTTTTCATCCTTTGTCTTGTTCAGTTTTTCCTCCGTAAATGTCTGACCATCATCTTCAATTTCCCCCGAAAATGCGACAAGTACATCAAGGTCATAACCTTTCTCAAGAATCTGTCGTCGAAATTCCTGTAAATACCGTACAGCATGTAAACGAGATGGCGTTACCACCATTGCCTTTGCTTTACCGCCAATTTTTGTTCTCGTTACACGATAAAACTGCTCCAGCATAATAGCAGTCTTTTGAGAGATATTGTGAGGATGCAGCTTTTCGTAATCCAAAATAGCCTTTACTCCTGTTGTTGTATCTACCTCCGGATTATCAGGTATTGATTTTACAATCTTATAATACATCTTATATGTCATATAATTTTTCAGCACATCAAGAATAAATCCCTCCTCGATAGCCTGTCTCATAGAATAGATATGAAATGGATGATAACCACCGTTCTCATCTTTCCATCCGAACATATTGAGTGTCTTTTCTTTGGGCGTTGCTGTAAAAGCAAAAAATGATATATTGCTATGTACTCCCTGTGCTGCCAGCTCATCTAACAGCTTATCCTCATCATCCCTATAATTTTGTTCCTGATCATATTCCATCTGGGCGTATTCTTCTAAAATCTTCTCTGTATCTGCCAATGCACGTTTTAATTTTTTTGCCGCATCTCCCGTCTGAGAAGAATGTGCCTCATCAACAATAACGGCAAACCGTCTGCTGCCTGATTTTACTTCTTTATAAATCACCGGAAATTTTTGCAATGTGGTGATGATAATCGGTACACCATCATTGATAGCATTCTTTAACTGCTGTGCATTCTTTTCAATTTTCTGCACAACACCATCTACATGGTCAAACTGATAAACCGTATTTTGTAGCTGCTCATCCAGCACCTTACGGTCTGTAACAATAATGACTGACTGAAAAATCTTTTCGTCATATGTATTATGCAGTCCCGCCAAACGATGAGCAAGCCATGCAATGGAATTGGATTTTCCAGAACCCGCACTGTGTTGTATCAAATAATTTTTACCAGAACCATTGATTTTGACATCTGCAAGCAATTTTGTTACCACATCCAGTTGATGATAGCGCGGAAAAATCATTGTTTCCAATATGATTTCACCTGTATCCTTATCCCGTTCCACTTTCAAATGAAGATATTTGTTCAAGATTTCAAGCAGACGCTCTTTGCAAAGAACATTCTGCCAAAGATATGCTGTATCATATCCACTTTCATTGACAGGATTTCCTTTTCCCCCGACTCGCCCTGCGCCGTTACTCCCTTGATTAAATGGCAGAAAATAAGTCTTTTCTCCTTCTAAACGTGTAGTCATAAAAACCTGTGTCAAATCTACTGCAAAATGAACAAGCACACGTTCTTTAAACGCAAAAATAGCATCTTTTCCCCTACGGTCAAATTGATACTGTTCAATCGCATTTACTGTGCTTTGTCCCGTAAACTGACACTTTAATTCCATTGAAACAACTGGAATCCCATTGACAAATAGCACAATATCAATACTGTTTTCATTACTTAATGAATAGTGTAACTGCCTCGTACAATGTAATATATTGGCTGCAAATTGTTCCTGTGTTGTTGTATTAATAGAAGTTTCCGGTTTCCAATATACTGCACGAAATTTAACACCTCGGTCTGTAAATCCCTGACGTAAAACCTGAAGCAGTCCTACCATTTTCACCTCACGGCAAAAACGCTCTACTACCTGTTTTTCGCTATCTGTTCCATATATTTTCTCATAACGCTCCCACTGTTTTGGCTGGCTTATTTTTAAAAATTTCAGAAAAGTTTCCGTATCTAATGCCAGCTTACGATCAAATTTGTGCGGATCTCCTTTCTCATAGCCACCCTCAGTAATAAGATATTCTTCTATGTCCTGTTCAAAACGTTTTTCCTTTATATCAAAGTCTGACATGGACTGTACCTCCTCAGTGTTTTTTGATTTTTCAATTAATTTTCTTCTCTGTACATCTGCTCACTTTGCTTTTCTTTCTGCTGTAAATAAAACATGGTTTTTTGTGTTTCAATTTCTTTTCGCAATTCTTCTTCTGTCGGTAAATACAATTTGTATTTTGATGCAAATAACTGCTCATTGCCATGAAGAACAGAATATCTTGCGATATCTTCATCCGTTTCTGTACAGAGTACAATACCCAATGTTGGATTATCGTCTGTACCTTTCTTCAATTCATCGTACATACGGATATACATATCCATCTGTCCTACATCCTGATGCGTAATTTTGCCTGTTTTCAAATCAATCAGAACAAAACACTTCAAAATGTAATTGTAAAATACAAGGTCAATAAAATAATCCTCTTTCTCTGTTTTTATATGCTGCTGACGAGCTACAAAGGCATACCCCTTTCCCATTTCCATTAAAAATTTCTGAATATTAGAAATAATGCTAGTCTCCAAATCGGTTTCCGTAAAATCTGTATTGGACGATAATCCAAGGAATTCCGCTATAACAGGATTTTTGACAAATTCCAACTTATCATTCTGGAAATCGGAAGTCTTTTCCAACATTTCCTGTTCAACCAAATCTTTATGTTGGGACTGCAGCATACGGTAGTAATATTGTGTATTAATATTTCGCTGTAAAGTACGCACACTCCATGTCTGCTCGTATGCTTCTTTCTCATACCAACTGCGAGCAGTAGAATCTGCTACTTGTAATAATGCACGATAATGTGACCAAGAAAGCCGTATATGAGATTGTCGACACGCTGTGTCGACAATCTGGGGAAACTCTTTATAAAAGCGCAGACAGTGATAAAGATTACTGCGATCATAACCTTTTCCATACTGTGCAGTCAGCCCTTTGGATAATTTTTTAATGATATTGGCACCGTACTCAGCGCGATCTGAACCGTCAATTTCTTCTTCAGATATCCGGTATCCAATCAGCCAGTTTCTTTGTGACAAGATTGTGTCTACTGCATGGTAGGCTTGCTGTTGGGAAATCTCTATTATATTTTGTATATCCAATAATATATTCTCTGATTTTTGATAGATGCTCATAATATCAGTATTTTCAGTTTTTATGGGTTCATTCATATAAGTTCTCCATTAAATTTCTTTCTTATTCTCGTTATCAGATGCGACTTTTTCTAAAATCTCCAAATACTCGGAACAAGTAGTTTCATAAATATGCCATCTTTCCCCTTGATAATTTTTTTGATTTTCGTTAATACTTGAAAGAAAGTATGATAAAAACATAAAGGCAAATGAAAGAAGAGTCATTACATTGATTAGCTCATTTGTTAATTTATCATATGGGATTAATTTCAATGGTGTAATCATGATTTGTATAGTACAAATTACAATTTGTATACACGATATTGCCATAACAGATTTCTGTAAAACTTTGATTTTTCTGTTATTTTGGGATAAAGTATCTCTATTTGGTAATATTGCTAATTCGTTTTTCAACAATTCAGTTTCATTCCCCAAAACATTAAATTTATCGTATGTCTTTATACTTTTTTCAATAAATTCCGTTCGCGACTTTGCAATTGTATTTATCATATCTAGTCTACATATTAGAAAATCTGTTGTATTTTTTAGCATCTCAAAAGTTGTAAATTCTAATGAAACAAAGGCAACCGTAACATAAAGGGTTGCAGGCAAAAGACCATCTAATCTAATTTGAATAATAGCAATCAAAATATAGCTTATAGCCATTCCTAATAAAATGTAATTACTTTTGTTCAACATCAAACCTCCCTTTTCCCTGTAACCGTTTCATAAATAAGCGATTTCTTGTATGCAATAATCTTATCAATGATTTTTTGCTTCATTTCAATTGCATCATCAATAGCACTGCATTTCCTGTCAAGAAATTGAGCGATTTCTTTCTGTTCTTCCATAGGAGGAACTAATACAGGCATACTTTTTAATAAGTCTTGTCCTAAACTCGCTCTTGTGACAAGATTCATTTCCTTTACAAGAAATGCACGGTGATGACTGCTTCTAAAATAATATTTACTGTATCCGGTGTATAATGTATTATCAAACGGTCTGACGCGAATTACAAACCCAGCAAAAGTCGCATTTGGCATCGTTTTCTCGCATACACTGGAAAACCCAACTTCCTCTACTGTCTCCGAAGTCCGTGTAAAGAAAATATCTCCCTTTTCAACAGAATAATCCTTCCGTTCTTTATCCGTAGCATCAATTAATCCATCAACATGTATTGGCAATGTATAGTTTCGATATACATCTCCATAACTTACAAATGGATAGCCATATCCAAAAAACTCACCGCCTTTACTAATTCCATTCTGAGGCGTTCCAATATTTCTCAAACGGCATACCTTCCATGTAGATGGTATTTTTCCAATAAATTCAATTCCACTGTCTTTCATTTCCACATTGAGACTTAATCCCTCTGTTACTGTTTCCGTAATCAAAGACTGCTTATATGCTTTGATCTTTTCTATGATCTCTTGTTGTTTAGCAATAATAGAGTTTATCTTAGTACACTTTTCATCTAGATAACTCACTATATGGTATTGAATATCTATGGGCGGTTGGATTATCGGCAAGTCGGAAAAGTCTTCATAATTAAGCGTAAATCGTATATTCTTAGAATAATGACTATACTTCCGTCCATCAAAAATATATTGAAACCAATAATCAGCATACTTAGGTAACATCCCATTCTTACAAGTAAGTACCTTATACGCTGGAGAAATCATTCCATTATAGGGACTTATACCCGAAAATACCGCTGACATATCAAGATCAAACAAGCACATTACAATATCATTAGCTTTAACAACTTGATATGTATCAAAAGATTCTGGCAACTTGCCTTCTGCATTATTGATATCTTTTTCTTTTATCCCCTTTGTGGTTAATGATAAAAGTTGTGTTTTACCAGATTGACTACCTACAATATCTTTAGAGCAAAAGAACACATTTTTATTTCGTGTTACATTCCATAAAATAGGAATATCTCCTATATATGCAATCCCGCTATCCTTCATTTCCCTCATATATCAAAAGCCTCCTGCAAACTGCCTTCCAACTCCTTTTCCAGTTCCAATATCTCCGCCATAATCTCAGTAGAAGGCTGCGGTGCTTCATATTTATAGAAATACCGCGTAAATGGTATCTCAAATCCCACTTTGGATTTCTTTTCATCAATCCATGCGTCTGGAGAGAACGGCAACACCTCACGTTTAAAATAATCCTGTATATTTTCTGTCAATGGCACATTTTCGGTATCACGCAGCGAAGTATCTGGCTGCTTCTTCCCATTTTTCAGTATCAACTCACAATCTTCGCCGCGCAAAGGTCTCTCTACAGTAATTTTTGTATATCCGAAATCCTCATTATTAAAAATTTTGCTGATTTCCGTTTCCCGAAAATCCCCATAGACCTGCGTAATTTCCGTAATAGCGCTTTCAGGAATGTCATTCCTTTTATTGCCAAGTGCTTTTCTGCGCTTTTCATACAATCCGTTCGCATTAATGAGCTGCACTTTACCTTCCCGCTTCGTTCCTGCTTTCTTATTGGACAATACCCATATATATGTAGCTATCCCCGTATTATAAAAAATATCATTTGGCAGGGCAACAATCGCCTCAAGCAAATCACTTTCAAGAATATATTTTCTAATATCAGAAGGTCCGCTTCCAGCATCGCCTGTAAAAAGAGGCGAACCATTATGAATAATCGCAATCCTGCTTCCACCGTCACGAGGTTCTTTCATCTTGGAAATCGCAGTCATTAAGAAAAGCATCTGACCATCCGAGACTGCCGGAAGTCCTGCACCGAAACGCCCCGCAAAGCCACGCTTTGCCTCATCTTTCACTACTCTCTTTTCATTTTTCCATTCCCGTCCAAAAGGAGGATTCGATATTATATAATCAAATTTTTGTCCTTCAAATTGATCGTCGGAAAGCGTATTTCCATCTTTTATAAAATCTGCATTATTGCCCTTTATCAGCATGTCCGCCTTACAGATTGCAAATGTCTGGTCATTCAATTCCTGACCAAATGACATAAGCTCTGTAGCAGAATTTAGTTCATGCAGATATTCTTCGGCAACCGAAAGCATCCCGCCTGTTCCACATGCGGGATCATAAATCGTCCTTGCAATATTTTTCCCTGACAGCGTACTGCTGTCATCATAGAATAAAATATTTACCATAAGGCGGATAACCTCACGGGGCGTATAATGCTGTCCTGCGTCTTCATTATGCGACTCGGAAAATCTACGAATAATTTCTTCAAAAATATATCCCATTTCTAAATTGGAAATAACATCAGGATGAAGATTTGCTCTGGTCGAAGTGAACTCCTTTATAACAATATACAGAATGCCTTTGTTTGCCATCGTATCAATATGTCCATCAAACTTAAATTTTTCAATAATATCCCTCACATTTTCAGAAAAGCCATTTAGAAAATCATAAAAATTTTCTTCAATATTATCAGGATCATCCAATAGCTTTTCAAATGTATATTCACTGGTATTATAAAATTCGTAGCCCGATACTTTGCGCAGCAGAACATCCCGCATTGGCAAGTTTTTTACTTCATCATATTTTTTAAGAACAGCTTCCTTGGTATCTGCAAGAATACAATCAAACCGACGGATAACCGTCAATGGTAAAATAACCTCTCCATATTCATGCGGTTTGTATACACCTGTCAATTTATCTGCAATCGCCCATATTAAAGCAGCTTTTTCATTTATACTTGTACTTAAATTCATATGATATCCCTTCTGTATTTCTTAAAATGTTCTCAATGTTTTCAATTTAATGTCTACTATCCCTATTATCTTAGTATATCCAACTACTCAAACATTATCAAGCCAAACATTTCTACTTTTTAGTCTTCCTGTAAGCTTTTCTATCTTGCACTCGCTTTACAAAAATCAACGTTCCCTGTCCCTCCGCTTTTTCTGAATATTTTCCTTCACTCCACAATACCTCTTCCGATACCCATACTTTTTCAGAAATTTGTCATAAGCTGTCATCTTACATTTCACGCCTTTCATTTTACATCACAATACCTATTTGATAAATCATTTTGCTCATTTTTCATTCTTGTGATATAATGTACATTACTTGTCTGCATGTAACTGCTAGAGCGTGTTTGAAAATTGCTTATTGGGAGATTGTAACCTGAATTTGACACAAATATCACGCAAAGTGGTGAATACGACGCTATGGCGTCGTTATCAGATGTAGGGAATGAATTTTCAAACACGCTCTAGTACATCGAATATTAAGTTTTGGATGATTTGACGCAGAACATTTTTCTGAGAGTACTGCCGCCCAAACGCAGGCGTAGCGGTGGCTACGTCGAGACTTGGAGAGTAGTGCTATCAGGAAAATAGACAAGCCAAACTGCCAATTACTCAATATTCACTGTACTAGTGTGCTGTCCAGATTATATCTGGTGAAACTCCGCAGGATAAATTTTCATCAGCAAGGCGGAGAAGGGAGGCGATGCGGTGGCATCGTTGACCGCCGACAACGCAGTCTGATGGAAATTTAGGCAAGGAGGTTTGCCTGAATATAATCCGGACAGTACACTAGTATTAAACACAATCGTAATTCATTATAACCTGTGAAAAAATAATGCAGGTTCTTATACCTTAGGAGGAATATCATGAGTATTTTAAACGTTGAAAATCTGTCTCACGGTTTTGGTGACCGGACAATTTTCTCGAATGTGTCTTTCCGTCTGTTAAAGGGGGAACATATTGGTCTGGTTGGCGCCAACGGTGAGGGAAAGTCCACTTTTATGAATATTATAACCGGCAAGCTGATGCCGGATGAAGGCAAGGTTGAATGGTCAAAAAATGTGCGTGTTGGCTATCTTGACCAGCACACAGTTCTCGAAAAAGGAATGTCCGTAAAAGACGTGCTCTCCTCTGCCTTTGATTTCCTGTATGAGATGGAAAGCCGCATGAATGAAATCTGTGACAAAATGGGTGCGGCATCCGACAATGAACTCGAAGCTTATATGGAGGAGCTTGGCACCATACAGGAACTGCTTGACCAGCATGACTTTTATATGATTGACGCAAAAGTCGAAGAAGTCGCAAGGGCGCTTGGCATTATGGATGTCGGACTTGACACGGATGTCACTGATTTGAGCGGCGGACAGAGAACAAAAATTCTGCTCGGCAAGCTGCTGCTGGAAAAGCCCGATATCCTGCTGCTGGACGAGCCGACTAACTATCTCGACGCGAACCACATCGAATGGCTGAAACGGTATCTTCAGGACTATGAAAACGCGTTTATCCTGATTTCACACGACATTCCGTTTCTGAACAGTGTCATCAATATTATCTATCACATGGACAATGCCGAGCTGACGCGTTATGTCGGGGACTATGACAAGTTTCAGGAAGTGTATGCCATGAAAAAGTCGCAGTTGGAAGCTGCTTACAACAGACAGCAAAAAGAAATTGCGGACTTAAAAGATTTTGTGGCGCGCAACAAGGCGCGTGTTGCCACAAGAAACATGGCGATGTCGCGCCAGAAGAAGCTTGACAAAATGGATGTCATAGAGCTTGCCGCAGAAAAGCCAAAACCAGAATTTCGCTTTAAGGAAGCCCGCACAAGCGGAAGGTATGTCTTTACGGCAAAAAGCCTTGTCATCGGCTACGATGAGGCGCTGTCGAGACCGCTTGACATCTCCATGGAACGCGGACAAAAGATTGTCCTCACAGGTGCAAACGGCATCGGAAAAACGACGCTCCTAAAAAGTATTTTAGGGCTTATCCGTCCTTTAAACGGCGGTGTGGAGCTAGGCGACTATCTGGAAATCGGGTACTTTGAGCAGGAGATGGATCCGTCTGTCACCACAACCTGTATCGAGGAAATCTGGAATGAATTCCCTTCGCTGACACAGTATGAGGTGCGCTCGGCGCTCGCAAAATGCGGACTTACAACCAAGCATATCGAAAGTAAAGTAAAGGTACTAAGCGGCGGCGAGCAGGCGAAAGTCCGACTATGTAAATTAATGAACAAGCCCACAAACATCTTGCTGCTGGACGAGCCCACAAACCACCTTGATGTCGATGCAAAAGCAGAACTAAAGCGCGCCCTGACAGACTATAAAGGAAGCATCCTCATGGTCTGCCATGAACCCGAATTTTATGACGGATTAGCCACCGATGTATGGGACTGCTCACAGTGGAGTACACGGATCTGATATCTTTATTAATGCATCTTATAATGATATTTTTCTGTCCTATGTTTATGATGTTGACTTATTGGTTCATAAAAGTATAATATATACACCAATGGAGCTCTGAAAATTCATTATAAAATCTTAAGTCTCTATAAGCGAGCTCAAAGTACCATACTTTATGCACAAGGAGAAATTAATTTATGACACCTGATTTATGAAAGGAGGCAGGACTATGTGGGGCGGATTTAACTCATTTCGGGATCCAACACGCAATACAGTTCTTACTTCACGATTCATGGAAGAGGACTTAAAGCGCAATGCCAGACAAAATATTTCAAAAAGGGAACGAATAATTGCATATGCTGTGATGGCTTTGCTGACAGGAATTATCTGTGCTATTTTGGTAATGTTTAAGCTTGGTTAACCAAATAATTACAATAAGAAACAGGGATATGGTGTATCTGCCATATCCCTGTTTCTTATTGTCTATAATGAAGGTGCTATCTCGCTGTATAACAATTAATTAAAATGTGAACACTGCTGCCGTCAGAGGCGGAAGCGGAAACGCAATGTTATAATCCCTGTTATCGCACAAGCCTTTCTTGGCTTTGATTGTCTTAGGTATTTTATTGCCATTGCCGCCAAACTTCTTGTCGTCAGAGTTGAGTAACAGCTTATACTGTGTATTCATCGGTACGCCCACCTTGAACTTCGGATATTCAACGGGCGTCATATTGATGACGAAAAGCATATGCTGCTTTCCACTCTTATTTCTCCTGACAAAGCTGTAAATACTGCGCTCTGTATCATCGGCATTCATCCACTCGAATCCCAGCCAGTCATTGTCAATCTCATAGAGACAAGGGCTGCTCTTGTAAATGGTAAGCAGCTCGCTCATGTAGTCATGCATGCCTTTGTTTAAAGGATTCTGGAGCAATCCCCAGTCAAGCTCTCTCGCCTCGCTCCACTCGCGCTCCTGCGCAAACTCCTGTCCCATAAACAACAGCTTCTTTCCCTCATGGCCAAACATGAAAGTATAAAGATTTCTGAGGTTTGCATACTTGTCAATCTCATATCCGGGCATTTTGTTAACCATGGAACACTTCAGATGCACTACCTCGTCATGAGACAAAGGCAGGATATAATTCTCGGCACTGTTATAGCTCATCGCAAACGTCAGCTTATAGTGGTTATCTTTTCTGAAGTATGGGTCAAGCTTCATATACTCACAGTAATCGTGCATCCATCCCATATTCCACTTGAAGGAGAAACCAAGTCCTCCGTCCTCCGGATCGGCTGTTACTTTCGGCCAGGCCGTAGACTCCTCGGCAATCGTCATGACACCGGGATGTGCACCGTGAATAACGGAATTCAGGTGCTTGAAAAACTCAATCGCATCAAGGTTTTCATTGCCGCCGTACTTGTTTGCAACCCACTGTCCGTCCTGCTTGCCATAGTCAAGATAAAGCATGGAAGCCACAGCGTCCACTCGGAGTCCGTCGATGTGGAACTCCCTTATCCAGAACAATGCATTTGCAATGAGGAAATTGCGAATCTCATTTTTGCTGTAGTTAAATATCTTTGTACCCCAGTCCGGATGCTCCCCAAGTCTCGTGTCCGGATGCTCATACAGACAAGTACCATCAAACTCACACAGACCATGTGCATCCCTTGGAAAATGAGCCGGAACCCAGTCAAGAATGACACCAATGTCATTTTTGTGCAGCAAATCAATTAAGTACCTGAAGTCATCCGGATTTCCGTATCTTGAAGTCGGCGCATAGTAGCCTGTTACCTGATAACCCCACGAACCGTCAAACGGGAACTCTGCAATACCCATAAGCTCAATATGTGTATACGGCATCTCTTTCAGGTATTCCACAATCCTGTCCGCAAACTGGCGGTAATTGTAGAATCCTTCCTCTGTTCCGTCAGGATGTTTCATCCATGATCCGATATGACACTCATAGATTGACATAGGCTCCTTGTTCATGTCCTTTTTGTCACGGTCTGTCATCCACTTCTTGTCTGTCCACTTAAAATGGTTCAGGTCATACACCTTTGATGCCGTGCCCGGACGCATCTCTGCATAATTCGCGTAGGGATCTGCCTTGTAAAGTCTCCTGCCGTCCGGAAGTACCAGCACATATTTGTACATCTGCCCTTCCGCAACGCCCTCCACAAAAGTAGCAAAGATTCCACCTTCACCGAGGCGCTCCATCGGTGCTGCGCCTTCGTTCCAGTCGTTGAACTCACCTATCACGTATACCTCTCTTGCATTCGGTGCCCATACTGCAAAAAATACCCCGTCCTTTTTTCCCTTTTTGCAGAAATGCGCGCCTAACTTTTTGTATATCTCATAATGCGTGCCCTGTCCGAATACATACTGGTCGGCATCAGAGATAAATACAGTTGTGTCTTGATTGTTCATAAAAATCCCCCATTCTGTTGTAGGGCACCCCCTACATAAAATCACGTTCCTTAAGGACAATCATGTCCTCGTTGTCATACCTTCTCGCGAATAGTACGTCAACAAAATTTTTGATTTTTGATTTTTTGGATTTCCAAATTGCCTCATCTATGATGTCCCTTACCTCATCCTTTGTCACTACATGATTTCCGCTCTGCATGTTAGCTATTCTGGTGTAAAGGGCGAGTGTACCTAACTCATCAATGGAATATTCCAAAGCCAAGGCATAGTTTTTGGCGTAGGCGACAAGTGCGTTGTTATCCATCTCCATCAGGTCAATCCTGATATTGAAGTAATCTGCAATCATTGCCTGTTTTTCCAAAAGCTTCGTAATCTCTTTTCTCGTGTCTTCCATTATAACAACGATTCCGAGATTTTCCTGGTTAAGGTTTAAAGCCATCTCGTAGAGCTTTTCCTCACTCATACCGTTTGCCTTCTCTATTATAATACCACCATTATTCAATTTCTCAAATACATCTTTCACATTTCTTTGATTGAATTTTTCCCCGGTAATCTTGGCAAGCTTTCCAGAGAAATTGGCATCCGATTCCTGATATTCCTTCACAAGGTTTTTCGCCATCCTGACGGTATCAAGTCCCGCATCGCCTGTAATGATGATATTACCAGTATACGCGGCAAGCGTTATGTTATCAAGTGCAAATACAATCTGTTTTTTTATTTTTTTGGTGACGGCAAAGTTTTCAAATAGTGTCTTTTCTTCCGGTGTAAAGTCACGCACTTCCTCGCGTTTTGCGCCTTTTGCTTCTTTTTTGGTCGTCGCTACAATCTTTTCGGAAAGCGAGCTTAAATCAGCCGTGTTCATCTTGATTTCCTGCGTCTTTAATGCATCCTCTTTTGCCATCTCGGCAATGCTTTCCGCATCCTCAGGGTCAAGCTCCCTCTCATCATACTCTCTATAAGAATGCTTCTGTGCATCATGTGCGCTGTCAGGTGTCTCGCTTACATCCCCTGAGTGTTCATCATTTGTATAATATTCAAGGTTATCGGCTTCATTTTGCTCTGCCTTATAATCATATCGTGAATCTTCGTCCGCAGCATCCTGCAGCTCTGCATCATTTGCAGGAAAATGAACCTGAGCGCTTTGTGCAAACGCATTGTCCTGCTGGTATTCAGAACGTTCCGAATCCTCCATATACGCTGTATCATCATGATACATGTCGTCTGATTCTTGTCCATACACGATATTTTCTGTATCTATTTCCTGTGTATAATACGCCGGATTTTCCTCCTGTGCATACGCAGTGTCTTCATAATATGACGCATCTTCCGAATTGTCTTCCTGCGCATACGCAGTGTCTTCATAGTACGATGCATCTTCCGAACTGTCTTCCTGCGCAGATGTACTGTCCTCAAACGGCACATCTTCCGGATTATCTTCCTGTGTATACGCAGTGTCTTCATAATATGACGCATCTTCCGGATTATCTTCCTGCATATATGTGGTGTCTTCATAGTACGGCGCATCTTCCGAATTATCTTCCTGCGCATGTGCTGCGTCTCCATAGTATAATGCATCTTCTGGTTCGGTTTGTCCACTATTGATATATGCGTTTTCCTCCGCATAATATGCTTCTTCGGCCAGATTGTTTTCTGACATGTCCCATTCCGCAGTGCCCTGCTCTGAGTCATCCTCCTCCGCCATAGTGTCAGCCGCCGGATTTGCATTGACTGCCTGACTGATTGCCGTTTGCGGTATTTCGTTTGTCAGTCCGCCAAGCTCCTGCGCCACAACACGTTCAAGCTCTGAAATATATTCTTCCTTCGCGTCCGTCTCCGTTTTCTCCGGTTCCGCATCCTCTGTTTTTTCAGTTTTCCCACTCTGAACATTATCCGTCACATACGCTGTCTCAAATTCATCTTCTGCTGCCGGACGAACTTGATTTTGCGGAATATCGCCTGTATCATCTGCCTCCAGAAATTTACTGCTGTTTCTTTTCTGTGCCGCGGCTTCTTCACGCGCAAGCTCTCCCAGTATTCCGCTGTTGATAGAATTGTCAAAGCTCGCAAATATTTTTCCCGTCTGTGTCAAAATATGCTGCTTGATTTCCTCCTGATGTCTTTTGGCGTTGTCCTGTTTCATCCGCTCCCACTCAACCAGTACGTCATCAAGATTCATCGAACCTGTTCCTTGATTCGGTGAAATACCGTCTGTCATTTCCATTTCTGCAATCCCCTGTTCACGGTATACATTTTCATCATTGTCTTCCATTCGGATATGCTCGTCTACCACAGTCTTTTCTGTGATATCACGCAGCTCGTCCATATCGGATTCCGCCTTGATAAGACGCGCGTCCTCTCCCGGTATCAGCACTTTTTTGATTGCTCCTGTATGTGGCTCCGGCGCCGCTTCTGACACGCTTGTCACCATCTGGGCAACTTTTCCTGTCTGCGTGTACGGCTCTGAAACCGCTGTTTCCAAAGACGCAGAATCTGAATCTTCTGTATTTTCCGGTTCTGCATACAATGCCCCTGACTGTGGAACTTCTTTTTTCCCTGCTCTTGACAGCTCTGCTTTCTCTGGCTTTGTCTCATTCCAAGGTTCGCCGGTACCTGTTCCTCCTCCGGTTTTGACAGGGACGGACAAACTTTGTTCAGAGACTGCATCTGCTGCGAAATCTGAAATCGCATGTGCTGCCTCTAATTTTTTTGCTGCCATCCCTGTGCTGTCTGGCTTATTATTTATGACCGCATTATTATTGGAAAAAATCTGGGTATCTCCCATGGAGCTGCCTAAATCTTCCACCGAATTATATTTTCCCCTGTCTTCTGCAAACACATCATCATCGCCGTCCGGAAAAAGCTCCTTCATGCTTTCCGCAACGACTTTTTGCAGATTGATTGTATTATACTGACTCATATCTCCGGCGCCGGCAGATGTCTGCACATTATTTTGCTGTACAGTAACATCATTGTAACCGTTGTTTCCATATGTATCCGTACTGTTATAGTTATCCGGTGCATATCTGTCATCTGTGTACGGTTCCTGCTGGGGAGTGTCGGTTTCATAATTTGTAAAATCTATTGGATTGCCATTTTCATCATAAGCCTGTTCCACATAAAATTCACCCGTATAACTGTTGTCCTGATACGAGTTGTTCACATAGCTTAAATTCCCGTAACCGTCATCGACATAGCCTGTCTGCTCATACGATTCATTCTCATAGCCATTCTCTGTGTAGCCGTTTTGAGCGTATGGCTCGTTTCCATAGCCGCTTTCTGTATAGCCGCTCTGTTCATAGGACTCGTTTCCATAGCCGCTTTCTGTATAGCCGCTCTGTTCATAGGACTCGTTTCCATAGCCGCTTTCTGTATAACCTGTCTGTTCATACGATTCATTTCCATAGGATTCTTCTGTATAGGGCTGTTCGTCTCTATATGGTTCCTCTGTGTATGGCTGTTCATACGATTCATTTCCATACGGCTGCCCTGCGTAATCAGTCTGCCCATAGGATTCATTTCCATAGGCTTCCTCTGCATATGGCTGCCCTGCATAACCGGTCTGTTCATTATTATAATCTGTCACATAGGCTTCATCTTGATATGTTTCATCCTGACTGGTATCCTGCGTATAATTGCTTTCCGGAAATGCCAGCATGTTCTCATACTTTTTCTGCTGCACCTCAGTAAGCGGTACATGAAGCGCTTTCAACTCCATCGCCTTCATTACGTATGAACCGTCACCGAACCAGAGTATGATGTCGTCACACTCTTCTACACATTTCGTCGACAGCCCTACCCTGTGGTACAGATAAGCCAGTTCATAGGCCCACTCTTCTTGGTAGTCTCTTTTTTTCAGCTCCTCGAGAATCTCGATGCGTTCCTCAAGGCTTGCTTCCTGTGCTTCCAGAATACGGTAACGAAGCGTATAGACTCCATTATCCTTAGGCGCCAGTTTCGCAAACTGTTTATAATATTCTATCGCTGCCACTACATCATCTAATTCAATTGATAACTCACAAAGGGAATATACAACCGAACGGTTTGTAGGATAACGCTCGTAGGCCAGCATTAGCAAGTCCCTGCTGTCCTCGTTTCGTCTGTTGATTCTGTACAATGCTGCAATTTTTAAAAGCATCCCTGCACTCTTGACCCTTCTCCAGTCAATCGTGTCAGCTATTTTCACAGCTTCTGCATACTTTTCCTTATCTATTAAGTTCGATATCTCTTCTGAGCGAACTTTATATTCGTATTTATCCAAGTCCTATCACCTCTGACGCCACTGCCCATTATCATTCACCTGAGTCAAAAGCGTGTAATTTGAGCAAAATAGTAAATTAGTGTCTGTCAGACTTTTGCTTATGGCAAAATGACACACATGACATTAATTATCCACTCCCACAGTCAGTTTAGCATACAGTTATCCACATGTCAACTTTTACAGCCTTTATTATTGTGGATATGTAACAGTTCAGCCCAGGACTTTGCATTTACTGCAAAGTCCGTGAAATAGCGT
>CAJTTO010000017.1:0-7403 GCA_910579275.1 uncultured Lachnospiraceae bacterium
ATTGTCTCATATTTGTCAGGTTTGGTCTAGGTACATGCTATCCACCGTTTACGAAGAAAGACCATGGCGAAAGCATAACACACATTTATATAAAGATGATTATATAAAATATTTGTCCAAAACTCCGTGGCAAAATACTGGTTTTGAAGATGGATGGAAAATGTATTTTATTTGTTGGAAAATTTTTAATGTGATAACCAAACCTTTTCCGGGCATCAGATATGCAATAATTAATTCATTAATCCCTTTATTTATAAAGATACGGTCAAATAAGTTAAAAAAGAATGGTGAGAAATAAAGCTTGGACACTAAGTTCAAATGACAGGAAAAAACACAACATTACTTGAAGGATCTGTCAGGCGGGCATCACAAAGCGAATAATAGAAGCAGAAATGGATAAGCGCCGGCTATAAAAAGTCGGCGCATTCTGTCAACAATAATTTCCGAAACACTTATATCAATGAATTCCACATATTAAATACTAATTATTATTTTTTGCTTTCCATAAATCGAATAATGCGTTTTTCTATAATAACATTTAATAAACACCCTATTGCCATAATAACCGGCATACTTATCAGAAAATTTATAACAGGATCCATGTTCCCTCCAAACAACATCACAACTGTCTGCTGTACAGGCCACGCACACAGGTACATACCATATGATATTTCATGCTTCGCTCCAAACCAATATAATTTTTTCTTTGTTCCAAATACAATGTAAGTCAATATGTATGGAAGGAATAGAATCGTACCGAATTCCAAAATCTCCAAGTATGCGGATACAATTAGTCCTACAATGCATACGAGCACATATGAAGCATTTATATGTATCCTGCTCCGATATGTATCAAACAACATACCGCAGTAAAACATACCGCAGGGTCGCAGTGCACTTTGAAGCAATGTATTTTTTGCCAGTATAATATACATGACAACATAGCCCAGTACAAAAAAAGGTATTGTATACCCCATTACCCTTTTTTTGGACAGTCCAATTCTCCAGAAAAAATAACAACCTATATAACACAAGAATTCCACTGGCAATGTCCAAAGAGAACCATTCACAGTTGCATTATATGCATTACCTTCAAAAACCCCAGGCAGATTATGTCTTAAAATTAATATCCCGTTCAATAAGTATTCATATGTCTGTACATTTGTAAAATACTCAGTTCGTCTGCAACTCGTCACAAAGCTTCCCAAAACAAATGTACATGCAAAAACAACTACTATCAGACATGGAAAAATCCTAATACATCTTGCCTTAAAATATCTGTATGCCCCATAGCCTCTGTTGACACTTCTGTTGAGAAAGAAGCCGCTAAAAAAGAAAAAAATGCAAACCGCCAAGCTTCCAAAATGAATCTGCCCGTTTGTCAAATCCCCTAGGGCATCAATACCCTCCCCTCCTATACTAATCGGGTATGCATGACAAAATACAACCATGACAGCCGCAATAAAACGCAGAATATTCAAATTATTATTCCTATCCTGCGAAGCTTCCTCCAATACTATTTTCATAAATTTCCTTTCAGATTCCTTGAGGTAAATTAATAATAATTTTCAGATTTACGGTAAAAATGCATAAAAAATCTTGCAATTGGTTTTGGCCAAAACCGGCAAAAAATAGCATACTCATCATCATAGCGGGCAGTTGTTGTTTTTAACAGCTTCGCTGTTTGGTTATCATCATTCATTCTATGAAACAACAGCACATCTTTGACATAAACAAACTCACCTTTTCGCCTAGATAACCGTTCCCAAAGATCCCAGTCCATAGCCGCCTTATATTTTTCACGAAAGCACGTCTTGGGCATTTCACTCATTACACACATAACAGAAGGATGTGTAATCGGATTCCCAATAAGCAGACATAGTCTCTTACCCCAGATAGTCCCTCTAAGCCATTTGTTATTCATTGGTAAGATGAGACACCTTTTTATGCGTATCATAGGTGACGGTTTCAAATCTACAATATCATTATGCATTTCCAAATAATTGGTACATGCTATAATCGGTTTTTTCGCCTTATTTAGCTCTTCCAGACATCTTTCTATATAATGTTTGTCTAATAGATCATCCTGATGTGCCAGCATACCAAGTGGTGTCCTGCATTGTTTCATTGCAAAATTATAATCTTTTATCTGCCCTCCATCAGGGTTTATTTTTACTTCTATCCCATATTTAATTGAAAGGTTTTGTATATAATCATTGGGCGTAGATGTGGAAATTAAAATATTAGGTTTGACCGTCTGTGAAAAAAGCGCTTTTATGCATTCCTCCAAATACAGGCATTCCTTATATGCACAAATAACAACTGTCACATCCTGTCCATTAAAATTATGGTATCTTTTCATTTATATTCCCTCATAATCTGTGAGATAATTGTATTGTCTCCCCACACTTCCGGTGAATCATATGGTCTGTCCGGAAAAGCCCCATAGTTTAGCTTTAAGTCATAGTTGTGATCATTAATATACTTTGTGACTTGCTCCGATAAAGATATTTTTTCCCCACTGCATACATTGATAATTCCGTTATATTTACTTTGAATACTTGCCCTTGCAATCTGCTTTGCCAATTCGGACACATGTATGAAATCATATTTATTTTTCCCCATCGTAAATGGGAACTCTTTTTTTCCATCCTGCACTGCCTGAACTATTTTTGAAAAAATGGAACTTCCATATACATCATCTCCATAGATATAAAATCCTCGAAGCCAGTGAAGATTTACAGCCTTTCCCTTGCAATACAGTACCAGCGCCTGTCGCAATGCATTCTTCGCTACACCATACATAGACAGTGGATTGCATGGTGTATTTTCATCAATCGCACCTTCCCAATATCCAACCTCATGCATACTTCCCATCACTGTCAGGTACGGAACACCGCCATCAATCATATTCTGTAAAAATTCCACGTGATTTGATAAATCTTTCATATGGGCTTCGGAATTATGGATAAATCCGTCTCTCCACGCAAGATGTACTAAGATGTCTGGTCTTTCAAATTGTTCATAAATATCCTTATCCCCACTCCAAATAGAAATATGGGAATATTCTGCCCGCTCGTCCACTCCCTTGTATGCCAAGTCACTGGCTATCACATGATAACCCATATTCAAAAACTCTTTTACCACATGTCTTCCTATGTACCCTGCTGCTCCTGTAACCAATACTTTTTTTGATTTCATTTTTAACTTTTCCTTCCATTTGGCTTTTTAAAACGTCCCTTAAGGACGTTACATAAAACCTTATAAAATATTCATTGAAGCAGTGCCCATATTGAAATTAAATAAGGACATTGCTTCAATAACTAAATTAACAATAATTCAGCTGCCTATACTACTAACTTACCACAAACAGCCATGTTTGTATAGTATTGATTTATCTTTTCTAAAATATTCCAAAGATTCACTATTGCTTTCATATTTATTGTAAAATATATCAGGTGCTACATATCTTAGACTAATGGTAATGATTCAACTTGTGGGACATCATCCATGATATAAAATATACGCTGCAATCTCCTTCCAGTCAGTCAATTTTACTACACAGTCAAGTGCTATTTCTGTTTCCCCATAAAATATCCCTTGAATTCCTTTCAAGCTGCAAACTGCCAAGTCACGTTCGTTATCACCAACTACATAAGAGCTTTTCCAGTCAATATCAAAATCATTGGCAGCCCTTTCATAAAGCCCCGTTTTTGGCTTGCGGCAATCACATTGGTCTTGAGGCTCATGTGGGCAAACATACACTCCGTCTATAGGCACGCCCGCCCCTTCCATCTGCTCCAGCATATACATTTCAAACTCTTTGTATTGTTCCAGCGAAAAGTATCCCCTTCCAATTCCTGACTGGTTTGTAGTGATAATCAGTTTAAAGCCTGCTGCGTGAATTGCTGACAAAGCATCTAAAACCCCAGGAACAAACTCTAATTTATCTTTTGTGTGTACATAGCCAAAATCTACATTAATTGTCCCATCGCGGTCAAGAAATACTGCCTTATTCATTTATTATCTTCCTTATTATATTTGTCGTAGATAATCCCTCTTCCAAATCAATAAAACACACCCGTCCACCATATTCTTCAACAAAAGGTCTTTCGGGCAGATTCTTATCCTCCCAGTCTCTCCCCTTTACTGTGACATCTGGTTTCAATGCCTTTATCAAATTGATAGGTGTGTCATCCTCCATTAATATAACATAATCAACACACTCCAATGCACACAGCATTGCAATCCTGTCATTCTGATTTATGACAGGCCGTGTCTCACCCTTCAGCCGTCTGACGGACTCATCACTATTGACTGCAACCAACAAAATATCCCCATATTTTCTTGCCTGCAAAAAAGATGCCAGATGCCCAGCATGAAGCATATCAAAACACCCGTTTGTAAATACAATTTTCTTTCTTTTTTCCCGAAGGCTGTCCAACACATATCTTGCCGTTGTGACATCCACCAGTTTAAACTCGCCACTGTTGACAATCTGTTCCATCAGCTCGTTCAATGACAACGTAGCTGCCCCAAATTTAGAACATACAATCGACGCAGCAATGTTGGCAAGAACACAGCACTCATCCATAGAAAAGCCCGCTACCAACATTAAAGCAACAATACACACTACTGTGTCCCCAGCCCCTGTTACATCCACAACATCTTTTGATAAAGCCGGAAAATCCTTCTTGTCGTCCTCACTGTCAAACAAAGAAATCCCTTTTTCAGAACGCGTCAACAGTAAATTCTTTATTTGAGCATTCTTTTTTACTTCCTGACCTGCTGTCCTTAACTCCTCCTCTGTTATTAACTCATGCCCAATAACATCACTTAATTCTTTTACGTTCGGCGTGCATGCATATGCGCCAGCATATTTTCCATAATCCTTCCCTTTAGGATCAATAATGACAGGAATACCCCTTTCATTTGCATTAGAAATCAAAAACTGGGCAGATTCCTCAGTTACTACACCTTTTCCATAATCTGAAATAATTACCACATGTATATCCTGAAATATTTCCTGTTTATTGTTTTCCATATATGCAATATATTCCCGTGGTATTGCTTGAATTTTTTCTTCATCATATCGAAGAAACTGCTGATTTTTCGATACCAGTCTTGTCTTCGATATCGTATTTACATGAGAAAACTGCTGGATATAGTTTGTCTCAATCCCATTTTCTTTCAGTTCTGAGATAATCCATCCGCCATCATTATCCTGCCCTATACACCCCAGCACCCTGACTTTAGCACCCAATGCCATGACATTATTTACTACATTTCCAGCACCGCCGAGTTTTGTCTGCGTTTTTGTTACTTGAAGCACCGGTACAGGTGCCTCTGGTGATATTCTTGAAACCTTTCCATAAATGTATTTATCTACCATGAAGTCCCCAAACAGCAAAACCCTTATATTTTTTATTTGTTTTAGTTTCTCTACTGTCACACCAACGCCTCTCTTTCAATCATACGTTCTATCACACACCATGCATCCTCTTGACTTATCTGTTCAATACACGGAAAACACGCAAACCCGCTGTGCACACAATGGTTATTACAATCGAAGCATTTCATTTTCTTATGTATTAAAACCGGGTCTTTGCACCCTTCTTCCGCATACTTATACCTTGCATATCTATGGTATGTATAGCCGCCGCATATCATGGCAACCGGAACCTTTCTTGCCACCGCAATATGGTATGCACTTGTGTCATTACTGATAACAAGGGAAGCCCTTCCAATCAACTCGGTAAACTGCATTATATCCGTTTTTCCAATATAATCAATCACTTCAACACCTGATAGCTTAGACAAAAATTCCTCAATGCTTGCCCTGTCATGGTTCGTGCCGCATACTACTAAAGGCATATGTGTCTTTTCGTATATTTTTTTCGTAATATATACATATCTTTCAATCGGCCACATTTTAACCGCCATGCTTGCTACTGGGAATACCACAAAAAAACGTCTGGGTGTATCAAACGGAAGTTTTTTTCTGGGCAGCTCAGCGGGTTGCACCCTACACTCTTTAGCACCCAATGTTTTAAAAAGTTCTCCATAATAACGTATTAAGTGAATCTGTTTCTGATTGATTTCCACTATCTTATCATATATTTTCCTACGCATCCATCTAGGCGTATGATGCTTTAATGTAGTATCCAACACACCTATCTTTTTCTTTCCCCATGCTGCACGAGTCATAAAAATATTTGTTGTACAATCCTCGCACCCTATTGGGTCAATAACGAAATCATATTGCACTGTTCGCAACTGGCGAAACAGTTTCATTCGATTCCTCAAATTTAAAACTGCACCCGAAAAATCAAACGGAAGAACCTTGTCAAATACACCCGAGCTTTCATATAAAGGAGCAAATGCTGTTTGACATGCTATCGAAATCTCAAACGCATCTTCCGGCCATATCTCACGAATGCCCTGAGACACACCATAAAACATGATTCCGTCGCCCAATGCTAAGTTATACACAATTAAGACTTTTTTACGCGAATTGTCGCTTTGTTTTTTCTTCTCTCGCGGACAAAACGCCAGCATAATTCCGTCTATTACATAAAACAAAATACGGATATTTTTAAAAAATGCATTTTTCCAAAGAAATTGGTTCCATTTCAAAAAAGCCGAAGATATACTATATGAATTTTCCTTTTTTGTTTCCATCTATATTCTCCTACTTTCTAAAACATTGATTCTTCTATTATTTCGCAAATCATATGAATTGTCATGATGTGAAACTCTTGAATTCTGGGCGTTTCATTTAATGGCACCGTCAACTCATAATCACATAATTTCTTTAAGCTCCCCCCGTCTCTTCCTAATAAACCAACTGTAACAATTCCCATTTCTTTTGCCCTTTGCACCGCCTGAACGACATTTTCTGAGTTCCCGCTTGTAGAAATTCCAAAGAACACATCACCTGGTTTTCCCAATGCCTCTACCTGTCTTGAAAAAACGCGTTCGTATCCATAGTCATTTCCTATGCAGGTGAGCACTGATGTATCCGTAGTAAGTGCAATTGCAGGAATACCAGATCGCTCCTTTAAAAAACGCCCAACCAATTCTGCAGCAAAGTGTTGAGAATCAGCTGCAGAGCCACCATTTCCTGCAATTAAAATCTTATTCCCGCGTTTTAATGTTTTTGTTATTATCTCTGTAACGTTGGTTATGTTCTCTAAATATCCGCTTTCTCTAACATGCTCAATATTATTTCTTTGCTGTTCGAAAACTTCTTCAAATCTTTGATACATTTTCCTGTCCCTTTCCCAATTAATACTAAAATTCATCTCTTTTAATCTCTAATTTTAAAAACGCCAATCACAGACAGCTTGTTAAGCTGTCTGTGATTGGCGTTTTCCTATATAATAAAATAAAATTATTTTAGT
>CAJTTO010000017.1:7503-74881 GCA_910579275.1 uncultured Lachnospiraceae bacterium
CTGCTCTGCTCTGCTCTGCTCTGCTCTGCTCTGCTCTGCTCTGCTCTGCTCTGCTCT
Organism: uncultured Lachnospiraceae bacterium; assembly: GCA_910579275.1. Taxonomy (GTDB): domain Bacteria; phylum Bacillota; class Clostridia; order Lachnospirales; family Lachnospiraceae; genus COE1. The sequence continues at coordinate 7,561 of CAJTTO010000017.1, forward strand.
GCTAAATTATATCTTATCCTTATCATTTTGCAACCCTTTCATCATATTTTTTTCATTTACAGCATCTTTCGCACTACTTTCAAAAATTGCTCCATTCTCAAGCTCCTCTCTCATCCCCCCTGTCTAACTATTGTCTAGACTTTTATTCGCCTTAGTCTTATTACTTCTATGTAGACATATTCCCAGTATTATTAGCACACTCAGCAGTTCCCCCAGCATTAGTATCAGATACAATGCTGCAGCTCCTGTAAGTCCTGCATAACGAACCATCGGATTGGCTATCATACCTGCAAGCGCCATTACAAATACTGCTATTGCCAGCATGAAAACCTGTTTTCGCATTATTGTCAGACATGCACTAAAAAATCCATACATTGCAACCATTCCGCCGCCTAACAACAAAATAGCAAATTCTTTTGTCAGTGCTGTCAGTGAAACACCATATATCATTTCCAGTAATTTTAATCCGATCATGCATCCAGCTATGTTTATTACAATTGATATAATTATTATAATCTGTACTTGCTTCCAGATGAGCTTTTTAAATCCTGCCCTATCATCCATATTCCATAGTTCAGCCATATGCAGAAGTTTCGGCCGATATACAATCCCACTCAGCAAATTAATCGTAAAAACAGGCATTGATATAATTGCATAATATGCCTGCTCCTGTTCTGACAAGTATTTATCTATCGCGTATTTCGGTGCATTACTAATGTATATACTCAAAAATAACATGATAAAAAGCGGAAAGCATACCATCACTAATTCTAAAAGAGTCTTTCTGTTCCTTCCCTCTTCAATCTTTATTACATACTTACTTAACAAATTTTCATTTACCAGCATCATTATAACTGACAAAAAAATCAAGCTGGCAATTGACACCAGTAAATTATGTGTCAAGAAAATAAATAAAGCAAAAAAAACATATGATAAGAAAAGCCTAAATGCCCCTAATCGTCCTGCTATATCAAGCCGACCTGCTCTCTGAAATTCTCCATGGTACAAATCCTCCATTGCCTCAACTAGTTTGAGCACGCATACAAGAATGACTACAGTCAGCTTATCTCTCTCGTATCCTTTCCCCAAGCAATATATCAGACTGATAAATATCATTACTCCACATGATATTAATCGCAGTCTTTTATATTCATTGTAGCTGTATTGTCTTAGGGAATCCGTTGCATGAAAATCACGCGCTCCATATGCTCCTATAGTGTACATTAAATAAGCTACCGCAAAAGCAATTGATAAAATACCTGCTGACTCCGTCCCATTTCCTCTCGTCACTATCGCAATCATAACGGCTGACTGTGAAGCAGACAATATGCTAAATGTCATATTCCAAAATACACTTTTCTTCTCTATGTCCTTATCATCACTTGTAAACGCATCTCTTAATTTACCCGTCAAATTGCAAATACCTCTTATATATTAATTGTTCTAGAGCGTGTTTGAAAATACCCTAATCTGCACACACTTTAATTACCTACTATTTTTATTTTCCCTAATCGCAATTTCTTCTACCAAGTTTTTTATTTTATCATCCAACTGTGATACACGAATGGATAGTAAAAAGCATCTAATCAGAAGCAGAAAAATTATCATAAGAAATACGAAATTAATTGGTGCAATAAATCCCAATAAATTAGACAAAAATCCTGCAATTTGAGGGAAAGCCGCAAGTAAGACAAAAACTACTGACAGACCGATCCAAAATACCGTATCCATAATCTGTATCTGTGACTTCTTCAGTTTGCGCGAAATATATGCACATGTCATCACAGAAGCCACCAACAATATAACTCTCAACCCTAATGACATCTTAATTCTCCTTATCCCGAAACCATTGGACAATTAAAATAGACGAGCACATGTGAAACATATATTTGATACTTCTAGTCAAGTTGAGATAACTCTCTCCTGCCACTCGTTCATTCATATGTACCTGATATTCCTCTACTTTAGCGCCACATCTTAATAAGTATGCAATTGTATCCGGTTCAGGACCACAATTCATTGTTGTTGCCAGCTTCTTAATCATGCGTTTATTATAAAGCCGCATTCCGGACGTGGCATCCCTTATCCTTTTACGTGATGTCAACAGCATACAAAGTTCAATCAGCGAATTGCCCATCATTCTGAGTGTATGCGGCTTTTTTTCAGTTACAAAACGGCTTCCTATCACAATATCTAAGCCATTTTTTTCAGCACTCCTGACCATTCCCTCTATATACTCCGGATTATGTTGTCCGTCCCCATCATACTGAATGGCGTAATCATAATTGTTATAATATGCATACTTCATTCCCGTCTGAAACGCTCCGGACAATCCCAAATTAATCGGAAGATCAACGAGATTATATTTATTATTCCGACAAATTTCAGCTGTCTTATCCCTAGAACCATCATTAACTACAACATAGTCAAACATTTGATATTTACTTTTAAGGTTTTCCACTACATTTACAATATTTTCCGCCTCATTGTATGCCGGAATGATAATTAATATTTTCATCTGTTGTCTGCTTCTCCCCACCAGCATGTAAATGACACTACGATCCACCATTTACAGAAAAACATATTTCTCTTGAAACGTAATCTCAAAAATCATAGATTTATAATCTCTTCATACACCCGCCTGCAATTATTCTTGTCATTATATGGAAATGTTTTCTCAATCCTATTTCTATAAACATCCTTCAGTTTACAGTCATTTTCCATATATTCTATGATTCGCTCCACCAAAGCTTCAGACGAATATTCAACCTCGCCAAAACCATCCCGTTCATAATCAAAATATCCTTTATCATAGGTATGGTTTCCTGAAAAAAATTCCTCAACGTCCTGCTGATAATATAGTACCGGTTTCCTTAGATAGGCAAAATCAAATACTGTGGAGGAGTAATCTGTAACAATCAGTTTTGAGTCTGCGAATAGTTCCCTATAACGAATATTTCTGTCGAGTATCTCAATCCCATTGTTACAATCAAAATATTCTACACATTCTCTAGGCATTGTAGGATGCAGCATCAGCCTAAATTTGTAATGATACTTTTCAGCAGCTTCATACAGCCTTTTATTTGAAAAAACTTGTTGATACATTTGACAATACGAACTTTTTTCAAACCCTCCTTTTAAATTTCTGGAATCGGTCTCAACGTCAAAATTCCCAGCCAGATAAGAACGCCAAGTCGGCATGAAAGTAATTACATTTTTATCCGCAGAGCTGTCGTAAAGGTAATCATATCTTGGTAAGCCCGTACATTTGACCTGATTCTCGTCATAATGGTATGCACAGTCTAAAATTGACTGATATTCCATTCGTGTTGTTGTCACAAAGATACTTATGTTCTTATTTGCTCTTGCAAGCCACCGACTTAAATCATCCTTTATAACGCCATGCTGTAAAAACACAAATTTTTGCTGATGCAATATATCTCTATATAAATAAGACAAATCAAAAAAGCGGTTAAACACATAATCATCTGCCTGTGCCGATACTACTTTATCACATAATAGTGACAATATTTTATGTTTGTTTGAATGGAATGGCACCACTTTACCGATTTTACTCAAACGTTCATAGTCCTCCGAGCTCTTTTCCAGCACAAAGTAAGTATCTATATTTTCGTCCTTTCCTATAGTATTCATATATGTAAAAAATGCTTCGCCATTATCATCCGCTTTTGTCAGCCTGTCACTTATAAGCCAAAGTTCCTTTTTCTTAAACTTTTTTACAAAATGATAGATTTTTCTGGCAATCACTCCTCTGTAAAGCATTTTACTTTTTTTTGACATAATTTCTTTTTGGAGTTTCCGTTCGCACCTTTTTACTGCTGCCCTTGAAACTTGCTTTGATAACTTTAAAACGCCTTCAGAGCACGTCAAAATTATGCCATTTTGACATAAATAACTGTTTTTTAATTTTGTTGACACTGGAAAGAATTTGCCTGTTACAATGTTTTTGCATAATATTTCATTATCCCCATAGCGTAAAAATAGTTGTAATTCTGTTTCCTCTGACAGTTCATCATGTTTTAGACAAAAACGAAATCCTCTTGCCTGCGTAATCACATTGTCCATACAGAAAGTACACTTTTCTTCCCGTTCCAAAAGCTGCGCTTTATATTCCGCACCCATTTTACATTCGTCATCCACTATTTTTAAAACAATTTGGATATCACTGAATTCTGGAAAGAACCTTGCATGTCCTTCTAATATAATCTCATCCGCAAAAACGTCTGCAAATTCAAAAATCATGGAATAAGAACTTGCCGGTGCTGAAGGAATTTCCTTTATGTAAACCCTCGCGTCATCCGGAAGCCAAACAACTTCCTTTCTGTCCTTATTTTCTTCCTTCATAGACAATATTGCCATTTTATAGTTATTACCAATGTTTTTCTGTTCCAGGATTATTTTATTATCAATATATTGTATTGCTTTATAAATCAGATTTTTATACTCCTGCTCCTCATCCTCTTTAAGGACACCCGCTTTAACAAGCGGATACTGATTCAAGCGCCACTGCAAATCATACATACAAGTATATTGAACAAATTGCGGAATATAGCCTTTTTTATTGAATGCATTTTCCAAGGAATACAATGTAAACCGTTCTAAGTATGGAACATAATAACACGGCTTGTTTCTTCCCAAATCAACTGCCGAATCCCCTGTGTCACGCTTTCTATATAAGTAACTGGCTCCACGCACTAGCCCATACAACATTTTGTCCAATAAAATATCTATAACAAGCTGTGCGTCCTCTGCATAAGCCAAGCTGTCATCAAACTTCCTATTATCAAAGCATCCTTTTTTTATCAAGGTGCCACTTATAGACAATTGAATACAATTATATTCCTGATGCAAATCAGCTATCCTTGATTTTTTTCCAAATCGATAATTTAATGGGTGGTCACCATTTCTTGTCCCAAAAAATTTTAACTTTACAGCAACCAAATCTATCCATTTCTCATTTTCTTTCAAGTAGTCATACATTACTTCTAATGTATTAAACTCCAATATATCATCTGCGTCCGTAAAGTTGACATACTCGCCCCGGACATGTCTTAATCCTTCATTTCTGGCAGAAGACACCCCGCCGTTCTCTTTATGAATTACTACAATATTATCTGGATACTGTTTGGCATACTGGTCACATATATCACCTGATTTGTCTGGCGAGCCATCATCCACCAATATTAGCTGTATATTTTCAAAGCCAATATTTTGTGCGATAATGCTGTCTATCATTTCTTCCAAATAGTCTTCTACATTATATACTGCTGTCACAACCGATATTTTATATTCTTTTGTGTCATCCATAATTATCTCAACCCTCACTCCGCTTTTTTTGTCCATATTATGTAAATCTATTTAAACAATTTTAACCAGTTCATACAGCCAAACCGTTCTCATCCTTGCAAAATCCTGTGTTTTTGCCACTTGTTGCATTATTTCTCTTTACAAGGGCATAATAATAGATAACAATTTGCCCGCAAATGTTATCTGCCCATATATTATATATTATATTAATACATTATTCAAGTTTTTTATACTGGTAATCATTACATAAATACTGCATATTTCATAGGTTTAATTGGTAAAAAAGGCTGTCTTTTTCGTCTTGGTTGATAGACAGATACCGCTTTGTTATTTCAATGTTGGAGTGGTTATAGATTTCCATTATTAAAGCTGGCGGCGTTCCCTCTTTCCATGCATGATACCCAAATGTTTTTCTAAGCGAGTGACAACTTATGTTCCCTTCCAGCTGATTGAACTCCGCAGCCTTTTTTATAATATGCCATGCCCTGTTTCTGGAAATATGTTTTCTGGCATCGCCACCTGAGTAAAAAATGTAATCGTCCTGCTGTAGCTGCTCTCGATGCTCCATTAACAAGTCCAGAGCCTGACGGCAGTTTTCATTTAGGGCAATACACGTATTTTTTCTTGTCTTTTTTTCTCTGACAATCAAATGGTTCTTAAATTTTTTCTGCTCGAAATTGTAAACTTCATTCCACTGAACATCTATAATGTCACTTATCCTTAAAGCAGAATTAATTCCCATCACAAAAAGTGCATAATCTCTATATTTCTCTTTGTCCAAAAAATAATTTTTCATTAAGCTGATTTCATCCTTCTGGCGGATTGGTGTTGTTACCATATTCTTTCCTCCTAGTATTCTGAACACTTGTATACAGACAGATAACATTTGCGGGCAAATTGTTACTTCGAATTATTTAATCAATACGATTTATGTATAGTGCACACTCTCGAAGAATCCAAAACACTACCAAACACTAGAATATATAAATTGTAATAAAATATCAAACAGAAAACGGAGACCATGATGGAAAACACAAAGGAATACAAAGTTTCAGTCATTACCGCAGTATATAATGTGGAAGAATACCTCGAGGAAATGATAGAAAGTATTATTGCACAGACCATCGGATTTGAGAATGTGCAGCTGATACTTGTCGATGATGGAGCAAGTGATGGTTCAGGAGAAATCTGTGACCGATATGCAGAACAGTTTCCCGACAATATTTGGGCAATACACAAAGTAAACGGCGGTGTCTCCTCCGCACGAAATGAAGGATTAAAATTTGTTCAAGGAGAGTATGTTAATTTTACGGATGCAGATGACAAGCTGCGCGACAATGCATTGGAAAAGATGTATAACTATCTGAAAAAAAATGAGGACTGGATAGATCTTGTAGCAATTCGAATGAGTTTTTTTGGTGTCAGAAAAGGAGATCACCCATTAAACTACAGATTTAAAAAGACAAGGTTAGTCGATCTGCGGCAGGAGCATACCTGTATTCAATTGTCCATAAGCGGTGCACTTGTAAAAAGGGAATGTTTTCAAAACAGGCGCTTTGATACCGAATTATCTTATGCAGAAGACGGACAGGTTGTCGTTGATATTCTGCTCGATAAAATGCGTTACGGCATATTATGTGGAACAAACTATTTTTATCGAAAGCGTGATGCAGGAGATTCCGCAATCGACCAAGGCCGGAAAAAGACGGCGTATTATATTCCCTACATGAAGAATTTTATCATGCATATTCTGGAAACTGCACTGAAAAAGAAAGGCTATATTCCTAAGTTTGTACAGTATACCTGTATGTATGATTTGCAGTGGCGTCTAAACAAGAACCTGCTGGTAGAACCCAATGTCCTTACGGAAGATGAAATTGCGGAATACAAAGGGCTTATACTCCGTGCACTACAGCACATTGATGATAATGTTATTTTGGAGCAGAAGAATTTAGGAAACAATTATAAGATTGCGATTGCATCCCTAAAAGAGGACAATAAGGATAAAATCGAGCTGGTAAACTGCCCGAATGATTTAAAACTATGCATTGGGGATATTTCTTCTGCCTACGCAAGCTCCTATTCCATGGTTCTTGAGTTTGCAGACATTTTGAAAGACGAAGTCACTATCGAAGGGTATATTAGATGTTTTTCAGAGCTTGGTTCTGTTGAAGTCCTCTTTAAATCCGTAGATCCAGAAATCGTAGCTGAATATTACGCTGAGCTTTCTGACCGAAACGAAAAACAGACACTATGTTTGGATGAAGTCATTACAGCTGCCAAAGGGTTCCGGTTCAGGATAAAACGAAATGATTTGCCCGAAGACGTAAAACTTTGTCTTTGTCTGCGTTATGCAGGAAATGATGTTGTATGTAAAAATATTATTTGGGGTAAGTTTTTTCCCATATCCACCAAATTAAAAAATGCCTATTTCTATCAGGAAGGAATGATTATAACATATTCCGGATCATGTTTAAGGCTACGCAACAATGTCGACAGAAAAAGCATACACCACCATGAAAAGCTTTTTCAGCAGGAAATACTGTCAAAGAAGAACAAAATGCTGCGCCGAGGATGGACAGCCAGAAATATCTATCATATACTGAAACGGTTTAAGAAAAAAGAAATATGGCTGATCAGCGACCGCCTTACCAAGGCGGATGACAACGGAGAGGCATTTTTTACATACATGAATACCATTGGAAAACAGGAGCATATAGAGACTTATTTTGTTCTGGACAGGAATTCCGAAGATTATGAAAGACTGTGCAGTATAGGAAACGTCGTCCCATTTCACTCGACAAAGCACAAAATCCTGTCACTGTTATGCGATAAGATTATTTCATCCCAGGGGGAGGACTATGTCTTTAACCGCTTTTATGATATGTCCTATTTGTACAAGGATATCCAGCATCATCAAAAATTTGTATTTCTCCAGCATGGTGTCACAAAAGACAACCAGAGCCGCTGGCTTGCAAAGGCAAATAAAAACATCAGCCTGTTTGTGACTGTAACCAATATGGAGTATCAGTCCATTCTGGATTATGCCTATTATTATGATGAAGAACAGGTAAAGTGCACGGGCTTTCCGCGATACGACTACCTTGATGACAATTCACAGGATAAGAAGATTATAACCTTCATGCCAACATGGCGTTCTTATCTGACTGGCAATATTGACGTGAAAACGGATTCACGCACCCTGAAAAAGGGATTTGAAAACAGCTCGTACTGCCAAATGTATCGTCAGGTTTTTTCAAGTCCCAGACTGTACGATGCCGCCATGAAAAACCATTACGAAATCCAACTTATGCTGCATCCGACAATGCCGCGGGAATGCATCGAATACTTTGACTGCACCGAAACAGTCAAAGTCCTCGACAGGGCGACCCGCTACAGGAGTCTTTTTACAGATTCAAAACTGATTGTAACCGATTATTCCTCTACTGTTTTTGATTTCGCATACCTTGGGAAGCCTGTCCTGTACTATCAGCCGGATGTCGATGAGTTTTTCTCGGGCAGCCATACCTATGATAAGGGATACTTTGATTACGAACGCGACGGATTTGGCGAGGTAGAATATACCGCAGAGCATTTAATAGACCGGATTATAGAATATATGGAAAACGATTGTACCTTAAAGGATATTTACAGGGAGCGGATAATGCAGACCTTTCCCTATCAGGATAAAAACAACTGTAAGCGTGTTTACGAAGAAATCATGAAACTATAGAAGGGTGTCAGCACGCAAAAAAACGCAAACAACAATGAGGTAAATATATGTTGAAATGGGAAAAGAAAATTATTGTTTTTTTAGAACTTCATAAGGAACTTTTGTTTTTCCTTGCAGTCACATTACTTGGCGTTCTGATTCGAATAAGCGGACGCAATTTTGTTTCAGGCGATTTAAGCTACTATTTGATTCCCTGGTATAATGAAATCAAGGAAAATGGTGGTTTGGCAGCGCTTCAAAACCAAGTTGGGAATTATGGAATTCCTTATCAGTTTTTAATTGCCGTAATGACTTATATACCGATAAAAGAAATCTATCTTTTCAAAACACTGTCCTGCATTTTTGACTTTTTGCTTGCATTTCGCGGTGCACAGCTTGTCTGCTCTTTAAAAAAAGAGACCTCTCATTTTCTTTTTTTAATCGTGTATGCATGTATTTTGGTTATGCCGCCCATCGTGCTGAATTCATCCGTATGGGGGCAATGTGATGCTATTTATGTGTATTTTGTCATAGAAGCACTATTGGCTTTGTATAACGAAAAGACCGTGAACACGTTTTTTTTTGTTGGCATAGCGTTTGCATTTAAGTTACAGGCTATTTTTATCCTGCCGTTCCTAATTTACTATTATGTTACGAAGAAAAAATTTAGTATACTGCATCTGGGGATTAGTCTTTTCACGTTCTATCTCCTGCAATTGCCCGGAATCATTGCAGGGCGTTCTTTGTTAGACCCCTTTAGCGTGTATATTGGGCAGACTGGTCAATACAAAAGCATGTGGGGTAATTTCATGAGTTTTTGGGCATTGATTGGTAATCATTCCGAATCGCTGTCTATGTTGGCAGTGGCGCTGACAGTATGCATTTTGGGGAGCGGGTTCATGCTTTTATTAAATAGTACGGCTGATTTGGCAAAACCGGATGATTTTATCAAAATATTAATCTGGAGTGTCTGGACATGTGTCCTGTTTCTACCCGCAATGCATGACAGATATGGGTATCTGCTTGATTTATTACTATTATTAAGTACATTTATCCATAAGTGTTTTTTTAAGCACGCAATTGTGACATCATTTTGCACTTTAAGCGTATACGGCAATATTTTGTTTGCAAATGGTGCAAATATCAAAATGCTTGGTGCAATATATACAATCGCGTATTTGCGCTACACATATGAGGTATGGAGCAAGTATGACTATACTGCTGTCATAAAAGCAGATCAACACAAATAAAACAATATTTATTGAACCGATTACACAAGGAGAATACATATGATTCCAATTCTATATATCGTTGTTCCGTGTTATAACGAAGAAGATGTCCTACCCATTACAAGCAAGCTCTTTCTGAAAAAAATCGAGGAGCTGATTCAGAAAAAAATGATTGCCGATGAAAGCAGGATTCTGTTTGTCAATGATGGGAGCAAGGACAGGACATGGGAAATCATCTGCAATCTTGCCGCTGAGAATGAAAAATATATGGGAATCAGCCAATCTCGTAACAGGGGGCATCAAAATGCAGTTCTGGCGGGGCTGATGGAGGCAAAAGACGCGTGTGACATCACCATTTCCATCGACTGCGACGGTCAGGATGATATGAATGCCATGGACAGCATGGTGGAAGAATATCAGAACGGCTGCGAGGTCGTATATGGCGTCCGCAGCAAAAGAGATACAGATACATTCTTTAAAAAATTCACTGCGGAAGCTTTCTACAAAATACTAAACAATATGGGTGCAGAGGTTATATTCAACCATGCAGACTACAGACTGATATCCAGCAGGGTATTGCATGAATTTGCAAATTTTAAGGAAGTAAACATTTTTCTGCGCGGGCTGGTTCCTCTCGTCGGCTTTAAAAGTACAGCCGTTTATTACGAAAGGCAGGAACGCGTTGCCGGTACGAGCCATTATCCGTTAAAGAAAATGATGGCGCTTGCATTTGATGGAATTACTAGCCTGAGCATCAAGCCCATCCATATTATCGCCGGAATCGGGTTAATCATTTCCATTTTTAGTTTTGTGGGGGTTATCTGGTCTATCGTTGTTCAGCTGCTGGGAAGAACAGTTGCCGGCTGGGCCAGCATGACAAGCATCATCTGTTTTATCGGCGGCGTGCAGTTAATATGCCTTGGTGTATTGGGCGAATATATCGGCAAAATATATCTGGAAGTGAAAGCACGTCCCAGATATATCATTAGTGACAGGACAGGTGAAAAGGAATGAAAAAAAGCCGAAAAAGAGAAAAAATATTATTGATTATTATCTTTATGCTGACTGGAATGTTAGCACGTATATGGCAATTCGGAAGTGTACCGGGGGGAGGTATAAATCAAGATGAGGCGTTTGCCGCATATGAGGCTTACTCTTTATTCCATTATGGTATGGACTCACACGGATATCACTTCCCTGTTTATTTAGTGGCATGGGGGAGTGGGATGAATGCTTTAAACAGTTATCTGATGATACCCTTTATTGCAATTTTCGGACTAAAGACATGGGTCATCCGCTTGCCGCAGCTTATCTGTTCCAGTCTCACATTATATGTGGTATTTTTACTTATCAGAAAAATCTGCAACGAAAAAACCGCATACTGTGCATTGTTTCTTCTGGCAGTCTCACCATGGCATATTTTTTTGTCAAGGTGGGGGCTGGAATCCAATCTCGCACCTAGCTTCTTAATCTTTGGGTTGTACTTTTTTGTAAAAGGGCTTGAGCATTCCAAATTCTTTTTGTTGTCTGCGCTTATGTATGGTTTGTCATTATATTGCTATGCCACTATTTGGTCAGTGGTTCCTATTATTTTATTATTGCAATTCCTTTACTGTCTGTGGCACAAGAAAATGTCCTTTTCCAGAAATGTCATTCTGGCATTAATTGTTTTGGCTTTATTGGCGCTGCCCTTACTGCTTTTTTTGCTGGTCAATTTTGGAATGATAGATGAAATTACTCTCCCTTTTATTTCCATTCCCCAAATGCTGCATATGCGTTCTAACGAAGTTTCATTTCAGCATATCGGCAGTAATTATGTAAACCTGCGTAACATCATTCTTCGCCAATCCGATGGCCTGATTTGGAATGCCACAGAAAAATATGGTTTATTTTATTATTGCACCCTGCCATTTGTTTTTTGGGGAGGCACTGCCATTTTGTCGAGGACTGCAGGCGCTTTCAAGCATAAAGAATATCACGCAGAAGTTTTTATTCTCATTCAGTTTCTTGCCGGGTTGCTGTTGGGACTGTTAATCCATGTCAATATCAACAGGGTAAATATTATCTGGATTCCTCTCATCATTTTTGCAGCGGTAGGTATTTGTGAGGTCTGTGAACGAATTGACAAGCGATTATTCGTATTCTTTTTTTGCATTTATACAGTGTTGTTCGTTCGTTTTGAAAAATATTATTTTACGGATTATGCAAAAGAAATTGCACCTGTTTTTTCCGATGGTCTTGAAAGCGCAATGCAGGAGGCGGTGTCTTATGAAAATGACATCTGCGTGGATGGAGCAAGTTGGATTAAAGTATTATATTACAGTAAAATGCCGGTCGAGGACTATATAGCGTCTGTACAGTTTAAAAATTATCCCAGTGCGTTTTTACAGGCAAGCGCTTTCGGACGTTTTACCTTTGGCTATGACAACTCCGAAATTGACATGAATACAATCTACATTGTAAAGAGTGAAAATGATTTCAGCGCGTTTGAAGCTGCCGGCTTCACACTGCATACACATGCATATTTTGTTGTGGCGCTTCCGCCGGGAACACAGTAAACCTTTCACATATATGGGAGCATAACAGATTATGACTACTGCAAATAAACGAAATGTGGCAATTGAACTTCTCAGAGTACTTGCCTGTTTTTTGGTAATAATGGCACACATTCAATTAAAACCCGTTATTTCGGATGGAACTTTTAGCTGGAAACGTATTTGTTTTTCTTCCCTTATCGGAGACAACGTACCAATATTTTTTCTTATAACCGGTTTTTATATGTTCCAAACAGTCAACGCTGAAGAATACATCTTTCAACAATATAAAAGGAAAGTGAAAAATTTTTTGCGCACGCTATGGTTTCCGTCACTGCTGGTCGTCATCATAACATGTATTATAAACTCATGGCTACATGGAAATCCACTCGGGCAGGACATTTCGTGGGGGTGGCTGCACAATTATGTTTTCAGGATATCCGCAAATGGAACATGCGGTCACCTGTGGTATATTTGTACATATGTCAGATTCATTGTCTTTTTCCCTATTCTGGCTTTTATATGTCAGGATAAGCCGGCACATAACAGAGTGCGGCGAATATATTTACTGCTTTCCTTATTCCATATCCTCTTATCCGATGCTGAATACTTGGTTCAGAAAGAAATTTTTGATTTTTCTAAAATCGTTTTTGATTATTACTTTCTGTACCTGTTAATCGGGAATGAAATAGGAATATTATTTCGCGGCAAGGAAATGAGCAAAAGAAAAATATTATACGGGGGGGTAGCATTATACGTTTTGGGAAACCTCCTGCGTATTACCTTGCAAAATTATGCCTTTGAACACTGGGGCACCGATATCAAATCCTGGTTTATGGGTTTAGAGTGTTTACCGACTTATATGAGCAGCTGTGGTATTTTCTTATTGTTTTGCTCTCTTAAAAATATCAGGTGGAAGCTGCCTCACGTATGGGCATTTCTGGGAAAATACAGCTTTTATATCTACCTGTTTCATTTTATGGTAATCCGAAAGCTGCAATCCCTCCAGGTACAGTCTTATATTCTGGATATGCATGATGGCGGAACAGGATTTGTTCATATCGGGTTCTATTATATTGAATTTGGCGGGATTGTCTTCACCATATCGTTGCTGTTGGGAATAATTTTTCAGAAATTTTATGCGCTCCTTTTGAAAACAATGCGCAAAATATTAATGTGCCGTTAATTTGAATAAAGACAATCTGTCAGAGAACACTACGGATATAATACATATCCCCTTCCGTGACCTCTGACAGATTGTCCATCAAGAAACCAATTATCTTATCGCCTTAGATAAACCACCATCATCTGCATTACTTGTATAATGGATACAAACCACAGTGAAGAATATATGACGCTTTTTTCGAATTTCACTTTAAAGTTATGACTTTTGGCAACACATATTATTAATGGCATCAGGGGAATGAAATATCTGCCCTGTACCCCATATATAGAAGCTCTTGTTAATTTTGTATCCCCAAGAAAAATGCAGTATATCCCAAAAACAAATAGTATTAATGCTGATATACATACCAGTTTTTCTTTCCTTTCTGGGCGCAGTTCATCATCATACTGACAGGTTGCGCAAAACAATACAATATATGAAATTACAACATACCACGGTTCTATTGCTTCATCCCAGCCAAGTCTTCCTCCAAATATCCCTTGAATCAGTCTGTCCATATCACTCAGCATTGATAAAAACATAAACCTGCCAATACTTATTGGATCCTGAAATAAATCACTGATTGAATACATTCCTTCAACATGTTCTGAAATAAAATAATCTTGATATTTCACCAAAAATAAAATCCCTGCTATCGCAAATGCAATACCACCTCCAATCAGATATTTTGGTTTCTTTATTATTACTGGAAGAACAAATAAACAAGCTGCCAAAAAAACTGCACATGCAAAATAAACGCCTCCCTTTGAAGGTATTAATACAACGCTCAAAAGAACAGTCAACACAATATCTTTCCATGTATAACTATGTTTTTCATTATCAAGCTTTAAAATGTATGCAAACATAATAAATGAAGCCCCGATACAAAACAAATCATATCCAATTGAAACCATAGATTGCATCACCATAGGAGTCAACGAAAAAACTGCCAATGCATCCTTTCCGTATGGCATTAATTTAATTGCAAACCTTATCATCAGCAAATAGCATATTAATCCAACCAATTTTGCAATTTGTAACGTAAACATTAAATTCCAGTTTAATAACCGACCCAATAATAAAGTCAACAAGTATGGCAGATATACAATGTTCTTAACAGATGATAAATCCTTATGCCAACTGCTTGTTACAGTACTTTCATTTGGCATATCAATAAATGCTGCATAAGATGCCCCGTCATATATCTTCGTATCCGGAGATGGACAATACAAATAATTAGTCATTACTTCATCAATGATGTATCCATCCTCAGTCTCATATTGCGATAAATTTGCGTTTCCATCAACTTCATTCCAATCGGAATGTCCCAGCATGCTGTTCGTGCGCTCATACATTGCAATGATATGTGTTTTAGAATCATTTGTGCTTACTGGCGGAAATAGAACAAAATAAATGCATCCCAGCAATACTGCAATAACTGTATATGTTTTTAGAATATCTGACTGGTTGATTAGTACTTGGCTGACGACTGCCGTTCCAATAATTAACACCAACGAAACAATGATAAAAATAATATTATTTACATTGGTATTTTTAGTCGTTCGATATGCAGCACTTTCACCTGAGACTCCTAGTACAACAAAGCCATCCCCTTCGATAGATAAAGTTATGACATAGTCACTTTGTAACTTATCTGGCCGCAAAACAATTCCATCCAAACAATAATAATCAACAAGCTCCCAAAAGAAAGATAAGTCTGTTTCCTCTTTATCAGCAGATACTATTTTATCAGTATTAGCTGAAATCACAACATTTTTTATAGCATCCCCATCCTCAACAGTCAGTGACACTTTATCTGTATTGCAAAAAACCAAAGGCAGATACAATTGGTCAAACGGATTACCAATATGTAACTGTATGCTTTCCGAGGAAGTTAATTTTATCATATTATCAATTTTATAATTATGAACTATATAGCTGTCCATAATCTGATTATCAAAATAAATCACATAATAAAATGTTACAATCACAATTGATATCATCACCGGTATAAATACTTTAGCCTTGTTTTCCCCTTTCCATTTTGTAACTTTACTCACGACGCCTGCCATCATTTCCCTCCATTCAAATTAACCTATCTTTTGCTTTATCAGCCTTCCTATCGTTTTTCTATAAAGGACAGAAATTACTATTGTGCCAATAAAGCAAGCAACTACATAAATGTATTTTTTGGTGCTGGTGAGTTCCCCAGCCAGCATATATGGCTTTAAAATCATCATAACCAACCGCTGCAGCATATATAATTCAAACAGCATTATACCCCCCCCCCGTAGAATTTTGCTATCAATAACATAGCGCATTGTAAACGTTACTATCGATGCAGTAAAACAAAATACCCATAATTGATATACCAACGGACTATTGGACTTATAATAATAAGTAATCATGTGCCCAACACTGCAGACAAACAGCGTAAAGAGCCATGTTCTTCTATTTTCATTCACGAATCGTTCAACTTTGTCGCGATATAACGAGAACAGCATTCCCCATACATAGCACAATATGGTATCGTACCACCAGTACTCTTTGCCAAGCTTGCTGACAATTGCCATATATAATATTGAGAGAACAAAAACCCCCGCTATTGCTTTTTTATGATTGTCCCTGAACACACCAAATGCTATAAAAGTAAATATATACACCCATAAAATGCAAAAAATATACCAGTTGCTGTTTCCAATCCCATCCCATCCAATAAACGACAGTACCATTTTCTTGATTCCGTAATGTGTACCTGTTGATATTCTATACAGCCAAAAAAGCAGGATGACACAGTCAAATTGTAGCAATACATTCAGTACTCTGCGTACCGGAATTCTATTAACATAGTTCTGACCTTTCCTCTTAATGGACTCCATCACCCCAAAACCTGAATAAAACAAAAACATCGCAACTACACACTGACCCATTTTTCCCCTTATTAGCTTTTGATACAAGACATCTAAATAAGGATGGGAAAAGTCTGTATATCCCCAAATATGTGAGATAAAAACCAAACCTATAAAAAATCCTTTTATACTATTCGTCATGTTAACAGACATATAGTCATAATTATCACGCTCTGCTTTCCTTAATCCAATTAAAGCTAAAAAACACAAAAATCCAAAAAATATAGCCATAAAGCCGTTCTCCTCTACAGTTTTATTATTTCATCATAAATCCGTTTACAGTTTTCTTTATCGTGATACAGAAAAGTATTTTCTATTCTCTCTCTATATAAATCCTTTAGCCGACATCCATTTTCCATATATTCGATAATACGGTTCACCAAATCGTCTGCCGTATACTCCACCTCCCCAAATCCATCTCGCTCATAGTCAAAGTATCCTTTTTCACATATATGGCTGCCTGAGAAAAACTCTTCTGCATCATGTTGAAAATAAATAACTGGCTTCCGTAAATATGCAAAATCAAACACCGCTGAGGAGTAGTCTGTTATAACCAATTTTGAATCCGCAAAAATTTGGTTATATCTGGTACTTATGTCCAGCACTTTTACTCGATTTTCACAATTAAAATATTTTGCACAGTCTCTTGGCATTGCCGGATGCATCATCAATGCCAAAGTATAATGATACTTTTCTGCCATCTCATATAAATGCTGGTTCTCAAATACCTTCTGATACATCTGACAATATGTACTTTCTTCAAATCCTGGAATCAGTTGTCTTGAATAATTGTTTAAATCACAATCTCTAGCCAAATATAAACGCCATGTTGGCATAAATGTTATCAAATGCCCATTTTTATTGTCATAAAGAAAATCATACCTTGCAAGTCCTGTACATTTCACACAGCTTTCATCATAGCAATAATCATAATGAAAAATTGACTCATGCTCCCTTTTTGTTGCAGTCACTAACATACCAATATTTTTGCTTGACCTTCTGAGAGATCGGCTACGATCATTTTTTATAATGCCATGTTTTAAATAAACAAATTTTCTGTGGTTCAAAATATCTTTATATAAAAATGTCTTTTCTTTAAAACAATTCGTAGCAAAGTCATCCGTATGCGCCGAAATGACTTTATCACACAGTAGATATAGCAACTTGTGTTTTTTCGAATTAAAAGGTACTACATTACCTATTTTTTATCAGACGTTCATAATCTTTTGAATCCTTTTCGAGCATAAAATATGTCTTTATATCCTTAGCTTTTTCTTTCGTATTCATATATGTAAAAAAAGCTTCACCATTATCGTCAGCTTTTGAAAATCTATCACAAATCAGCCATACTTCTTTTCGTTTCAACTTTTTTAATCTAAAATAAAGTTTTCTCAAATTTATGTCTTCACTAGTCACATTTTCACAGTTCAATAGTTCTTCCTGAAACAGCTTTTCATATTCTTTTACTTTTTTTTCATCAGAAAGTTTTAATATTTTTAATGCATTTTCCGAATGGGTAATCAATACCCCCCCCTTGTACAGATAACTACTTTTGATATCTTTTGTTAACGGAAAAAAGCTCCCAAAAGCTATATTATTACAAATTACATATGTATTCTTATAGCGGATGCATAGCTGCAAATCCATGTCCTCAAGCATCTGACCACGATGTATATGAAAACGAAATCCTTTTGCCTTTGTAATCACTTCATTCATGCAATACGAATAGTGTTCTTTTCTGTCTACAAGTTCTGCAGTATATTCAATGAGCATACCATTCTGTTCCTGCCTAAAAACGACATTAATATCTTCTAATTCCGGAAAATACCTGACATATCCCTCAATTGTCAGTTTCTCATCGTCAATGGACGCAAATTCATATTGTCCCAAATAAGCTCCTACTCCTACCGATGTAAAGCTTCCTCGAACGCGAACTCTAATATCATTGGAATCAAATACAAGCTCCTTTTTTGCAATATTATCCTTTTTTAGCAATAAAATAGCCCTTTTGTAATTATTTCCGAGATTTTTTTGCTCCGTAATCATTTTATTTTCAATTGATTCCAACGCCTTTAACATAAGCTGTTTATATTTTCTTATTTCTTCCCCAGTAATTGCACCATGCTTAACAAATTCGTTCTGCGTTAAGCGCCACTGCAAATCATACATGCAGGCATATTGTATAAAGCGAGGTACATATCCTATTTTCTCTACAGCCTTTTCCATTATACAGAGGATAAACTTTTCCATATAAGGGATATAATAAGAAGCTTTATTTCTTCCGGTATCTATTGCCGAGTCCTCATCGTCATGTTTCCTGTACCGATAACATGTTTCACATACTGCACCATACTTCATTCTATCAGTAAAAATATCTAATAGCATCCGTGCATCCTCCGCATATGATAGTTCATTATCAAAGCGTCGCGTGGCAAAGCAGTCTTTTTTTATCAGAGTGCTGCTTATTGATAGCTGAACGCAGTTATATTCCTTCTCTAAGTCAATGACTCTGGTTTTTGAAAATTTGTCATTCAGCGGATGCTCCATACTTATCCTGCCAAATAATTTTAGCGGTATTGCTACTACATCAATTTCTTCGTCATTTTCCTTTAAATATGCAAACATCAATTCCAATGCATTACTTTCCAGCATATCATCTGCATCTGTAAAATTGATGTATTCCCCCACCGCATACTTCAACCCTTCATTTCTGGCTGACGAAACTCCTCCATTTTCTTTGTAAACGGTTACAATATTCTCTGGATATTTTGCCGCATATTTTTCGCATATCCGACGCGAACCATCCGTCGATCCGTCATCAACCAGAATGAGTTGAATGTTTTCAAAACCAATTGTCTGTGATGTAATACTCATAATCATTTCTTCCAGATATTTTTCTACATTGTATACCGCAGTCACTACTGACACTTTATAGCTTCGAACTTGTCCCATATATTTCCTCCAATTCATATACAACTACAATTTCCTAATTTCCTCATACACCCTTCTGCAGTTCTCCTTATCATGATAAGGAAATGTTTTTGCAATCCGTTCGCGATATACATCCTTTAGCCGACAGTCATTTTCCATATATTCGACGATACGGTCTACCAAAGCGTCTGCCGTATACTCCACTTCCCCAAAACCATCTTTCTCATAATCAAAATATCCCCTGCGGTAGACATGCTTACCGGAAAAAAATTCATCCACGTCCTGCTGGTAATACAGTACCGGCTTTCGTAAATATGCAAAGTCAAAAACAGCGGAAGAATAATCCGTCACAATTAACTTTGCATCTGCATACAGCTCCCTATAGCGTGTACTCTTATCCAATATTTCTATCTGCGGGTCGCAGTGAAAATATGACACGCATTCCCTTGGCATAGCAGGATGCAGCATAAGCTTTATCTCATAGTTCAGTAATTTAGCCGTTTCCACCAGTTTTTTATTCGACAGAGCCTGTGCGTACATCCGGCAATAGGCGCTGTCTTCGAATCTGCCTGCCAGCATCCTTGAATCCGAGCGGGCATCAAAGCCACACGTCAAATAGAGGCGCCAAGTGGGCATAAAAACAATGATCTTCTTCCCTGCTGCATTGTCATAAAGATAATCATATCTGGGAAATCCTGTACACTTCACCTGTTTTTCATTATAACCGTATGGATATTGAAATATTGACTGGTATTCCATGTTGGCGGCAGTCACAAACAGGCTGATGTTGGTTTCTGATTTTTTTAACCATCCGCTGGAATCATCCTTTGTGATGCCGTGCTGCAAAAAGATAAATTTCTGCCGGTGCTGTATATCTCCATACAAATACGAAAGGTCAAAAAAACGATTAAACACATGTTCGTCAGCCTGCGAAGATATCTTCGTGCTGCATAAAAGAGACAATATTTTATGTTTTGTCGTGTGATAAGGTACTACTTTTCCAATCTTTCGTAAACGTTTATCATCACTGCATCCTTTCTCCAATACAAAGTATGTTTTGATATCCGCCCTTTTTCCGATGGTATTCATATACGTAAAAAATGCTTCCCCATTGTCGTCCGCCTTTGTCAGTCTGTCACTAATCAGCCAAAGTTCCTTTCGCTGAAAAGGTTTGAGCATACAATATATTTTTCTCGCTATCCATCCGCGGTAAACCTTCTTATCTTTTTGCGCGAGCATTTCTCTTTGAAATGCCCTTTCACACTTCCGAATCAAATATTTCTTAGGTGATTTGGACAGGCATAATGTATTCCCTGCATATGTCAGCAAAAAACCGTTTTCATACAGGTAACAGTGTTTCAGCTGATTGGTCAGTGGGAAAAACTTTCCAAACCAGATGTGCCGGCAAACTGTGTCCTTTCCGCTGCAGCGCGGGATAATCTGAAATGACGTTTTGTCCGGCAGTTCCCCACATGATATGTTCATTCGAAACGCCGCCATCCTTTCGGCTTGAAAAAATCCGGCAGATTCCTTTTCCTCCATTACCGCCTTGTATTCAAAAACTGGCATGCTTTCTTCTGCCGTCCTCAATATAAGGTCTGTAACGGGTACATCCGAATGAAATTTTACTGTTCCTTCTATCTTAATGCTTTCAGATTCCCACTCAATAAAATCCAAAAATACCCTGACATTTGAATCGTCCATATGTTTAAGAGACAAAATCTCCAGTTTACACTTGTTGTCAATATTCCGCTGTTCCCAAATTATTTTGTCACTAATCTGACGCAGGGCATCCAAAATCATTTCTTTGTATTTCTGTTCTTCCGTTTCCTGCATTACGTCAAATTCTACAACCGTATCTGCATTTAGCCGCCATTGCATATCATACATACATGTATACTGCACAAAGTGCGGAACATATCCTTTTCTGATAGCCGCATTGTTAAGACAATGCATGAGAAACCTCTCGACACATGGAATATAATACTCCTGCCTGCCTCTTTTCCTATCCATTGCAGAATCATCAGAGCTGCGCTTTCTATATAAATAATTTGTCCCGCAGATAACCCCATAACGCATCTTGTCCAGTAATATGTCCGTAACAAGCTGTGCGTCCTCTCCATATGACAATCCTTCATCAAAACAGCGTTTTTCAAAGCATTCGCTTTTTACCAGCGCAGAGCTGATTGACAGCTGGATATAATCATGCTGTTTTTCCAAATCTACCACTTTTGTCTTTTTGAACTTATAGTTGAGTGGGTGGCTTTCATTTCTGCCATAATACTGCATCGGAATTGCAGCCAAGTCAATTTGTTTTTTGTTTCTTTCCAGAAAAGCATACATCTTTTGCAATGCGTCTCTCTCCAGCATGTCATCCGCATCTGTAAAATTCACATAGCTTCCTTCCACATATTTCAGCCCCGCATTCCGTGCCGAGGATACTCCCCCATTCTCCTTATGCACGACTGTTATGTTGGCGTACTGCGCTGCATATCCGTCGCAAATCTGCCCAGATGCATCCTCGGAGCCATCATCTACTAATATTATCTGTATATTTTCAAAGCCAATTGTCTGAGCAATAACGCTCTCTATCATTTCTCCCAGATAGTCCGATACATTATATACTGCCGTTACAATTGACACTTTGTATTTCTTTAATTCTTTCATTATCTTTCCACCCAAAGCATTATGACGGAATTTTTATTTTTCTTGCCCGATATATTTTATATCTTTGCACCAATCGTATCATTCCTGTCAAAATCCAATGCCATATTTCATGGAATACAAATATCTCATAAAGTCTCCTGACTCCTATAAAACATCTTTCTGCCGTCATTATCTTCTGGCAGAATCCCTCTGTCTGCTTTTTCATAAAGGCATCATACTCCCTATATGGCAGCCTGATATAGGCATCGTTCCATCCACCCTCTCTGTATTTTTGAAAGCGTTCATATAAATACTGATACTCCAACGGCAGTTCATGAACGTATTTTCCTGCGGACAATTCCTGAAAGTATCCAGAAATGCTCCGAATTTTATTCATTCTGTCTTCTGAAGCTGATTGCTTATGCTGATTAACGAGCCAGCCATACTCCTGAAGCAGCCATGCCATATATTCTTTATCATACGCGTCAGGATATTGTTCTCTTTTTTTATCCATTATTATTGTCAGCAGGCGGAAACTGTCTGCCTCTGCGTCCTGCTGTCTGCATCCGTTCATGGCAGAATCGTTTCTCTTTATATCATAATGATATAATTTATCCTTCACAAAACAAATGTTTTCTGCCTTGCCAAATGCTTCAAACTGTAGCAGCTGATCCTCCCCAAGGCGCATCGACTCATTAAACCAGATATCATTTTCCGCCAAAAACTGCCTGTTATAAAATTTATTTCCGATGTATGGTCTGCTTCCATGTTCATAAAACAGTGCCTTCATTCCATTCCCATGATACAGCACATTCCGGACAGGAGTGCAGTCGAAAATGCCTCTTCTATCGCTTCCGGGTTCGGCTGTAGGCCAGATTCCGTATGCAATAATCTGCGTATCGTACTGTTCCGCCGTGTGATACAATGTTTCCAGTGCATACCGCTCTATCCAGTCATCCGCATCTACAAATGCAAGATACTTACCTTTTGCAGCCCCCATCCCTGCATTTCTGGCAGAAGATACACCTGTATTCTTTTTCTCCACCAGATGTACTCTTGCATCTGCCTGCTGGTAAGCGAAAAGTTTTTGATAAGAGCTGTCGTCTTTTTCGCAGATGCACACCACCTCAATATCTGTCAGTGTCTGCCGCAGCAAACTTTTCATGCATCTGTCCACATACTTCTCAACACGGTACACCGGCACAATAACTGATACTTTACACATTCTCCCATCACCTATATCATATCCCTGTCACTTGTTCATAAACTCAAGATATTTTCCCAATACCTCGTCTGGCTTACCAATCTCCTTCATCTCCCCGTCATGAATCCACATGACTCTGTCACACAGGCTTTTTAAGGTGTCAATACTATGAGACACGATAATGACAGTTCTGTTTTTGTCATTGATCAGTTCCTTCATTTTGTTCAGGCTTTTCTTTTTAAAGCGTTCGTCTCCTACACTCAGGACTTCGTCAACAAGCATGATATCGGTCTCCAGCATTGCCGTAATCGCAAACGCCAGTTTGGAATGCATACCGCTTGAATATGTCCTTACCGGTCTGTCTATGAAATCACCAATCTCAGCAAAATCAATGATTTCCTGCATTTTTTCCTGTATCTGTTTTTCGCTGAATCCAAGAAGCATGCCCGACAGTGAAATATTATCCCGTCCTGTAAGGTTGTCCTTAAATCCAACGCCAAGCGCCATCAGGGACACTGTGTGCCCTTTGAGGTCAATCGTACCGCTATTGGGAGAAAAAACCCCGGCAATTGCCCGTAATAAAGTGGATTTCCCACTGCCGTTTCTTCCTATAATGCCTAATATTCCGCCTTTTTCTACTGTAAATGACACATTCTTTACCGCTTCAAACACTTCTTCATGCGAGCGTTTTTGAAACAGGTTATGGCGTACTGTGACATTTTTCATAATTCTGTAATGAATGCACACATTTTTTGCTTCTACAACAATCTCTTTATCTTCCATTAAATCACCTTTACATACGCGTTTTCATTGCGGTAAACCGTATATACCCCTAGTGCCGCTAATACGATTGATACCATTGCCCACATAACCAGCAAGTCCAGCTGAGGTGCTTTGCAGTATAGCACTGCATTTCTCATAGATGCTATGCAGTAAGCGACTGGATTAAACTGTTCCAAAAGCTCCCCGAACGGCGCCGGAATCCGATTCCCCACTGAGTAAAATGTTCCTGTAAAGTACATCAGCATACTAAGCACAATCCCTACAATATAAGACAAATCGTTGACATATACACCAAAGTGCATCAAAATGCTTCCCAAGCCAAACGTAAACAAGAAAAACACAAGCATAATTGGTATAAAGTAAATTACATTCACTGATACCGGTACTTTAAACAGTATCATCATGAGTATGACAATCACAAAGGAAACCATCATCTTAAACCCATTTACCAGCATTCGCGCAAAATACAATATAAACTTTGGCAAATATATTTTTGAAATAATCCCTTTATTATTCCTTACAATGTTGACACTGACATTCATACCTCTTGAGAAAAATGTCCACATCGCCAGTCCTGAAAAAATGAATACCGGAAAGAACTGCTCTGACGCCTTAAATACGACGCCAAATATCAACGTGTATATAAGCATCATACAAAACGGCTCTATCAGCCACCAGAGCCAGTCCAAATACGCATTTGCAACTTCTGAACGCAAATCCGCCCGCGCCGACCGCACTGCATAGTGAAAATATTTTCGAATGTCCTTCACAAACCGAAGCAAATACATTTTTAATTTTTGCACCGTCACATTTTTTTCAAACGCCAGACAGACAGCAAATGCAAGGCAAAATGACATCACGCACCCAAGCAGTGTAAACTCTATCCGATGGGATACCGTCATATGGAAAATTCCGGTTCCTTTGATATTTCTCATCCATGCGATTGCATACATGAGTCCGCTGACCATTACGCCATATATCAAGAAAAAAGAAAGTTTTCGCAAAAACGACAGCTTTCCATGACAAATGTAATTATGTACAAACAAAGCAAATACTGTGGGCACCAGCATAATCGCACTATTTATCAGATACATTTATTGACCCCTTTCATTATGCAGTCTTATTTCAGTTAAAATTTGTTTTTGGCATCGCGAATTGCTTTTTTCACCATATTTTTTTCTGCCTGCCAATCATAATGATCCCGCCTCATCAATCCAAACAGCCAGTTGCGGAATATGACATGTATGAACAGATCGCTCCAGTTGACTAGCTTGTCCACAAAAGTACCATGTTCCCTTACCAGCCATATGCGGTTCCGAATGGCATAATAGTCTTTCCAGTCATATCTTCTTGGATGTTCATTGTGCTTGACAATTGTCTTATGGTCAAGCACTGCTTCTGTCACTGTCAAAAATTTGCAGTGTTTCCGCACGCGCAGGGAATACTCGGCATCATCATGCCAGATAAAATATTCCGCATGCGGAATGCCGATTTGTCTAACGAGAACAATATCCAATACCATACCGCAAAAAGATGCAATGTCACATTCAAAATAAGGCTGCTGATAAGCCTGCTCCGCACAGTTGCGAAACAATAACCCTGTTCTGGTTATCATTCTTCTATGGAATACATCAATTTTACCATCTACTTTTACTGTTCCGGCAAATGCGTGATATTGCGGGGCATTTTTTCTTGCCCACAGTAATTTTTCCATGTAATCATCCGCAATCATCGCGTCATCATCTATCAGCAGTACACATTCTACATTTTTTTCAACTGCACGCTCGATTCCTTTGGCGAACCCTCCTGCACCACCTATGTTTTGTGGTAAGTTTATGACATCCACTATTGGATTTTTCTCGCTGAATGTCTCAAGGTATACACCTGTTCCATCTGTTGACGCATTGTTTATTATAATTATACTTGATGCCTGTACACGTTGCCGCTGCACACATTCGAGGCATTCGCATAATAGTTCCTTCCTATTATATGTCACTATCACAATTGCATACTTTGTCTCTGTCATTGTGTTCCCTTTAATGCCTTGTCCAAGGCTCTAATCTTTGATTTCCCTGCCTGTTTCCACTTCCTGCCAGCAACGCTGTCTTTCGATGTCGCCATGTCCATAAGCATTCTATCACACTTCTCCTTGAAATGCAAAAAAATGTTTGATTTTCACCCAATCAGGCATGTTTTCCCCTGAAAAGCAAAGCCATACTTGCGTATCCTCTCCGGCGCAAAGCCGTCTGCAATGAGTTCTGCCTCGTACTGTTTTTCTTCAATCTGGGCGTGGGCGTTTGCGAGCGTGTCCTCCAGTGTTTTTTCCCTGTAGGACTTGTACACCTTGAACTCAATAATATACGCGCAGTCTTTGCCCGCATCCGTTGGCTTTAGCATCACATCATACCGTCCAAAACCGCTCTCGCGGTTGGATGTAATCTCGTATTTTCCGGAAAGCTGTACCATCATCCCTAGGACAAAACCATGGTAAAAACGTTCCGGTGCATCGTCGTCTGACACACCTTGTGCCATGTCAAAACTGGAAAAGCTTTGAAGTGCAATTTTATTCATGAATTCGTTCATGGCATCGACATCATTTTTGAGCAATGCCTTGATAAAATCATTGTATGCGCTTTCGATACTTCCCCCAAACCACCCTTTTACCATGTCCTCAAACAGCATCCTGACTTCCATGTTGGTGAGCGCCAGTGTATAGACGGGCCTCTTTTGCTCCCCGACGTATCTGAGGTTCTGCACTTTCAGGTAGCCTGCCGCAAGCAGCATGCTCCATACCGCACTGGCGCTGCCGTCGAGCTGGCTGAATATAATCTGTTCGTCGAGCATGGTTTCAAAGCTGTTCCCTTTCAGAAGTTCTTCCATTGTCTGCTTGATGCTGGGCGCCCCCTTTTGTATGAGGGAATTTGTAAGCCCGTTCCCGCTTGTATTTGACCAGTACGGGTTATATTTTCCTTTCTTTCCGATAAAGGATGCGATTGACCATGGATTGTAGATATCCGTATGCTCCCCGAAGGTAAATCCGTCATACCACTTCTTCACGCCCTGTTTTTCACTGCCAAGTCCCGCGTCGTCAAGCGCCTGAAATACTTCCTCCTCCGTAAAACCAAACGCTGTTGCGTACTCGTCGGAGGTGGTCGTGATGACATCCAGATTATTCAGGTCTGAAAAGATGGACTCCTTGGATATCCTTGTGATTCCTGTTATCAGGCCGCGGTGAATGTAGGGATTTGTCTTAAAGGTGCTGTTGAACAGTCCCCGTAAAAAGGAAACCGCTTCGTCCCAGTAACCTGACAGCCATGCTTCCTGCATGGGCGTATCATACTCATCAAGGAGGATTATGACGTCCTTTCCGTAATAACGCTGCATGAAATTTGCCATTGAGTGAATCGTACCTGATACCACGCAATCCTCAATTCCGGTCTTTATGCTTTTGTAGTACTTCTTTTCGTTTGCACTTAGCAGCTCCCCCTCCAGCAGATAGGTATTCTGTTCATACACGCGCGCAATTTCTTCTGTTATCTTATATTTCATATCTGCACAGTTTTTTGCCTTTATATTGGCGAAGCTTAAGAAAATTACTGGGAATGTCCCCTGCAGCTCTCGGTATTTATGCGCCCCCGTTGTTCCTTCCTCTTCCCAGATGGAAAGCCCCTCGAACAGGTCGCCCCTGCCTGCGTATTTCGTCGAGAAAAAACATTCCAGCATACTCATATTGAGGGTTTTCCCAAATCTGCGCGGGCGGGTGATGAGCGTCACGGTGGAGCCGAACTCCCACCACTCTCTGATGAATCCGGTCTTGTCAATATAGAATTTATCCCCCTCTATCATCCTGTCAAATCTTTGTTCGCCTAAGTTTACTACTTTTCCGCCCACGTACACACTTCCTTTCCCTTATTGGCATTGCAGCTTCTTTTCGCTACCGACTGACAGCATCCTACAGTCCATTTCCATGTATTCCCCTTACCCAATCAGGCACGTTTTCCCCTGAAAAGCAAAGCCATACTTGCGTATCTGTTCCGGCGCAAAGCCGTCTGCAATGAGTTCTGCCTCGTACTGTTTTTCTTCAATCTGGGCGTGGGCGTTTGCGAGCGTGTCCGCAAGGCTTTCTTCGTCCTCGTCAGAATCCAGTACCTTGAATTCAAAGATATACGCTTTCTTGGTTTTGTCAACGGGCGCTATCATCACGTCATAGCGCCCATAGCCGCTTTCCCTGTTGGAGCGGACTTTATACGCCCCTGCGAGACTGACCACCATTCCGAGAACAAATCCGTGGTAGAAACGTTCTGGCTCTGCCTGTTCAGACGGCTTGTTTCCGCTGTCGAAGGAACTGAATGTATTAAGTGCAACCTTATTCATGAAAGTGTTCATCTTCCTGACATTATCATTCAAAAGGGCACTGATAAACTCATTATAGTACATTTCCGTACTTCCCTCAAACCACCCTTTTACCATGTCCTCAAACAGCATCCTGACTTCCATGTTGGTGAGCGCCAGTGTATAGACGGGCCTCTTTTGCTCCCCGACGTATCTGAGGTTCTGCACTTTCAGGTAGCCTGCCGCAAGCAGCATGCTCCATACCGCACTGGCGCTGCCGTCGAGCTGGCTGAATATAATCTGTTCGTCGAGCATGGTTTCAAAGCTGTTCCCTTTCAGAAGTTCTTCCATTGTCTGCTTGATGCTGGGCGCCCCCTTTTGTATGAGGGAATTTGTAAGCCCGTTCCCGCTTGTATTTGACCAGTACGGGTTATATTTTCCTTTCTTTCCGATAAAGGATGCGATTGACCATGGATTGTAGATATCCGTATGCTCCCCGAAGGTAAATCCGTCATACCACTTCTTCACGCCCTGTTTTTCACTGCCAAGTCCCGCGTCGTCAAGCGCCTGAAATACTTCCTCCTCCGTAAAACCAAACGCTGTTGCGTACTCGTCGGAGGTGGTCGTGATGACATCCAGATTATTCAGGTCTGAAAAGATGGACTCCTTGGATATCCTTGTGATTCCTGTTATCAGGCCGCGGTGAATGTAGGGATTTGTCTTAAAGGTGCTGTTGAACAGTCCCCGTAAAAAGGAAACCGCTTCGTCCCAGTAACCTGACAGCCATGCTTCCTGCATGGGCGTATCATACTCATCAAGGAGGATAATGACGTCCTTTCCGTAATAACGCTGCATGAAATTTGCCATTGAGTGAATCGTATCGGCTGCTATTGCACCTCTTATTCCGGGTTGTATACTTCTATAATAGGCTTTTTCATTCTCGCTTAGCAGCTCTCCTTCCAGCAAAAAGCTATTCTGGTCATACAAATCGGCAATTATCTTGGTTATCTTATATTCCATATCTATACAGTTTTTTGCCTTTATATTGGCGAAGCTTAAGAAAATCACCGGGAATGTCCCCTGCAGCTCTCGGTATTTATGCGCCCCCGTTGTTCCTTCCTCTTCCCAGATGGAAAGCCCCTCGAACAGGTCGCCCCTGCCTGCGTATTTCGTCGAGAAAAAACATTCCAGCATACTCATATTGAGGGTTTTCCCAAATCTGCGCGGGCGGGTGATGAGCGTCACGGTGGAGCCGAACTCCCACCACTCTCTGATGAATCCGGTCTTGTCAATATAGAATTTATCCCCCTCTATCATCCTGTCAAATCTTTGTTCGCCTAAGTTTACTACTTTTCCGCCCACGTACACACTTCCTTTCCCTTATGATAAACGTTTCCCAACTCCGGCGGATAGAACTCTCCACCCATTATTTCTGAAACCAGATCTCATCCGGCTTTCGGTTCTTATACAGCGTGTATCCTTCCAGTGGAAATTCAGCCACTTTCTCTACTGTCTCCTGCCAAAATCCGATTCCATAATCGGTTTTGACAACCAAATAGTCAACTTGTGACAAATCATCATAGTACTTATACGGAAAATTGCAACGGATGGCCGCTGTTTTCAAATCCAGAACAGCATCCTTTAGAAAACCGTCCGCGGCTATTGTATCAATCTCGGCAACATAAAAGTCCCTGTCAACATATGTGTCAAACAGTCTGCTGTCCTCCGACTCCCACCCATCGTCTGTAATGAAAAGTATATTGCCCTCAAGGGTTTGGAGGAACGCGTTTGCCTGCGCCGTCTGTGTCCTCAGCTTCTCATCTACAGCATATCTGTAAACGGATGCAAAATACCCTGCCGCACTACTGATAAAATTAACCATGATAAACAGTACGGCAAACCACTTCAGGAATGTATCCTTGTTTTTCCAAAGCATCCAGCAGCCTGCAGCAAGCACCATTGCCATCAGCAGTCGGACAAACAGCAGCACCTTGTCTGATTTGCAGATAAATCTGGCAAAGAATTCATAATAAACCAGCATGTTGTTGTCTACGAGACTGCTTCCGCCGCCCGCTCCTAAAATGACAAAAACCATGGTGAATAATACGATTGCCGCCAATAATACCTTTTTACGCGTTCTGCTGAATGCGGTCTGTTTTAAACGTTGAATCATCAAAATGTAAAAGGGAATCGCAAGTGGCTCCAGATAACGCAAATGCTGTCTCGGGGATCTCTTGCCAAGCTCCTCCGGCAGGGTAATCGTATATGCGATTGTAGCACATCCAATCACAAACGCAACGAAAAGGAACAGAAAAAGCCACGATTCTTTTTTGTTTTTGTCAAATAACGCCAGTGGAAGCAGAACGGGAAATACGCCTAACGCAAGAACCGCAAATGCCGTGTCATACGCAAGTGCATAACATAAATATCTGATTTTTTCCGGATGCCGGATAAGCTCCACCCCTTTGATATTGGAAAGATTGAAATCCGTATATGAATTACCCATTCCGTAAAAAAGAGTCATTTTCATCGCCACAAAGCAGAGTACAAACGTTCCGGTCAGACATATCAAACATATTGCTTCCTTTTTCCACGCAGCCCGCCCCATAAAAATACGCGCAGCACTTACTATGATATATGATAAAATGAAATAAATCGCAATTTCCTTACAAAGATACGCAAAATAGCATAAAATCCCCAGCAAAACGTTCAAACGGATCTTTTGATCTGGTCGCTCTGCCTCAAAGGCACACCACGCACAGTAAACAACCCAAAGCGAGAGCGGCAAATAAATTACTTCGCTCATGAAATACATATTGACGAGCAAGGTCGGAAGTGTCGCCCAGAAAATCAGCATACATGACATTGACTTAATGTCCAATGACGCTTTTTTGCAAAGCAAATATACCGGAATGATCGAACTTGATACGATGACACTGTTCAGATATCCGATTAGGCGAATCTGCCCAACAGAGGAATCCAGCAAAAATGCGGGCATTATGCATAGACTATACAAAATTTTCTGAA
Organism: uncultured Lachnospiraceae bacterium; assembly: GCA_910579275.1. Taxonomy (GTDB): domain Bacteria; phylum Bacillota; class Clostridia; order Lachnospirales; family Lachnospiraceae; genus COE1. The sequence continues at coordinate 39,361 of CAJTTO010000017.1, forward strand.
AGTCACTTTCCATGTTGTGAATTTGAATGCCATGCCCATTGATAAGGCTTTTCGCAATGCTTACATATCTTAGTTCATCAGGATAAATCCGCAATGCTTTCGGGAAATCCCCCAGTGCGCCTCTAAGTGCCGTGCTTCCTATAAACAGCAATAGCACTATGAAAATCCACCTTTTATCATTTCTTGTGTTTGTATCCATTAGCATGATATATCTCCCTTTATGCAAGCGCTGCTTCACACCATGCTCCCCCCTCCCGTCAAGCCAGTCACATCCGAATCCCTTTAAGTTTCCGCTCTAGTTTCGTCAGCGTCTGCGAGCGGAGTGTGAGGAGAAGAACGGAATCTAGTATCACTTCTGCATAGTAGCTCATCATGGTATGCTTTCCTGCCAGCAGCCGCAATATAATGCGGGGTTTTATTTTCCCTTTTTTCACCATTCGGGCGGCTGTGATGCAGTTCTCGAAGCTGCGGCTGTAAATGTTTTTCTCATAATACTGCCTGATAGCCTTGCGCGTTTTTTTCTTCTCGGGGCTTGCAAGATTGTGTATTGCCTCCAGGTACTGCCTGCAGTATACCGCATGCCTGAACAGCTCAAGTGTCTGCGCGTCGCGCACTCTGTCCGCGATGCTTTGGTACATGTCCTCGTAACAATTCTGCTGTTTTTCGGCAAGGTGCGCAATATATTTGTGGGCGTATGTCTCCGAGCCGAGATGAACCCTCCAATAATATCCGATGTGGGCGATTGTGCTGACGCGCCCTGCGGCTGCAAGCGCCTGCGTCTTGACGAGCAGGTCATCCTCAAAATTTACATATGCCCTGAATTTCAGGTTGCACTTTTTCCAGAAATCCATGCGGAACATACAGGACCAGATATGGGGATAACGGTTTTTTGCGCCCATTTTTACCGGCGGCTCAAAGCCGTTAAACAAAAGCGGATATAGAAGCTGCTCCAGAATCGCGTCCCCTTCGTAGCATGCGTCATCCGACAGCTCAAAGGCAGAGCGTTTGCCGTCAATGCTCCGCCCGACGCTGCACATGCAGATGTCACTCTGGTCAAGCATCATCCGCTCTGCTTGTTTTGCATAACATTTTTCGTCCACAATGTCATCCTGGTCGCAGAAACACAGGTATACGCCTTTTGCCCTTGATACCCCATAGTTCCTTGCCGAAACAGTGCCCGCATTCTCCTTGTCATATATCGTTATTCTGTTGTCCGCCCTGCGAAGACGCTCACAAATCATACGGCCGTTGTCTGTGGAGCCGTCATTGATAATCAGCACTTCAAGATTCCTGTATTCGGAATGCAGTATGCTTTTTATTGTCGCCTCTATGTGCTTTTCCCCATTGTACAGCGGTATTATGACGCTTACCTTTCCGTCCTGTTTTTCCATTGTTCCGATTCCCTTACTATTTACTACAGTTCCTCATTCCCGCACAGTCACGCCATTACCGTTCCGAGCGGCTGCGTTCTCTCTGTTTCATTCCTTACGGACGGCTGATAAAACGGCTCAGCTTTTGCACTGCCGGAATAGAAAGACAGGCGCCGGCTGCCGCAAGGCGGTTTTTTCGCCGTGCCTGTGTATCAGTCAGCACCACTTTCCTATATTTCTTAATCTCGTGAACAATTTTGCCGTATGCGTCCGCGTGGTTCTTTTTGTCAAATCCCGTGCTTAACAGCAGGTCAAAGCATGCACTGAAATGTCTGGAAATGGCAGCCTTTGTCAAATCCGGATGCTTTTCTTCCATATATAAGATGCACTCACCCGTAAAAGATATATAATCCATCCGCCGTCTGTCAAACGTCCCGTTGACGATACTGTCCCTGCGCTGGAAATAGAAATACTTCTTTGCATCCCCGCAGACAATTTTATCCGCTTTGTCAAACAGCCTGTACATGACTGCGACATCCTCATGCAGCTTTCCTTTTGGAAAACAGATGTCAGAAAACAATGCCGCATGAAATAATCTGCCCCATGCAGCGGATATCATTCCTCTCTGGTACAGCAGATGAAGCAGTCCTTCTCCGGCATCGTATACGCGAACTGAAGAATCCGCACTGCTGATACTGTTTTCCTCCATTTCATACACTTTTTGATAACCGCAGACGGATATCTGTGCATGGTTTTCGAGCATAAGGCTGCAGAGATACGCGATATAGTCCTGCGCTATCCAGTCGTCGCCATCTACAAAAGTATAGTACTCTCCGGAGGCCGCCTGCATTCCTGCATTTCTGGCGTCCGACAGCCCTCCGTTGCCCTTGTGAACGGTTTTGACCCGCGCATCTTCCCGCGCGTACCTGTCACAGAGTTCTCCCGAATTGTCCGTTGCGCCATCATCCACCAATACCACTTCGAGATTCCCGTAAGTCTGCGCCAGCACACTGTCCACACAGCGCGCCAAGTATTTCTCGACATTATACACGGGGATGATTATGCTAACCAATGGCTCATTCATCACGCAGCAGCTCCTCCACCTTCTCTGTCAGCCTGTCCCACGAGAACCGGTCTGCTTCTTTTTTTACTTTTTCCACGAAAGCTTCCTCCATGTCCTCCTGATAAAACCTGACAACCGCATCCGCAAGCTGCCGGGGATTTCGCGGCTCCACAATATAGCCTGTGCCGTTATCCGTCACAACATCGGGCAGTCCGCCCACATTGGTCACGATAACCGGCTTTTGGAAGCCGTATGCAATCTGGACAATGCCGCTCTGCGTCGCCGACTCATAAGGAAGCACCACCATGTCGCATGCGGAAAAATAGACTTCCACCTCGTTATCCGGTGTGTATCCGTCTATCACTTCGATGCAGTCCTGCACATGATTTTGCTCGATGAGGTGCAAATAATCCTCCTTGTCGCTGCCAAAGGCGCCCACCACCAAAAGGGTGACGCCGCCCAGCCGCTCCCTGATATCAGGCATTGCCTGTATCAAATGTTTTAACCCCTTATATTCCCGCACAAAGCCAAAAAACAGCAGCAGCTTCCCGCTCCTGTCTTTTTTGCCGGAAAGCCGTTCCAGCTCTGCTCTTGCCTGTGCTTTTGTCATGTTTCGGATTTGAAACGCATTGTATGTCGGATGGGGATTCTGCCTGTAGCGCGCGTCCGGCTTGATTGTCCGCAAATCCGCGCCGTCGCTCTGCGAATGTACCAGAAAATAATCTGCTTTTTTTAAAACCATCTTTGTCAAAAGCCTGTCCATCGGAAAACGTTCGTGCGGAAAAACATTGTGGCACACAAACAGTTTCTTTATCTTTCTTCCAAGCGCCGTCTCCAGTATGTGGTAGCAGGGCGCAAAATACGGATGCCACCACTGCATGATGACCAGATCCGGATGCATTTTTTTGATTTTGCGCGCAGTGCTGATAATATTGAGCGGATTTGCTGTATGGATAAGAAACTGCGCCTCCTTTATCCGGAACATATCGTTTCTGTAATCCTTCTGCTCCTTTCGAAACAGAAATCCGGGATACTGCATTTTATAGGAAATCAGTTCCACATCATATTTTTTGGACAGCGCCCGATACATCAGGCTCGTATAATGCGCGATGCCGCCTTTATATGGATATACGGGACCAATCAGTACAATCTTTTTCATATGACAACCACCCTGATTTACGCTTTCTTCAATCGTCTTTATCATAGCATTTATTTTTGTGCCATGCAAATGTTTTCTGCTGCCTTTACGCAGACAAAAAAGCCTGTGGAATTGTCCGCGTGTCTGTGGTAGAATAAGAACATTAAAAATCCAACGATGACCAAAAAAGCGGAGGTGATTCCCATACTGATACTTGGCCTTACCAAAACCACACTCTTAGATTATCCGGGGCATGTTGCCGCCGCCCTCTTTACAGGCGGCTGTAATTTTCGCTGCCCATTCTGCCATAACAGGGATATTGTGCTAAAGACAGGGCAGGCTGTACCGTTTACGGACGAAGAAATTTTTTCTTTTCTTGCCAAAAGGCGCAGCGTGCTAGAGGGAGTATGCATCACTGGCGGCGAACCGACACTGCACGACGATCTGCCGGACTTTATTGGGCGCATCAAAAAAATGGGTTATCTCGTAAAGCTTGACACGAACGGGACAAACCCGGATATGCTGGCTTCCCTGATAAATACAGGACTGATTGACTACTGCGCGATGGATCTCAAAAACGCACCGCAAAAATATGCCGTCACTTCCGGTTTTTCCGGTGCGGCGGAATCTTTCCGGCTATCGGCGGTCAACAAATCCGTCCACACACTCCTCAGCCAGCAAAAAATTCCTTATGAATTCCGCACGACAGTTGTAAAAGAGCTGCACTGCGCGGAGGACATGCTTTCAATTTCCAGATGGATAGCCGGCGCAAATGCGTATTTCCTGCAGTCGTATGTGGACAGCGCAGGCGTTCTCTGCTCCGGATACCATGCGCATACCGCGGAAACACTGCGCGCCTTTGCAGACCTTTGCAGACCTTTGATTCCCTCCGTTGCGCTTAGGAACTGCTCATAAGTTACGCATGGCAATGATTCGCGCGAATGCCTGTCTGCGGCATCGGAAAAGGAGCCGGTTCCTATATTTCTACGCGTTTCATGTAGTACCCGAAACAGCCCTTGTACACTTTGTTGTCCGCGTCCTGCTGCATCCGCGCCTCGCCGTTCTCAAATCCCTCGAATCCAAACATTTGCGCAATGCGCTGCTCCCGCTCATAATAAACGCCGGGCACGCCGAGATAATATTTCATCTCGCTCTTTGCCGCTCCCCGCTCGATATATCGGAACAGCAGCAACTGGCGGTAATTGTAGTAGGCATGCAGCACAAAGGAGTTTGTCGCCAGCTCGTGGTACTGCCGGGTCAGTATCACCGCGTCTTTCGGTCTGATTACGATGCTCTGCGCCTCCGGACAAATGTGTACTTGCGGATAAATCTTCATAAGCTGCTGCCATTTATCCTCGTGTATCTCCTCATAGATATCCCCGCACGCCACATTGTCCTGAAGGTGGCTGCCGACTGCCGCATCCTTTCTGTCGTAATCCGCTGCCATGCCTGTCTCGCAGGACGCTGCTTTCCCGACACCGTGCGCATGCTGCGGCAAGTCTGCCGTCGTTTCCACACTGCGCACCTGCGGCGCGTCGTTCCTCAAAACACAGACGCCCTTGCGGCTTCCGTAAAGCGGTATTTCTATTTTCATACAGTGGACAAAATCCACTTTGTCATTCCACTTTAGCTTCTCCATGCTATACCCGTTTCTGACCGTGATTTCCCCCATCAGTATCCGCTCCTCATACTCGTTCACGGCGTATACCCTGCAGCTGTTCCCGCATTGCAGCGGCACTCCCCGCAGCCCTACGCTGACGCCGTCATTTTCTACCCGCAGAAATCCGATATTGCGCTCTTTCTTTCCATCATTCATATAATCAATATAAAAAAACTGCATACCGCTCCCCCCTTATAGACATGCACGGTTCCTTACTCTAATGTATGTCCAGCCCAACATGATTATACCAAGACGCACCATTCTGAAAAGTTTACATTATTATATACATAATCGAATCCGTTTCCGAAAGTTCTTCCGAGAGCGAGGATGCATCCGAGACAGTTTCCGAAAGTGAAATGTCATCGGAAAGCACAACCGCTTTTGAGAGTGAGACCGATTCCGAAGCCGCTCCGGAAACAGACGCCGCAACAGAGGCGGAGCACGCGGCATCAGATGCCAGAATAAAACAAAAAATCAAGCGTTTACCGCTTGATTTTTTGTTTTATTCGAGTGAATCAATATATTTCATATAATTTACAACCATCAACGCAATCTTGAACGTCAGGGCGTCATCAAATTTCCTGATGTCAAGTCCAGTTGACTGGTGCAGCTTCTCTATCCTGTACACCAGCGTATTCCTGTGCACATAAAGTTGTCGCGAAGTCTCCGACACGTTCAGGTTGTTGTCAAAGAACTTCTGGACGGTTGTGAGTATCTCGTCGTCCAAATCATCCGGAATGTTGTCGCCAAAGATTTCTTTCATAAAGATACGGCACAAGTTAATCGGAAGCTGGTATATGAGCCGTCCGATTCCAAGCGTGTTGTATGCCACTATGGACTTCTCCATGTAGAAAATCATGCCGACATCACGCGCCATCTTTGCTTCCTTGTAGGATTTTGATACCTCCTTAAGTTCCGCGACAATCGTTCCGTAGGATACTTTTGCAATCAGCATTGCCTCAGAACCCAGCATGTCCACAATGACCTGCGCAGTCTGCTCAACCTCGTCATAAGCGTCCATGGAGCTTACATCCTTTATAAGGATAATATTTTTTTGCTCGACTGCAGTCAGGTAAAAACCCGGCTGCTCGCCAAAAATATTTTTCAGCATCTCCATCGAAATATTGTCTTTGTCATTCTGTGCCTCAATAAGGTATACGACTCTGGGAACTTCCGACTCGATATGGAGTTTTTTCGCACGATTGTAGATATCGACAAGAAGCAAGTTATCCAGCAGCAGATTCTGGAAAAAGTTGTTTTTGTCAAAATGCTCCTTGTAGGCAATCACAAGGTTCTGAATCTGGCTGACTGCCACTTTTCCAATCATATATGCATCCGCACCCGCGCCCTTTGCAATCAGCACATAGAGCACTTCGCCGTCCTCAAGAATTTTCAGCATGTGATACCCGCCTATGATCTGGCTGTCCGCGGGGGAATCTATAAAATTCCGTACCAGCTCCTGTGATATGTCCTTACTGTCAAAAGTGGCGGCAACGGTAAGCCCCTCCATGTCAATAACGCACAAATCAATTTTTGTTATAACCTTCAACTCATCTATGCTCGTCTGAATTACCTGATTTGAAATCATTTGCCAATGCTCTCCTCCATTTTGAAGTATATCGTGCGAAATGACCTTTTTCACACGATAAATGCAGGAATAGAAATCCTGCATGTTCATTATGATGATAAAACCCGAGTGAATTTCTTCACCCGGGTATCTTTCATGAAAAATATAACCAGGACTATTACTAGTTTGTAATAATCTTCTCTGTTTCCTTATCGAATACGTGAATCTTCTCGATGTCGATAGCAAACTTAACCTTATCGCCAGGTCTTGCAGTTGTTCTGGGATCAACTCTTGCCGTGATAGGGAACTCTGCCAAATCAGCATACAGGAATACTTCTGCACCAAGCAGCTCGTATACACGGATTGTTGTCTCAAATGTACTTTCAGACTTTGCCTCTACCATCATCTGTGAATCATAGATGTCTTCCGGTCTGATACCGAATGTAACAGTCTTTCCGCTGTAGCCGCCTTCGATAAGCTTCTTTGACTTAGCGGGAGGAAGTGGAATGGAAAGTCCTGCAACCTTTAAGTATGCTGTGTCACCCTTTACTTCTACAGTGGCATCAATGAAGTTCATCTGCGGAGAACCCATGAATCCTGCTACGAACAGGTTCTGCGGCTTCTCATACAGGTTCTGCGGTGTATCTACCTGCTGAACAACGCCATCCTTCATAACAACGATACGTGTACCAAGTGTCATAGCCTCTGTCTGGTCATGCGTAACGTAGATGATGGTTGTGCCGAGTCTCTGGTGAAGCTTTGCAATCTCAATACGCATCTGTACACGGAGCTTTGCATCCAAGTTTGAAAGAGGCTCATCCATAAGGAATACCTTCGGATTACGTACAATAGCACGTCCCATGGCAACACGCTGTCTCTGTCCGCCTGACAAAGCCTTCGGCTTTCTGTCGAGGAGTGCTGTCAGGTCAAGAATCTTAGCCGCTTCCTTAACCATTTTATCAATTTCATTCTTAGGAACTTTTCTTAATTTAAGACCGAAAGCCATGTTGTCATATACTGACATATGCGGATACAGAGCGTAGTTCTGGAATACCATCGCGATATCTCTGTCCTTAGGCTCAACGTCATTTACCAGTCTGTCGCCAATCCTTAACTCGCCGGAAGAAATGTCTTCAAGACCTGCAACCATACGGAGTGTAGTAGACTTACCACATCCTGAAGGTCCAACGAAGATAATGAACTCCTTGTCAGCAATCTCAAGGTTAAAGTTCTTAACGGCCTCGAATCCATTAGGGTATACTTTACATACGTTTTTCAAAGATAAACTTGCCATTTTATAATGCCTCCCGAATTAATTTTTTTGACGTTGAAAGTGTACGACATCCTTTCAACAAGTTGTTTTTCATGTTATAAGTATAAAATAAAAACAGTGAAAATGCTATGCCATAAATCCACAAAGTTTTTTATGGGCTTATGTGACAATTGCTTACCGCGCATAACCTGTACTAGGTTTTACTATGCATGGTAAGCAATTTGACTAATATTAAAAAACTATTTTATACAGTTTGACCAATAAAAAAGTGTTTTTTACACCTCCGTCTCCTTATCTGTCTGATTTTCAGACATTTCGACGAACCTGCCGTTTTGATACACTTTCTGGGACGCTTCCTTTTCGGCAACAATACCATACTCACCGCGTTCCATGCGGTCGCTTTCGGCAAATATACCATCATCTGCAGCCTTGTCTGGCTGCGTTTCCTGACTCCTGTCCACAAGCGCGTCCTCATACTTTTTGAACACCCGCAGAAGCAGAAACGATTTCGCGTATATCACCACGCCAAACGACATCAGAATAATGACCGGCAGTATCTGCGGCACAAAGTAAAACACGATAACCGGCAGCGCGTAAATCGCAACCAGCACAAATGCCGTCGGAAGATGCGACAGTGCCATTAAAAACGCATTTTTAATCGTATTTTTTACCGGATTGACAAACCGTGCCTGCAGCGGGAAAACGAACACCAGCCCCATCAGAAGAACCACCGTCACGGTCACCACGCCAATCTGTATCCACTGTGCAAACTGTATGCCGGAGTAGGCAATAATGCGATAGTCAACCATCAGGACAGCCAGTATCACAAGCACAATCATCCATATCGCAGTCGCCTGCCTGAAATTCTCCCGAAACGCTTTCCAAAAGCCTTTTACAATATAAGTTTCCTCATTCTTAACCATCTTAAATCCCATGTAATATGCCGCCGAGAACGAGGCGCCTACCGTAAAAACCGGAATGCAGAAAACCATGAACATCACATTCAGTATCATGATATCCGCAACCTTGTTCAAAAAATTCATCAACGGGCTGTCAAGTTTAAACATTATCTAGCTCTCCTTATCCCTATACAAGACTCGTGTATACCTGGTTATAGTTTCGAAGAAGCTTCTGGTGCGTTACCAGCGCTGTCTCCGCCCTCTGTTTTGCCTTATCCATAATTTCATCATAATTTTTCAGGAACGTGTCCGCCACGATTGCCTCATATTTTCCGGATATAATACCGTTGTTGAGGTCATTGATAATTTCCTCTTTCGTGTGCGCCGCCCTGTACGGCTTACTTTCCATTGAATTCACGACATGTTCCGATATCTGGAGGATTGCCTCCTTCTTCCCCATCACGCTCGCCTTCAGCGCCTTTGGATATCCGTTCCCGTCAAAGCGCTCATGGTGTGCGGCCGCAATGGCTATAATCTTGGCGGAGAGCTTGTTCTCCAATGTCTTCTCCATAATCTCCACATGCGTCTTTATCAGGTTCTTTTCCTCGTCGCTGAATGCCCGCGGTGCATTCAAGAGTTCTGTCGGAAGTGCAAGCATGCCGATGTCGTGAAGCAGTGCCGCATAGTACACCTCGTTCTTATCCAGCTCGCTCAGCTTGAGCTGCCTGCCAAGCTCACGGCACACATACATGGTGGCAACGGTCTCCGATACAGACTGCTCATCCTTTAACCCGGTACAGTACATCAGCATTTTGAGGTATTTTTCTTTCTCATCATCCGAGAGCAGGATATAGTCCATGCTCCGCCTGTACTCCTCCCTGTATGTGTGGTCTCTGATTTTTTCAAATATATCAAATTTCTCATTCGTTTCTTCCAGAAGCGTACACACATTCGGATCAAATCTCGTTCCGGAATACTTGGATATCAGGGAAGTCTCAAATTCCACGCCGAGTGACCGCTGCCAAATGTCCGCCATCTCCGCAACCTTCAGGACTTCCAGCTCAAACCGGTACCTGTAGTCCATGTCCTTTGTCTTACTGTAATCCGTGTGGTGGTACAGTACGATTTTGGACTGTTCGTCAAGCGGCGAGAGGTATTTCAGGAAAAGATACCCATATACGGTATGTGGAAGCGGTTTTTTTGCCTCATATGTAAGCTGCTTGCGCACATCATCGGTCTTGAACGCACCGATGTCATGCAGCAGTGCAAGCACCATAAAGTCCGCAATCTCATATTTTTCGTATGTCCCTTTTGTCTCCAGCATCTTGGACATGATATAGCTCACGCGCATACAGTGATGAGATACAGGCTTGTTCATCAGCCTGATCGTCTCATATATTAAGTCTGCCATATTTCTACTTGTAATATATTCTACTGCCATATTCATCCTCCATTATCGTACTCTTACGCTTTGATATTTCGTTCCATGGGGGTGTAACGCACACCTTCCCTTGTCTGTTCCGTGCCTGTGTCCGCAAAACCGACATGGTGGTAGAATCCGACTGCATAGGGCGCCGCATTGACCGTTATCCTGCCGTGCCCTTCCTCCGTGCGGACATAATCGCACACATAGTCAATCAGCTTTCTTCCGATTCCCATTTTGTGGTATTTCTTATCCACAAAGAGCAGGGATATGTGTGTCTCGTTCCGCAGGCTGATCATGCCCACCATTATCCCGTTGTCATAGGCTCCGAAAAGCTGGTACGCCCCCATCAGAAACATGCGGTAAAGAACCGTGTCCGTTATGAAATCCTGAAAACTCTCAATCCCTTCGGGTGTGTAATCCTTCGCCTCAAACTGCATGAACGTGCGCCATGCAAGCGCCATGGCATCGTCCCATTCGACGCGGTATGCCGGCCTCACAGCAATTCTCACAGGCTTAATCACATTTCTCCCTGTCCTCTGTCCGAGCTCCAATGCGAACCTTCCCTTCCATATCGTATTTTAAGCAGCAGTCCGACTCCGGCGAAACAGCACTCTCAGAATAATTCTGCGACAAACCACCCAAAACGTACCAGTACTCCGTCCGGACTGAACGACTGCCATTTGAACAGTATTTGGTATAGTATAGCATATAATTTCAGAAATGTAAAATTTGAAAAACATTATTCCCTGAAGAAGGCCGGACTGTTACAAAAAGCTCATAACGAAAACACAGACTCTTAAACAAGTCTGTGTTCTCATATCCCAAATTATTCACAAATAAAAAATCTTTCAAGCGCATCCACTGCCTCACCCTCGTCTTTGCCATCGGCAGCGATTGTCACGTTCATTCCTTCGGAAGGGTTAAATGCGATAATTCCCATAATGCTCTTCGCGTTTATCCTGTACTTGTCGTATTCCAGGAGAATCTCGCTCTTGTACTGGCTTGCTATCTGCACAATCTCCGCCAGTGGATGATCATATTTTTTCTCAATTTCCTTTACCATTACTTCTTTCTTTAACACGTCAATCCCTCCGTAAAATGAACCGTTTTATGCACCAGCTTTTGGACAGAATACCCTGCGCAGTCTGATTTTCCCCAAAGGCACAGCAAACTATACAAAATGAAAAATAACCATTTATGACTTAAATCATGTACTATTGTCCTTTTTTTCAAAGAAAAAGTCAATAATTTTTAATAAAAAATTTTCAAATTATTAAAAAACCGTCTATTTAAACGAAAAAAAGGGCTATTTTAAGTATTTCATTAGTATTTTCTGCAAAACGTCCACATCAATCGGTTTTGTCATGTAATCGTCAAACCCTTTTCCGATGTACTCTTCGCGGGCTCCTGCAATGGCGTTTGCAGTCAGCACTACAATCGGCGTGTCGTGGCTGACGCTTTCCGCATTCGCATGAAGATACTGCATCAATTCTGTCCCGCTTATCTCAGGCATCATGTCGTCAGTCAGTATCAGATCATATTTTTCCCGGTCGAGCCGCTCCTTGGCAGGCTGTCCGCCATTGGCACGTTCTACCTGTATCTCCAGCATTTCCAGTATGGAGGCAATCACCTCGAGATTCATCTCATTGTCATCCACCACGAATACCTTTTTGTCCGGAAAGCGCATGGTATCAAGGGTTTCCCCGTCCGCCGCGCTGTCTGCCCCCTCAAAGCGCTTCCGATAGTCGCCGACGGGCGTATCCGACACAACTCTCTGCGGAATAAGTACCTTGAATGTCGAACCTTTTCCGTAAGTACTCTCTACACTGATTTTTCCGTTCATAAGGCCGATTAGGCGTGACGTGATGCTAAGGCCAAGCCCGGTTCCCTCAATGCTTCTGTTCTTCAGCCGGTCAAGCCGTTCAAATTCGACAAACAGCTTTGACTGGTCTTCCTCCTTGATACCCACACCAGTATCTGACACCCGGATGTCGAGCATGATGTTTTCCTCGTCAAAATAATCGGAAGTACTCTGTTTCCTGACAACAAGCTCTATCCAGCCTTCTTTCGTATATTTGACGGCATTTGTCATGATGTTCACAATAATCTGCTTTATCCGTACCTCGTCTCCGTGAAGCACGTCGGGCAGTGTGCTGTCAATGTCAAGCCGCAATTCAAGTCCCGCCTTGCCAATCCGCTCCTGTATCATAACCACAATATCGCTTAGTACCGCGGACAGGGAATAATCCGATAAAACAATGTCCATTTTCCCTGTCTCTATCTTGGAAAAATCCAGAATGTCGTTAATCAGCGCCAGAAGCGTTCTGCCTGCACTCTGGATGTCGGCAGCGTATTTTTTGATTTTTCCGTCGCTGCTCTCATGCATAATCAGCTCGTTGAGTCCGAGTATGGCATTGAGCGGCGTGCGTATCTCATGCGACATGCTCGAGAGAAAACGGCTTTTCTGCTCGCTCGCCTCCTGTGCCGCCACTTTGTCCCGCTCCATCATGACGCGATTCGCCTCTTCCCGCATACGATTCCACTCATAGCGTCTGCGGATAATCCATATCAGCATACAGATGCTGAAAACCAGCAGTCCGTAACCAAATACGACAGACGATGGGTATACGAGTTCTTTCCAGTAAAGCGCCACGCTCGCGGACACGGTTATTATAATCGCCGCAAACCCCAGAGACACTTCAAACGACGGCACCAGCTTTTCCTGATAAAAACTTAAAATGCACGCTACAATACCAAACGCTATAAGCGTATGTATCAAAATGTAAAAGTTGGACATATTGTACGCAAAAAACACAAACATTGCGACACTAGCCATTGCGGTCATGAAATCGAGTAAGGCAAGCAAATCATAACGTCTGTGCCCCGGAAAAAATGCATACTTCGTAAACATAATAAAAGGTATGGGCAGTGTGATGAGCGACAGACTGTTAAACCAGCTCACAATGGAGGTACGCTCTATCAAAATCTCCATAACCCCGCAGTCCGTGCCAAGATATACCACGGACGCTGCCAGAAAAACCGTCAGCCACCGCAGCGATTTCACGTCCTGTTCCTTGTCCACGAGGATTTCGGAATGGCTGGCTATCAGCGTCAGCATCATAATAAGCATGGCAACCAAGCAAATCCCCAGACTGTTTTTTGCTTTTCGCAGTATATATGCGACCAGCGCATAGCGATCCCCCATTGCCGGAAACTGAAACATTGCATGGTCTTCGCCCGACTCCACATGCAGTTCAAGCGTAATGGTGTCTCCCGCCTTCATACCATCGGCAGACACCTGATGCAGCAGGTACATCCGCCTGCTGTGTGAGCGGTATTTTTCCGAAAAATGTTTTTCATACCACACCTCCCCATTTACATACATCACCGTGTCAAGGGCGCGCACCCGAAAGCACAGGTACTCCTCCGGCAGTGGTGTAAAATCCAGTGTTTTTGTTATGGATGCATGTCCTTCCTCCAGCGGAATTCTGAGGTAATGCTGTGATACCGCCGTAACTTTTTCCCCTGTGGCAGTATCATGCCAGCCCTCTCCGAACCACACATCATTTTTTCTTATGTTTTTAAAATGGTGCTGCACCGGAGAGTCTACACAAATCCACACTGTAATGACAAATACAGCAATAAAAAAAGCGTAGCACCCCAGCTTCATCGCAAAATGCAAATCAAAATTTTTCAGCCTATCCCGCAGCCGGTCTTTCATTGCATCTCTCCTCCCTTAACCCTTTTTGTCCTCCACGTCAATCCATATGTAGCCTATCCCATATACAGTCTTAATATATCTGCGTGCATTCAGACGCTCGCGAAGCCCCCTCACTGCCTTTTCGAGCATGCTTTCGTCAATATACAGCTTACTTTCCGATATCAGCTTGTCCATCAGCGCTTTGCGCTTGAGCACGATGCCTTTATTTTCGACCAGATTGCGCAAAAGGCACTGTTCCAGACGATTTAGTTTTACTTTTTTTCCGCATACGCTGTACTCTCCGGCATCAAAATTAAACGTATAATCGTCTATGGTAACCAAATGTTCCCCCGCAATACTGCTTCTTGTGCCTGCGCCAATCGCCTCAAAACGCCTGCTTGCCTTCAGCGCAAAATCCTTCTGTCTGCTCTGGAACTGTGAGCAGACCTTTGCTTTCATTACCGCTAGGTTAAATGGTTTCGTGATATAATCCGTAATTCCCTGTTCGCCAAGAACCAGCATATCCGGCTTTCTGTCATTGCCCATAATCAATATAATTGCAGCATCCACGGACACATAGTTGCCAAGCCCCAGATCATACACCAGCTCATATCCGTCGCCGTCCGGAAGCTCCGGATCAATGATGATTACCTGATAGGCGTCTTCCCCCAGCAGCTCTTCGGCTGACGCAAGCGTTCCGCATGCCTCTGCACTGGTCTCTATATCGGTAAGTATTTCGCACATCTGTTCCGCAAGTGCAAAATCTTTATCGACAATCAATATTTTATTCATGACATTAACTACCTTTGTTTTTAAATAATATCTACAATTATAAATCTTATCTGACAATTTATCAACAAATTCGCCAACTTTTATTGTTCCATCGTAACAGTTCAGTCTTCGGCTTCCTGTTACGCGCATCAAGCCAATCGGATTGTTATGTTAAAATTGCCGCAAGCACCAGGCTTGCAGCCAGACCGGATGCCGTCGACAAAAGCGCTCCGGCAAGCGTCCATCTTGTCTTTGTCACCCTTGCCGCCATGAAATATACCGACATGGTATAAAAAACAGTCTCCGTACTCGCGAGTGCGAGCGAGGTCGTCATCCCCGCGAAGGAATCCGTACCGTACTCTTTAAAAATATCAAGCGCAAGTCCGGTTGCTGCCGACGCGGAAAAAAGCTTTACCACAAACAGTGATATAATTTCATTCGGGAACCCTGCGGCAAAGTTCGAGATGACATGCCCAATCAGGCTGCCGGCTGCCTCGAGGAATCCGGACGCCCGAAGCACCCCCACCGATATCATCAGCCCGATAAGGGTCGGCACAATACCGACTACGGTTTTCATACCGTCCTTCGCACCTTTTGTAAAGCAGGCGTAAATGTCTTTTTTCTGCGAAAGTCCCATGGCAACAATATAAAAAATCAGCGCTGGTATGAGCATATTGGAGATTCTGGTCATGGCGTAGCTCCCAAATTGTTTCCTGTGTAGTAACATATATATTCCGAAAATTTTGAAATATGTTGGTTTTCCGCTTTTCAAAAAACTATCTGAATCGGTACCAATTTCCTATGTCTCGCCGTACTTCTGCAATGTATATTGTTTAATATGCAGCCGGCGCAGGAAAACGATAAATAACATGAATTTGCTAAGGAGTTATGTGACATGATTAATTTTGCTTTTTGTTATGAGCACGATGAAATACGAAATTTTGTCAGAGACGAGGTTTTAAAATGTTTTAACCAAAAAGGGATTATTGTAGCAGTAATGTGCTACCGCAGTGCCTGCGAGCTGCAGCGGTGCATCAGCTGCAACTGCCCCGATGTTCTCTTTTATGATATACAGGCTGAAAACGGGCTGATGCGCAAGGTCGTCATGAATGCCAAGCGCCAAAACAAAAAGCTTGTCTCCATCACGACACACAGTCATGATTACCGCCCGCCCATAGAAGACATCTTACTTGAGCCAATGTATATCCTTCCTGACAAAAGCCGCAGACAAATCTGGTCATATGCCGTGCTCGCCTACGAAACCTTCCTTGATGACAAAAATTCTTTTTCTTATTATGTCCGTCCGGACTACATCCATATCCCTATTGACAATATCCAGTATTTTGCATCCGAGGGCAGGCGCACCCATGTCGTCTCCGCGGAGCGCCGTGACACTTTTTACCAGAAGCTCGATATCGTGGAGGGGCTTATCGGAAAGAAAGACTGCCACTTTCTGCGCATCCACAAATCTTATCTTGTCAACGCAAAATATATCTCGGGCTACAACCGCGACTATGTATTTCTGACAACAGGGGAGCGGCTTCGCATCAGCAAGTATGAATACTATAAATACATCAACGGAATCATGCGGGAAAACCGGCTGAAACGACAGTCACAGTATGCGGAATACTGATGGTTCCTTCCGCGGCGTTCATTTCCGGCAGGGTGTTTCCAAAACTGTCCGGTGTCAGGTATGCATTGTCAAGCCCGCACCATCCGAATCCGGCCTGATTGCTTCTATTGTAAATGGCTATCACCTGATGCTTGAGACTGCCCGCCGCATCCTTGTCCATCTCTCCCAGATAGGTAATTCCTTCCGGTAGTTTTATCTCCATCAGCCTTGACACATTTCCGCTGTCCTGAGCTGTCTCTAATTCTTCCATATATAATATGGCATCTTCCTGCTGCGCGACATGCACCAGTTCAACTGCCAAACCGCCCATGCCAGCCATGTATAATCCCCCCGCCTGTTCAAGCTGCGACAGCGTTTCCACATCCAGACCGGAATTCACATTCATTGGCACATAGCTGTCATCCTCCGCGTATGCAACGGCGCGAATTTGTGTGTTCTGAAAGGTCAGTTTTGTAGTGTTATGTTCAGGCAGTAATGACTGCAAGGTCATCACATAAGGGCACAGGTAGCTTGTCATCTGACAGTTTCGAAGAGTCAGCGACGTCTCTCCGCTGACTTCAGGCGAAGTAGGATCATGCAGATACAGGCAGCTTCCGCTCCCCAGAGAAACCAGCTCGCAATTTTCAAAGGATATTGTACTCCTGCCGCGGCTTCCAATACCTGCACAGTGGCTGTTTTCAGATACAATGCGGCAGTTGTCAAAGCTTAAACTTCTGCCATACAGGTAGTTCTGGTCAACATGGACGGCATAGCCCGTGTAATTTTTCTGCCTGTCCCAGCTGTCACCGACCAGCTCTGCATTGATTTGTGCGATTTCCTCCTCGGTGAGCGCTTCCGGAACTACATTGCTCTTTATTCCATAAATTGTGATGTTGGAAACGTTTCCGGCCGCTATGGTAAGCGGCGCTTCCCGATAGGATATCGTATCATACTTTAGTATGCACAAGTCTTTACTTACGCCGATTATGTTTAGCTCCTTGTTCATGACGCGAACCGGTTCCGTGTAGATTCCCGGAAAGAGGAGCAGTGTGTCTCCGTCGGACGCATGGTCAACGCCCTCCTGAATCGTAAGAAAATCACCGGCACCGTTTGGGTCGATGATGTATTGTGTATTTTCCTTTTGAATGCTTATATCCGTATTATTTTTTGCTGCTGATACTGTCATCCCACAGTTTGGCGCTGTCAGCACAACTGCAAGCGACGCTGCCAGCAGCATTTTGCTTCTTCTGTACATTTTTCTCTATTTCCTTCTAAGTTTACTCCCCATGACATCCGCCTCATGTTCCAGTGCGGTGTCATCATTCAGGCTTTGCCCGTTCATGCCTGATGTCGGACGGACCCTCCCCTGCATCTGCTGGACAACATGCCATGCTTCATGTGGCAAGTGTTTTTCCTGTCCCGGAGCGATATGGATATCTGTTCCCTGTGTGTATGCCAATGCCTGAAAGCGCGATGGTCTGTCAGAGTTGTAGTGTACGCGCACATTATCCATCGAATATCCGGACAGGGATTCCATACCGTTCTTGATATAATCGGGCATGCCGGTTCTGTTTCCCTTTGCCTGTGCCCTGTCCGTCTTTTTCAGACTGGTTTCTGGCTTTTTGTTGATATGTTCCTGCATCTTGCCACCTCCTTTTCTATTTTTATCCGACTACTCATCAATCGGATAGTTCGGTGATAAGATGTTCCATTAGAGATGTTTCCTCCTGTTAGTCTTATCTGTATTATATTTTATCTGTCCGAAAAATACAATCCTTTCCCTTATAAATTAGCGTGCATCGGGTAACAGTCACATTTTCAGTCGTTGTACGCTCCATAGGTTCCTTTTATCTTATTTTTTGTCTCGTAAAGCGCTTCGTCCGCGCGTCTTAACAGCTGCGCCACATCCGCGTTGGCGTCCGATGTGCAGGCATAGCCTGCGGACGCGCTTATCCTTCGGGTCAGCGATTCGGACATGGCAACCGGATTTTCTGCAAGCGTTTCATAAAACCGATCCAGATATGCGGCGACCTCGTTTCTGTCCGCACAGTTGTAAATCATCATGCAGAATTCATCCCCCGAGCGTCTGGATGTCAGAAAATGTTCCGCCGGCATCGCGCGCATGACAGCCGCAAATCCCTGAAGGTATTTGTCACCGACATCATGCCCAAAGGCATCGTTGATTCCCTTGAAATAATCCAGATCCAGCATGACAACCGCGCTGACCGTTCCTTCCGGCATCTTGTGCAGAAGTTCCTGCGCCAGTTTCTGAAAATGGCCGTACTTGTACAGTTCCGTGAGCGGGTCGTGCGTATTTTCGTACCGCATTTGGGTCTTTTCCTCGATGTCCGCAGTGACATCCGTGATGACGCCAAGCTTTCCCTGCGGTGACTCGGACATGTGGATGCGCACATATTTCGAATCATTAATCCGGTAGACGTCACTTTCTCCTTCCATAGGGTTCTTGGTCATCCATTGGATAAACTTGTCGAACCGTTCCGCACTGCGGCAGAGGTCTGCAACCCTAGTCTTAGAAATATCCAGCAGTTCCCCGAGTCTCGAAGTAGCGAACACATGCTCCGAACCGCGTTCGTACTCGTATGCGGCAAGCGGAATCCCGCTCATATCAATGATGGCAGATGTTCGGTTGGAAATATTGATTATGCTTCTCACCATGGTATTGATTCCCTTGCTCAGTTCTTCAAACTCATGGTTGCCACCCACATCCACTGTCGTATCGAGATTGCCGTCCGTTATGGCTGACAGGCTTTCTATGATGCGGTGTATGCCGTCAACCACCTTGCGCCTGACAAGGTAGCCCAAAAGCAGGATAACCGCAAGCTCCACGCACAGCAGATAAATCAACATGCGAACCGCATTGTGAAAAAGTTTCCGGAGCAGAACTTCCTCTGGCAGCACCGCACAGATCAACACATTCTCATATATTCTGCTGACCGTATACATCTGCCTGCCATCCTTTCCTTTTTTGTATGCCCCGTTCCTGCATTGCATCAGCTGGTCAAGCTGATAGCATTCCTCTGTAAAGCTTTGTTCCATGCTGCCAGAATGTCCCAGAACAGCGCCTGTCTCACGGTCAACGACAAAAAACTCCTCCCGCTCGTCTGTCGGAAAACGGGAAAAGATATAGTCATATGTATTTCTTGACTGCGCTTCCATCAGGCGTTTCGGTTCGATGCCCACCTGTACGAAGCCGCCATGCTCTTTCCTTGCCACGCCAATGTACTGCATTATTTTACCCTCGGACGCATTGGGCTGCACGTCCTGAATCAGGTACGCATCCTCGCCCTTGTTATCCAGCAGGACGAGAAACGCACTTGTCTGCTCATGGTCAGCCATATCCATGCCGATATACTTGGAAACAGATGCCAGCACGATAATGCCATTTTCATCAATATAATGAACCTCGTCGACGTTGAGCAGCTTTGCCAGATACTGCATCTGCGCCACGTCCATCTCGGACTCCTCCTCCCTGTCCAGCACATAGGCTGCCGCTTTTGCCCTGGTCAGATAGTCCTCGTTCAGATTCTCGTTCATCATCTCCAGCTCCGCCTGATTACTTTCAAGGGTATGTATAATTTGTTCTATTTTAATATCAAACGTAGTCAGCTGCTGATTTTCCAGCATATGCCGGCTAAATAAATAATTGATAAAAAGGATCAGGAAAATGGATGCCGTCAAAATGGCAATTGTATGCTTAATAAATATTTTCTGCATAGAATTTCCTCCTCTGATACCATGTGCAATTGAATGTGAAACGTTTTTCCTGTATGAGTATGCGCAATCGAGTAGGGGAAAGACCTTCTCCACTACTCGCCGCGCGCCCCGTGCGCCGCTTTGCGGTTTAGTTCCTCTGCACGGGGCTGCGCATAAAAAGAAGAATGCCCAAGACAGGCATTCTTCCAAGGATGGTTAGAAGGGGGCTTTCGCCAGTCCCACCCCTATTATAACATGCGATTTTCAGAAATTAGCTTTCCATTTCTGCGCAAAAAATACTTTTCTTTCACAATTTCGCAAACAGCATAATCTGGAATATGCCCTCCTCGCAGTAGCATCCTATGTTGCCCCCTATTTTATCCGCAAAAGCCTGTACGCTCTGCATGCCAAGTCCATGGTTTTTTCCTTTCCGGCTTTTCGGCAGACCTGTCTGCGCGTCAAAGATAATGTCTTCCCTATATTCATTTTTCATGTGAATGAGCAGATGATCTGCCTCGCAGTGAATTTTTACATCCACATATTTTCTGCACTGCGCAAAGTCCTTTACACAGTCAATTGCATTTTCAAGCAGATTCGCGACAACCATGGCAAACTCGTAACTGTTAACCAGAATTTTCTCATCAACAACAATATCCCTGTGCACCTCGACATTCAGCGCGGATGCCTTCTGCATCATACAGGATAACATCGTGTTGACAATCATGTTACTGCAATACCTTGTCACTTTATTGCCATCCGTAACGGTGTTGATATGCTCCGTAACCTTCTTAATTTCCTGATATGCCCCCTGATCCAGCAGCGCATCTATCATGCCGGAGTAGTGGCGCATATCATGGCGCAAAATCCGCAGGTTCTTCTCGGATTGCTCAACCAGATAATACTGGTTTTCCAAATTTTTGATATACGTCTCAAAAATCGTGTTCTGCCAGCAAAGGTCTGTCCGCTGTGTTTCGGTTGACACATACCGCATTACAACCACATATGATACAAACATCGTTATGATGAACATGACCACGCCGGGAATATTCTGCGGATTGTTATCCAAGGTATATGGAAAAAACGTAAGGCACGAAAATCCACAGTAAAAAAACACGGGAATCAGGCAGAGTTTCCACCAGCTTTGCATCGTCTCTCCCTGATAGTCAAGCGCAATGTTTCGAATTTTTGTGTATAGAACATACAGAATCAACACATGTGTCACAATACATCCTGTTATGCACAAATACAAATTCCCCGTATAGATATGCAGGATGGCTGCCATAATGCTTCCGGCTATCACGTAATTGGAGCCGCTCAGCCCTATAAACAGCGCTTTGCTGTTCCGCCATTTTGAGATGAAAATTCCTGTCAGCTGTGTCAGGGCTATCTGATAAACGGTCACCAGCAAATAGCACAGCCTGCTGTTCGGAAAAAAATTCAGCTTCAGAACATTCGGAATCGTTATTGCAAGAAATGAGCCAATACAGATTCCTGCAGTTTTCTTCGTCGAATAGCGGTGTGCAATAAAAATATATATGAACAGCATCACGAAAATATGGCTGATTGTGTATGATACATTTTTGTAATTCATTTCCCGCCGTCCCCCTGTCTGTACTGCTTTGAGACAAACAT
Organism: uncultured Lachnospiraceae bacterium; assembly: GCA_910579275.1. Taxonomy (GTDB): domain Bacteria; phylum Bacillota; class Clostridia; order Lachnospirales; family Lachnospiraceae; genus COE1. The sequence goes on from CAJTTO010000017.1 coordinate 61,186, forward strand.
GAGATATTCTCTTTTCACATCTGCCGCCCTTGCCCTGCTGACAGGGATTCTTCTGCCGCTTTTCATAGTGATGCTGCCTGATGAAAGCCTATCTACATAATTCCAGTTCACAAGAAACGATTTATGTACCTGCATGAAATTCCTGTCCTTGGAAATTTCCCTGACTTCCTCGTCAAAAGATTTTCGGATGAAGATGCTCTTGACAATTTTTCCGTCTTCCAGCCATATATTGAGAATTCTGGAATAGTTTTCAATGTATGCAATTCTGGAATAGGGCAGCGATACAATCCCTTCTTTTGTTTTCACCTGATACTCCGCATCTTTTGTTGTCTTTGCGGCATCCGACACCGCATAGTCTAACGCCTCAAAAAACAGTTCCTCCCTGACCGGCTTGAGCAGATAGCGCACGGCGTGTACCCCGTAAGCTTCCAGCGCATAGTCGTCGGAAGAAGTGATATAAATGATGACGCTTCTTTGGTCTGTGCTCCGAATCAGGCTGCCGATGTCAATGCCTGTCTTGTCCGTCATTATCATGTCCAGTATGTAAATATCCCCCAGCCTTTCCTCCTGTATCTTTTGGTATAATGCCGAGGAATCGGAAAACTGCATTACATCAAATGCTGCATCCGCGTTGTTTTCCTTATATTTTTCAAGCAGCCCCTCTATCTCCGCCAAGTCATCCTTGCTGTCATCACAGACCACAATCCTCATATGCCTTCTCCTCACAAGCTTCGTCTCCGAACCGCAAAGAAATAACATTGAATTATTTCTTTATCGTTCCTCACAACAGTATAGCACATGTTTTTTCTGTTTACTATCTATATATAACATAATCCTGCATTTCCCGAAAAAAACCGGCACGCGTCAGCGCGTCTTTTGCAAAATCCGGATATTTTTTGACGACAATACGCTTGTTGTCAGGGTATAGCTTTGCTTTCCTATAATTTTCCGCAAAGATTGTGAGGCACTCCTCCAGCAGTTTTTCGTCATCCGCTTTTTCATCCAGCATGCGCAGCGTGTTTCCCTGCCGTTCCATAACCGCAATGGGCATCCCCCCATAGCAGGCTACAACGCTCCCCGGCACATTGAGAAAACCATGCCCTTCCTTGTGGGGTAATATCTTCCCCCAGCACTGTACCGGATCTGCGGCATTGACCCAGATTATCTTTTTCTCTGGTTTCGCGAGATTTCTTATAACTGATGCATAATCCCTGTCCCGAATGAACTGTGCGCCGGACAATCCCCGCACAAAATATCCGCGGCGCACCTGCCCTGTGTACTCCCACATACGCAGTACGGACAGTGCTTCCTGCCACGAAATGCCACTTGACAAGGCGGTCTCCCTGCAGACAATATGGCTGCGGTCAAAGCATCTCTCAAGCCTTGCCTTTATCGCTTCTTCGCCCGACTGCTCTCTTAGCGGTTTCACCACATCCCATCTCCCTGCCTGCAGCGCCTTTACACGCACATTTACACGCTGCCTTACTGACGACTTTCTGGTTTTTTCCCTGTCCAGCCACTGGCGCACCGGAACAAAGCTGTCCGCATAGACCAGTCCCTTTTCCAACAGGGACATCAATGTCTCGTAGGGCGACTCGCTGCCAAACAGGCTATTGAAGGACTGCATAAAGCTGGCGCCGCGTCTTTGCAGTGTCAGGTACAGAAGCTGCTCTTTCTCGGAAAGACTATTTTCTGCGGGCACTGCGTCCCAGTCTATTTCTTCCTGATAGTCAAAACGCAGTCCGCCTTTGCCCTCCATATGCCAGAACAGCTCCCCTTCGGCAAGATAGGCGTCCAGCTTTGCCGTGCGGTAATTGTTCACCCATCGCGGAAACAAAATTCCCTCCCAATGCGGCGCAGGCAGCGTCATGCCGGCATAGCGCTTCAGCAGGCTGCGCAGACCTTCTTCCGTCGGTGCGCTCGTCTCCATGCGGGACAGCAAAAGCGCCGCATACGCTTCTGACGGACAAGTCTGTACTTCCTCACGCCTGTTTTTCAATGTTCTGATTACGGCGCGCCGGTATAATTCCGCATGATAATATTTACCGTCCTCTTTTACTGTCTCCCCTCGCTGGTACAGTTTCTCCAATATATCCTCGGCAGTCTGTACATCCCATCCATAGCGTTCCGCAGTCTGGGTTATATCCGCACCGCCTCGGTAGCGTAGCATGCGCCTGACAATGCGGCACTGCTCCTCCCTGTCAGCGGCACCCTCCGGCTGTTCTGTCTCGGGTTGTCCCAGTGCCGCGGCATAGCGCTCTGTCTCCTCTGCCGCAATCCACAATCCTTGCTCAAGGTATACAACCCGACCCTGCTGCGCCAGCAGTTCCAGCCACTCAACCGGAATTTCCAAATCCCCTGCTGCCATGTCTCCCTCTGTCATCAGCAGCGAATGCAGCTGTTTTTCATCTTTGGGCAAGGTAGTCCTTTCCTGAACCTGCACAAGTTCCTGCCGCCCCGGCTGTATCAGCTCCTTATCCGATTTTAGCGCCTGACTTAGCGCTTCCTCCACTGCCATATGAATTTTGCGGGGTGTGGGCGCATAGTCGTACATGACTGCCGCCTCCTGCCCCCACTGTAATGGAAGGGACATAGGGGACGGAAGCTCCGTGTAAACTTCGCGCACTTCCACTGCGCCGGAACGTATATCATCCAACAGCTCTTTCACGCCATCGGCGTCCCAAAATCCGCGCATGCATTCACGCCTTGTCTCCCTGATCAAGGGATGCCCTGTTTCACGCACGACCTGCTCCAGCAGCTCCGCACTCTTAAGCCGCTGTTTCCAAAGCGGCTGACGGCTGTTGCCGCGTACTCCCATCATCAGCGCACGGCCGCAGTTATATCGAAATGCCATGTTAAACACAGGTGCGGTTGGCAGGATAATCTCCATATTTCTGACACACGTGTCAGGATTTATCTGATGCAGGATTCCCTCCGGCAGCGTTCCGTTCCCATAAGAATACAGCAGGAATCCATCCTCCTCGTCCACACAGCCGACCTCGATTCCAAGCTGCTGCCTTGCCGCCTCCGCCGCGAGAAGGGAAAGCGGTGCATTGATGCGCCTGCCAAACACGGAATGAAACATCAGCTGGCTGCTGCCCATGGAGTCCCTGAAGTGCTCCACGATAATCGTCCTGTCGTTGGGCAGACTTCCCACCGTCTTTATCTGCCGTTCCAGATATCCGCCGGCAAGCGATACCGCAGTCTCGTCAAGCCCCAAATCCCGCAGCGCGTCCGAAAGCTTCCCATCCTCATGTGCAAGCTCAAGCGTGCGGAACATATGCCCGAACGCCTCTCCCGTCCGCTTGTCACGCCCTTTGATTTCACCTTTCCAGAAAGGAAGTCTCGCCCCTTCCACCGGAGCCTGTGTCACGGTAACCGTATCCCTGCTGATATTTGTTATTTTCCATGCAAAAGAACCAAGGATAAAACGGTCGCCCTTGCGCGACTCATAGACAAATTCCTCGTCAATTTCGCCGAGCTTTACCCCCTCCTCTGTCTTTACGGCATACAGTCCCTTGTCCGGAATCGTACCTCCCGCCGATATCGCAAGCATCCTGCTGTAGCCGTCCCCTTCTACCCGCTCGTGGATTCTATCGTACAAAATCCTCGGGCGCACCGGTATATCGTGGCTGTGCTCATAATCCCCCGCAAGCATCCCGAGAACGGCTTTCACCTCCTCTCTGGTGACATGCCGAAACGGCCATGCGCGCGGCAGCATTTCCATGACCTCATCCAGTTCATAACTTTTGAATGCCGCCATGGAGACAAGATGCTGCGCAAGTACATCCAGACATCCCACCGGAGGATTGACGTGCTCCACACCGCCCTGCCTGGCCAGTTGCGCCGTCATTCCGCACGACACACATTCCGCCGCAGTCCGCGGAAAGAAGTACATCACACTGACGCGTCCGGGATTGTGCCCTGCGCGTCCAAGCCGCTGCATTGTCCCCGACACGGTGCGCGGGCATCCGACCTGAAGCACCTGATCAATTTCGCCCACGTCAATTCCAAGCTCCATGGACGATGTCGCGCACAAAAGCCGGAGCCGTCCGTCACGCAAAGACATTTCTGTCTCCATGCGCTGTTCTTTGGAAAGGCTCCCGTGGTGCACGCGCGCAAATCCGTCCCCGCCTATCAGGTTGACATAATATGCCAGTTTCTCCGCATATCTTCTGCCCTCCACAAATGCAATCACGCTGCGGTTCCCCTGACAGTATTGGTACACAAGCGCGCCCAGCTCCTCCCACACCGGATCTTTGCGCCTTCCTTTGAACAGGTCTGCGTATGGTCCTAATATGTCCATGCGGATTTTTTTCTCCATGGCAGGCGCGGCGATGACGACCTCCTCCGGCGCAAGGTACTGCGCCGCGGCATCCAGCGGCTCAATGGTCGCAGAAAGTCCGATTCGCTGCAAAGGCTGTCCGCACAACGCGTCAAGGCGTGCCAAAGACAGCATAAGATGCGCCCCCCTTTTCGTGTCAATCAGGGCGTGCAGCTCGTCTATGATGATGGCTTTCGCCGTTGCGAGCACATTCTGACCTGTTTTGCTGGTAAGCATCAGGTACAGGGATTCCGGCGTGATAATCAGAATATGCGGTGGGTGCTTTACCATCTTTTGCCGTTCTGTCTGCGGCGTATCTCCGGTTCGGATTCCCACCATAATCTCTTCCTGAGCGTCAATTCCCTGCAGCGGTCGCCTGAGATTTTCACGAATGTCAGCGGCCAAGGATTTCAGCGGCGAGACATAGATTACATATAATTCATTTTTCAGCGTGCCTGCCTTTGCCTGCTGTTTGAGCCTGTCTATAAAAACAAGAAACGCGGAAAGTGTTTTTCCTGTTCCTGTGGGCGCAGATACAAGTACATGATGCCCCTTGGCAATATTCGGCCATGCCTCACGCTGTACAGGAGTCGGCTCGCCAAGCGTACCTTGGAACCACTCCAGTGTTTCCTGCCCGAAAAGATTTCTGATTTCCTGCATTGTTTTCTCCTTTTGGCTACATGTGTTGATTCATGGTAACACAAAAAGGCTGATTTTTCAATCATATGCAAGGTGCATCCAAACAGCAGGGTAACAGTTGTTACTGTTCAGACGTCCACCAAAGTAGTGGGAATCATGCGCCAAAATGCTTGCCCTTTAGCATTTTTCTATCAATTATCTGTAAAATTATACCAACAAACAATTTAATATATTATAAAAGCAGGACATCTGTATTTCAAGAATTCCCGCTTTCATAATCATCCATATGTTTACAAATATTTATACAAGTTGCAAATTATCTGCCAATTCCTTTACAACTTCAACTGGAAGTTCTAAATACTTGGCTATTTTATCTACAGATATTTCCCCATCATCCAGCATACGTTCCGCCACCTCGATTTTCTCGTGATTAATAATTTCTTCCATGATTTTACTCATAATTTTGCGCCCCTCCTCATCTTTCTTGAAATATCTTGCCCTGTCTGCCAGTTCTTTATAATTCATCTCATCAGGATTTACACAGCTTAAATCCTGCATCAGCCGCCCAAGAGGTGTATCATCTTTAACCTCTCCATTTACAGAGATTATAAATAGTTGACAAGTACTTCCATTTTACGCAAAGACAAATACCAATACTTTTTGGGAATATTATTTATAAATATTACCATCATCAAGACTTCTTGTTTTCCATAAACCTTTTAAATTCATTTCAAATATGTCATGATAACAGCTTTTAACCGTTGTTCTCCGGACTCATACATGAGGCACTTACAATTAACTTCGTAATTCACATCAATAAGAACATTCATGCCATGCTGGTCTGCGATATCCAAAACATTCACAAATGGAATAGAACCAATCTCGACATATTTCCAAAATCTCCCTTTGAACTGTACAACCTGAATATGCCGTGTACAGTCATCCATGTTTGTAAACACAATCAGATTTCCATCCTCACAAAGTACCTTTTCAATCGTTGTAAGCCCTTTCGCCCTTTTGGGCGGAATAAATGTAAGCACATTGCGTCTCCCCAAAATTTCCTTTATGACTTCCCAGTCAGATTCTTTTCTGTGACTTTTTCCAAGCTTCATTTTCAGTAATGAAACCTCTTCCTTCGAAATTAAATTCCACTCTGGTTTAGCAGCGTCATATTTTTCAGTTTTTTTCATCTCTGCGTACTCCTTATTTTTTTAGTCTAAACCTTATTCTTATTTCAATAATAAGGAAAGTACCTTGGGGCGGGCGCCTTTCCCGTATTTAAATTTTAAGGCGTGCCTGATAATCTCGGGTAAATAATACCTGTCATTATCTATCCTTAAATAACCTTCCTGCTTCATAATTTTCTCTTCTCCCTGTGTGAGCTGAAATGTGTCACTAGAAAATGGTAAAATTTTATCTTCTGCTGGCGCATGTTCCAGCTTATCAAAGATTGGTCCAAGTGCTTTCATTTCATCCCTTATTTCACCAATCTTATCCGTTGAGCATTCTGATACAGCTTTTTTGATTTCTGTAGGCATTAAATACCTATCTGTATAAACAGGTTTACCTGCATTTACAGTCGCTTTTTCTAGAAATCTTATGATATCCCGCGCCTGTAATTGTCCATTAAAATCTGATAATGCCGCCAAAATCCATCTCGATGAATTTGCTTCATTGGAAGTCGGCTTTCCAAGTTTCACTCCCCATAATTTATGAAGTGTCTGGTCAATTACATCTCTTGGCGCCATTTCAAGTGGAACATCCTCCTCATAAAAATCTGATACAGCCTGACTAGTCAGCCAAGCTGCTAATCTTAATGCTTCCGTACTTGACCACTGCAATTCGACCGAACGGTAGAGTGAATGAAACTGCTCATAATTGATCGTCAGCGAGTCCCGTACCATATCCTTTCTCAAAAATATCATAAAGCCCAAATTGTGATATGATATCTTCACTTCATCAATGAAATCCCTGCATAATGCTGCTATGGCATTTCTCTCATTTTGCGATGAAACCGTATGCTGAAAAATCTCTTCTAAACCATCAATTAAAAATACTACTTTAATGCACTTTTGATTCAACTCCTCCTCAAATTCTTCTATTGATTGATATGCTTTATTAACAGCATCTAATACGACTTTTTTCCAAATTTCTTTCCATTCCAATATATCATGTTCATTTCTCATATATTCCAGCAGCATGTCCTTGCTGTGTACATATACAGAATTGTTGATTTTTCCTTTCAAGTTGTACTTGTTATAATTACATATAGCATTTTCTATAATTTTAGGAAACCCTCCTGCGTTGCCAGAAGCTAAGAGTGGGACAATCAGTGTATGCATATCAGCATCTAGAACTGCCGTATGCGTTCCATTTTTATCCATACGCTTTATAAAGCTTTCCCAATATTGATCTCTTAATATCTCTCTGTATAAAAATGTTTTCCCTGATCCTTTGGCTCCCATGATTACTGTATTTGGAACACTGTTTTTATATTTCTTTATTAGATTCTGAATGGAATCTGTCATTAATACTTCAAATGTACCATTTCCTTCCGCAGTAATCTGGTTTGCAGCGAAATCATGAATACATTTAATGATCTTATCACGCGATAATTTGTAATGTTGCATTTGTACACTGCTTGGTGCCATATAACTATTTTTTACAATCTCACAAATATTTTTATAAAAATCTCTTCCATTTAAATTCTTCATTATTTTAGGCAGAGACTCCAAATGAACAAGTTCACTCGCAAAAGGAAGTACTGTCACAATATCATCCGTGATAGAAACCTTGTCATCTGTCATATATTGATCATATACAGCGACTAATTCACTAATAATATCACTGGTAGTCACACCTTCCTGCACCATTGTTAATAAGATTTCAGGTATTTTAGTATTTTCATTCAATGGTAATCCTTTGCTTAACTGATTTAATAAAATCTCTGTTCCCTTTACTGACTGATAAGATGTTGATGTTACAAGATATTTCTTTACTCTTGGATCAAATAACAACGGCGCTGAAAATTCGCTTAATCCTGCACGCAAATCAACTAAAACCAGTTCAGCATTTACTTTCTCACCTAATTTTGACAAAACCTCTGACAGAACATATTTCTTACTATAGCTAATGGCAAGACTCTCAGGACTTGAATACATATCCAGCAACTGCTCTATATATCTATACGTCGGCAAAACAATATGTTCCACAATGGTTTTTTCAGTTTCTATCTTAATTGATAATTCCAACATTTTATCCGAGATCAATTCAATAATTTCATCCACGCTCTCCTTTTCCTGTGTTATCTCTAAAAGATCTAAAAAACTAAATGCCGCTTCCTCCTGACCTTTGGTCAACCATGTAATTCCTGGAGCCTCTATATCCGCATCTACAACGAGAAGCTTTTTGGGATTTTTCATATCCTTTAATGAGGACCATGCCTTAACAAACGCTAATAAAGACAATGTGCGTCCTACTCCTCCCTTATAGGAATGGAAAGCAATCACAGGTACTCCTGGAAGTTCTTTTTCGATCAGCGCATCATAGTATGCAGATTTTTGATATAAGACACTCTTAAAAAGCGGTGCTGCCACACTCTTTTTTTCTCCACATTCTTCAATCTCAAAAGTAACATTTAAGTATTCATCTGATAGATCCAACAAAATTCTATGCTTTTCATTTTCATAATTTTTATGCAAAATCTCAGCAAATAAATTGTCAGCATCTTTTTCCGCATCCTCTTCATTTAAGTGAACAATCACCTCATCGGTATATGTTTCTATATCAACAATTACAGTTCCCCATTTATCCTTGTTTAACAATAGTTTTCTTTCTACATCTTTCCATGTATATAACAACATTGAAATCACATCCCTTCCTCGATCCAACACGCAACATTATTTAAGGTCTCTTCCATTTTTCCTCTTTATCCTGCTGCTTTTCCTGTGTCCTGATACAATATCGGTAAAGCTGATGATAAGTTTCTGCAACGACCACATTCTTATGTACAGTGGCTAATTGCGGAAAGCTGAAATTCCCCTGTTGTCCTAACTCTTTCAATATTTTCTCCAGATTATGTGATGTCAAAATATCCTTTTTCCTGCTGTCATCACTATCTAAAATACTCTTTGGACTTTTTTCGTTCCATTTATCTAAATAACATGTATTTCAATCCGCACTCTACACTATATACTAACAGCAATCTTCTACTATTCACGTTGGAATTCTCTTCCCTCAATCTTTTATATAATTGATAGTGTTTTTTATACCCTCTTCTGTAATCCTTTTTATCTGCAACAAGCATACTCTAGGCCTTTCCCATTTTACTCCCTATTTTTAATCAATTATAGCTTTTTAAAGAAAAGCCGTCAATAAAGAGATTGAATTAAGAAAATGTACATCTACTATTTGCGTTATTAGTATGTATCACTTTTGATACTTATTTTATAATCCCTTCACATATCTAAAGGCAACGTGCATTTACATTCTCGATTCCTTACCCATAACTTTACAGTAAATCACCGCCACCACCGTACTAAAAAAACGTCGCCACAATCGCAGGCGCTATGACCGCCGCCGGATTTGCACTCCCATACTGGCTGCGATAAGCGATAATATTCACCGGTATCAACTGCAATGACGAGATATTCATCACAAGAAACGTACACATCTCATTACTGGCAGTCCTTCCCCCGCAATTTGGCAAAGCACCGGAAACAGCCGTTGCATTCTTCGTCTCCATATATTCGCAGTTCCCACGCTCTCTTTCCAGTTGTTCCAAGTCGCTCATCGCCCGCAATCCTACTTGAGCCAAGGTAGTGACACGTACTTTGTTAAAAGGTACTTGAAACCAGTAATTTTGTACCATTTATTTGTTGAATTTTATCAAAAATAAAAATCTATATATCTAAAAGCAGACCTCTCTATTTCAAGAGTTCCTGCTTTTCCGGATATCATTAAGCCTTCCGATACACTCCTTTGTCAAGTCTTATAAGCTTATCCTCACACAAGCGTTTCAGCCATATTTCCATCTGTCTCTCCACGACATTCAGATTCTTCGAAGCATCCTCAACACGCATCCCATTCTCCAAATGCGCAACAATATATTCTTTTATAACATCATATACATCATTCTCTCTGACTCTGTTTTCCGCAGGCTTTTGATTCTTCTCCGTCCCATTTCGGACAGTATCTGCGTGAAATAAATCCAACTGCTCATAAGTCTCTTCTTTTTTTGTAATAGCCAGATAAATACTTTCCTCTGTAATGTCATAGGGTACGCAGCCCTCCTCGATCAGTTTCTGATTTCCAACATAATTCTGATTGTCCCACACTAATGTTTTCGCAAATCCATTGCGCAATGATTCCATTGCCCCGTTCCATGTACCGCCTTTATTATAATCTGCCGCAACTACAAATGCCCCATAAGAGGACGCATAAATGTACTTATTCCGATTCATAGCCCTTGCCGCCGAAAATCCCGCATCCGGCTTCACATCCGAAAACAGCAGCAGATTTCCCGAAATAATATTAGCCGTTACCTGCTTTTTTTTAATCTTGGAAAGCAAAGAATCCGCTATAAACGATATGACAGCGCTGCCCGTTTTAATCGCCGTTTCCTCCGCCACCGTGTCAACACCTTTTGCTCCCCCTGAATAAATCACCAGCTTTTCTTTCGAGGCTTTTTCCACTAATCTCCTTGTAAACATCATCCCATCTTCATCCACATTTCTAGAGCCTGCCACTGCAATCCCAATTTTTTTTGCCAAATCAATATTTCCTGAATAATATAAGATTGGCGGCATTTTCTTTTTTAACCTCCGCTTTAAAAGAATGGGATAGTTCTCATCAAACTGTGTGACCACAAAAATCCCTTTTCTGCCCAAATCATCCAGTTCAAGCGCAACATTGCCCCCGCGCAAAATAAGCCCTCTGATTCTCTCAATCAATTCCTTTGGATAATTCACCTTTTCAGCCCAGCTACTGTCGTTTTGCAAAACAGCTCCCGGCTCCTCCTTCACTTCCGCTAGCTTTTCCAACAGGGTGTTCCATTCTCCCAGTGAAAGCGGCTTCACAGAAGCATCGCTTTTGATGCCAAGATAAGAACACAATAAAATTGCACACATTGCATTTTCTGAATATACCATACTCAATCGTCTCCATTTCTTCCCGCTGTATTTGCCAGTGCAAAAGGAAAAACCCTTCCGCTTCCCTTTTCCCTCAGCATATAACCGCAGACTGTAAAAGTCCATTTGGAATCAACCATATCGTCCACTAACAGGACATTTTCCGGCAGCACTTCTGACTCCCTCACGTCAAAGGAATCATTCACATTCTGATACTGCAGATAAGCAGATTTTAATTCCTTTTGATATTTTCTGTGCACTCTTTTCTCAATGGCATCCCGATATTCCAGCCCTAGATGTTCCGCAAGCTGACGCGCAAAAGTTCTCACCAACTCCGGTCTTTTCAAAGATGTCACGTTTGTAACCCATTGAATGTCATTTATGGCAACATAGTCCTTAAGTAGCTTCACCGAAGCCTCCACCAGTTGTTCCTCAAAATATCCCTTTTCATATTTACACTCTTTCACGAGCCTTCCCCAGCCCGCATCACCGTAATCAGACAGCACACGTCCCATTTCACACTGAATTTCCGGTAATATTTTATTTTTTCCGTATATTATAACGCCGCTTGGCCACATTTTTCTCGGTTCAATAATATGAAACCCTTCCCGGACAAATTTCTGCGCATCCGCTATTTCCTGCACAGAAACCGTTGTAGGGAAAATTTCCTTTTTCAGGCAATTTGCACAATGACCACATTCCACTGCACTCGTATCATCCAATGTATCCGCAATATACTTCATATAGCAGCTTGAAATGCGGGCAAACTCATTCATCTGTTGTAGTTCCTGCTTCCTGATACGCGTAATTTTCCCGCTCTTCTCCAAATCCGGTTCCCATTTGCGGGGCGTCTTATAATATTTCCTTTTCTCTGCATAAATATCCCCGTTTACTGTCAGGTACTTAACACACTGCTTTATTTTTCCTTGACACATGTCCACATATTGTTCAAAAGCCCTCTGTCCGATCCCCGGATGCTCAGTCACAGCATCAATTACAGCATTCATTGTCTGTTCTGTCGGAAATGCCGATTCAATAAAATAGGTATTAATCTCATCATCCTCACTTCCGCAAAATAAAATCGCATATGCCCGTTCAATGCTTCGACCCGCACGTCCAATCTGCTGATAATACGCAACGATATTCCCCGGCTTTTGAAAATGTATTACAAATGCAATATCGGGTTTGTCAAATCCCATTCCAAAAGCAACCGTCGCAATCAATACCTTAATCTCGTTCTTCATGAATCGATCTACAATGATGCCTTTTTCCTCTGTCTCAACTTTGGAATGATAACATTCACACAATATTCCTTTGGTTTTCAGCCAACGATAAACCAGCTCACAGTCCCTTATTGTTAAACAATAGACAATCCCAGTTCCGGGAATTGACATGATGTTCTCTGACAGCCATGCCAGCCGTTCTTCCCTTGAAGCCAATTCAATCACTTGTATCGACAAGGAATCTCTCGTAAGACCTCCGCGGCTTATCGCCAGATTACTGCCTAACTGCATTTTTATGTCATCCACAACCCTGTTATTTGCCGTCGCTGTTGTTGCAAGCACAGGAATATTGGGCGGTAAAAGTCTGACAATATCAACAATCCGCCTGTAATCAGGTCTAAAATCATGCCCCCAGTCTGAAATACAATGCGCCTCATCCACTACAAACAGACCAACCTGCGCTGAAAGTCTTGTTGTAAGTATTTCTTTAAACTCCTCATTTGCCAGTCTTTCCGGTGAAATAATCAAGGCATCAACACAGCCATCTTGAGTTTCTTTAAAAATATGATCCCATTCATCACTGTTTTCAGAATTAATTGTCCTGACTTGTAAATCAAGCTTCGCCGCGGATTCAATCTGATTGTTCATCAAAGCCAAAAGCGGGCTGATAATAAACGTAATTCCCCCTGTACTCTCCCGAATCAATCTTGTAGCCATAAAATAGACAAGACTTTTTCCCCATCCTGTTTTCTGTACAACCAAAGTTCTTTTTCCCTGCAGTACATCCCGAATTGCTTCCTCCTGTCCGGCTCTATATTGGGCATCCTCTCCATAATATGTTTTTAAATAAGAAAGCAATTTATCCAAAAATAGTTCCTCCTTCGTGTCGTCCTTCTAAATTCATCGTTTGTCATTATAAACATATCGTCCCTTATATCTCACCGAATCACTATATCCCTTGTCTTTATTATCTTCCTCTTCCATATGTATTGTCGTTCCGCATCCCCAGTTAGCAACAATCATTTGCACATTTCTCATATCATTATCTACATGAGAATACAATAAACAGCCCTGCGCTTTATATTGAAGCACACTTACACTTCTTTTTTCATTACTGCATATCTGTAATTTTGTACCTTGCATATTTTCATTTTCAGATAAAAATGTATATTTAACAGACATTTCATACAGTACCTTTCTATAACTTTTACATTCTCTCTCTTGTCATCTTATAAATAATTCTAACCAATTTCATTATAATTGCATAAATGCATCAAAGTCGCTTCATTACCAACACGCCATTATAAATAATGTAATATATAATGCTTATGATGTTGGGGTCAAAAGAGTTTTTAGAAACTCTCTGACTTTCCATATAGTAC
>CAJTTO010000018.1 GCA_910579275.1 uncultured Lachnospiraceae bacterium
CTATTGTCTCATATTTGTCAGGTTTGGTCTAGGTACATGCTATCCACCGTTTACTGTTTATTTGCGCCTGGTTGCTTTGTTTCATTATTAATTAAGCTTTAATTTGAGATTTAAAGCGTGTTAATGTGGAGATTATCGTCTAATAGTGTAAAATCGCTCTACGTGGCTTGTGGTGCGTTGTATGGGCATTGTAGATTTGGGCGTGGTGGAAATATAGTGGTTGATGATGGCAGCAGGTGTCATTATAGTGAGTGATTGTGTTTGTTTTTGTTTATTGGTGTGAGTGATTGCATTTTGTTGATGATTATAGGCAAGTATGGGAAATACTGTACTAGGGTATGTTTACATTAATTTTTTCAGACTTCATTCTGGGAAAGCGCCTATCAGTTCCACATCAACACCATGAAAATTTTTAGCTCCTACCGAACTACTAAAACAGGGGATAGGGGGGCTATGTTTCCGTTCAAAATAACAAATCGCATATATACCATATACCCCATATAAAAATACGCCCCATCTATCGCCGCTAATCTTATATAAGTAAAAGAATTTCAGTCATAACACCATTTACCCTAACAACTTATCACCTGTAACTATTACGTCCCAAATACTTATTGTTATATAAGAATAGCAAGCGTAAATGGCGTGTTACTGATTGGTGCTTACTGTTCTATATTATAATCGAGTTACCATAACAGGGGGTGGGGGTAGGTTTCAATTCTACAGATATTTTACCACCCTAATATTAGTATGTACCCCTATATGGAATGCTTGATTTTATCGAACATTTGCATTGTATTCGAATGGGTTGATTATAGGAGGAAAAGTTTTTGTTTGAAATATACAAAGTAGCTATTACATGGAGTATAATATATAGATAAACCTTAAATTCCACCCATAATTTCCAACATTCTAACTCTTCTTTTCAGATAATAATTCAATTAGGTATTTTTCACCATCTTTTGTCAATCTGTACCGGCTTTCTTGTACCAGCTCATAATCATTATCATGATTAGGATGTACTATTTCAAGTAACCCCAATGCCATAAACTGAATAGTTATTTTATTAAATGAATCTTCCGATAATTTAATTTTTTCACCATCTTCTATTTTTACAATATTATTGTATAAAACATATTTTTGCAATTTATCAGAACCGTAGTAACTTTTTGTTTCTTCTAAAAATACTTGCCCATATATTTTAAATATTTCATCCCACGTAAATTCAATAATTTCATTCCGCAACAATCTTTCTGGATATTTTTCTTCTAAAACATCAAAAACTATTTTAACATTATCTTTTCCATTTTTTAATTTTTCTTGCTCCTTTTTATTTATCATTTTTTCCTTATATGATAAATTTTCTTCATATAAACTTTGCATTTTTATTATTGTTGTGTCATTAATTGCATAATTTCCTCTAACCCATCCAACCGCAGGATGATTCTTAATTGTTGAGAACATTGCTCTTGAAACTTTACCAGCTAAATCTTCCTTGCCATTCCAGTATTTAACCATTTTACTTTTTGATACATATTTTTTGAACTCTTTAAGTTTACTTTTGCTTTTATCACTTTGCTCACTTTTATCATAACTAATAGAACCAATATCACTATGTATAAATGTTAAAACGGGTATTCCTTTCTCAATTGCATACCTATATTCCATTTCAGTATAACTCTTACCATTTTTTCCAATAGTTCCATATCTTCCAGCAATTATTAAAATATAATAATCACACTCATCAATAATTGATTTAATAAACTCAAATTGTTCGTCATTATCAGATGGAAAATATTCCATACCACACGGAATACAATTCAATTCAAGAAGCGCATGAATAACCTCATTCCTTTCTTCTCTGAGGTCATCATATGTTGAACTTAAAAATACAGTATACTTTTTATTCATAATATTTCTCCTCGTTAGAACAATCACTTCATTACTAAAATCACGCGCTACTCATAATATTTATTATCATACCACAACCACATTCCAATTACCATATCTTACCACTAAAATCGTAAAAAAATAAGGCATACCAGACTTTTACTTCCGATATGCCTTATAATCATCTACCCATTATCCCACTACCACAACTCAATCATCAATTTCAATCTTCCAGCCCATCATTGCTTCATATACCTTATCTGGTATCTGCTCCCTGTACTGTCCTGCCAAATCCTTTATGAAATCCTCTTTGTATTCCTTATACCTTGCAAATGCAGACTCAGCAGTATCAAATGTACCAAGTTTGATCTGTTCTCCCATAAAAGACATTTCAGCACGGTATTTACCTTTACTTTTATCAAAATGAACACCAACAGGCAGATCGCCTCTATTCTTTTTACAATTCAGAAACAATGTATTAATTGCATGAGGTACAAAACAACATGTTTCAGGACTGTATACTTTGTTTCCTTTAAATAAAATATCCTTATCCAAATCAAGTGACATACCTGGTATTTTATGCTGGTCATACCATATCTTGAAATTGCTGTAATTCAGCCATTCCACACAGACCATACAATCTTTATACTGCGGTTGTCTCTCATGGAATTTAGCATTGTAACAACGATGTATCATATCATGCCATTTTATATATGATTCTGCTTTACAGTCAACACCTTCCAGTCCACGATAACCAATCCCACACATTACTGGTTCCATAGCTTTCCTGCTCCAATTATCTGGTTTGTACTTTATATCATTCATTACCTTTACAATAAACTTTTCTGAATCATCACCTGTCTCATTGAAATAATTTCTAACTGCCATATATTGTTTCTGATTCAGCGGATATAAATTTCTGTAATAACAGTCCTGTTTATCAAATCCGCTATGCCATATGTACACATTATTTACTTTGTCTGGATTTACAATAAATTCTTCTATAACTGCTTTAGCTGCATACAGATAATCTTTCTTATAAATCCATTTGCCATCAAAGAATACATTCTTTCTCAGACAATAAAATAATGCTCCATAATTATCATAACTACCTTGCAGCAGATTATATTTACCATCTGAGTATCTTACCACCCTGCCATAATTTGATAACCATGCATTTTTATAATCCATCAGTCTTACAAATATTTCGTCTGTTCCCAATGGAATAATATTAGTATTAGAAATATCTAATATTCTTTCATGCCTGAAATCCTTGTATTGTCTCTCAATCAATATCTCCAAATTGTCAGAAAATTTAATCTTATTCTTTTCTTCCAAATATGCACGCTGATATTTATATTCACATTCTTTACACTGACCTAAATAATATGGGTTATGAAACTGCCCTCTAACTAATCTGAATTTTTCTATGGGCAATATTCTGCCACACTTATTACATATTTTGGTTGTTCCGTTCTCTAATATATTTGTACTTGTCATCTTACTTTTAGTTCTTCCTTTCAATTTTTGATATGATAATAGATAACGTTCGCCCATTTTGGCGAACATCAAAAATAGAGAGTCAGAAGCGGCTCCCTGATATAATTCATATATTCAATTGAGTTTGATTTTAGATTTCGCAATAAGTTGCGATTTCTCAATTCTGCGTAATCGTGATAATAACATTTCCAGATTTGAAAACACTGACTTTCCCCAGCTTGTTGGGAATGATTTAATATTTTCTAAGACAATTGTAACGAATTAAAATTTGTTCAAATTAGAAATCGCTTGCGAATATATGATTAGTCCATCACAGACTAATTTGTTTTATGATCTGCAGTTGTACCACGGTGGTACAACCTTTTACACACTTCTGTGAAAAACTCGTCTCTTTATAGGGGTTGAGTTTAAAACCGATGCAAGGTTTAAGGTTTTTCGTTTTGAAGTAAAATAACATCTCCCCAAAATCGGGGTAAACTTTTCTTACATTTTGCTTTCCCATTTTGGAAAACAAACTATGCTATCAGTCACGCCCATTTGGGCTTTTCGTAGAAAACACAGCCGATACCAGCATCTGACCTTATATGAATATTTTTGTTCCCCAAAACGGGGGAGCAAACCTTTTAAAGCGTTCGCTTTGTAACGAACGGAAGTCTTTTTATAATACTTCCATTATATGAAGGGCTGTAACGAATCGTTACCCACTTATGATATATTCAATTTAGTTCGTTGACTTCTGGACAATTCTGTCCAAAACCATGACAACAACCGTACATCAAGTACTTTTGTATTACAATCATGCCTATAGGTACGCACCAGTTTCTCGCGGGGAACTATCGTGTCACGGGTCTACGTTGAAATACAGTATACCTTAAATATTCATAATGGCAGCAGAGATGTACAGTATAGTATCACATTAATACAGCATTACAACCATTTCCAAATTTGGTAAACGTTGTCCACGATGGACAACACTTTCCACTTTTACGGAATCTGTTTGAACCGAAATCGTAGAATTTTTAGACATGCCAAATTGGCACCTCTAATCACTCTCCTAAAATGAGAAGTCTGTTAAACCGACATCTGAAATGATACTCTTATTCAAACCGTAATTATTATCGTTTGATTTTCTAAAGTCGTATTTCGCAACTTTTAAATTTTTTTATTTTGAAGGTAACTAACAGTGACTTTCGCCCGAATGGTCAGATTTGTCCAATCGGACTAATCGGCAAGTACCCGCATTTTTCAAAAGATACGCTTATAATGAGTATGTCGTGAAATGCGACACACCTATGAAAGCTGGTAAACCCGACCCTATGGAAATATTTCCACAGGGTAAACTTCAAGAATGTCCACAATGGACATAATACAGTTTTTTCTTTAAAGGTATGTCGTGAAACGCTATAGCCCAAATAATCTGCTCCGTCAATTCTGTCGAAGCCGTACTTTTTGATACATGTTGAGTACTGAATTTACAGTGTCCTTTGAAAGTGTATTACGCTCACACTCCAATTGGAGTGTAACTACTCCTAATAGCAGCATCTAATTTGACGCACCTTTCATATTTTCAGTGGGTACAAAAATTTTCGTATCCCTTTAGCAATTGTCAAAACTTTTGACAAGTTCATTATTACGTATCTTTTCCTTCATCAATACAGAGCATCTATATCAATATAATCTGAATCTTTTCCAGTAACGCAAAATAACTCACGGTCACTTTTTCGACCATGAGATTCATTTTTGTATATTTCATTATATTCCACACAATTCGTATTTGTTAGGGTAAATTCTGATTGAACCTCACCCTCTGTAGGCATATCAAGCATTTCCTCTATGGTGAAATCATTCTCCATGGAAACAGGTTCGCCCCAGTTGTCGTTACCACCAAAAATCTGTTCAATATCTGATGCATCGTCATTATCTGCCAGTAATATAATATCCTCGTCAATCTTATCATAATACTGTTGAAACAAAGCTTTTTCAATTGCTTGTAAATCAGATAGTTCCATAGGTTTTCTATAGCTTTTCATCAATGATTTTCTTACTTTTGTTCTGATCCTGTTCGTTATATCCAATGCAAGACAATCTGGATCACTTTCTTCAAGCTCCATATCCGCAATAGCTATCCCACGATAATATGAAATCAAAGGACGCTCTTTACAGATAGAACAATAATCTGAATGAAATGTCGGATGCTGATACGACAACTCACAATTCAAGACATTAATAGCATAATCATCATCTTGCAGCATTCCCAAACTTAGCTCTTTAAACTCCTTAGTAAGCTTCTCCTTGGAATATATTATTTTCAACAGTTGTCTACCCTTCATCATTTTACTCAGTTTATAATCTTCGTTCATGTCATTACAAACAATCGTTTCATTCTCCTCAATTTGTTCATTTAATGAATCAGTTATGACGCTCCCTCTTGTACGCTTCCCTAACTGATATGTAAATTTATACTGATCCTGATAGGTTATCTTATTCTTTTTATCTAAATAAGCCAGTGCTTTCAGAAACATATTTTTCAATTCTGATTTTGCAGCCGAAACATATTCACAAAATAACTTACCATCAGAAATTTTGCATTCTTCACACACTGCATCGATCTCATCTGGATGATAAACTGCATTGCAGATTCCTTTATGCATCAATTCCAATTTCTCACAATACCAGTCCGTGAATGAATACCAGTTATCATCAAGATCAAATTTCGCCTGTAGGTAATCAATCATTGACTGGATATTCTTTGTATTATGTGCACCTCCGTTATTTTCTCTTGATGGCTCCACAAGATCACGAAGTTTCTTAGTAAATACATATGACTTTTTTGGTTTATGTGTTTTCTTATTTATAGGATGGTAGTATTCGTTAGCATCTTCAATTTCTCTGATCTGTGCCATTTTCGAATCACCTGTAGTTTGTTTCCATCCAACAGTTTCACAAATCTGTGGATATGTATATTCTTTGTTTAACTCTAACTCTGTCATCTCTAACCCTTCTTTTATTTATTTGCATAGCGGTCACTTGTCTCATAGTATGGCTGCACTTCGTTATAATCAAATACCCAATAATACTTCCTCTGTTTTGAATTAAATCCTGTCTCCAAGCATCTATATCCTCTCTGAATAAATTCGTTTGCCTGAATAACTGAATAAACATACTTCTTTCCTTTTTGTGTATACATTGATTTTTCTCCCTTTCAATCTGTTTTTGTACACAAGAATTACATATAAAGTTTTTCGCTACCGCTCAAAAAGTCTGATTTTTACCTTTCCAAATTTGTCTGATTGAGAACTACATATAATGTACTTCTTTATGTGTGCATCTCAAACAGACAAAATTGGAATCCCAAAACAAAACCGACAAAATTTCACCGCTTGCGGGGAAATCTATATATGTAGTTCTCAATGTTCTTTTTCAACAAAATATCCTCTACAATAAATACTTCTACATTTCTTCTATCAATTTTCTCTTTTTGTTCTATTGGCAGATAAAATATTTCTTCTGCTCCATAAAGGACTGAACATTTCATTCAGCCCTTAATGCTATGGGACATAAAACTTTTATGCCCCTTGGCCGTTTATATCCGCAAATCCTTTAAGTGTAACATTTTCACATAGAAATCATCAACCACCACGAAATAGTAGTCGTTAAATTCACTCTGCCTAATTTCGTGTTCAGTCATTCTCAATATTTTTTCTACGTAGCCACCAGATAATCAACCGCTTTCTTTATCCTTTCCATCTCATTTGAATATATCCTGTATGCTACATTCTTTGCTGATTCAACTGATCCACATTTTTCAGGCTGTAATCTCCTGATACTCCCTTTACCAAATGCATATAGATAATATTGATTGTCTTTTGGATCATAATTAATCTGAAATTCAATTTTTATCACGCCGCATAAATTAATCATGCAATGACTACTTACAATCACATTATCTGATACAACATCTTTCCATTCTAAATCTTTAAACCTCATATGATACACTCCTATATTTTTTATTTGGCAGCAGAGCTGTGATCAATCTTACATCTCAACGGACACCACTCAGGACATATCCTTGGTACATCACCTACACTCAATTTCCCCATATCATCTGTCCTATCTTCATGGTCACAATAATAAATCCTATTCCCATAATCAAACTCTTTCATATACTCACATTCTCTACAATTAACTGTCTTATCCATATGTAACCTGCTCCTATCCTCATTAATCTCTACAACTGCATTATCAATCATGTTGTTTACAATCCGTTCTAATTCATCTGTAGTACATTTACCATATAAAGTATTAATACTGTCCATATTCTTTTCACTGATTATTACAATCCTGTCTTTTAACTGCATATGTAACTTGCCTCCCTAAAAAATTGAATCTGACCAATATTCCGGCTCTGGCGTTTTCACTTCAATAAATTTTCCTTCTTTAACCGTTAATGATATATTTGTGTTCATTTGAATTATATCTTCTGTCTTATGTTCCACTTTTCTTTTATTCTGTAATGCATTAAAGATCTTCATAAAATATTTTCTTACTTTTGATTCCCTTAATGGCATTCAGTTTCCATATTTATTTTACTTGTATGTTTCATATTTTTAGAGCAGTAATCCTCTGAATCAAGATACCTGCTTACATTTTCCCTGTAGATACAATGGTTACAATTCTTTGGTTTTACATCCATATAGGCTTCCATCAAACATCCTCCCATTATCGGTTCTTTATTCTCTCTGCAAGTCCCTCACTTGCAACAAATTTTATCTTCTCATGTTCTGGTATGATACATTCCTGTCCTGTTTGTGGGTTCCTGCCTATTCTCTCTTTTGCTGTTCTCATCTCAAACCTGCCAAAACCTTTGATCATTACTCTTTCGTTATTACTCATACAATCCATGAGTGTATCAACAAACAGTTCTAATCCCTTCATAGCGTCTTTCTTTTTTATGCCGCCTTTTTCTGCCATTCTGTCTGCAAATTCTTTTTTGTTTACTGACATATGTGTGTACCTCCTTAATTTCTTACTGAAAATCCTTTACTTTTTAGATGTTCGATTGCTAATTTTAAAAGCTCACCATTTTCTATGGTTGTTTTCATGGTATCGTCCCAAACATGAGGCGTATTATCACCTGTATTTAATCCGCCGTGTAAGCCTTTATTTGCCCATGAAGCAACCTGCAATCCGGTAGCATTGTAATAATTGTCCATATAATCTGTATCAATATATACTGATGCTGTTACTTTGTTCCCTACGACTTTGGGTTCTACTTTTACCGCTGACCGAAGGAAATCAAATTGGCGTATATAGGACTTCGGATCATAACTGTTATAGTACTCTTGCAGAAAATAATTTAATGTTTCATACACTCTTTCTGCTAATTCGTCTACCATTCCTGACATTACTGGCTGTAATGCTTTTGCTAATTCATCCATGTTTTTTATGTGCTTTGCCATTATTTATCGTCTCCTTTTTCAATTTCTGCATCTTCTGGTATGTATCTGCTTTTCTTCAAAATGTCCACCTGCTGTTTGCTGAATGGTAACTTGTCCAGTCCATAGATACCATTTTCAATATTTCTAAGCAAATTTCTGTTCATAGTCTCACTTAAAAGGTTGTTCCGAGTTATCTTTAGTTTTGTATATGGTGGATTACCACCATCCTTATTACACATGGGAAGATTAAAATTGCCTATATGGACTTTTATTTCTGGTATGATTGAACCAACCTTTGATATTTCTATCCTCTCCCCTTCGGCTAATGCTTTTCGGCATTCATCCATATACATAAGCAAAATATTTGTAATCAACTGCTTTGTAATTACTTTCTTGTCATAAACATTATCTTCCCTGTTAAATATGCGTTTTGCCATTTTATAAGCCGACAGTGCTTTTACTCTTGCCATTGGTTTTTCTCCTTTCTGTCATTTCGTCAATGAAATGTGCTTTTCATGTTATGGATGGTTAATCACATACACATCTCCAGTTGATCTATTTTTTCTGTTATATATCCATGTAATTCACTCAGCACATCTAATTGAATATCCGTGTGTAATTTTGAAATATTATCAATACACAGTTCACAGCTTGCCAATATCACATCCCTATCTTCTAATTCCTTATCTCTTACATAGTACATATATCTTCCTCCATACATTTTAATTTAGACACTAAAATAAGCCCACTATCGACTATATTTCTATAATCAATAATGGACTTATTCAGATGTCCAATATTCATTTATGGGTATTCCTATTCGTACCAAACTCTTTTATGAGGCTACTACACAATCACTACACAAATTTGCTATTGAAATACATGGACTTGTATAGAGATATATGCTACTTTGAACATGCTCAAACACTGATTGTATAAGGCTTTATAGAGATATATGGAGATACATCAAAATACATGAAAATGGCTAACAAATTACGATTCCTAGTTTCATTTTATATCATACCTTTCCAAAAATCCTTTATATGCAAGGTTTTTTGCCTTTCTTAAAATTTTTGCCACACAATTTTAAGGCGCTTTTGTTTCTTTCTGCCTATACAAGTCCTTACCCATAAAATTAACTGCTTTCTGCTGTATTCCAACAAAAAGGGCTTGGTACAAGCTAATATTATAGCATATTATCCATCATTTTGGAATAATCAAATTGAATTTTCTGCCTGAATCCGTAAAAGTTCAGCCATACGTTTTTGTTCTTTTCATTAATTTACCGCGCGTTTCACACAGCAGGAAATTACTGCATCCTCATAATCTATGTACATATCTTCTATCTGTTTTGCAGCTAAAAGAAATACCTGCTCTGCCGATTCCCTACTCGTCACGCGGGGTGCATGCAGCGAAGCTGCCACTTTCCTTACGCACCCCTGCACATAAAAATAACGGTAAATCCATGATCGGTTTACCGCTGTCAGTGTCACTGTTAAAGTGGTGATTATATATGTGTAACTGGAATCTGTACAATATTGTTATTGTGTTTCTGTCAGCTTTTGCACTGCTTCTTCTCTGGTTGGCACAAAAAAGAAGTCCTTGCCCTTATTTGATTCGTAAATAAAATCTTTCAATGGTTTGCTTGTATACTGCGTGTAATCTCCATAAATGGCAATTCTGACATGATAATTGATATACTTTTGAAGTATTTCGCCCGCCATGCCGCTGCTGAGGATAAAAAACTCCTCACATACTGCCGATTTGCTGATTACTATATTTGCTGCACCTGTTTCGTATTTCACAGTCATAGCCAAATCCAAAGCAGACTGCGTGTCGACAATTAGCTTTTCATCACTGGAAATAACTGCAATATCTGTTCCGTTTTCTTTCAAGTGTTCCATATTCATAATGTCCTCCTAAACCTCATTTGCAGTACAAATTCCAGTTGAGACCCCATTTTACCCCAACTGCGAAAAGTTGTCAAGTATCACATAGTTTAACAAGATTATACGCCTGACTTACAATAGTATATTGCGTCCTTTTTCAAGTGCCCTTACATCCTGCGCAGAAATTCTTTGACATTTGCCGTGATATCCCCATGGAATATTGCGGAACCGGCAACAATCACGTTCGCTCCTGCGTCAAGGTTCTCCTCAAGATTCTCTAGTGTCACACCACCATCAATCTCGATTTTTACATCCGGATAGTTCTCGTCGACCACCCCGCGCAGCCATTTAATTTTGTCCATGCACTCCGGAATGTATTTCTGACCACCGAATCCCGGACGCACAGTCATCACAAGTACCATGTCTACCATTGCGATATATGGCATCACCGCACTTACAGGCGTCTCGGGATTGACCGCTATACCGCACTTTGCCCCGGACTGCCTGATTTTCGTCAGTGTCTCTGGTATGCAGTCACACGCCTCGGCATGGATGGTCACTCCGTCTGCCCCAAGCCGAATCAGTTCCTCGATGTACCGCTGCGGCTGCTCCACCATCATGTGCACATCCATAAAAAGACCTGTGTATTTTTTTATGCTGGCAAGCACCGGCATCCCGAAAGATATGGATGGAACAAACATACCGTCCATGACATCTATGTGCAGATACGGCGCACCTGCTTTTTCCACAAGTTCAATCTCTCTTCCAAGTTCCCAAAAATCCGCTGCAAGTATTGAAGGGCATAAATAATTCATACTAATATTTCCTCTTTTCCTTTTCTCTCAGTTCTTCGTAGAACGCGGTATAATTGTCATATCTGGTTTTACTGATTCGACCTTCCTCCAAAGCTTTCTTTATACCACAGACAGGCTCATGGATATGGGCGCACGTCAAAAACCTGCACTGCGGTTCATATGGCACAAACTCCGGATAATATGTTTTTAGTTTTTCTTTCTCCATGTCAAACAGCGATAGCGAACTAAATCCCGGAGTGTCCATGATATACGTATCATCAGAAATGGCAATCAGTTCTGAATGTCTGGTCGTATGTTTCCCGCGCGCAATCTTCTCACTGATCGCCCCGGTTTCCATTCTTTTCCTTTCCTGCAGATTGTTCACAATCGAAGATTTTCCGACTCCGCTTGGCCCTGCAACCGCTGTAGTCCTGCCACGGAGTATTTCTGAGAGTGCATCCATGCCTTCCTTTGTGACAGCGCTCACAAACAGTGACCTGCAGCCGCTGTTCTCATATATTTGTGCAACAGCTGCTCTTTCCGCCTCGTTTGAAAGATCCCTTTTGTTAAAACAAAGAATGCATTCAAGTCCCTGCTGCCGCATCATAATCAAGAACCGGTCAAGCAGATTGTAATTCGGTTCGGGTTTTGTCATGGCAAATATCAGCAGCGCCTGATCAACATTGGCAACGGCGGGTCGGATCAGCTCACTTTTTCTGGGAAAAATCCTGACGATGCTGCCCTCCGAATCCTTTTCATGCGTGATTTCTATTTCCACATTGTCACCCACAAGCGGCTTCCTGTTTTCTTTGCGGAATATGCCTTTTGCCTTACATGCATATATGCCCTCCCCGGCGATGTGTACATAGTAAAAACCAGCTATTCCTTTTACAATTTTTCCTTCCATCCTTAATTCCTTGTAAATTGAACATTTTGTTTTATCTGCGCCGGTACCGGACTAACCTGTGTTGTCTGGTTTCCATCCGCGTCAGTCACAGGCACTTCGTCATTTTTTAAGTATGTGATAATCACTATACCATAGGCAGACGGGCTTTCAAAATTATTTAAATTGATGGACACGGGAAACGCAGTAACGTTGGAAGACGCCCACAGCTGCTTGCTTCCGTCTGCCGTGACAAGGATGACTTCCGCATTCCCGCCAATGTAATCCCCCGGCGCCTGCACCATCAAACTACAATTATAGGTGGTTACCTCACTTCCGATGCTTATTTTTAAGTCGACGGTTGTCCCGGCACTGACCGTTGTTCCGGCCTCATAGCTCTGATAACATATCTGCCCTTCAGGATAATCCGCACTATAGGAATCCTCCACTGAACCAACCACAAGCCCTGCCGCTTCCAGTACGCTGACCGCAGCGTCCTTGGAATTTCCTACGACCTCCGGCATACGAACCTCAACATTGTCATTGCCTTTGCTGATGACAATTGTAATCTCAGACTCAATTGGCGCTATGCTGTTTCCCTCGGGCGACTGCGATATAATCGTCCCTTTGGCGTACTCTGCCGAATACGCATCCGACTTAACCACCTTGAACCCAGCCGCGGTCAGTGTCGCTGTCCCCTCTGCCTCTGTCATTCCCTCCACCGCCGGCACATCAATTCCGTCCGCACCCGCGCTGACGGTAAGAACGATTGTCGTATTCAAAAGAATCTTATCGTTTGGGAGGACATTCTGACCGTCTTCCAAAGCAGCCGATATTACTTGATTTTTCGCATACTGTGTGGATTCTATAAATGTGGTTTTACAGCCAAGCCCCACAGAATTGACGGCCTCTTTGACGTCATTGACGTCCAATCCGGCAAATTCCGGCATTACAGCCCGCTCCGCGCTGCTGCCGCTGTTTGTCAGTCCAGCGCCAGACCCGTTAATCTGCTCAAAAATGCCTGTCGCCTGACCTGCGAAATACAAAAGAATGCAGCCGATGACCACTGCCGCTATCACGGTCAGTATTGTAGTAAAACGCTCTGCTTTCGGGTTGTAGTCATATTCGTTTCTGCCATAACTTTCCGGATAATCATCTTCATACCCAAGATCATCAACACGCACATTCCGCCGATTTACAGTCTCCTGCGCGTAATCCTCCTCATAGTAGTCATACTCCGTACCATAATCTTCCTGAATATATTTTTCTTTCTTCTGTTTTGCTTTTGTATTCTTTTTCTTTTTATTCTCAGATTTATTGGCGGTCTTTTTCCCCGCGGCGTTTTTTGCCTTATCGCTTTTTGCGCCGCCGGATGTTTTTGCCGGAGTCTTTTTGCCGCCCCTTACAGGCTGCTCCATGACAACTTCGCCATAATATGCATCATCTTCATAATACGACTCACTATAAGAATCATCCTGATACGTATCGTCACCATAATAATCATCCTGATACGTATTGCTTTTTCTTTTCCTCGGTTTTACCTGATTTGGTATCGCCTCCAGTTCTTCCTCGTCGGCATATGTCTCCCTGCGCGGAACCCTGTCCTCCCACACTGTGTCGAGCACCGCCGGCATTGGAGCAGACACCGGCATCTGCTGCGGCGCCTGATTCCCTGCAGCGTTTCCATGGCTGCCGACCGGAGACACTATTTTCGTCTTTCCAGCCTCATCTGCCGTATCTACCTGTGCAATTACGGCATCCGGATTTATCAGGGAGTGTTTCAAGTCCGCTATCATCTCACTCATGCTCTGATATCTTCTGTCGGGACTTTTCTGTGTACATTTCATCACAATATTTTCCACACTCGGCGGAATCTCCGGTACAAAATCCCTCATGGACGGCATCGGATCCTGAATATGCCTGATGGCAATAGACACTGTCGTATCGCCGTTATACGGCACACGCCCCGTAAGCATCTCAAACATGGTAATGCCCATCGAATAAATGTCGCTTTTTTCGTCCGAAAATCCTCCCCTAGCCTGTTCCGGCGACGTGTAATGGACAGAGCCCATCACATTGGAAGTAATCGTATTGCTCGATGCAGCCTTTGCAATGCCAAAATCCGTAACCTTTACTTTTCCTTCTTTGGAAATAATGATATTCTGCGGTTTGATATCCCTATGTATGATGTGATTGTTATGTGCCGCCTCAATTCCCATCGCAACCTGAATTGCGATACTGATGGCTTCTTTTGTGGTCAGCCTGACCTTTTTCTCGATATATTTCTTAAGCGTAATGCCTTCCACAAGCTCCATGACAATGTAATGAATACCGTCTTCCTCGCCCACATCATACACATTTACGATATTGGGATGCATAAGACCGGCTGCCGCCTGTGCCTCCACGCGAAACTTTGATACAAAATTCTTATTTTCGGAAAACTCCTGCTTTAATATCTTAACCGCCACAAACCGGTTCAGCTTCTGATCCTTCGCCTTATATACATCTGACATGCCGCCTGTGCCGATTTTTTCAAGCACCTCATAGCGGTCTCCTATCAGCATTCCTAACTTAATCATCCTGACCTCCAAACGGTTCCACAAGAACCACAGCTATATTATCACGTCCGCCGTTTTCATTGGCCGCCTCAATAAGGCGTCTTCCAGCATCCTCAAGGCTGCTGCTTCCAATGATAATCTTGTGTATTTCTTCATCCTTCAACATATTTGTAAGCCCGTCTGTGCAGAGCAGCAGTTTTTCCGTCCGTCCTATATGTACATCAAAAAAATCCACAAGCACGTATTCTTTCACGCCGACCGCCCTTGTGATAATGTTCTTGTCCGGATGTTTCCTTGCAGCCTCGCGGTCAATGCCGCCCATGTCAACCATTTCTTCCACAAGGGAGTGATCCTTGGTAATCTGTGTGATAAAATCATTGACAACATACAATCTGCTGTCACCCACATTTGCCACAGTCACATGATTGTCCTCAAAAGTAGCCGCCACAAATGTTGTGCCCATACCTTTCAGACTCCGGTTTTGTCTTGAAATTTTGTTGATATGTGTATTGGCGTCATCAATTGCCTTCTGCAA
This sequence comes from uncultured Lachnospiraceae bacterium, assembly GCA_910579275.1. GTDB lineage: Bacteria > Bacillota > Clostridia > Lachnospirales > Lachnospiraceae > COE1. The sequence continues at coordinate 15,488 of CAJTTO010000018.1, forward strand.
TATATTTTCTGCGTCATATTCTCCCGTGAAATTCCGAATTGACATAACCGCCTTTTCCACGGCATGCTTTGAGGCATAATCACCCGCATTGTGCCCCCCCATACCATCCGCAACGATAAAAAGGTTGGGAAGATTTCCCACCGGCTCATCCGAAGTGAATAAATAGTCTTCGTTTATTTCCCTTCTCCTGCCAACATCCGTTATAGAAAACAACTTCACTTTTTCTCCTCCAATCAGTGAAAATCCATGCATTCCGCAATTCGTTCCTATCCCTGCAATTTCCACATTCCTTATATATTAGCACAAATGACACTTGAATTCAAGAATCAATCTTCTCCGCTAAATCCCCCGCACAGGCGCCAAGTCATGCAGGGCACAACGGTTATATTTCCAAATGCTTACGTCTGCGCAGCTGTCCGCATGCACCGTCGATATCTTTTCCCATCTCCCTGCGGATTGTCACATTGATGTGTTTTCTCTCTAATTTATTTTTAAAATTGAGAACATCGCTGCGCTCCGAAGCGACAAAGTCACGTTCCTGAATCGGGTTTACAGGAATCAGGTTTATATGGCAGTTGAGTCCGCCGACCAGCCTGCACAAATTTTCCGCATCCGCATCCGTATCATTGACTCCGCCGACGAGACTGTATTCAAATGTGACACGTCTGCCTGTCTGTTCATAGTAATAACGGCATGCCGCAATCACCTGATTGATATCGTATTTATCTGCTACCGGCATCAGCTCACGTCTTTTTTCCTGCGTGGAACCATGCAGCGACAATGCCAGTGTAATCTGAAGCTTCTCATCGGCAAGACGCCGCATGTTTTCCACAATGCCGCACGTCGAAACCGTTATATTCCTCTGACTGATATTGAGTCCGTTCTCATCCGTCGCCATATGGATAAAGCGAAGCAGATTGTCATAGTTGTCGAGCGGCTCTCCCGTACCCATGACGACAACATTCGATACGCGTTCACCAGTGCTTTTCGATATCGCATAGATCTGATCCAGCATTTCCGCCGGCGTTAAATTCCTCTCCAGCCCGCCAATCGTCGACGCGCAGAACCGGCAGCCCATGCGGCAGCCTACCTGTGAGGAAATACAGACAGAGTTGCCATGATGGTACTGCATCCAAACACTTTCCACATAATTGCCGTCTGAAAGCGCAAAAAGGTACTTTCTGGTTCCGTCAATCTTTGATACCTGAACCGTAACCTCCTTCAGACTTGTATACGGATACTCCCGCGCCAGACTTTCCCGCAGGTGTTTCGGTATATTTGTCATCTCATCATAATCCCGCGCCAGTTTTACATGCATCCATTCATACAGTTGTTTTGCGCGAAATGCTTTCTCGCCCATCTTTTCCGTCTCAAGCCTTAATTCATCCATTGAGAGCGATTTAATATCCGTGCCCTTATTCATATCCGATCCTACGCCTCCGAAGCTTCAAATACGCTGATAAAAAATCCGTCCGTGTCATGTATTCCAGGCAAAAGCTGTAAATATCCTTCCTTCGTGGTATCTGTATGTAAACATTCCGGCAGCGCACCATCAAGTGACACAGGTGTCATTTTTATTTCGTTTTTCAGCCACATAAAGTTCTTTTCATTCTCATCGCTGTTTATCGTACACGTACTAAAAAGCAGTCTGCCCCCGGGCTTTACATAGGACGCTGCCACTTGTAATATTTTTCTCTGAAGTTCAATGATGTCCTCAGCCGCCTCCAACGTGATGTTGTATTTTATATCCCTTTTCCTGCCAATCACACCAAGTCCGGAGCAGGGCACATCTGCAATTACAATGTCTGCCGTGCCGACCAGTCCCTCATCCTTCAGGCATGCATCCACTGCGGCCGCTGTTGTATGTTTCAGCCCGCATCGGTCGAAATTCTGCTGCATGAGCGCAATTTTATTCTCCGAAATGTCTCTTGAGAGAACCGCATAGTCCACATCACACTTTTCAAGCATGTCCGCGGCAAGCATTGATTTGCCTCCCGGCGCCGCACAGAGGTCAATCACACGCAAGGGGGCTTCTGCACTACGGGCAACTTTTTCAATTCCGATAGCAGTAACGGCAAGCATCGAGCTTGCATCCTGAACCACAAATGCCCCATTTTCATAATAGGGCAGTCTGGTAATATCATCTGTTCCCGTAACTTTGTATGCATATGACAGATACGGATGCCGTTCCATCTTTCCCCCTCGGCATGCTATTGCCTCCTGCACCGCATTTACCGCACTGTCAATGTCCACCCCAGTCAGTTCTGGGACATCTCTGAACCGAAGCGTCACGGGTCTTTCCTTGAGCAGCCCTTTCAGTATAAGCTCGGTCTTTTCCTGTCCAAGCTGTGCCGTCCACATATCCACAATCCATTCAGGCATCGAATATTTTACAGACATGCTTGTATATGCAATCGTATCCTTGTTGCGCGCAATGTTTCTCAGCACGCCGTTCACGAAACCTTTCAGCGTGGCAAAGCCCTTTTTCTGGGCAAGCTTCACCGCCTCGTTACACGCCGCCGCATCTGGCACCGCATCCATATACAATATTTGGTATACACCCATTCGCATGATAACGCATATCACTTTTTTCATTTTATGGGTTTTTACCTTGGAAAAGTTATTGATTACGTAGTCAAGCTCAATCTGCCGTTCCAAGGTTCCCTCATACAGGCGTTTGACAAATGATTTTTCCTGCTGCGTCAGATAATTGTGTTTATTGAGTACATCGCGCACAATCATATGGGAATAGGCATTCTCTGTCAACAGCATTTCCATCACGAGCATGCGCAGATTTACATTTCCATCCATCATCAATCATTCCTTTTCCCAAACAACATCACAAGCCGCAGGAGCTGTAATATGGAAGCTGCCGCTGCCGCCACATACGTATATGCCGCCGCTTTCAACACCTTCGCACTTTTTCTGCGCTCGTCGCTTGTCACAATGCCATACTGCTCTATACAGACAAGCGCCCGTTTGGACGCATCAAATTCTACCGGAAGCGTCACAATCTGGAACAGAACTGCGATGGAAAATACCCAGATGCCAATATTTACAAGCACCGGATTGCTGCCCAGTATCAGTCCCAGAATTACAATGGGAATACCAACCTTCGAACCGATATTTGCCGCCGGCACAAGTGCCGTCCTGATATTCAGCGGCGCATATCCCTCATGGTGCTGCATCACATGTCCGCACTCGTGCGCGGCTACACCGATTGCTGCTACCGAGCTGGAAGAATACACGCTGTCAGACAGCCGAACAACCTTCCTTACCGGATCATAATGGTCTGTCAGGTTTCCCCTGATATGCTCCACCCGCACATCATGAATTCCCCTGCTTCTTAGAATCGCTTCCGCCGTCTGTGCACCTGTCATGCCCGACATGCTCCGCTCCCTTGCATATTTCTGAAACGTAGAATTGACCCTCGCTGACGCAATAATACTAAGTACCGCACCTATCAGTACCAATATATAGGTAGGGTCAAAATAATATCCATAATATGGCATAGACGCCTCCTTTCCTGTCTGCAGACAGTACGCTAATCCCCAAGGCACATTCCTGCCTTCCACTGATTCCCGAGCAGAAAACTTTTTGTATCCATGCGTTTTTTCCCCTCTAACTGCAATTCATTGATTCTCAATATGCCGTCTCCGCATGCCACATCAAAAGAATCCTTTGCAACCGCCACAATCGTTCCCGGCTTATCTGTGCCGTCCCCGTTTTTGGAAACAACATCACTATCCCAGATTTTCACTGTTTTCCCATGATAAGACGTGTATGCACTGGGCCACGCGTTCAGTCCCCTGACAAGCCGTTCGATGACCGCCGCATCCTGTTCCCAGTCTATCCTGCCCATGGACTTATCCATCATTTTAACGTGTGTGGCAAGACGCTCATCCTGTTTCACCGGCGTAATCCCGCCCTGCTCCAGCAAAGGGAGCGTTTCCACAATCAGCTCTGCCCCTGCCTTGGCAAGCTTGTCAAAAAGACTTTCTGCCGTCTCCTTAACCTCTATTGTAACCTTTTTCTGCGTAAGTATGTCCCCCGTATCAACACCTGCATCCATCTGCATGATTGTGACACCCGTTTCCTTCTCGCCGTCAATGATACATTGGTTTATCGGCGCAGCCCCCCTGTATTTCGGCAGAAGGGATGCATGGATATTGACACAACCAAATTTCGGCATTTCAAGAATCTGCTTTGACAAAATCTGTCCGAAAGCAGCCACAACATAGACATCCGCCTCATAAGTCTCTAACTGTGCTATTGCCTCCGGTGTTTTAATCTTAACCGGCTGAAATACCGGAATACCATACTTTAAGGCACAACTCTTTACCGGCGAACACTGTACCTGTCCGCTTCTTCCCTTTGGCTTGTCGGGCTGCGTCACAACCGCCGTCACTTCATGGCCTGCCTCAATCAGCGCCTCAAGCGCTCCCACGGAAAAGTCGGGCGTTCCCATATAAACAATTTTCATCCTTTTTCCAACTCCTTTAATCCTCGTCCTCAGGCGGCTCAACATCCATCAGCTCACCCTCCACTTTCTCCACATAGAGATGACCGTCAAGATGCTCAATTTCATGGCAGAATGCCCTTGCAAGAAGTTCCTCACCCTCAATCTCAAATTCGTTCAGTTCCTCATCCTGAGCCACCACTTTCACATAGTTTGGTCTTATCACAGACCCGGTCTTTCCCGGCACGCTAAGACATGCCTCATTCCCTTCCTGCTCCCCGCTCATTTCCACAATCCGGGGATTAATCAGCAGAATCGGATCTTCCCCTGTCGCGTCTATCACGACAATCCGTTTCAGCACGCCCACCTGCACTGCCGCAAGTCCGACACCATTTGCCTCATACATCGTCTCAAACATGTCATCTATCAGCTCCTGAACCCTTGGTGTTATCTCTTTTACCTCTTTCGAAACCTTGTTTAAAACGGGATCTCCTATTTCTCTGATTGTTCTGATTGCCATAGTTCTTTCCTTACCTTTCCTTCTAATATCGTTTTCAAATTTAATAATTCCTCATCGGATCGAAATCAAACTGCACACTGTCCGCGTTCCACTGCATCGCTTCAATATACGTCTCAAGTACATCCTTAATCCCGGTAAGCACCCGGTAATCCCTGTGCTTGATATAAAAAACGTACCGGAATACATCATTTATCTTACCAATTGACGCCTCTGCCGGCCCTATGACCAGAGGAGGCGCGTCGCCGGACGCTGCCTTTGCCCGCTCCGCAAGTTCCTGCGCATGCCCTGCACCCGTAACCGCATCCGGCGAGAGAACAAGGACTGCCATCAAGTGCGCCGCAGGCGGGTACATCATCAGGTCTCGGTATGACATCTCTGCTGCATAAAATCCCTCGTAATCCTGATTTGCCGCATGGATAATCGTATAGTGCTCCGGCTGATAGGTCTGAATCACCACTTCCCCCGGCAGTGCACTTCTTCCTGCCCTGCCTGCTGCCTGCGTGAGAAGCTGGAATGTACGCTCGCCCGCCCTGTAATCACCGGCATGCAGCGACATATCTGCCGCCAGTATGCCCACCAATGTCACTTTTGCAAAGTCATGCCCTTTCACAATCATCTGTGTGCCCACAAGGATATCTGCCTCCTCATTGGCAAACTGCGACAGTATCTGTTCATAACTGTCCTTGTTTCTGGTCGTGTCCGCATCCATCCGGAGCACCCTTGCGGCAGGAAACTCCTTATGTAAAAGCTCCTCTATCTGTTGTGTTCCCGCCCTAAAACCAAGAATATACTTCGAGCCGCACTGCGGGCAGTTTGTCACGCCCGGCATCTCGTAGCCGCAGTAATGGCATACCAGTCTGCCTGCCTTTTTATACTGGTCTGTGTGTTCTGACAGCGAAACATCACAGTGCGGACATTTCATGACATACCCGCACGACCTGCATGACACAAATCCGGCATATCCCCTGCGGTTGATAAAAAGCATTGTCTGCTCGCCTTTTTTCAGGCGGTCATCTATGAGCGCATACAGCCGCCGGCTGAATATAGAACGGTTTCCGGATTTCAGCTCCTGTCTTAAATCCTCCACATGCACCTGCGGAAGCTGACCGCCGGCAAGCCGCTCCTTCAACGTGAAAAGTTTTACTGCGCCTCCCTTTGCCTTGTGATATGACTCAAGGGACGGTGTCGCCGAACCCAGAACAAGAACAGCGTCTTTCATGCGGCAAAGCTCCGCTGCCGTCTCCCTTGCATGGTACTTTGGCATATTTTCGCTTTTGTAGCTGCCCTCATGCTCCTCGTCAATAATCACAAGTCCAAGCCTTTGAAACGGTGTAAACAGCGCCGAGCGTGGGCCTATCATAATATCAACTTCCCCTTTTGCGGCGCGCACACACTGATCCGAACGCTCCCCCGCCGATAGCCGCGAATTCATGACGGACACCCTGTCACCGAACCGCTGGTAAAACCGGACAAGCGTCTGATATGTAAGCGCAATCTCCGGTATCAGGACAATCGCCTGCCTCCCCTCCGCAATCACCCTGTCTATCAGTTCCATATACACTTCCGTCTTGCCGCTTCCTGTCACTCCGTGAATCAGGTACGTCTGACGAATGCCTGCCTTAAAATCCGCAAGAATGCTGTTCACAATCCTTCCTTGATTTTCAGACAGATGCTTTTCCGTCTTTTTCTGCCACCCTTGGGCAACATTTTCAGGCAGTGCGCTCCGGTACGTTTCCTCTGCATGAGTTTCTATCAATTTCGCCTTTTCGAGTGCCTGAATCGTCTGTGCCGCAATATTGAGCTTGCCCGTGACCAGCGTGTATGGCAGTGCCGGCTGAAGCGAAAGTTCCTGCATCAGCCGTGCTTTCGCCGTCTGGTGCTTCCGCCCGAATTCTTCTGCCTTTTCTGCTGCTGCCGCCTCGTCCACCATGCAGACAATTGTTTTTTTGACAAGCTGCTTTCGTTTTTGTTTCACGGGCAGTACAGTCTTCAGCGCAGAAATCATGGTGGAGCCATAGTTTTGTTTCATCCACCACGCAAGCCTGATAGAATCGCCCTCTGCACTGACCCCGTCCTTCACAACAGAATGGATTTCCTTTAGCCGGCTCTCATCATACTCAGCTTTGTCGGTAACTTCCATCACATAACCGTGAATCAGTTTATTCCCTCGTCCAAAAGGGATTGTCACCGCCATTCCTACAGCTATTGTCCCCATTAATCTTTCCGGTATGCGGTACTGGAACGGTCTGTCAACTTTTTCATGCGATATGTCGACGATAATATTTGCAAATCTGCATGTCATTTGTCTGTCATTTCCTTCTGTTCTCTCTGTCATTTGCCACTTTTTGTCTCATCTAATATTTCCTGAATGAGCACCCTCTCGTCCATCGGATACTTCACACCCTTAATTTCCTGATAGTCCTCATGCCCCTTTCCTGCAAGCACGATGATATCTCCCTCCTGACCATGTGTGATGGCATAGCGGATTGCCTCCTTGCGGTCGCATATCTCCACATACGCACCATCCGTTCTGCCGATTCCGGTCTTGATATCCGCGATGATATCCAGCGGTTCCTCGTCGCGCGGATTGTCGGAAGTGATAATCGTGAGGTCAGCAAGCTTTCCGCTGACCTCCCCCATCTCATACCGCCTAAGCTTAGTGCGGTTTCCCCCGCAGCCAAACAGGCACACCAGACGTTTTGGATGATATTCCCTCAATGTGGTAAGAAGGCTTTCCAGCGCCATGGCATTGTGTGCATAGTCAATCATCAGCGTAAAGTCATCCGATACCCTGACCATCTCAATCCTTCCTTTTACTGTCGCGCCCACCAGCGCTGCTTTGATGTCCTCCTCCTTCACGCCAAAATGCCTGCAAATCGCAATCGCTGTCAGCGCGTTGTATGCGCTGAATTTTCCGGGGATATCGGTCTCAATCTCCATGTTGAGCAGTCCGGAAACCTGAAACCGAATCCCAAGAAACCCTTTTCCTGTCACCAGCTCCAAATCGCTCCCGCGCAAATCCGCACACGCGTCAAATCCATATGTCTCAAGCGTGCAGGTATGCCCCTTTGTCACCTGTTTCCAGTGCTTGTCGTCACAGTTGACAATGCCGACCTTGCACTGCCGGAAAAGCATCGCTTTGCACGCGAGGTATTCCGCAAAAGAAGCATGCTCATTTGGTCCGATATGGTCCGGCTCAATGTTGGTGAAAATTCCGTAATCAAAGACAAACCCCTGCGTGCGGTGCATCATAAAGCCCTGCGACGACGCCTCCATCACCACTGCGTCACATCCCGCATCCTTCATCTCGCGGAAATATTTCTGCAGGACAAAAGACTCGGGCGTCGTATTGGAAGCAGGAATCACTCTGGCTCCTGTAATAATCTCAATTGTCCCCACAAGTCCCACCTTGTACCCTGCTTTTTCCAGTATGTACTTGACAAAATATGCCGTCGTAGTCTTGCCCTTTGTGCCAGTCACCCCTATGATTTTCATACTGTCAGCGGGATTACCAAAATAATTGGCGGATATAAATGCCATGGCATATCTGGTATCTTCGACCTGTATCACCGTAACCTCCCTGTCCTTGGGGAGCTCAACCGCATGGCCGACCACAAGCACCGCCGCTCCTTGGCGCACCGCATCCGCCGCCGCCGTGTGCCCGTCAAAGTTCGCACCCTTTATGCATATAAAAAGACAGTCCTTTGTAATTTTTCTGGAGTCGTTTACCACCTCAGATATTTCCACATCCGTACTGCCCTTGATGCAATGGTATTCAAAACCGCTCAATAACTCCCTGCACTGATACATATTCATCCCACACCCCTTTGCGATTATACTGACACGTTTCCGTTCGCGAAATTTCCCCCGACAGGAACATGCCGGCACAGGCTGTTCAACCTTATGCTTTATATAAATTTATGAACTCTATCCTAAAGAATACCATATCCCCCCCTAATTATCAAGAAAAGAAAACGTATCCTACAGCGTGTTTGAAAATTCATCCCCGACATTTTAACGGCAGGACATCCGAACGCCGTCTAAATACAATAAGAGTCAGGACAAACCTGACTCTTATCGCATATTTTCTTATGAGGGGGGAGATAGTGAGTGCTTCAACTATCTGTATATTACTATACCCATTAAATGTGTCAAAAATGTGTTTAAATCATAAAAATAGAATAATTTTTCTTAACAAACAATAAATCCTATTCCATTTTAAACCAAAAAACTGTTAAAAAGTCTTTTTGTTTATTGATAGTACTTCATTACCATCTGCAAAGATACGCTGCCCCGATACTCGTTGATATCCGGATAGTACACCACCGACAAAATGATATCCTTCCCATGCATCTGTATTCCCTTATGATACAAGGCATCCACTGCCTCCGTACCATATTTATCCGCCACATACGCATCGAATGCCTCGATATCGCCAAAATATATCATTTCATATTTTCTCCCACGCTCATCTGCCACGGTATATTTGCCTACATTATGGTTCGCCCCGAGCACCCTTCCGCTCACAAAGCGGATATTCTTCTGCGCAAACTGCGGTTTTGGGTTTCCGTTTCCAAAAGGCTCAAGCCTTGAAATCTCCCTGACAAAGTCAATGCTTGCGTACTCCATCGGCATCGGCACGTCAATCAGCACCTTCTCCTCAAAATCCGCATCCGTAAGCGCACAGTTTTCGTTAAGCCTGCGCCGGAAAGCATCCACATTTGCCTCCGGAAGGGACAGACCAGCCGCAAGCTTATGCCCTCCGTACTTGGTAAATAATTCCTTGCATTTCGTCATCTCGTCATACATATGGAATGCCTCAATCGACCGTCCTGAACCCTTGACGCCGTCCTCCGCTCTTGTGAGCACAAACACGGGCTTACAGTATTTCTCCCGAATCCTTCCGGCAATAATCCCTGCAAGGCTTTCATGTACCTCGGGAAGATACACGACAAGCACCTTGTCCCTGTCAAGCCCGCTGTCTTCAATCTGCTTTATGGCTTCCTCCACGCCTTTTCGTGTAAGTTCCTTCCTGCTGTCATTCATTGCCTTCAGGTCTCCGGCGAGTACTGCCGCCGATTCCGTATCCGCCGCCTTGAAAAGTTCAAACGCATTGACCGCCGTGTCAAGCCTTCCAGTGGCATTGAGGCAGGGACCAAGGACAAAACCTATCGTGTATGGCTTTAAATGCATCGGATCCGTCTCTGTCGCCTGCATCAGCGCTTTCAATCCGGCATTTCTCGTATCCTTCATCAGTTCAATGCCGCTTTTTACAATAATGCGGTTTTCCTCTTTCAATTCCATCACATCCCCGATTGTCGCAAACGCTGCAAGCTCGAGCAGTTCCAGTCCTATTTCCGACTCCATGACTTCCCGCCAGTCCCTGCCCTCTTTGTGTGCCAGCAGTGCAAGCACAAGCTTGTATGCCACAACGGCTCCGCAAATCTCCGGAAACGGGTAACCGCAGTCCTCCTGCTTAGGATCCACAACCGCCCTCGCCTCTGGCACTCGGTACTGTCTTACACCGTCCTTTTCATCATAGGGAACTTCGTGATGGTCTGTCACAATGACCGTCATCCCAAGGGAATTTGCAAATGCAATCTGTTCGTAAGCGGCAATCCCGTTGTCGCAGGTGACCACCGTGTCCGTTCCGGCATCATATGCCTCCTGTATCAGGTTCTCATTCAATCCGTAACCGTCGCGTATCCTGTGGGGAATTGATGTGTCTGCATCCGCACCGCACTCCGTCAATCCTCTATATAATATGTACGTAGAACAAATGCCGTCAATGTCATAATCCCCGATAATGCGGATATGCTTTCCCTGTGCGATTTTTTCCAGCAGGATATCCACTGCCTTGTCCATGTCCTTTAAAAGCCTCGGCGCATACAAGTGCTCCCTTGTGCCGTTCAGAAACCTGTCAATATCCTGATCTGCCACAACATCCCTGTTCCTGATAATGCGCGCAAGCACAGGACTGATGTGGTATTTTCGGGAAATGGCATCAAAATCAGCTTTTTTTGCCGCCACCATCCATTTACTCATATTCAAAACCAAACCTTTCCGCTGTCATTGAAATGCCAAGAGACAGCAAAACAGCCAAGTCAAAGGGTCTCGGTTGTTTTGCTGCAGATCCCAAATTCCACTACCGCATAAATATCACCGTTTCCGTCCTCCAGAAAAACCTGATGCCGCTGTCCTTTCTTTCTGACAGCAGCCGTCAGCCCATCACCGTAGACCGCGGGTTTCCTGTATTCTGCCCGCAGTTCCCTGATTACGGCATTTTCCGGCAGTGTTTCCATTGCAAGCCTGACATACTCCACATTGTTCATGTGCATATTGGAATCAATCTGATATTTTCTTACCTGAAACTTCTCCTGAACCGCGGTATTGTATGCTTCCTCAAGCATTTCAATCTTACGCGGTGCATAGTCCATTTCCAGTTTCTCTGCCAGTTCATATCCGGCTGTCATCTCCTGCGTCGGCTTCACCGGACGGCGTTTTTCCATGTCAATCAGTGTCCATATTGACGAAGCCTTGATAATGCAGTTCCCCTCCGTGTCTGACACCATAAAATTACGATAGCCCAAAAATCCCTTAAAATCATATGGAAAAGTTGTAATTTTAATCTGCTCATTCAGTGTCGGCCGCCTGTCTATCACAATCTGCCATGAGCTCAAAAGCCACGCGATATTCCTGCTGTACAGATAGTCAACCGTGATGCTGCCGTTCTCCGCCTCAAAAATTGCCGCATCCTGAAAGCAGTCCAATACGGCAGGCACTGTCATATGCAGCGCTGCATCCACAACACTATATCCTACCTTTATCTCATACGTATACATCCCATCCCTCTTTCCTGTCCTTGTCTTTTACCCCGGCATCCCGTTCAGGTAGAATCTCACCAGTCCAAACAGCAGCAAATGTACCGGATAAATTGCATAAAACAAATACTTCATTTGCCTGCCGCGCTCCCCGTTATAAAAGTGAATCGGGATAAACGCAAGCGGAGCCGTAATTTCATACGCAAATGCACAAATCCCTGCAAGGTTGCGAATCCACTCTTTCATATCCCTTACATAATAAAACAGGATAATGAAAAGAACGCCTTTCCAGTGATAATCCACATCTGTCACTTCCCCCACATATGCCGCCAGAAAAATGACAGCTGTCCTGAGTACAATATATTTTTCTTCATACCGGAACCGAAATCTGTCCAGAACCATCAGCGCACACAGCCCGATACACAGCGTAAAATAAACATTCTGCCCACGAGGATAGACAACCCTGCCAAAAATAGCCATGTCAAACGGAATCTCCGAAACCATGGCAAACAAAAAACAGTTTCGCAGATACTTTACCCGGTTCCTTGTATGAAAGAAGCCTTCCACAAGCAGAAAACAATATATTGGAAATGCAATCCTTCCAATTTTTCTCATTATTTTATATATATCGGAATCATACTGCGGCAGCAGTAAATAAACCGATGCGGCAAAATGGTCGATCACCATGGTCACTACCGCTATCCACTTAAGCACAGCCGCTGAAATCCCAAACTTATTCTGCGCCGCCATGTTCATACAGCCCCTCCTGCAAATCTGCTTTCCCTACACAAATGGCAGGGCAAACCGCCCTGCCATACAAATCCAGACATTTATTTCTTTTTCATCTTTGTTTTAAGTACATACCACAATGCGCCCGTAATGCACACGGAAGAATACGTACCGCATACAATACCTACCATGAGCGGCAGGGCAAACTCCCTGATAGAAGTAACACCTAACACATACAGCGCTGCAACCATAATAAAAGTTGTCAGTGAAGTGAAAATACTTCTGGAAAGTGTCTGGCTGATACTTCTGTTGACAAGCTCATCAAGCGTGTCCTTTTTGAGCATCGATCCCAGATTCTCCCTGATTCGGTCGAAAATAACGATTGTCGCATTGATAGAATAACCGACAATGGTAAGCATGCAGGCAATAAACGTACTGCCCACAGAAACTTTTGCAACCGCATAAAACGCAAGAACAACAAGGACATCATGCAGCAGCGCAGCAACGGAACTTGCAGCAAAGCGGATATCCTTAAAGCGGAACCAGATGTAAATCAGCATACAGATTGTCGAGATAATAACTGCGACAACCGCATCACTCTTCATCTCCGAGCTAATGGTAGAGCTGATTGTCTCGGCAGTAATAAGCTCCTTATTTACGCCAAACTGGTCAACCAATGCTGCTTCCAGCTCCTGTCTCTCGTCGACATTGAGTTCCCTTGTCTTAAAAATAACCTCGTTTGATCCGGCAACCTTCTGCACCTGAATCGCGCCGTCTCCTGTCACACTGCTGAATACAGGAACGACATTCGTATCAATTGCAGCAAGATCCATATCCTCGTTGAAGGTGACATTCGTAGATGTACCGCCCACAAAATCAAGACTGTAGTTCAATGCCTTTCCTGTCGATGCATTATTGACACCCATAAATACAAAGCCAAGAACAATTACCACAATGGAACATACAAAGAAAATATTTTTCTTTCCAAGGAAATTGACAGTGCTTTTCTCCTTGTTCGTACCGTAAAACTTGACATCCTTCAGACCAACCGCGAAAAATGCCCTGAGAATCATCCTTGTCACAAAGAGCGCTGTAAACATGGACAGCACAATACCAAGACCCAGCGTATATGCAAATCCCTTAACTGTTCCGGAACCCTTGACACCAAGCACAAAAGCCGCAATCAGCGTCGTCACATTGCCATCAATAATTGCAGAAAGCGCTTTCTGGAATCCTGTGTCAATTGCATTTCTGACTGTCTTGCCAGCCGTAAGCTCCTCCCTGATACGCGCGAAAATAATAACGTTTGCATCAACCGCCATACCGATTGAAAGGATAATACCTGCGATACCGGGTAATGTCAAAGTAATTTCAAACATATTCAGGCACAATACAATCAGGCAGGTGTAGATAATCAGCGCAAGTACAGAAGAAAGCCCCGGAATACGGTATATAACAATCATGAACAGCGCAATGATAATCAGGCCGATTATGGCTGCCTGCAAGCTTGTGTTGACAGCCTCCTCGCCAAGCTGTGCGCCTACTACATTGGAACGCAGCTCCTCAAGCTCAAGCTTCAGTCCGCCGATACGAATCTGGCTTGCAAGCTTTTCTGCCTCCTCAAAGCTTCCCATACCTGTAATCTGCGCTTTGCCGTCCTTGAGCGCCGCCTGCACCCTCGGCACACTGATAAAATCGCCGTCATAATAGATACCAATGGTTTCTCCCTTTGAGAACGCCTTTGTCGTTGCGTCTGCAAACTTTGCCGTTCCCTCGCTTGTAAACGTAAGGTCTACCACAAACTGGCTATTTCCCAAGTCGTCATTTGCAGAACCGCCCTGTGCGGCACTGACGTCCGTACCCTCCAGCACAACACCGCCACTCGCCAAAAGTTCGTCGATCGTCTTGTCCAGCGAATATCCTGTAGCGCCGGAACCGGTGTAAGAATAGTTCTGGTTTCCGTCATCATCCGACTGAGCGATAAAGTACAGCGCACCCGGTCTTCCCAAATCCTCAAGAATCGAGTTGGCATCCGATACACCGGGAATCTCGATATTGATACGGTCAGAGCCTTCCTGATAAACCTGCGCCTCTGTACTGTATACCTCCACACGTTTCTGCAGCTTGTAAATCGTATCACTCATGTCTGCGGCGGAAGGCGTCTCGTCCCCCACAACCTGATAGGTGATGCTCACACCGCCGGCAAGGTCAAGTCCCTGCTTAATTCCGGATGCGGCACCCGCCTTTTCCGTGCCAATCCCCCAGATTGCCACATATCCCAACGCCGCCGTGATAAGCACTGTCAGGATTAAAGTAATAATGCCTTTATTTTTTTTCATTACCTGTATACTCCTTTACTTTCTTTTGCTTTGGAACTGTTCCGAAAGTCATTTCCACACGCAATTATAACAGTTCCTTGTGCCACAAACTTTTTATGTTTCTTCGGCAAGAGCAGCCTTTATCATGATTGCACATTCAACACGTTTCCTCTGAAGCTCACAGCCCAAGTCGTAAGCGTCATTGATGTTTCCGTGGAAATTGTAGGAATTTGCCGCACATCCTCCGCTGCAGTAGAATTTTGCAAAACAGTTCTTACATTTTTCCTTTGAATATACATTGCATGCCTTAAATTGTTCCCGGATATCCGTATTGGTAATCCCGTCATCCACATTTCCCATCAGGAATGATTCCTGACCGACAAACTGGTGGCATGGATAGAAATCCCCCCATGGCGTCACAGCCAGATACTCTGTTCCTGAGCCGCATCCCGACAGTCTCTTGTAGACACATGGACCACCTTTCAAGTCTATCATAAAATGAAAGAAATTGAAACCCTTTCCTTCCTTATATCGCCGAATCATCTCGACAGCCAGCTTATCATACTCCGCAAGAACCTCCGGAATGTCCTCCGGCACAAGTGCATAGTCCTCGCTCGCAGGGGCAACGACCGGCTCAACGGAAATCTGCTCAAATCCCAAATCGGCAAGATGGCAGACATCCGCGGCAAAGTCCTTGTTAAAACGCGTAAACGTCCCGCGCACATAATAGTTTGTCTGATTCCTGCTCTCCGCCACTTTTTTAAATTTCGGAATCACCAAATCGTAGCTGCCCTGTCCTCCGGCAAGCGGACGCATTTTGTCATGGATTTCTTTCCTTCCGTCCACGCTCAAAACAATATTTGCCATCTCCCTGTTGGCAAAGTCAATGATGTCATCATTCAACAGCACGCCGTTCGTCGTCAGCGTAAAACGGAACCGCTTGTGGTTCGGTTCCTCAAGGCTTCTGCCATATGCGACCAAATCCTTTACAACCTGCCAGTTCATCAGGGGTTCCCCGCCAAAAAAATCCACTTCCAAGTTCACGCGGCTGCCGGAGTTCGCCACAAGAAAATCCAGCGCCTTCTTGCCGACCTCGTAACTCATAAGAGCCCTTCTGCCATGGTACTCTCCCTCCTCCGCAAAGCAGTACCTGCACTTAAGGTTGCAGTCATGCGCAATATGAAGACAGAGTGCCTTCACGACCGTCTCACGATTCCGAAAGGCATCAATACTCTTCTCATAGATGTCCTCCGTAAAAAGCATCCCGTTTTCTTTCAGTTCATATATTTCATCGACAAGCTCATCCAGTTCTTCTGTCTTATCCGCAAATTCCTTTTTCAAACCCTCCAGTACCGTCTCCTTGTCCGCATGTTCAAGGTGGTTCTCCACCATGCAGGCAATCACGTCATAGACAATGTCATCAACAACATGTACCGAACCGCTGTTAACATCCAAGACAATATTGTATCCATTATTTTTATACTGATGTATCAATTTCTTTTCCTTCCTATCTTCATAGAAACACATCCGCAGACAGCATGGTACAACCAAATGATTACACACACATAATAAGCAGCGATTAAAATAAAAATCGCTGCTTACTTATAAGTCTACTTTATAAGTGTTCTGTTATAAATCTTCTGTTGTGAAATCCTCCTGCAAAATAAACTGCCATATGCAGTCCTATTTTGTATGCTCACAGCTCTGATTTCCAACAGTACATGACGTCTTACATGCTGACTGGCAGGATGTCTGGCACTCGCCGCATCCACCTTTCTTTACGGACTCTTTATAGTCTCTGGTCGTCAATGTCTTAATATGTTTCATACCGATTGCCTCCTTAAAAGTTATTTCGTTATATGTTGTTTTAGTCTAAAGTAGTATAACACATATTTTTAGATCCGAAAAGTGTTTTTTTCATTTCTGCAACACTTTTTGTAACAGTTCAGTTTTCAGTTTCCTGTTACAGGCATCAATCCATGCAAAGCCGCTTCATTGGTACCGAAGCCGCGTGCCGTGGCTTGATGCATCTCTGCCGCTCGTTATTTTGCCAACTTTGCAGCCATGAACTGTTACTGCTTTTTACATAACTTTCTGGAGATAAGATGTATATGCATATAATGTCTGGTTATTAAGAACCACCCTTGACCATCCGTTATTCCCGATACCTGTGCGGAATATCATGTCGCCCGGCTGAATCGGAACGACAATCGTTGCCGGATTGTCTGTGCCGGGAACGGTACGCAGATTCACTGTCGTCGTGGCAGTCACAACTTCATTTACATCCATGTACTGTACATTCGCAGCATTTGCGGCGCTCACCAAAGCCGCCCCGCTCGGGTCTTTCGGCTCCGCGATTCCGTCATAGTTGAAATAGGAAACATTCATATCGACACTGCCTGGAATTCCGGGAATGACTGCCTTGCTTGTGTACTGCCACATCGCCTGCACACCTGTATAGCTGCTTGCCGGTGTAATCGGAAACGGATCTGTCGGATACTGCGAAACCCAAACCTTATACTTGTTCAGGATATCCATATTCCAGTCCTTGCTGTCTGTCATCTCGTTTTTCGATGCATAGAACATCGGCGTATACCCTCTTGCCGCAATCGTGTCAAGGAATTTGACAGCAAGCGCTGTCCGCACATCCCTGCCAAGTGTGTACTGTCTGCTCGAAGTGTTCCTGAATCCCTCACAGTCAAACGCTACCGGAAACGTAATCTTGTACTTGTCAATGATATTTGCCGTAAAAACCGCTTCCTCAACCGCCTCTGCCTCATTCACCGCCGCAGAGAAAAAGTAGGCACCTACCTTCAGGCCAACTCTCTGTGCTTCCTGCAGATTATACCGCGCATAGGGGTCTTCGTTCAGAACACCTGTGCTCTGCGTGCGGTAGCCGACCCTGATTATCGCAAACTGTACGCCGGAAGCCGCTACCTGATCCCAGTTTATCAGTCCCTGATAGCGTGATACGTCAACCCCCAGCGCTGCCTGCGCAATTTCATTCGGCGCTGCCTGCGCTGTCATCTGTGGAACAAGCACGGATAAAAAAATGATAAGTGACATCAAAACTGCCTTTACCCTTGCTGTCCTCTTATGTAATATGTTCTTCATAATACTCCTCTCCTTGTAATTTGCGTAATTATTTTGCTTCTTAAAACGGAACGTGTTTGAATCCATTTCTGTCATTCACAGAAATCTTTCTCAAACACGTTCTAGTATAACATAATCCGACAAAAAATAAAGTTATTTTACAAAATATTTACGTTTCCATATTGTGTTAAGATTGTGGTTTCCGCTATGGCAGATGCAATGCTCAGCCAAGCATTCCGCCAAGCATTCCACTGCCAAGGCATATCAAAAGTGTTGTAATGCAGGAATTGCTGACTGGCGTAAATACCGGATCCGCAAAAATTGACACTGCACAAATAATTGCAAAATATGCCGCCCCCGCTGCCATGCCCCATATAAACCGCCTGCTTGCCGCTCCTTTCGAGAAAAAAAGCCCCGCCAGAAGAGAGGATATACAATAAATAACAATAATACTGATATCAACCACATTTTCCCCCAGCGAAAACTTGTACAGCAGTCCTGCCACTGCCAGAAGCAGTGCACCCGTTATCAGATATGCTGCCATAAGACATTTAAACAATGCGATCAGTCTTTCTGTCCCCCATGTATTTTTCATCCTGTTCTACCTCCATTTTTCAAATTCATCTCCACTCTTTTTTCACGCCGGCTCATCCTGCCCGTCCTGCAGATTTGCACGCAGGCACACATCTATCGTGAACTTTTTCCGCAATCGTGTTTCTGAATGTTTTTTTCACATCATCTTGTATTATTTCGTTAACACTGTTATAATCTATGCTGATACGTTAAATAATATGACCCGCCGGTTTTTGTTTTCTGCTGCAGGGTCATAGAAACCATTTTAAAAAGGAGTGATTTTTTTGGATACCCCTGGTGCCATACAACTTGTAATTCTTGTAGTACTTATAATACTGTCAGCTTTCTTTTCGTCAGCGGAGACTGCACTCACCACGCTAAGCGATGTCAAGGTGCGTGCCATGGCAGACGCCAATCCCACCGGACGCGTTCTCACGCTTCAAAAAATTCTGGATAGCAGGAGCAAGCTTATCAGTGCGATTCTAATCGGAAACAATGTCGTGAATATCAGTGCTTCCTCCCTCATGACTGCACTTGTCATACGCATATGGGGAAACGCCGCTGTCGGCATTGGTACCGGCGTACTTACGCTGCTGGTTCTTATCTTTGGTGAAATTGTTCCCAAAACATGGGCCATGTGCAACAACGAAAAACTGTCCCTCGCCTATGCGCGGGTTATTTATTTTCTTATGCAGGTGCTGACTCCCGTTATTTTTATCATCGACAAGATTTCAGGATTTTTCCTTAGCATTATGCATATTGACTCGTCAGCACGTGTCACAATGACTGAAAACGAACTCAAGACATACGTGGATGTAAGTCATGAGGATGGTGTGATTGAACAGGAAGAGAAAAAACTGATCTACAATGTATTTGAGTTTGGCGACTCTGTGGCAAAAGACATTATGATACCACGTATTGACATGACCACAATAGATGTCAATGCCACATATGACGAATTGTTATCCCTATTTCGGGAATCTATGTACACTCGTATTCCTGTCTATGAAAATGACACCGATAACATTATCGGTATTGTGATTGTAAAAGACTTCCTTTTGGTCGAAGACAGGGAACATTTCAAGATACAGGACATTATGCGTGAAGGGTATTATACCTATGAATACAAAAAAACAGCCGATTTGCTTTTGGAAATGCGTCTTAGTACAACCAACATCTCGCTGGTACTGAATGAATACGGCGCGACAGTCGGAATGATTACGATTGAAGATTTGCTTGAAGAAATCGTAGGCGAAATCCGCGACGAATTCGATGCCGACGAGGAAGAGCTTTTCAAAAAGATTGGCGACAATGAATACGAAGTCGGCGGAAGCATGAAGCTTGACGATATCAACGACGTCCTTGACACAAAATTTGACTCTGAAGACTACGACTCTATCGGCGGTATCATGATTGAGCTGTTAGACCGTTTTCCGACGGAGGGTGAATCCGTCACAACAGAAAACAGCATCACGCTCACTGCCAAAAAGGTTGATAACAACCGCATCGAGACTGTTGTCATCCTTCTGCCCGAGCCGGAAACACCACTGGAAGAGGACAGTGATAAATCAAGCTCCGAAGAAGAACAGCAGCCATAGCATATGTAAAAAAATTGAGTGCTTTCGCACTCAATTTTTTTACATATCGGAATAAAACTTATATGTATTCATCATCTCATCCGGCACTTCCGGCGTAACTTTCTGCAGTGCCTTTATTTTCAGCTCAAACTCCTGCTTCTTCTTCTGGGCATTTCGGAAGCTGCGCGCCTGCGCCAATTCATATGGTCTCTGCACATTCAGTTTCATCCTAAGTTCTTTTGCAAACGGACAGTATGTTGCAAGAATCTCCCTTGCCACCTTGTTCATTTTCATGGATCCATTCGCCTCATTCTTAATCCAGAACTCATAATCGATCAGGAACGTCTCCCTTGAGTTGTTCCTTGACTTCTGAATCTGAAGCTTAACCTTATCGCGTGCCTCGTCCGACAAATCCCTATTCTTTCTATAAAACTGAATATAATCCATATATTCCGATGTGAGTGATTTTACTTTTACATCATTCCATGCCATACCCTGTATACAACGGCAGAGCTCCCAACGGAAACGGCCGAAAAGCTTAACCATCATATCGTCTATATTGGAGTTTGTCATAATCGGGAAACAGAAACGTCCTGGGGTTCCCTTGTTTTTGCCCCCGATTTCCTGCCACATGGACGCGTTGGTTCCAAACAGCGGGAATAAAATCACATCAGGATATACATTCCGCATAACCGTCTCGTTGATAATCTTCAATTCGGTATTGGAGTAAATAACCTCCCTGTAAAATACAGAATAGTCAATCTGTGTAAGCTTCTGCACACTCTCGTTTATTTTCTTTTTGGTAACCAGTATTTTGTCCAAGTATCCAAAAATTGCTTCCTTATACAAAATCGGCATGTAAGAGGACGGCTGGCCATAAAGAGTACGTGTGTTGCTCATCTGCATATTCATGACCTCATACTCTACACGCTTATCCATGTTCTGAAGCAATGCCTTTTGTTCTTTCTCTGTAATCTCACCCTGTTTTTTGAGTGACCGGAGATTCTCTACGTAGTCCTCATCAAACTCACTCTTTGACGGATCACGCTTGCCTGCCTGTATCATGTCAAGCCACTCCATCATTGTAACCACCTTACAAGGTCCCTCGTTTTTATCCGGCTCAATGCCGCATAAAAATCTCAAATGCTCCTCGTCAAGCAGCCGTTCGTCAAGCATACCATAATTCATAAAAAGCTCAACCGCTTTTGGCGGGTACATCAGCCCCTCCTTTATCTTGCGGTAGCATGACAAATATAACCGGAATACCAGCGGTGTAATCGTCTTTTTCGCTTTCTTGACATCATCCTCCACAGACATCCTGTCAGGCACTTCTACCAGATGGTTCACATTTTTTCTGAGTGTTTCATTATCCTCGTCGCTGAGTGTCGCAAACTTGAGAATCTGCTCCATCGAACCTTTCAGGGAGGCAACGTCCCGCTTAATGTCCTCCTCCTTCTCTTCCTGTGACTTCTGCTCTGCAACAGGCACCTCACCGGAACTCAGCCCATCTATTTTGCCCTTCAGGTGCTCAACATCAAAGTCAAACACACTCTCTGTCTGATTCTTAACCTCCTTATACTGAAACGCCATTTCTTCCACGATTCCGTTCAGCAGCACAATCATTTCATTCGGGATGTCATCCTTCTCCTTTATCTCCTGTGCCGTATCGCAGATACAGTCAAACAGACTGTTCCTTGGGCGGAGACAGACTACCTCTATCAGATTTTTGATATATTCTGTCACTTCGGCACAGTCCTCTAGAAGTGCGGATGAGAGATCAATAATCTCATTTACCTGAAAGTTTGCCATCTCTTCACGGTACGAAAAATATACCTTATTGGCACTCAGCGGAATCTTTGCCGCCTCCTCATAGTATGCAATCCTGTATTCGTTGACATCCTGTGTATCCTCGTATGGCTGAAGCTCCTCAAGCTCCTCATTTCCAATCGCCGGAACTTCAAATGCCTTACAGATATTCTTATACTCGGAATAGCTGCCCTGAACAAATGAGCACAGACGCTCTGCACGTTCAATAAGGCTTGACTTTAATCTGTAAATCTCAACCGCTATCCTAAACTGCGAAGAAACCATAATTGCACGATAGTCCGCATTTTTCGAAACAATATTCCTGATTGTCTGTTCCCCCTGAGTCGGGAGTGCATATATTACAGAATCCTCCAGCGCAATGTAAGTTGCATGATATGTCTGGTCTTTATATCCGTTCAGGGCAAGATAACTTCCCTGTGTTCTTATCATCTTTACATACTCTCCCTGCATGACCACCTTGCCGGAAAGGATAATTCCTATCTGGTTTAATTCCTCGCCTTTCTCAAAAATGACATCACCTTTTTTTACAATATTTTTTCCGCTGACATTTAACATCTGTCTCCCTCCATTTGGCTATACTCATAAGTTCATTATACTCAGTTTTTCAGGAAAATTTCCCGCCTTGCTGCACACGCAAGTCATATATCCCTCAAGCTCGTTATAAAGCCTTATATCAATTATCTGTCTCTTATCAACATCATACACATGGCTGTAATCCTGTGCAGTCACGTATCTGCTTATACCAGCCCCGATTCCCCGTCCGCTCCATTTCACAACACTTTCCTTGGCCGTCCATATGCTGTAAAATTCTCTCGATCTTCTATCTGAATCATTCTCCTCTATTGCAAGAAGTCTGTCATATTCATCCGCATGATAAAATCTTTTTGCCAGCTGCAGCTTCCAACTTTTCATCTCCTGGATGTCTGCTCCTATTGGCTCTGTATCCACTGCACATACAACCCATTGTCCCGAATGTGACAGTGAATATTGAAACGCATCATATCCCTTAATATATGGTTTTCCATGTAAACCTGTTTCTATTTGAATCTGCTGCCACTCTTTTATACCATATCCGGCTTCCAGAAATGCCTGCCGGAGCAAAAGTCCCGCAAAAATACTCCGCGCTTTCTCTTGTTCATTTTTCAGTGACAACACCCTTTCCTGTCTGCCCCTGTCAAGAAGCCCACACAGCATCTCTGACTTTGGCAGTGGAAACGCATAAATTTTTGCCGCATATAACCTCAATTTTTCACGCCACTTTCAACACTACCCCGGCATTTTGCAGCCGGGGTAGTAGATAAGATATTTATATCTTTAATATTTTCCAAAGTCAGCGTCAAGTGAAATGATACTCTCATTATCAACATAATCGCTATCAACACTAGACGACATATCATCATAATCAGACTTTGTATTTCTTCCGGTAAGAAGTTTGTATTTGCCAACCGCATTCTGAAGCTGTCCTGCAAGACTTGAAAGTTCTGCACTTGCAGCCGCGCACTCCTCAGATGTTGCAGAGTTTGTCTGCACAACATCTGCAATCTGTGTGATACCTGCATTTACCTGCCCTACAGAACTTGCCTGATTTACAGAAGCCTCTGCTATATTGCTTACAATTGAGGCAATGTTCTCAACAGATAATAGAATTTCTTCAAGTGCCGACGCAGTTTCTACCGCAAGCTTAGAACCAACTTCCACTTTCTTGATGGAATCCTCAATCATCACCGCGGAATCCTTTGCTGCCTCAGCTGACTTGTTCGCAAGACTTCTGACTTCATCCGCAACCACTGCGAATCCCTTACCGTGTACGCCTGCCCTTGCAGCCTCTACAGAAGCGTTCAGCGCGAGGATATTTGTCTGGAATGAGATATCGTCGATTACCTTCATAATCTTTGAAATATTTTCAGAAGACTCATTGATATCCTGCATTGCAGCAATCATCTGCTTCATCTGTTCATTACCGCGGATTGCTTCGTCCTTTGTATTCTGTACCAACTCATTTGCCCTGTTTGCATCATCCGCATTGACCTTTGCACCGTTTGCAATCTCCTCGATAGAGACCGTAATCTCCTCAATAGCACTTGCCTGCTGTGTCGTACCCTGTGCCAAAGAGTTGCTTGCACTGGCAACCTCGTTTGCGCCTGACGTCATTCTGGCCGCCGCATCACGGATTGTAGACAAATTCCTGTTGTTGTCGCGAAGCATCTTTACAATCGCTGTTCCGAGTGCATCATCCTCGCTTGCTTTCTTATAAGTTGCTGTCAAGTCACCTTCCGCAACCTGCTCCGTAACGTGAACCTGCTCTCCAATCGTCTTTATCATTAACTTAAAGTCATCTGTCAAGTCACCGAACTCATCATTTGATGTTCTCTCAATGTGGGCATTAATGTCTCCTCTTGCCATCTTCCTTGCAACATCAGAGAGCGTCATCAGCGGATACTGAATCTTTTTCTTTGTGACCACTGTAGCGAAGAAAATGCAGACAATATAAATAACCACTGCCATCCCAATGATAAAGCTCTGTCTTAAGGATATATAATTTCTGATTGTCTCCCTGTCCTTTGAAGCACAGACCATTCCGACAATCTGATTCGTACTGTCTGTCACCGGAACATAAAAGCCGTAATATAGTGC
The DNA here is from genome assembly GCA_910579275.1 of uncultured Lachnospiraceae bacterium. Classification (GTDB taxonomy): domain Bacteria; phylum Bacillota; class Clostridia; order Lachnospirales; family Lachnospiraceae; genus COE1. The sequence continues at coordinate 40,039 of CAJTTO010000018.1, forward strand.
TCCATTAATCTCGAAATCATCCCTTGAATATTCATTTCCGGCATTCAGAACTTCTGCGGCTACTTTGGGATCCGCCTTTGTACCCACGATTGGGTTGCCCTGCGCATCCTTAATCGTTGTCGCACGCCTTACATCTCCAAAAAACAGGGTAATCTCGCCATCGTTCGCTGAAGCATAGTTATCAACCAATGCGCCCATCTGCTGGGAAAGATTTACCTCGCCTTTATACAGGTCATCACCCTGCATGGAATAGTCTCCTGACGACACTCCGTCAAGTGCAAGCATCGTACCTCTTGCCAAAGCTTCCAATGTCTTAAATGTCTCTGACTCCATACCCTGCCTGAGTGTCATTGTAGAAACTGTCACAATAACAATACATGCCAGCATCATCGGCAGCGATACCAGTAAAATCACCAGCCACTTAATGCTAAATCTGCGCCCTAATTTGTTTTGTTCATTCATAAGTAACATCCTTTCACACAATATACTATTAAATTTATTTTAAGGCTAACATTCACATTGATTCTGATAACCTTAATTACTTATCCTCTATTTTAAATTGTTTCTACGATTAAGTCAATAGTATATATTGTCTGTCACTTAATTTTTTTTTAATATTACTGCTTATTTTTCCCAGAAGCGCATAAAATCAATAATTTTTACTTTGAGGCGGCATGTTTTTGCCGGACGCGGACGCAATCCTTACGGCTCAGAATGCCAAATATTTTTTCATGGTGCGCAGTGCGTTCTTCTCAAGCCGTGACACCTGTGCCTGGGAAATACCGATATACTCTGCCACTTCCATCTGTGTCTTTCCCTCAAAAAAGCGCAGGCGGATAATTTCATTCTCTCTCTCATCGAGTCTTTTCATCGCCTCGCTTAAGGATATATTTTCAACCCAGTTTTCCTCCTTGCATTTTTTGTCGCTTATCTGATCCATCACATAAAGCGTATCGCCGCCTTCCGTGTAGACAGGCTCATACAGACTCATCGGATTTTGTATCGCATCAAGCGCATACACGATGTCTTCCTTCGGAATACCAATTTCCTCTGATATCTCCATGATTGTCGGCTCGCGCAGATTCTTTTTGGTCAGATTCTCCTTCGCATAAATTGCCTTATATGCCGTATCCTTCAGGGAGCGGCTTACCCTTATCGGGTTGCTGGAATCACGCAGGAACCGTCTGATTTCACCGATAATCATAGGAACCGCATAGGTGGAAAATTTTACATCCAGACTGGAATCAAAGTTATCAATCGCCTTTATCAGACCGATACAGCCTATCTGAAATAAGTCGTCAACGTTTTCATTCGACTGTGAAAATCTTTTGATTACACTCAGCACCAGTCTCAGGTTCCCCCTGATATATTCCTCCCTTGCCGATAAATCCCCCTGCTCTATTCTCGCAAAAAGCGCCTGTTTTTCCTCATTTTTCAAAACGGGAAGCTTTGACGTATTTACACCACATATCTCAACTTTTCCAAGTGCCATATTTATAATCCTCCTATATCTCTATGTCCCACAGATAACAAATATCTGTCAGACATATGTAAAGAGGTGTAAATACGTTTTGCCGCAGAAATTGACCGATTCTAACTTACCATTTCTTTTTTCAGGCGCTTCATAATCTTTTTTTCCAGACGTGAGATATAAGACTGTGAAATTCCCAGATAATCCGCCACTTCTTTCTGTGTCATTTCCATGTCGTCGGGATTGTTGAGTCCGAACCGCAGCATAATAATGGTTCGCTCGCGTTCTCCCAATTTTGATATCGCACGCTTAAGCTGGCTTCGTTCCACTTCATTCTCAAGGTCTTTATAAATCACATCCTCATCCGTACCAAGAATGTCTGACAAGAGCAGTTCATTTCCGTCCCAGTCCACATTCAACGGTTCATCAATGGAAACCTCAAGTCTTGTCTTATTGTTTCTTCTCAAATACATCAATATTTCGTTTTCAATGCATCTTGACGCATAGGTTGCAAGCTTTATGTTTTTGCTGCGGTTAAATGTATTAATCGCCTTTATCAGACCGATTGTTCCTATGGAAATCAAGTCTTCCACGCCCACCCCGGTATTGTCAAACTTTTTTGCGATATATACGACAAGCCGCAAATTATGCTCTATCAAAAGCGCCCTTGCCTCGTTTGCATACTCTGTCTCAAGTCCATTGATTGCCCTGTTTTCTTCCTCTCCCTCCAGCGGCGGCGGCAGCACTTCCGAGCCGCCTATATAATGAATCTCATTTCCGACTGCACTTTTATTGCTTTTTTTGCCCAACGACAACCTCATTTTTCCCGGCAAATACAATTTGATTATCATAATTTCTCCTCCATTTCTTTTATAAAAGATGCCTTTCATGCCGATATCAACTTATGGTTTAATATCATCTGGAACGTCCCGTCCCTCGAAAGTTTCCCCTTATACAAAGCCACAACGGCCTCCCTTTTCACGATCTCCCCTTCTTCCCTCTGTATCATCATCCGCTCTACTACGATGCCTTCCAGAATCCCATGTTCATTTCCGACACTCCGGTATGGAATAACCCTGTATTTCTGCGGATATTTTGTCATCCACTGCCTGATTTCAGCCGTTTCCTCCATCACGGATACTGGTTTTCCCGACACAGGATCGCACAATAAATTGCCTGTATCAAACAATGCCCGAATTACGATATCCTCTCCGTTCTCTGACAATGTCACATCATAGATATTCCTGCAGCCTGCCATATTGCGATATACCACCAAAATTGCAACAATGCCTGTGATCACCACTGTAACGATGGTCTGGGCAGAATACGCCCCCACAAGCCTTATCACGCACTCCATAAGTTTTCCATACGCGGACATCATGCCGTGCAGATAGATTACGCCTAAAACAGGACGCCTAAAGGGAATTCTGTTTTTCGGATGATAAATACATATCAGCACCATCGTTGCATCAAGAAAAAGTACACTAAGAACATATATGACCCCAAATCTGATTCCTGACACTAGTATCAGCACTGCTCCTGCGCCTCCAGCCAATGATGCCGTTACCAGTCTCCACCACCGTATTTTTTCCTTTAAAAGGAGCGCCACCAGAATCAACAGCAGCGCATCCATCATCACATTTTCTATAAAATAAATGTCAACATATACCTCATAAATCCGTATCACCTCCGTTTCGGCAGGCAAAACAGTCCGGTCACCACTATTCAAATCGTTGTTCTCTGATTTCCTGATCTGCCTATGGGCATTATAACAAAACAGTCCCATGCTTTTTGTCAAAGCATGGGACTGTTTTATGTTTATTTTTCGACTTTATTCTTATTCTATATGTTTCTTTCAGGCATTTTCTACCGTTTTAAGAAATTGGGTATGTTCAGGGTCTGTTCCTTCACATTGCTTCTCAAATCTGCGGGGGGCTTAATGCCGCTCACTGGTTTCTGCGGCGGATTCTGCGGCTGGCTGTTCGGCTGTATCACATTAATTCCCGCCGGTGCCTGCGGCCTTGGACGCACCGGAGTGTTCGGCACATTGGCAGGTTTTACAGAAAAATTACTGTTAATCTTGCCCATGTTTTTCAGCGGGGAATTATAGCTTGACTCCACAATACCCGTTGCAATGACTGTAACGGTACAAGAATCCGCCATATCCTCATTGTACATCGCGCCAAAGATAACATTGATATCCTCTCCGGCAAGCTGCTGCACATAGCTTGCTGCATCATTTGCATCAAAAATTGAAATATCGCCCGAGATATTGAGAATAACATCCGTGGCACCGCTGAGGGTTGTCTCAAGAAGCGGCGATTCAACCGCCATCTTAATCGCCTCGGCAGCCTTGTCTTCACCCTTACCGTAACCGATACCGATATGTGCGATACCTTTCTCTTTCATAACAGTCTGAACATCGGCAAAATCAAGGTTGATAACAGACGGAACATTAATCAAATCCGTAATACCCTGTACTGACTGCTGAAGCACTTCATCCGCTTTCTTCAACGCATCCGGCATGGTTGTCCGCCTGTCGACAATCTCAAGCAGCTTGTCATTCGGAATCACAATAAGCGTATCGACATGTTCCTTTAGCTTCTCAATGCCGGTCAATGCATTCGTCATACGTGTGCGTGCCTCAAACTTGAACGGTTTTGTGACAACGCCGACCGTAAGAATCCCCATCTCCTTTGCAATCGCTGCCACGATAGGCGCCGCGCCGGTTCCGGTGCCGCCGCCCATACCGCAGGTAACAAATACCATGTCCGCGCCCTTTAACGCCTCCTTGATATCCTCGGAGCTTTCTTCCGCTGCCTTCTCCCCTACTTCAGGTTTGGCACCCGCGCCAAGCCCTTTTGTAAGCTTCTCACCTATCTGCAAAAGTTTCGGTGCCTTGCAGAGCTGTAAAGCCTGCTTGTCCGTATTGACTCCTATAAATTCAACACCTGTAATCGTCTCATCTATCATTCGGTTCACAGCATTATTGCCTGCGCCGCCTACTCCTACTACAATTATCCTTGCTGCTGCATCTGTTTCATTTGATCTAATCTCGAGCAAGTTTCCTTCCTCCTTCACAATTCCTATTAAATTCCATCTAACTTATCATATAATTTTTTTGCCAATTAATCAACCTATTTTTTGTTTTATTGTTACCTTTTTTTATTTTTCTCCCTCAAAAGTAATGCTTTTTCGGTCAGAAGTGTAGTTCTGCAAATCAAGTGTTCCCCTCCTGCCCTCGAGGGACGGCAGAATCTGTGGCAGCTGCATCAGTTTCTCGTCGAGATTTTCCAGTGCACCTATGTTGACTTTGACGCCTTCATACCCCAATGTGACATTAAAGTTGCTGTCAAACTGCATTTTGTCACAAAGAACATTATATTTGTTTAGAAGTTTTGTGATTGTCAGGATATTCTGAAATATCACATTGTTCTCAACCGGAAGCTTTTCATGAAGCACTACATGGTCTATATCAAGTCCCACAACCTGCGGAATTCCTTTCGTCGCAACCTTCGATGCCTCAACCACGACGCCCTCATTATCAAAGTACATATATCTTCCAAGGTACTGCACATATCCTGCGAGCGCTTTTTCATACACATTGATCCTGATGGTATCATTGGACTGGACTACCACGTCCATCGTCTCCACAAAAGGAATTCCCTCTATATCTTTGTTTTTGTACTTCATGGACAGATAGAGGGAATTGTCTCCAAAATACCCTGTCATTATCATGGACTTTATCTCCTCGGCAGAGTAATGTTTGTTGCCGTCCACCTGAACATTCTTGACAGCATAGTGCGTCAGCACAAAATACGAGGCCGCAAGTAATATATTTATAATCCCCAACGCTATGATAATGCGTATTTTTACTCTTGTATCTGGCATATCCGCGATAATGCTGTCCTTTTTTATCATCTTTCTATCTGTCCACATAATGACTTTCTCCGTATCTGCAATTCGTCAGCTTCACGGCGAATTCATATAGCGAATCCGCGCGCCAAGACCCGTAAAGTCTCCCACAATATCCTGATAACCCCGTCTGATATACCCCGAATCCGCCACTGTTGTAATGCCCGATGCACATAATCCGGCTATCACCAGGGCTGCTCCTCCCCGCAGTTCCCTTGCTATGACATTTCTGCCCTCCAGCTCCTCTCCGCCAGTCACAACAGCCGTGTCGCCGTCCACATCAATCCGGGCTCCCATCCGCTGCAGCTCCTCCACGATCCGGAACCTACTTGAAAATATTTTTTCCTTTACTTTCAATGTACCGTTTGCCATGCAGGCCGCGACCAGCAGCGGTGACTGCAAATCTGTCGGAAACGCCGGGTAAATGTCGGTCTCTATGTATGGAATGTTCACGATTCGTTCCCTGTCAGCTGCAGCGACCGTAATTTCGTTCTTATCTGTGTCCGTCGTAATCCCTGCACCCATCTTTGTTATTATATCACAGACACTCCCAAGTTGTCTGATGGGAACATTTTCCAGCGTCACCGTCCCTCCGGCCGCAAGTGCCCCAAACATATATGTTCCTGCAACAATCCGGTCAGATATAATAGAATATTCGACTCCGTGCAGTCTCGAAAGCTCTACACCATGTATCACAATTTTTCCGTCAGGCATAAAGACCTTCGAAAAATCAATATCTGCCCCTGCCCGATTCAGGAAGATGCAAAGTTCGGTAACTTCCGGCTCCGCCGCGGCATTTTTAATCACCGTTGTTCCCCGTGCCGTCACTGCCGCAAGTATGACATTCTGTGTAGCCCCGACACTGGAAAACGGAAAATCAATCACAGCGCCTTTGAGCTCGTCGGCATATGCGCGGATATGATTTCCCTCCGTCCATATTTGTGCCCCGAGTTTTTCCAGACCAAACAGATGCAGGTTAATCGGTCTTTCTCCAATCACACATCCTCCCGGATAATTGACATGTACCTCCCCAAGCCTACCAAGCATAGCACCCATCATGACGACTGACGAGCGCATGGCTGACACATATTTTTCCGGCAGTCTGTATTCCCTTACATGCCTGGTATCTACTTCCAGCTGCATTTCTGTCTTTGTGTCGGAAATACTTACCTCTGCCCCCGCGCTTTTCAGAAGGCTGCACATATATCCTATATCCGTTATATCCGGGCAGCCCTTCAGCGTACACTTTCCGGGTATCAGCATACATGCCGCCAATATAGGAAGTGCTGCATTTTTTGACCCCTGTATCTTTATCCTGCCGTTAAGCGCTCTTTTTCCCTCCATCTGTATGGACTCATTATTTCTGCCAAAATGGGTCATAGGCTTCACCACGTAATAAATTGAATTATCATATTATATGCAAAAGCCAAATTAAAATTACCTATTAACGGCAGTGTTTACTGACATTCAGTACAATTCCTATCTCCATCAGAAGAAACAGGGAGGATGTACCACCGTAGCTTATAAACGGTAATGTGATACCTGTATTCGGAATGGTATTTGTCACAACGGCAATATTAAGTATCACCTGTATGGCATAATGCGCCATAACTCCTACTACAAGAAGCGCGCCAAATCTGTCCATTGTCTTGTTGGCGATTACCATGCAGCTCCATATCAGTACGATAAAAAGCAGTATGATTGTAAATGCGCCAAACAGTCCAAGTTCCTCACATAAAATAGAAAAAATCATGTCATTCTGCGCCTCTGGCAGGAAGTTTCTCTTCTGCATGCTCTGGCCAAGCCCTTTTCCCCATATACCTCCCGAGCCGATTGCATATAGTGCCTGAAGCGTCTGAAATGCCTTATCGGTGCTGAATGACTCCGGATCCAGCCATGCCTTCACACGCGCCAGACGGAATGTCGCGCTGGACGTATCGGCGCCGGACACATACAGAACGAGCGCAGTCACCGCAGCCGCCCCCGACGCCCCGATAATGACAAACCACTTGTAATCCGGCACTGCGACAAACAACATTGCCACAGCAATACCCATTACGATAACCGCCGAGCTCAGATTATTTGTCAGCCCATATATCAGCCCCGCTATAACCGTAGGCGGCGCCAGCACAATCGCAAGCCCTTTTGGTGTCCTGATAATATTCTTCCCAAGACTTTCCAGTCTCTGGATAATACTCGCCAGATAGACAATCACACCTATTTTGGCAACCTCCGCAGGCTGTAGTGTCGTGAATCCCAGATTAATCCATCGGCTGGCGCCGTTTCTGGTGATGCCAATCGGTGTCTTAACCAGCATAATCAGAACCGCAGATACCACAATCGCAATCACATCAAATCTCTGTAATTCCTTATACGGGAACTTAATCATCACAAAGAGCCCGACAAAACCGATCATCGTGGACTGTGCCTGCTTTTTTAGGTAGAATCCTGAATCATTATACTCAATTCCGGCTTCGTATGAACTGGCAGAATAAATCATCAAAAGCCCGAATCCAACCAAAAACAGCACAACAGTCAATAGAATATAGTCCATATTATGCTTGCTGCTCCGGAATTTAACCAGCTGTCTAGCCACGATATCACCCCTCTATACGATTTACATATTCTTTAAACTGATTGCCCCGCACTTCATAGTTCGGAAACATTCCCCAGCTTGCACATGCGGGAGACAGCAGTACCGCATCCCCGGATGACGCTTCATGCACGCACGCATCCAGTGCCTCCTCAAAAGAATCCTTGTAGATAATATCCCCTTTGGGAAAACCGCATTTCACGGCACAGTCTGCTATCTTTTCCCTTGTCTGCCCAATGAGTACCAGTTTTTTGACCTTTCCGTCAAAACAGCGAATCCAGTCCTCATATTCACTGCCTTTGTCGTAACCGCCTCCTATCAATATCGTCGGGCGGTCCATCGCCTTAATCCCCTGTATGGCAGCATCCGTATTCGTCGCCTTAGAGTCATTGTAGTACACAACACCCTTTTTCGTCGCGACATATTCAATTCTGTGCTCCACCGCGACAAAGCGCTTGACTGTCGCAAGAATATTTTCCATTGGCACGCCGGCACTCATGCTGATTCCTATTGCTGCCATCACGTTCTCAATATTGCAGATGCCTACCAGGTTCATATCCGTCTTTACATTCATAAGCCTGCGCGGCACACCGTGCTCCGCCAGATAAATCTCGTCGTTCTCAAAATACAGTCCGTCTTCAAGCTTTCTTGCCGATGAGAAATAAACAACCGCAGCCGGACATCTGCTGCCAAAATCCCTTGTATATGCATTTTCATAGTTTAATATACAGAAGTCATCTTTTGTCTGGTTCCGCGTCACGGCTTCCTTCGCCGCCGCATAATTCTCCATCGTGTGATGACGGTTCAGGTGATCCGGCGTAATGTTTAATATCGCCGATACCTGCGGATGAAAGGCTTCAATGGTCTCAAGCTGGAAACTTGATATCTCCGCGACAGACACTGTATCCTCCGTCATATCAGGTGCAGCGTCCGTATATGGGTTACCAATGTTCCCGACAATATATACACTCGAATAATACTCCTGCATTATCTGTCCTACAAGTGATGTTGTCGTCGTCTTCCCGTTTGTCCCCGTAATCGCGATGACCCTGCCCTTGGCAAAGCGATATGCAAGCTCTACTTCGCCCCATATCGGAATGCCCTGCTCTTTCATGTACACCACAAAATCCGCATCTGCCGGTATTCCGGGGCTTAACACTGCAAGCTGTGCATCGCTCACGATTTCCTTGGGAAACGCGCCAAGATACAGCTGTGCTTTGCTGTCATACCCAAGCTTTTCCCCGATAAGTTTTTTTACTGCCTCTTTGTCCGTCTGTTCGTTTCCGTCATATATGACCGGCAAGGCGCCATTTTTTTCAAGCAATGCAGCCGACCCGATTCCGCTTTTCCCCGTTCCGGCCACAATCACTTTCTTGTCTTTCAAACGCATCATTTTTATTGCCATACCCTTTCTATATTAAGTACATGTTGATACATCAAATGTTTAATCATACCCTATTTCCTCCAGATACGGAAGAATATTTTCAAACAACTGCCTGACAACAGGTGCCGCAATCTGGCCTCCATAATAGGTTCCCTGTGGCGTGTCAATAATTGCCAGCGCCATAATCTGCGGGTTGTCGGCAGGCGCAAATCCCAGAAATGAAGCAATGTACCTTCCACTTCCTCTTGGAAGCGTCTGACTTGTCGCTGTTTTGCCGCCTATTCGAAATCCCTCCACGTAACCGTTCTTTCCGCCTCCATTCTCCACGACCTGTTCCAGTGCATACTTCAATTTCTCCGTCGTATCCTCCGAGACAATCTCCTCCGACACAGGATATACAAACTCATCTACCACGGTTCCGTCCTCGCTCATTGCCTTTACGCCAAAGTGCGGCGTCACTAATTTCCCTCCGTTGATAAGCCCCGCCACAGTTGTCATCAACCGAATCGGCGTTATCTGAAAAGACTGTCCGAAGGATATCGTCGCCAGTTCCACCTCGCCTATTTTGTCAGGCTGGTGCATAATGGTTCCCGCTTCACCCGGAAGGTCAATTCCGGTTTTCTGCTTTAATCCAAACTGCGTAAAATAATTGTAATAGCGCTCCGCCCCAAGCCGAAGCCCCACCGTGATAAATACCGGATTGCAGGAGTTCATGACTGCATGTGTAAAATCTTCCGCGCCATGTCCTGCTATTTTATGGCATCGTATTTTTCTGTCATCCACAATGATAAACCCCGGACAGGAAAAGTTATCCTCCAAACGCACTGCCCCGCTCTCAAGACCAGCGGCAGCCGTTATGATTTTAAAGGTCGATCCCGGCTCGTATGTATCATTAATGCAGCCATTTCTCCACATCATATTCAGCAAATCCTGTTCGCTTACCTTCTTTGTCTCTGTCTGTCCCTCCTGCGTCGTATCATCCTGTTGTGTTTTCTGTACCTGAAATTCCTCAATCAGCGTAAATGGTTCATTCAGATTAAATTCCGGAATGTCTGTCATTGCAAGGATTTCTCCATTATTGACATTCATGACAATGATGGACACCCCCGCTGCCTGCTTTGTCTCATATGCCTGCTTTGCAAGCTGAGTCGCATACTTCTGGATATTGACATCAAGACTGATGTGCAAATCTTTTCCTGCCACAGGCTCTTTTCTGCGCTCTCCCATGCCGTCAAGCTCTATCCCCTTGGCATCTGTCAGTGTCAAAATCTGTCCTTTCTTGCCAGTCAGATATTTCTCATACGCCACTTCCAGCCCGATAATACCCTGATTGTCCCCTCCGGTGAACCCTAACACCTTAGATGCAAGATCCCCATACGGATAATAACGCTTATAATCTTCATCTACCTTTACCCCTGCCAAGTCATAATTGCGTATCCGGTCTCCAATCGTCTTGTCAACATTGCTCTTAATGCGTTCCCTAGAGCTGTACTTTTCCACGCGCTTGCGCACATATTCCTCCGAAAGGTTCAGTTCCTCGCTCAGTATTTCAATAACCTTTTCCGGTTCCTTCACCTGACTGTGTATCACTGAAATGGTACACACTGTCTTGTTATCCGCCAGAACCGTTCCCGTGGAATCAATGATTCTGCCTCTTGCTGCCTTGATGTCCCGCTCCCGCTCATGCAGTTCGGTTGCACGCTCTGTATAATATTCAGAGCACATTATCATCAAATACCCCACGCGCACTCCCAGCAGCAAAAGCGCGATAACGGACATCACACACAGCACAAAAGTTTTCCTTTTCTGCACAGTCATGTTTCGTCTGCCTGTGCTGTTTTTTACCATCATTCCTGCCCTCTGTCAATTATTTTATTATTACCATCTTATTATGACAAAGAACGAGATATGTTTCAATTCTGTCAAGTGCTGCCCTTATCCTCCGCATCCCCTTCTGTTTCTGTACCCTCCGTGCTGGGAACCGTACTTTCACCATCCATATTATAGTCCATCTCTGCCTTCTCCCCTGTGACTGCGTCGACTAATTCTCCTGTGTCAGGATCGACTATATAGGCCGGCTTGCCACTGTCCTGCGCATCGTCGTTGCCATCGCCTGTTCCGGCTGCCGTATCGTTGTCCCCTGTCGTTTCACCGGCAGTCCCGTCATCTTGTCCGCCGCCTTCTCCATCAGGTGTATCCTCTCCACTTTCTGGATTGTCCTTTTGTACCGTATTCCCAAGCACCCGGTCAACCTCTTCCTGCTCTGCGATTGTCATTTCCTCTGTCCTTCCGATGTGCAGATAAGGAAGCACCTCTGTGAGAATATTTTTGACAATTCCTGTTGCATACGTCGCATGTGGCTGATCTGCAACATTCGGTCTGTCCACCACACAGTAAATCGCAATCTGCGGGTTGTCGACCGGCGCAAAGCCGATAAAGGATACAACGTAATTTGTATGGTCTCGCGGTACCATCTCCGCGGTACCTGTCTTTCCGCCAATCGCATATCCGGCAGGACGTGCTGACTTGCCTGTTCCTTCCGCAACGGACGCGTATAAATACTGCCGCATCTGTTCCGAAGTTGTTGATGAGATTGTCTGTTTTAAAACCCTTGGCTCTATATTCTTGACCGTATCACCGTTTGCGTTTGTTATCTTGCTGACCATGTGCGGCTCATAATAGTATCCGCCATTTATAATAGAAGAAAAGGCTGTCACCATCTCTATCATCGTGACATTGTAGCCTTGTCCAAAGGATGCCGTCGCAAGCTCTGACGGTCCCATCGACTTTTCATCAAAAACCAAGGAAGCCGTCCTTGCCTCACCCGCAAGGTCTATGTTTGTTTTTAGCCCGATGTTAAAAATCTGCTCAAATTTAATCGTGTTTTTGACGCCAAGTGCCTCACCCATTATCATAAATGCCACATTGCACGACTGTTCCAGCGCTCCACTCACATCCAAAGTGTTATGCCCCGTCCTGACATTACACCGGATATGATGATCCGCCACATCCAGCGCTCCGCTGCACTCATAGGTCTCATTCCCGACAATCCTTCCCGTCTCTAGTCCGGCGGCCAGCGTCAGTGCCTTTGCTGTGGAGCCCGGCTCATACGAATCTGATATACAGAAATTTCTCCATAAATTGTTCAACGTCTCATAATAGGTCTCATCCGACTCCATCTGGGCAATCTCTTCTTCGGTGTAATATGCCGACAAATCCTTCGGATTATTGAGATCAAAATTGGGATAACTTGCCATTGACATAATTTCACCGGTATTACAATTCTGAATAATAACTGCACTGTTAAACGCGCCAAGTCCCTCACGCGCCTCATCCATGTGTTCATCATTGAACTGCTTCAAATACTTTTCACAGATTGCCTGAATATTAGCGTCAATCGTACTCACAAGCGTATTTCCGTCCACTGCTGCAACCGTGTTGCGCTCCAGTGTCGCATCATCATTGAGATATCCGTACTCTCTGCCATTTGTGCCATTGAGGACGCTATTATAATATTCTTCTAACCCGCCTGTACCATTATTGTCCGTGCCCGTAAAACCGATTACATCACACGCAAGTGTATTATTCGGGTACCGTCTGATGTACTCCTCCTCAAACCACACTCCGGCAATACTGCCCATTTTCTCATTTCCCTTTTTGGACGCCTGTTTATTATGTTCGTTTTTCCGGTCTAAAAAGGGACTCATTTCTTCATATGTGATTCTTTTTTTCAGCACATAATACTGCGAGTTGGGATTATCTTTCACATATTTTTTCAAATCAGACAGATTCAGGCCAAAGCACTCTGACAGCGCCGTGAGCGTCGGCTCCTCATTAATCTCCTTGTCAAGCATGACCTTACAGTCAAGGACAACGTTGTAAACCTTCTCGCTCGCCGCAAGGATCGTCCCATTCGCATCCAGAATACTCCCTCGTTTAAACGGAAGCGTCTTGGAATCATACTTCTGCTGCGACAGTATTTTTTTCTGGTAGTCATTCTGGTTATCACGCGCGATACAGTAAAGCCTTCCCCCCAACCCCGTAAAAGCCAGCAGAATGACAATCATCATCACAGCCAGCTTCATGGATTTTATCTTATTGAGATTTATGTTTTCCCGCCGTTTCTTTTTTCTGACTGCCCTCTTACTGTTATTTCTACCGCGGTTATTTTTATTACTGCTTTTATATCTGTCTGCCATCGTATCACCTTATACTCTTTTGATAAACCTTTCATAATGGTTCAGAGACAGCTTTGTAACTGCCTGTCCCTGAACGTTTCTTCATTATTTCGGTATTTCACTGTACTGGCGCACATAATCATTTCCCTCGCCAGTATACTGTACTACCTGTCCCTCCTTCGCATATTTCATCCCGAGTTCGTTTACAGCGATTCGCTTTATCTCCTCCAAGTCAATGCTGCTCATGATTTTTGTGTATGTCTCATCATTTGCAAGTTTCATTTCATTGAGCTGGCTTTCCAGACTTGAAATATTCTCGATGTGGTTCGTGATATCCGATTGCAGTTTAATATAACTCATAAGCACACAGCAGACAATAACAAAGGCTGTAGCCGCAACGGCTATATATCCCATGTTCATCGGAGCTGCCTTCACAACATTTCTGCGTGCGGAACGTGTCTGGACTGCCGGTCTTGCATGCTGCCGTTTTGCAGACGCAGGCTGCAGCTTTCTGACCGCGCTCCCATCTACATAACTATCATACATCCTTCTGGTACTGTTTGCAGACTTTCCGTTTCTGCCATGACTGCCCCTGTTTTGTCCGCTCATGCCTGTCCTCGTAGGCAAACTGTCATGTCTCATTTTTCATACCCTTCCTTTTTCATAATATACCTCTAAATCCGCTCAAAAACTCTAAGCTTTGCACTTTTTGACCTTGAATTTACCTCCATTTCTTCTTCTGATGGCAGGATTGGTTTCCGCGGTACTGTTTTTCCATACGGAATCTTCCCGCATATGCAGACCGGAAATTCCGGCGGACATGTACATGGATTTTCCATCTCCCTGAAAAAATTTTTCACAATCCTGTCCTCGAGTGAGTGAAACGTAATAATACACAGTCTTCCCTGCGGATTCAGCATATTCACAAAATCCTCCAGAGAATTTTTGAGCACGTCCAGTTCACGGTTGCACTCAATTCGTATCGCCTGAAACGTCCGCTTGGACGGATGTCCGCCCACTGCCCGCATTTTTGCAGGTATTGCCGCCTTGATAATTTCATTTAATTCAAAAGTTGTCTCTATTGGCTTATCTGCCCGTGCCTGCACAATGTGCTTCGCAATATTTTTGGCAAATTGATCCTCCCCATAGTCCCTTATGACCCTGTACAGCGACTGTTCGTCATACGTATTAACAATGTCCCGCGCAGTCAGCTCCTGCCGCTGGTCCATACGCATATCAAGCGGGGTATCATATTTGTAGGTAAATCCCCGCTCCACTGTGTCAAGCTGGTATGATGACACCCCCAAATCCAGCACAATACCGTCAACATGACGCACACCTTTCTCTTTGAGTGCTTCCCGCGCATTGCAGTAATTGTTTCTGATAACTGTAACTCTGTCTCCAAATTCTTCCAATCGCTTTCCCGCTGCCTCTATGGCTGCCGCATCCTGGTCAATTCCATAAAAGCGTCCTTTGTCACCAAGCTGCCTGCACACCTCGTAAGCATGGCCGCCTCCCCCAAGGGTTCCGTCCAGATAAACGCCGTCCGGCTTGATGTGCAGTGCCTCAATTGTCTCATTAAGTAATACTGATGCGTGATTAAACTCCGTTTTTTCTGACATACATGGTCTCCTTTCTGGAGTATTCCGTCTGACACATATGACCATAGTCCGGCAAACCGACACCCGTTATATCATGAGTCCCAGCCCTGACATATGCTCTGCGATATCATCCATATCGTCGTACTCCGAAGCTTCCTCCCATCTTTCTTTGCCCCAGATTTCGATTCGTCCCCCTACTCCTATAAGGACAACCTCCTTATCCAAGGCAGCAAACTCCCTTAACACGGACGGTATCAGTATTCTTCCCTGCTTGTCCACTTCCATGTTCGCAGCACCTGCGAGAAAGAAACGGACAAATTTACGAGATTCCTTGTTCATAAGCGGCAAAGCTTTTAGCTTTTCTTCAAAAGCGGACCATTCAGTGTTATCGTACACAAACAGGCAGCCATCAAGCCCCTTCGTCACCACGAAATCATCTCCCAAAACTTCGCGGAACTTTGAGGGAATAATCAGCCTGCCCTTCGCGTCTATCGTATGATTGTATTCACCCATGAACATGCAATCACCTACCACTCCGAACCACTTAGTTCCACTTTCTACCACTTTGATACCTATTTTACATGAAAACCATAAAAAGCACAAGCATTTATTTCGCCGCAGGACAATTATTTTGTTCCAAAAATGAGAAAAAAGCATTTGTGCCATCCAATATCTAGTGTCTGTGCGCCGATTGCATCCCACATATTGAAGTGCAGCAAAAAAAGTGGAGACCATTCCCACAAAATTTACCAATAAATTAACGGGAATGGTCTCCACTATGATTTTGCATATAATTTCTGTCCAAAAACATCAGCCAACAAGGTCAAACAGGCTAATCTGGTTCGATTCCGGTATCTCACCCAGAAGTCCCAGATCCGCCATCAGGTCAATCACGGTCTTGGAAACCTTTGTCCTGCTCCTGAAATCATCCTTTGACAGGAACGGACCGTCCTTTGCCGCCTCCATAATCGCATCCGCCGCTTTCTCGCCAAGGCCCTCGATACTGCTCAGCGAAGGCATGACTTTATTGTTTACAATCTGGAAGTTTCTCGAATGTGCCCGAAAAATATCAATCGGCTCAAATTCAAATCCCCTCGCGTACATCTCCTGCACAATGCGCATATCCTTTACCGCATCCTGTTCTTTGTTCGACAGACTATCGCTGCGTTTTTTGTACTCAGCCATGACGCGTTCCAGATGCTCGCGTCCAAGGCACATGGTTTCATAGGAAAACGCCGATGCACGGATGCTGAAAAATGCACAGTAGTACGCCAGCGGGTAGTTTATCTTACAGTACGCGATGCGCCATCCCATCATGACATAAGCCGCCGCGTGCGCTTTGGGGAACATGTACTGTATCTTTTCGCACGACCACACATACCAGTCCGGCACATTATGATCCAGCATATCCTTTTTCCACTCTTCCCAGTTCCCGCATTTTCCCTTTGCCACGGTTCCCTTCCGGACTGCCTCCATAATCTTGAACGATTCCTCCGAATCCAGCCCCATGCCAATGAGATACGTCATAATATCGTCACGCGTACAGATTGCCGTCGAAATGGTCGCCTTTCCTTCCTGAATCAAGGTCTGCGCGTTGCCCAGCCAAACATCGGTACCATGCGAAAGTCCTGATATCCTGACCAAATCCGAAAAGTACTTTGGCTGGGCATCAATAACCATCTGCATGGCAAAGTCCGTACCAAACTCCGGAATGCCAAGACACCCAAGCCTGCATCCCCCGATATCTTCCGGCGTAATTCCCAACGCAGACGTATTCTGGAAAAGTGACATGACCGCTTTATCGTCAAGCGGTATTTCTGTCGGGTCTATCCCTGTCAAGTCCTGAAGCATACGTATCATCGTCGGATCGTCATGCCCGAGAATATCAAGCTTTAACAAGTTATGGTCGATGGAATGATAGTCAAAATGCGTCGTTATGGTATCGGTTGTCATATCGTTTGCCGGATGCTGTACTGGCGTGAAGGAGTCAATTTCCTCCCCCACTGGCAGCACGACAATGCCGCCGGGATGCTGTCCGGTTGTCCGCCTGACGCCGACACATCCCTCGACAATCCTGTTAATCTCGCTTGTGCGCTTATGTTTTCCGCGCTCCTCATAATAATTCTTTACGTATCCAAATGCTGTCTTATCGGCAAGCGTACCGATTGTTCCGGCGCGGAATGTCTGCCCATAACCGAAAATAACTTCTGTATACTTATGCGCCTTACTCTGATACTCTCCCGAGAAATTCAAGTCGATATCCGGCTCCTTGTTTCCTTTAAAACCAAGAAATGTCTCAAACGGAATATCGAATCCATCCTTTATCAGTTTCTCCCCGCAGACAGGGCAGTTCTTGTCCGGCATGTCACACCCTGCCATACCGGCAAACTTCTTCACATCATCTGAGTAGAAATCACTGTAATGGCGGTTTTTACAATAATAGTGCGGACTTAGCGGGTTGACCTCCGTAATCCCCGCCATGGTCGCCACAAACGAAGAACCGACAGAGCCTCGCGAGCCTACCAGATAACCGTCCTCCACCGATTTCCACACAAGCTTTTGTGCAATTATGTACATAACGGCAAAGCCATTGCTGATAATGGAATTCAGTTCCCTCTTAAGTCTTGCCTCAACAATGTCCGGAAGCTCGTCACCGTACATCTCATGCGCCTTCCTATAGCAGATATCCGTAAGCTGCTGGTCACTGTTTTCAATAACCGGAGGACATTTATCAGGGCGTACCGGCGCAATCCTGTCACACATATCCGCAATCATATTTGTGTTTGTAATGACAATCTCCTCCGCCTTTTCACTGCCAAGATAATACGCAAACTCGTCAAGCATTTCCTCTGTCGTATGCAGATACAGCGGCGCCTGGTCATCGGCATCCTTAAATCCCTTTCCTGTCATGATAATTCGTCTGTACACCTCATCCTCGGGATCCAAAAAGTGGACATCACAGGTCGCGACAACCGGTTTATGAAACTGTTCCCCAAGCTTTACCACTCTTTTGTTCAGGGCTATCAAATCGTCCTCCGAGCTGATGTCCCTATGCCGCTCCGACGCAATCATGAATTTATTATTGCCAATCGGCTGTATTTCCAGATAATCATAAAAACTCACAATACGCGCAATCTGTTCCTCCCCCTGCCCGTCAAGCATCGCGCGGAACAGTTCACCCGCTTCACAGGCACTTCCGATAATCAGCCCCTCCCTGTACTTTTCGATTAGGCTTTTCGGTATCAACGGCCTCTTGTAAAAATACTTCAAATGTGACAGGGAAATCAGCCTGTACAAATTTATACGTCCTGTCTGGTTCTTTGCCAGTATAATAATATGGTAGGAATGCAGCTTTCTGACTGCATCCACACTCGCCTTTCCCATTTCGTTCAACGCCGCAAGCGTATACACCTGTTCCTTTTTGAGCATCTCTATGAAACGGACAAATATTTGCGCCGTGCACTCTGCATCATCAACTGCCCTGTGGTGGTTTTCAAGAGATATTTTTAACGTTTTAGCAACTGCATCAAGCGTATATTTTGCCTGTCCGGTCAGCAGCGTTCTGGCAATTGCAACTGTATCCACATATGTAAAATCCGCGGAAATGTTTTGCCGCTTGGCGTTTTCTTTGATGAATCCGACGTCAAACCCCGCATTGTGTGCGACAAGAACCGCATCACCCACAAACGCTAAAAACTTCGGCAGCACCGTCTCGATTGTCTCCGCATCAATCACCATGCTGTCATTGATGCCGGTAAGTTTTTCAATTTCAAACGGAATGGGCACCTCGGGATTGACAAAGGCTGAAAATCTGTCGACAATCTGTCCATTTACCACTTTTACGGCTCCGATTTCTATAATGCGGTTGGTAACCGGCGAAAAGCCTGTTGTCTCGATGTCAAACACCACAAAGGTCTCATCCAGTGTCTGCCCCCTGCCATCCGTCACAATCTCCTTCAGGTCATCGACCAGATACCCCTCCACACCATAGATGACCTTGAAATCATCATCATGGCTCAAGGCATGGTTTGCGTCTGGAAATGCCTGCACACATCCGTGGTCTGTGACAGCAATTGCCTTGTGTCCCCATTTTTTCGCACGTTTAATAATGTCCTTTACATCGGAAACACCATCCATGTCACTCATTTTCGTATGGCAATGCAGTTCAACACGTTTTCTTGCGCTGTTATCCATGCGGGCTGTCGTGAAGTCCGGAATTTTCATCACACCTATCACGGAGCCTATTGTCAGTTCCCTGTCAAACGTATCATTGACCGTGACGCCTTTCAGCTTTAAAAACGCCCCGACCTTTAAGTCCGCCGTAAGCTCGGAAAGCTGCTCATTGTGCACAAACATTTTCACCTTAATTGTATCGGTGAAATCCGTTATCTCAAAGCTTACAATCGTTCGTTCATTTCTGATTTCGCGCGTTTCAAGGGCACGCACTTTTCCACGGATGGTAACTTCGCCCATCTCGCCCCAGATTTCCTCTATATTGATACTCTCATCCTCAAAGTCACGCCCAAAAATAACATTTGGATTATCGGAACGCTTAAGCGCCCTTCTTTGTATCCCTCTGTCCCGAAAGCCTCGCTCCCCTGCTCTTTCTGGTCTGTTATATGATTTCTTCTCTGTCCCCGAAGGAGCCGCTGCGTCATTTTTCCTTTCTGGTACCTGTGGTTTCGTCTCCCCTGCGTTTTTAGTTTCTCCTGTCATCGCTTCAGATGCTGGCCGCATACTATTTTCCTGTCCGTATTCTTCACCCGATTTTCCTTCCAGACGGCTGCTGATTCCTGCAACAATTTTTTTGATGCGCAGTTCATCATCTTCTTTATATTTTCCAGTCTTTGCCTCTTTATAGGAAGTTTGAAATTTTACCCGAAATCCACACCGCTCGTTCAAAACCTTGTCCAAAATCCCGACAAGCTCCTCCTCCTTCGACTTTGCAATCACGCTGTCCTCAAGGATTAACTCCATCACATGTTCTTCCGGAAAACAGATATCTGCCTGTCTGAACAGGGTATAGAGCATATGCTCACATTCCTTCAGCTCCATCAGCATACTTTCCCTGTACACACCCATCAGCTTCTCCGGCGTATATTGTTCGGACAAAATAAACTTTTCATATATTTTTATGATAAGATACTCCCGCGGAAAAAACTGTCTTTTTATTTCTTTTTCCACAGTATAAATAATTTCTTTTTCGATTAAACGTTCACTTCGAATATAAATGCGCAGCAAATCCTTCCGCTTTGTCGCCGTAATTTTTTCCACAATTACCTGCTCAAAAAAATCCTTATGCACCCCTTCGAGCTTAAGATTTGGAAACGCCTCAAAAAATCTCTTTTCCATCCGACCCTACTTCCAATTGTCCAACTCATACTTCAACGTATTTAAAAGTTCCCGCTCCGGAACTTTTTTTATAATTTCTCCTTTTTTGATCAGAAGCCCTTCGTCAATCCCGCCTGCAATACCGATATCTGCCTCCTTAGCTTCCCCAGGTCCGTTTACAGCGCATCCCATAACCGCCACCTTAATATTCAGGTCATACCCCTGCACCATGCTTTCCACCTGATTCGCCAGCCCTATTAAGTCTATATTGGTTCTTCCGCAGGTTGGGCATGAAACAACTTCAATCCCGCCTTTTCTAAGTCCAAGTGTACGCAGTATCAGTTTGGCAGATTTAATTTCCTCTGTCGGGTCTCCCGTAAGCGACACCCGGATTGTATCGCCTATCCCCTGATTCAGTATAATCCCAAGCCCGACTGCCGACTTGATATTGCCGCTCGTAACCGTACCCGACTCCGTAATCCCCACATGAAGCGGATACGGTGTCCTGCCGGCAAGCAGTTCATGTGCTTTCACGCACATCATGACATCGGAAGACTTGATGCTGATAACCATGTTGTCATATCCCAAATCCTCTATGATATGCACCTTGTCAAGGGCACTCTCCACAATTCCCTCGGCAGTGACACCATGGTACCGCTCTACCAGCTCTTTTTCAAGCGAACCACTGTTCACGCCCACTCGTATCGGTATCTCTCTCTCCTTTGCCACTTTTACAACCTCGGCGACTTTCTCCCTGCTTCCGATATTTCCAGGATTAATGCGTATCTTATCCGCACCGTTTTCCATTGCCGCAATCGCCATCTTATAATCAAAATGAATGTCCGCAACCAGCGGAATGGTTATCGCCTTTTTGATAACGGCAATCGCCCGGGCAGCATCCATGTCCGGCACTGTGCACCGGACAATTTCACACCCCGCCTCCTCAAGACGCTTTATCTGCGCAATCG
This sequence comes from uncultured Lachnospiraceae bacterium, assembly GCA_910579275.1. Classification (GTDB taxonomy): domain Bacteria; phylum Bacillota; class Clostridia; order Lachnospirales; family Lachnospiraceae; genus COE1. The sequence continues at coordinate 61,480 of CAJTTO010000018.1, forward strand.
TAGCCGCTGCATCCTGTGTCTTTGTATTTGTCATAGACTGTATTAAAATAGGGTTTCCCCCACCAATCACCACATCGCCAATACGAACTACCTTTGTCTTATCCCTGTACATACTTACCTCCGTTTCAGCCAATCATCACGCACTTAGGAGCTGTTCAGAAATTACTCATGACAATTGCTTGTCGCAAGTAATTCCTGAACGGTTCCTTATGCAAAAATCCTTGCGATATCATTGTACAATACAAACACCATCAGTATCATCAGTGCCACAAATCCCACAAAATGAACCAGACCTTCCTTGTCAGGTGACACAGGTTTTCCGCGCACAACCTCGATAAACAAAAACAAAAGCCTTCCGCCGTCAAGTGCCGGCAGGGGAAGCAGATTCATCACGCCAAGATTCACACTGAGCAGCACGGCAAAGTTAATCATCGTCAAGACAACTGTCGGTATACCGTATGGTTTTGCCACCTCCAATGTCTCGTCAATTGTAACCGCAATTCCAACCGGCCCTGACAGATCGTTTGCCGAAAGCTTTCCCTGTACCAGCATAAGCAAGCTTTTTATTGTTGTCTTAAGCCAGTAACGCACTTCATATACACTGTACTTTATCAGATCCAGTCCCTTGCACTTTATGGTTTCTCCGATTGTAAAGCCCAAATAAAAACGGTTATCCTGTTCACTGAACATCGGCGTAACTACTGTCACATGTTTCTCACCATCGCGCCGGTACTCAATCTCAATCGGTTCACCTTTGCTAAATGCCGATGCGAACGTAACCTCCCCCTGTAAGTAAATTCGTTCGCCGTCCATTTTCGTGATGATATCCCCCTCCTGAAGCCCGGCTTCCATCGCCGGATACCCTTCCGTCAATGAATTAATTTTCGGAATAACCTCGCCGGAAAAACCTACCACAATCAGGGACAGCAAAAACGCAAGTATTAGGTTAAAAAACGGTCCGGCAAAAACCGTTGCAATTCTCGCCCAGACATTTGCATCATTGAACGCCCCCTCCGGCTTTTGGGATTCTTCTTTTTCCCCGTCAGTGTCCTTTGCATAAATGCCGTCCTCGCCTTCAAACATGCATGCCCCGCCAATCGGCAGAAGTTTCAGCACATACTTTGTTCCATTCTTCGTAAACTTGATAATATCCGGTCCCATTCCGATAGAAAATTGCAAAACCCTGATGCCGTTTGATTTTGCCAGCAAAAAATGACCTAGCTCGTGTGCTATCACGACAACGCCAAATATCAGCACAAATGCTATAATTGTAACAACCATTCCTTAATTTTTCCTCCCTTTAGCTGTCATTATGTGTTCCTGTCCAATCTGACCCCCGCAAACAGGAACCGCCATGCTTTTTATATTTTACATTCCAAGTTTAAGGAACCTAAAATTTCGAATGGATAAGCTCATATGTCTCCTGTTCCGTCCTTAATATTGCATCCACATCAGGGTTTTCGATTTTTCTATGGTTATCCATGCACATTTCAATTATCTCCGGAATCTGTAAAAAGCTGACTTTCCTGTCCAGAAACAGGCTGACTGCTTTTTCGTTTGCGGCGTTAAACACAGTCGGCAGACTGCCTCCTTCCGCCGCTGCCCGCAATGCAAGCTTTAACCCCGTAAACGTCTCCATATCCGGCCTTTCAAAAGTAATGCTTCCCAGCTCATAGAAATCAACCCTTTTTCCCTCCATCGGACGTCTGTCCGGATAAAACAGCGCATACTGAATCGGCAGTTTCATGTCCGGCGTGCCAAGCTGCGCCATAATTCCCCCGTCCACGTACTCCACCATGGAATGGATGATGCTCTGCGGATGCACAACAACCTGTATCCGCTCCAAATCCATGTCAAAGAGCCACTTCGCCTCCATAACCTCAAGTCCTTTGTTTACAAGTGTTGCAGAATCAATTGTAATCTTGCTTCCCATCGACCAGTTCGGATGCTTTAATGCGTCTTCAAGCCGCACATTCTCCAGTTCCTTTCGGGTTCTTCCACGAAACGGCCCCCCTGATGCAGTAATCAGCAGCTTGCTGACACGCTCCCTGTTCTCACCCTGCATAGACTGAAAGATAGCACTGTGCTCACTGTCAACAGGAAGAATCGAGACACCCATTTTTGCCGCAAGCGGCATGATAATATGCCCAGCAGTTACAAGCGTCTCTTTATTCGCAAGCGCAATATCCTTATGCTTATTGATGGCTGCAATGGTAGGGCGGATTCCTATCATACCTACAATCGCCGTCACCAGTACTTCTGATTCCTCCATCTCGGCTATGCCAAGCAGCCCATCCATGCCGCTGATAATTTCCACATCCAAGTCGGCAAGCCTGACCTTTAACTCCCTGCATGCCGCTTCATCCCGAAGGGACACGAGCCTTGGTTTAAACTCTCTTACCTGCTTTTCAAACAGATCAATATTCGCGCCTGCTGCCAGACCCACTACCTCCAAATCAGGATTTTCGCGGACTATCTCCAGTGTCTGTGTCCCTATCGAACCGGTAGAGCCAAGAATTGCTATCCTTTTCACAAAATCGACCTCCGTTTTATTATATTAGTAAAAATTCATAACTATTCAACATATGCTGTCAAATGAACCTTTCAAAATGCATCAACACAGATATATCGGACTACGATGCACCGACAAACAGTTTTATTGGCGAAACAGCAAGATTAAAAAATAAGTAATCGGAGCTGTAAATATGACACTGTCAAACCGATCCATAATTCCTCCATGTCCCGGTATCAGTTTTCCATAATCCTTAATCTCATGGTTTCTCTTAATGGCAGAAGCCGCCAAATCACCAACCTGTGATATGACTGACCCAACACCTCCGACAACGGCAAGAAGCATGGCAAAATTTTCCTCCCCGACCGTGTGTTCCATGTATAGACCAAACGCTGCACCAAACAATGCTGCGCCAACAATTCCCCCCAGAGAACCCTCAATTGATTTTTTCGGGCTAAGCACAGGTGCAAGCTTATGCTTCCCAAACAGCACCCCTGTAAGATACGCAAACGTGTCCGATATCCATGAACTAATAAATATCATCCAAACCAGATAAATCCCATGCTCAAGCTGTCTTGTCAGAAACACAAATGACAGCATCACAGGTGCATATATCAGCGCAAAATAGGTGTCCATTACCTGACTGGCATGGAACTTCGGAAATCCGAATACATACACAAACATTATCGCAATCAACGCCATTATAATGACCATCACCCACCATGATGTGTCCTGAACAAAATATACAGCAGCATAGTAGCATGTAATGACCGCACATCCCATTATCTCAAGACCGTTTATCTTCCCATACACTCCGGAATCCGCTTTCTCCCTGACACCACACGCCTTGGTCAATTCCAAAAAACCAATAATAGATATGAGAAACAGCACAGCTGCCAGTACAATACCTCCCGGAAGAATAGATGCCAGTGCCGCAATCACGATGACAACCGCGCTAATCGTTCTCTCCTTGCTTATTTTTCCAAGAATATTCGAAGCCATTCCCTACTCCTCCTTCACGAGCCCATATCTCCGATCTCTGTTCTGATACGCCTCCACCGCCTTGGCAAGCTCATTTTTGTCAAAATCAGGCCATGGTACAGACGTAAAATAAAGTTCTGCGTAAGCAATCTGCCATAACAGAAAATTCGATATTCTCTGCTCACCGGATGTCCTTATCAGCAAATCCGGATCCGGAAGCCCTGCCGTATCAAGCTCTGCTGCGATTTTGGCATCATCAATTTCATCCGGCGCTATCTCTCCTGCCGCGACTTTTTCCGCAAGTCCCGCGATCGCCCTTCTAACCTCGTCACGTCCGCCGTAATTAATCGCTATCTGAAAATGAAGTCCCGTATTATTTTTTGTCGCCTGCTCCAGCTCCTCAATACTCGCCCGCAAGTCCTGCGCAAGACCGGATTTGTCGCCAAGCACCCGAACGCACATATTGTTTTTCTGTGCCCGCTTAATGCTGTTTTTCATATAACTTCTGAGCAAGTTCATCAAGGTCGCAACTTCGCTGTCCGGTCTGCTCCAGTTTTCCGTTGAAAATGCATATACTGTCAAATAATGAATTCCCATATTATGGGCATCCTCACATATCTGTTCAACCGTTTTCGCCCCCTGCACATGACCGGCAGTGCGCGGAAGTCCTTTCGCCTTTGCCCAGCGTCCATTTCCATCAAGAATGATAGCCACATGGTTTGGTACACTCATAACATATCCTCCATTTCCATCCTAAACTGTTACTAAATTTCCCCTGCCTCTGCGCCGAGCGTCCGTCTGCCTGCTGACATTCTTCATCTCGACGACCGTGTGCTTTCAAGCAGGGATGCTCTTTCCCCTGCTTTCTGCGCCGGGCGTCCGTCTGCTTGCTGACATTCTTCATCTCGACGACCGTGTGCATAAAAAGATGAGGGCATTACATCCTCCATGCACGCCCCCATGTTTTGCCTTCTCCTTATCGGAGAAAGCACAGTACCCCGATAAATTATACCGTAAGAATTTCCTTAGACTTCTCATCAACTGCCTTGTCAACATCCTTAATGTACTTATCTGTAAGTTTCTGTACCGAATCCTCCAAATCCTTAATCTCATCCTCAGACACTTCCGCCTTTGCAAGTTTCTTAAAAGAATCATTTGCATCACGCCTAATATTGCGGATTGCAACCTTGCACTCCTCACCTTTTTTCTTTACATCCTTAACCAGCTCTTTTCTGCGCTCCTCCGTAAGCTCCGGAAATACAAGGCGGATGACCGCTCCGTCATTATTCGGTGTAATACCAATGTCCGATGCCATGATTGCCTTTTCAATATCCTTGATAAGGCTCTTTTCCCACGGCGCTATTTGAATCATTCTCGCTTCGGGAACCGTGATATTGCCTACCTGCTGAATGGGTGTCGGCGTTCCGTAATAGTCCACCTTTAACTTGTCAAGTACATGCGGATTGGCACGTCCCGCACGTATCGTCTGGTAATCTGATAAAAGGAAATCAAATGCTTTCTGCATTTTATCATCATATGTTTTTACTCTTGCATCCATTTTCTATGTCCTCCTGATTTTTATTTCGCTGTGCTTCTCTGGCAAATCAGACCGTAATCACTGTACCGCTTGATTTTCCTTTTACTGTATTAATAATACTGTTTTCTTCGTTTAGCCCAAATATTGTCATCGGCATCCGGTTCTCCATGCAAAGGACTGCCGCTGCGAGATCCATCACGCCAAGCTGTTTCTCGACAACCTCCCTAATCGGAATCGTGTCGTATTTTTTCGCATCCTTATGAACCTTTGGATCCGCATCATAAACACCATCCACCGCTCTCGCTGACAGTATCATATCCGCCTCAATCTCTATTGCCCTGAGCACCGTTCCCATATCCGTAGAGAAATATGGATGACCAATTCCGCCTGCAAAAAAAATAACCTTGCCTGCCTGAAGTGCCGCTACAGCCTTATCTTTTGAGAAAAGTTCTGTGAACGCCGCACATTGAAACGGTGTAAATACTTCTGTATCCATGCCCACAAAACGGAAGATTTCAGAAACATAGATACAGTTCATAACCGTGGCAAGCATCCCTATCTGATCTGCCTTCGTCCGGTCAATTGTCTCACTTGTCCTTCCGCGCCAAAAATTGCCGCCGCCTATCACAATCCCTACCTGCACACCGCTGTCAACGATTTCTTTAACCTGTTTTGCTACTGCTGTCACCGTAGGCTCATCAAATCCCATCTTCTTATCGCCGGCAAGCGCCTCTCCGCTCAGTTTCAATAATATTCTGTTCATATTAATACGGCTCCTACTCTTTTCACGCTAACTCCCATCTGCCCGCTTCAGCGGGCGTACAAATCAGGATGGTGAAATGCTCTTTTTCACACTATTTATCTTTGTTGTTTCCCCTGTTCTTCTTGACATCATTGAAGAAAGATGTAGGGCTGACATCAGCATAGCACTGTGAACACATACCCTCAATCACTGCGCCGTTATTAATCTGTACAGACTTCGACTTAATATTTCCCATTACAATTGCGGATGTATCAAGGATCACGGGTCCGTGCACATCAATATCGCCTTTCACTGCCCCTGCAATCACTGCGCTTGTCGCAAAAATGTTACCAATCACCACCGAGCTCTGACCTATCTTTACACTGCCTTTGCTTTTCACCTCGCCGTTAATCTGTGCCGACTCAGCGTAGATTTCTGCCGCTGCGGAATTTCCTGTAATACTTCCCGTCACATTCAGCTTGCCAAGAATTTCTATATTACCTGTAATACTTCCAATCAGATCCATGTTTCCACTGCTTGTCACATCACCTGTAATGCTCATTCCCGCAGTAATAACCGCCGTGTCTGTCGAAGCTGCCTCACTCGCCGCAAAATCGTCCTGTGCCAATGTCGGAGCTGCGTCCATATATGCCGATTCCTGTATATTTTGTTCTACTTCATTCAATAACTGTTCCATCTCTGCGTCTGCCTCACTTATATTATTTTGTCCTTCTGCCGGTGCCGCACCCATTTCAGGCATTGCCCCCGAAGCATTCTCTGCTGCCGGTTCCTGTGCAAGTCCGGCAAATATATCCGCGTCATCACTGCCCGCTGTTTCCGGCGCATCGTCCACTGCGCTCAGCATCGTTGCCAAATCCGGCACCTTTGTCTCCCCAGATTCCTGCTGTGTATCAGATTCTACTGGTGCATCCCCAAGAGCAGCTACCCCCTTTTCAAGCATAGCTTCAAGATCTGCAAAATCAGTATCGGAAGATTCACCAAACAGATCCTCGGAAGCTGTCACTCCTTCCTCATCAAGACCAAAATCACCAACGGTCTCCTCTGTCCCCAAATCATTTACTGTCTGTGACAAATCCTGTTTTAAATCCTGAAAAAAACCCATATTAAACTATCCTCCAATTTTATTTAGTATCTTGCTAATAAAGCCCTTAGCCTTGATTAACTTTTGTTTGTTATTTATGCAAATGCTGTACACGCACCGTGTCCTCTGACAATGGTAGGATTACAGTATTATCAGACTCAAGTATCGTTTCTATAATCGCAGGCAGCGCATCAACCGTGGAGTCCTTTCCCGCCGCATCATGAAAAAGAATTACTGAATTATTATATTTGCTGATATTGTCAAGCACATTTCTGGCAATCTGGCTGGCGCTTTTATATCCTCCTGCCGCGTCACCACTCGACACGTTCCAGTCAAAATAAATCATTTCTTCCTCATCAAGATAGTCGATTAACTCCCACATATCCACTTTGCTGATTGTGTTGCTGCTTCCCCCCGGAAACCTCACAATATTGCAGTCCTCACCCGTCAGTTCATACAGGAAATCATGCAGCTGTGTCAAGTCCTGCTTATAGGCATCAAGCGACGCATAGATCTCATTATATTTATGACTGTAAGAATGCATCCCCAATGTATGGCCATCCGCTACAATACGCTTGTATTGTTCCGGATATTTATCTTTTCCGACAACAAAGAATGTAGCCTTCACTCCATACTGATTCAGAATATCAAGTATTCTGTCCGTATTTGCACTTGGTCCATCATCAAAGGTAAGATATACCCTTTTAATACCTGCACTATTGTCTTCTTTTTCATTCCATACATGATTATTTTCATATGCAGCAACCTCTGCAATATCCACTGCCTCTGTTTCGTCTACCGTGTTCCCGTTGATATCCGTACCGACCACGGCAACAGCCTCCTGATAGGGTTCCTCCAGTTCCTCCGCATCATTACTTTGAAGCGCCAGCAGTCTCTGTTCAAGTCCGTTTACCTTTTTACCTATATTTACCACCAGTACAAGTATCACAATGCAATTGACAATCGTCATGAGTGTAAGCACCGGAATTAAAATTTCAATAAAGCTGAATTTCTTTGCCTTTTTGAGTTTATCCCCTGTTCCCCCGTTATTGTCAGTTTCCGTATTATTCTGTGACATTTGTTACCCTTTCAAACTATACCAAGCTGCTGTAAAACTCATAGCAACTTCATTCCTTATCGCTATGAGCAAATTTATAGACATACCGATTATAACATAAAACCACCACATTAGAAAAGAGATTTTATAAAGTTTATGCAAAAGTTTATGAAATCGTTGCTGTTCACACCCCAGCCTTTGACAAAGGGATGCGCATGAACAGAAATCATTATTCCAATTCTTCATTATAATGTGCCCGTGCTCCGCCGACATACTTTGGCCTTGTCCGCGCGCACACAATATGAGCCGCCCCAATCACAGGATGATCTATTCTGACAGGCACAGCAACCGGTCTTAAATGCATGCCAATCAGTGTATCGCCAATATCAATTCCCGCATGTGCCTGAACATGCTCTACCGCTGTCGGATTCTCCATCACATGCCATGCTGCCGTGGCAAACGAACCGCCTGCCTTAAGCTTTGGTATCACATTCACCTCCTCATAGCCCAAACGCTCTGCATCAGTCTGTGTCATAATCAGCGCCCGGTTGAGATGTTCACAGCATTGTGCCGCAACAGAAATCCCCGATGCACGCAGTTCCTCATACATAGCTGTAAATACCGCCTCGCCAAGCTCAGCGTTCGAATATGAACCAATATGCTGTGCCGCAATCTCACTTGTTGAACATCCTATCACGACAAGATTTCCTTTCCTGAGTTTTGCCTGTTCCAAAAACTCCCTGACCACCCTTTTTGCGTCACTGATTTCCTTCTCAAACTTTTCATCCATCACTTTATCCCACTCCCTTATTATTTTTTCCCTATTATCCTTTTTAAAACAGGAATTTTACCAAAAATCAATGTAATCGGCCATGCCACCCCAAGCACGATTATTGTTTCAAACAGATTGCATATATATGACGGCTGCCGTATAAAATCAAGCCGCTTTATCATAAATATCAGCAAATATCCTGATAAAATATATATTCCCATGCTGTCTGCCCCAAGCTTTCTAAGTAACCTAAATTCTATTCTGCCTTCTCCATCCTGATTTAATTTATCAGCGTATCCCAGAAAATACTGCCATAGCAAAACAAAAAAAATACTGCCAACAAATCCTATCACTGTCCTGTACAGGTCTATGCCAAACTGCCGAAACACATTTTTCCCAATCAGCTTATACCCTGTCAGATATATAAATGAATCCTCATTATAATATATGAATAACATGGCAAAAGCAAGCCCCAATATTCCAATCATCCATGGCGGCGGATATTTTTCAATCTGTTTTCCCTTATTCTGCACATACCCATGTACATAGAATCCTGTGAGATAATACGGAAACATATACTTATATGCGCCCACCCCCAGACCGTCCGGTATTATGAAAAGAAGCAGGAAACCTAGAACATAAATGACCACATTATCTTTCAAAAAAATATGCATTACATACACTGCCAAGAAGCTCCACCACACCGCCCACAAAAACCAAAGATTATTCAATGCATTATAAAAATACACAAACACCAGCGCTTCCGGCTGCGGTCTGCCATACACAGAATTAACAATTAAAATTCTAATGTAATCCAATGCCGTCCAAAAAAATATGGGAACCAACAGTGCCGAAGCCCTGCCTTTCAGCACCTCCAAGCAACATTTCCCGCTTGTGCACCTTTTGATACTATACCATCCCAGATATCCGCTTACCAGCATAAACAACGGCATATGAAAGCTGTATATAAACTGATACAATCTGTCGCTGAAATAGCTCAATTCTGCCCTGTACGTTTCTCCGCTTCCCTCTTGTATGCAATGTCCAAATACGACAAGTATAATCGCAAAACCTCTCAATATATCAGGCAGAGCCTCCCTTTCGTCTCTTTTCCTCACCAAAACCTTTACCGTGTCGACTCAGTCCTTTCCCAACTTTACACATTTACCCTTTAATCATACAAATGCCGAAAATGCCCATCATGTTCCACAACAAAACTATACTGAACAGATACTAACACACTTCATATATTTTTTCAACAAAACAGCTGTTTCATGCATTCATTTTGTAACAGTTCAGTTACTGTTCAGACGTCCACCAAAGTAGTGGGAATCCTGCGCCAAAATGCTTGCCTTTTCGCATTTTGTATGCAAAATCTGTTATCATTCACACCTCAATAGCTTGTATGCCGATAAAAACTGGCGTGGGTGTGAATTGCAACACAGTTCAGCCTTCGTTTTCCTGCTACAAGCATCAAGCCATGCAAAACCACTTCGTTGGTGTCAAAGCCACGTACCGCAGCTTGATGTATCTCTACCTGTACGTTAGTTCATTTTTCATGCGAATCCCTAACCAAACGTCAATAAAATATGTATTTGTGAATTGACAAATATGCAATGCGCAGTTATGATTAGTTTAGTGTTTCTTTTAAGGACAACTAAATTATATTTTTCTATAATAGGAGGACTAGCCATGCCAAAACTAAACGAAAACTATCTGAATCTCAAAGAAAGCTACCTGTTTTCAGAAATCGGGCACCGCGTCAGCACTTATATCGCAGCCAATCCAGACAAAAACGTAATCCGTCTAGGAATTGGCGATGTCACACTTCCAATTGGATCAGAAATAATTGCCGAGCTTCATGAGGGGGTGAACGCCCTTGCAAGCGCTGATACCTTTAAAGGATACGGACCCGAACAGGGATATGACTTTCTACGCAATGCCATCGTTGACTACTATAAAAGAAACGATGTCTTGATTGAGTCCGACGAGGTATTTGTATCAGACGGTGCCAAAAGTGACACTGGAAATATTACAGAGCTTTTTGCAGGGGACAACACAATCCTCATCCCAGACCCAGTTTATCCGGTCTATGTTGACACCAATATCATGAATGGTCAAAACATCACCTACCTTGACGCAACTGAAGACAATGATTTTCTACCCATGCCGGACTTCAAGCTGCACGCCGATATTATTTATATCTGTTCCCCAAACAATCCAACCGGCGCTGCTTACAACAAAGAACAGCTAAAGATTTGGGTTGATTATGCACTCGAAAATGATGCGATTATCCTTTATGACTCAGCCTACGAATGCTTTATAACAGATACATCGCTTCCCAGAAGCATCTATGCCATTGAAGGCTCCAAAAAATGTGCGATAGAATTTTGCTCTTTATCCAAAACAGCAGGCTTTACGGGAACGCGCTGTGGCTATACAATCGTGCCAAAGAGCCTGAAATTCACTGCTTCCACAGGAGATGTTTTATCACTAAACGCAATGTGGAACCGGCGTCAGACTACCAAATTTAACGGCGTATCCTATATTGTGCAAAAAGGAGCCGCAGCAGTATTCTCTGTTGAAGGAATGGCGCAATGCAAAAATAACATTAAATATTATCAGGAAAATGCCCGAATTATCTCTGAAGGACTTGCCCGAAAAAACATCCGATACTTTGGCGGCATAAATTCTCCATATGTATGGTTCAAATGTCCGAACGAAATGGATTCTTGGGATTTCTTCGACTATCTGCTGGCCAATGCGCAGATCGTTGGAACCCCCGGCGCAGGTTTTGGAAAAAATGGCCAGAAATTTTTCCGCCTCACATCATTTGGCAGCCGTGAAAGTACTCTTGAAGCAATGGAGAGAATTGACATATTGTTCTAATGTGCCGGGAAATATCGTCCTTCTCTTCCCGATATACCCGATCTGTACATCATAAAACCCCTTTGACATATCTGCCAAAGGGGTTTTATTAAGACTCTATTTTAGCATCAAAACATGCAGAACTGCAATTTGATACATCTCAGCAACTACATTTTTCAAGAATCCTGCCACAGTGCAAAATCCCGACTGGTCTATTACTTATTTTTACAAATATTTGTAATGGCCGGACTAACGTACTCTGAAATCTGTTAAAATAAATCTTATGTCTAAAATGCACACTAAACCAAATTATGCAAGTGTAACATTTGCAGCTCTGAGCTTAGAGCTGTTCTTAGGATCCTGCTCAATATCGAAAGTCACCTTCTGACCCTCTTCAAGCGTCTTGTATCCGTCAGATACAATAGCTGAAAAATGTACAAATACATCTTCTCCAGTACCTTCATTTGTTATGAATCCATAACCCTTCTGAGCATTAAACCACTTAACTGTTCCGTTGTTCATTTCTAGAACCTCCATTAAAAATATTTGTGTACTCTCCATAAGTCAAAAACTGACTTGTTCCGCAATTCAAATGGAATGATTTGCAGAACAAGTCAGCTCATAGTTCTAATTGAATACTATAAAATTTTATCACTTTTACAATACAAAGTCAATATAAAACAATCTATAAAATAAAAAAGATAGCGAAGGGGGGATTCGAACCCTCGACACCGCGGGTATGAACCGCGTGCTCTAGCCAACTGAGCTACTTCGCCATTTACTAAACTGAGGTTGTTCCCTCAAAACCGAACACAAAAATCAACCGTACATCCTCTTCCCAACATTCCCA
>CAJTTO010000019.1 GCA_910579275.1 uncultured Lachnospiraceae bacterium
TCACGCGTATTGCTGTACGTTTTTTCTGCCGTCTGCTGTTCTGTTGCATTTTTTGCATTTTCAGAACTGTCCTTTGATTTTGTCTGAGTGTAGTAATTTGCATACGTTGCATACTGATTTACTCCTGTTATCGCCATAATTTTACCTCCCTGCCTTCACTTTTTTTATACGCTCTATTAAAATCAGAATATTTACTCCTCATATAGAAGTTTCCCATAACGCAGTCATTTCATCCATCTTGCATATGAATTCTTCTTGTCAGGACAGTTTACCATTCACTTTTATCTATTACAGTAAAACCGTCTTTTATCATCAGTTGAGCCAATTCCTCGCTTATCGCTACATCCTTATTTAGAATGTGAACGAAATAAGTCCCAGTATCCGTCTTGATCAAATACGAATTATTTTGATTCACTTCATGGGCATCCTGCTCTGTTTCTATATCTTCCATCGGCGCTTCATATTCGGTCTGAAGAACGAAAGAGTACGAAATGAAAAGCAGAAATCCGGCGATCGTCCATGCAAGAACATTTCCTTTCTTTGCAAAAATACGTCTTTCCTTTGCAACCAATTGAAATCGTTCAAGGAGCAGATTCGGATTATCATAATGGAGCCCTGTAGCATTTCCGTTTTTGAGACTATCCTTGTATTCACTTAATATGACCGCCAGATAATCGCCTTTTGACGAATGCGCCAGCTGCTGTACTGCCGTCAGGTCACACCGGATTTCCAGACTCTGACGCAAATCCTTTTTTAATAAATATACACAAGGATTCCACCAATAAAGCGCACATAATATGTTAATCAGATTCTTTACCAGAATATCGTTATTTTTCAGATGGGAACACTCGTGAAGGAGTATAAACCTTAATTGTTCCTCTGTATATCGCTTATCAGGTATGATAATCTTTTTACGCAGTATGCCAAAGCAGCAGGGCGTTTTGACTGCTGCAGTTTGAAGTATGTCCGGCTTTTTACTGCCGTTCCATATCGTATCTACGATTTGTGCTGCCCTGCTGTTTCTTTGTAACGGCATTTCCCCAAAGTAACGGGCAATCTTCGCATACTGTATCAAATAATGCAATAAAATCAGAATTGTTCCCAAATACCAAATCCAACGCAACAAATCAAACACCGAAATACAATTTCCTATATGTCGTTCGATACAGAAAAAATAATATATTCTGTTATAGAGAGTTCCGCCGAATATGATCTTTGTCCATGGAAATTCCACGGGAACAGCCATTCGTATCATACAAAACAAGTATAATACAATTACGCCTGACACACTACAGACATCAATTAATTTATATTTTGTTCTTAACACATAAAAAATCAAAATAAGAATACTGCTCCACAACACTGCCATGCAGACAGAAAAAAATGTAATATACATGCGCTTGCCTTATTGATCTTTGAACTGGTCTGCCTTGAGGGAAGCAATGACTTCTTCCAGCTTGGCAATCACTTCTGCATCCTTTTCCCGCGGATTTTTTCTGCTTACGCCAATCAGTGCGGCTGTAAGATCTGCCAGAGAGTTTTCATTGATTCCCCTGTTTCTCAGAACAGACGAATAGTATTCTTCCTTTGTGAGCGATGGCACTAGCTTCCTCGCATATGTTTTTGTAGTCTTTTCAAGTCCTGCCACTTCAAGATAGCCATTGTCGGACAAAGACTGCACCGTCCTGCACAGCGTGATATTCGTCCAGCCATCGGATTCCAGTTGTTTTGCCATCTCGCTTGCAGTCAAAGGTTTCTTGATTTCCCAAAGATAGTTCATCAGTTCTTCTTCTCTTTTGTTTAAGATATCTTTCTTTTTCAACATCGTCCTCCTACTCATACCTCAACATCAATTTGCAACGTATATCATTTTATGATATTTTATATATTATATCGTCCAGTTCAATATTTTCTTAATAGCAAAATATTTTTTTATTACGGCATACTACAAGACAAAAAGGAAAATGCTATGACACACCAGTTCATAGCATTTTAAATATTCTTCTACTCCTGCTTTGCGCAGCACGGATTCTGCCGCTGGAAGGCGTAACTTATTTTATTCCACAAGAAGCTTCCGTTTCCTGTCAATCATTTCGTCTATTTTTTCTATATAGAGAGCCACATCCTTGACATTCTCGCTTCGCTCAATGCGTCCGTCCGAGTACACCCTTTTACTGATGGAACCGGCTCCGCAGGCAACTATGGTCTGTTTCTCCTCCATTATCAAAATATTATAAATTCCGTACTTTCCCTCTCTTGCGTATCCGACATTCTCAAAATTTCCTGACATATTTTTCTGCCGATAGAGATAATAAGGCTTCATATCCAGTGCATGTGCCCCCTTCTGTGCAATGTCCATTGTACTGTCCGTATTGCGAAGCGTCTCTATACCGTTTTCCCCAATCCACTGGCTCAGTTTTGATGCCCGCTTGACAGCAAGCGAATGTACTGTCAGGCTGTCAGGATTCAACTTTGTAATCTCGTCAATCGTATTCTGTACATCCACTTCCACTTCTCCGGGAAGTCCTAAGATAATATCCATATTAATATTGTCAAAACCAGCCTCCCGCGCAAGCCTGAAAGCCTCTCTTACCTGCGCCACCGTATGCTGCCTGCCAATATATTTGAGCGTCTCGTCCTTCATCGTCTGTGGATTCACCGAAATGCGGGTCACGCCATGCTTTTTCAGCACATCAAGCTTTTCCCTCGTGATGCTGTCTGCCCGTCCTGCTTCCACGGTAAACTCCGTCACCTGACGAAAGTCCAGCCTGCCGCGCACATGCCGCAACAGTTTGTCCAGTTCCTCTGCTTCCAGTGTCGTAGGCGTTCCGCCGCCAATGTAGACAGTGTCCAATATCTTGTCCCTATACGTTTCTGCGACAAAATCAATTTCCTGAAACAGCGCCTGCAAATATTCGTCCACCCGTTTGCGCCAAACCGCGATTGGATAAGATGTAAATGAGCAATACAGGCAGGTTGTCGGGCAGAATGGAATGCCAATATAGACGCTATAACCGTCCTCATAGTGAATCCTGTCAAGAATTGCTTTCTCACGTCTGGCGATATCCAAGCTTAACTGCGCTTTTTCATCGCTGACTGCATGTGTTGTTTGCAGCCATGTGACAATCTCTTTTTCATCCTTACCCTCTGCCAGCATTCCCATGGCAAGCTTCGTCGGTCTGATGCCTGTGAGGTTTCCCCATGGAAGCGTCTTTCCTGTGTAATCGCACAAATCATGGTATATTGATAGCTTACGCTCTTTTTTTGTGACATCTGTGTCATCTTTGTACGTATGCACATACTCTTTCCTGCCATCTATGTCGATAACTACTTTCATGCTGTCATCAAAAAGCTGTACAATGACTTGATAATCCCTGTCAGGATATCCGTTCTGCTCCGTTTCTGCATACACCCTCACATCATACTCCGGATAAAATGACTTTATCAACGCATGTAAATCGTACTGATAATTTTCCCTGTTCGTATATACATTTATCATATCTCACACCCCATCCATAAAAATGCAGCCGTTTCTCTCACGCTGTACCTGTTCTCCTTGTCTGTGAATGAAAACTGCCATGTTACGCAGAAAAATCCATGCCTACCCTAAGCATGGATTATACTTTCTCTCATATCCGACGGTTGTCGCATCCCCGTGTCCTGAATAGAGCTTCACATCATCAGGAAGTGTCATAATTCTTTCACGAATTGAATCCCCCAGCTGCCGCATGGAACCGGAATAGAAATCGGTTCTCCCAACAGAGCAGTTGAAAATCGTGTCACCGCAAAACATGGTCTTATCTTCTATCGCATAATAGCAGCATCCGCCTTTGGTGTGCCCCGGTGTATGGACTACCTCAAATTCCACGCCCGCCATGGTAAATGTCTCTTTATCGTGAAAATATTCGTCGGCCTCAAAACCATATGCTTTGCCAAACCAGCCTGACAGATTCTTTTCCGGATCTTTTAAAATCTCGGCCTCATCCTCATAGGCATAAATTTTTGCACCGCTGAGTTCCTTGAGTTTCAAAGCACCGCCCGTATGATCTCCGTGACCATGCGTCAGCAGGATGCCTGCTATTTTTTCAAAACCAAGACTTTTCACGTCATCATATACTACTTCCCCGTTGTCACCGGGATCGATAATCGCAATCTCATCCGAACCTTCCCTATACACATAGTAGCAATTGGTCTGGCAGGCACTAAGTACCCTTCTCTTTACCTTTAAATCTGCCATATCAGCCTGTCGTCCTTTCAATATCAATCACACTGTCAATCAGCCGCAGCTTATCGACAATCATTTGAAGCTCTTCTCTACAGGTTATCTCAAAAGTCATTGCTATGGATGCAATATCCTGCTTATTTGTTCTGGTGTTCACAGAACGGATATCAATGTTTTTCTCTGTGAGCGTCTTTGTGATGTCAGCGAGCAGACCGCTTCTGTTCTGCGCATATATCACAATTTCTGTCAGATATTTCTCTTTCCGTTCTGCCGTTTCCTCGGGCTGCCACTCCGCATCAATCAGTCTGAAACGATCCAAATCCGACAGGCTCATAATGTTGATGCAGTCTGTCCTGTGTATAGAGACACCGCGCCCACGTGTGACAAATCCGACAATTTCATCGCCGGGTACCGGTGCACAGCAGCGCGAAAAACGCACTGCCACATCATGAATCCCCTTGACCGTGATACCTGTCTTGCCCTTGGGCTTCATCAGCTTATTTACATTGTTTTCCTGTATCTGCGCAATCAGTTCCTCGTCTGTCGCCTGCTTTTTGTGCTCCTTGGCGTACAGCTCCTGCATACGGTTGATGACCTGCCCTTCCTTGAGGGCACCATGTCCGATTGCCGCAAGCACTGCATCCCAGTCATTAAAACCATACTTGTGCATCACTGCCCGCTGCAGCTCTGCCGTCAGTATCTCTGCCGTATTTACATTTTTGGACTTACAATAGCTCTGAAAAAGTTCACGCCCTTTAATAATGTTGTCTTCTTTCAGCTCACTCTTGAACCACTGCGAAATTTTGTTTTTCGCCTGTGATGACTTGACGATATTCAGCCAGTCACGGCTTGGTCCTTTTGAGTTCTGGGAAGTCATAATTTCAATACAGTCACCGTTATTAATCTGATAGTCAATCGTGACAAGCTTGCCGTTCACTCTGGCGCCTATCATTTTATTGCCGACTGCACTGTGGACACTGTATGCGAAATCAATCGGGGTAGATCCCGCAGGCAGATTCTTTACGTCTCCTGCCGGTGTGAAACAGTACACATGATCCGAGAATAAATCCAAATCGCTCTTTAAGAGCTTCATAAATTCCTTGTTGTCCGAAGTGTCTTTCTGCCACTCGAGAATCTGGCTGAGCCAAGCTAGCTTTTCCTCCTCGCCGCCGCTTGACACTTTGCCGTCGCTTGCCTCCTTATATTTCCAGTGCGCGGCAATACCATACTCTGCGACCCTGTGCATCTCAAATGTCCGAATCTGTATCTCGAACGGAACCCCCATCGAACCGATGAGCGTCGTGTGGAGTGACTGGTACATATTTGCCTTGGGCATGGCAATATAATCCTTAAACCGTCCGGGCATGGGCTTATACATCTCGTGAATCACACCGAGCACAGCATAGCAGTCCTTGACCGAGTCAACAATAATACGCACTGCAAACAGGTCAAAAATCTGGTCTATGGTTTTCCCCTGATTTTTCATCTTTTTATAAATGCTGAAAAAATGTTTTACCCTTCCGTCAATCTGGGCGTCAATCCCCGCATCCGTAATATGTTCTGTCACTTCGTCCACAATGTCCTGCACATATTTTTCACGCGCATCCTTGCGCAGAGCAATTTTTTCCACCAGATCATAATAGGCTTCTGATTCCAGATATTTTAAAGACAAATCGTCCAG
Organism: uncultured Lachnospiraceae bacterium; assembly: GCA_910579275.1. Classification (GTDB taxonomy): domain Bacteria; phylum Bacillota; class Clostridia; order Lachnospirales; family Lachnospiraceae; genus COE1. Next base: position 5,904 of record CAJTTO010000019.1, read on the forward strand.
CTCAATCTTTATCTTGGAAATACCAAGCCGCTCTGCAAGCGGCGAATAAATGTCCAGCGTCTCCCGCGCGATGCGCTTCTGGCTCTCCGGCGATTTATATTTCAATGTGCGCATATTGTGGAGGCGGTCTGCCAGCTTAATCAGAATCACGCGGATATCCTTTGTCATCGCAAGAAACATCTTTCGCAGATTCTCTGCCTGAAGTTCTTCGCGGCTCGTCTGAAGGTCGGGCGCGGCATCCCCGGTGTACTGTAGCTGCTCCAGCTTGGTAACACCGTCAACAAGAAGCTCTACATCCGGTCCAAACTCCTCCTTGAGCTGCTCATTGGTCATAATCGTATCCTCGACAACATCATGCAGAAGTCCAGCAATGATAGTCTCTTTGTCAAGCTCCAAATCCGCGAGGATGATTGCCACGCACAGCGGATGAACGATATAGGGTTCCCCGGATTTCCGAACCTGATCCTTGTGTGCGACACAGGCAGTCTTGTATGCCTTGTCAATCATCGAAATATCATCGGACGGATGATATTTATGCACACGCCGAACAAGCCCCTGATATAACTCGTCGGGGCTTTGAAATTCCTTGATGTATTCGATTTTCCGTTCGTCTGTTTTTCTGGGTCCAGCCTTACTTCCATTTATGATAAGGGAGTCTTCATATGCTCCTGTCCTTGTCTGTTTCTCATCTGTCACTTCGCATCACCAGCCATATCCAACAAAATATTTATACGCTCTTTTCCTACTTGCCCTCGTAGGTTATCGCTGCGTCAAGTCTGTAACCCGCAATCCGCTCTCTGCCTTTGAGCCCTGCAAGCTCCATCAGCACAACGACACCAACTACCTCACCGCCAAGTGATTCAATCAGTTTAATCATGGCTTCCGTCGTACCTCCGGTCGCAATCAGGTCATCGACTACCAGAACCTTTTGTCCTGGCTGAATGGAATCCTTATGCATCTCTATCGTTGCTTTTCCGTATTCCAGATCATAATCTATGGAAACGGTCTCCCTTGGAAGCTTTCCCTTTTTCCGGATCAGGACAAACGGTTTATGGTTGTTATAGGCAATCGGCGTACCAAAAATAAATCCTCTGGATTCAGCTCCTGCCACTACATCATATGCTAAGTCTTTCACCAAATCCTGCATGGTATCTATGGCAAGATGCAGTCCGTCCGCATCCTGTAAAACACTCGTCACATCACGGAAAATAATGCCGGGTTCGGGAAAATCAGGTATCGCTCTTACGTATTCTTCCAATTTTTTCATAATGTATACTCCAATCTTTTCCTCAATTTTTAAGAATTGTTTATAGATTTTTTCTAAATCATTCACTTTAATATTACTATTATAGTATTATTTAAATGTGAAGTCAATTCTTTTTCGCTTTATCTCCACGGTGCGGGTAACAGTTCAGCCTTCGGCTTCCTGTTACGGGCATTACGCCATGTAAGGTGAGCCGTTGCCAGTACGGCGCCTTATTATATCTCGTTCCATTCTGCCTCTTCCATCTGTTCCATTGCATTATAGTCAATGCCAAGCAAGCTGCACCGTTCTTTGACTGCCTCCTCGACAGTTTCCTGTGTAACCCACTCAATACCCATCTCATCATGGCATCTGTTGAGATATGTCTCGCAAACGCTGATTTGATCGTCTGTACATTCACTCAGATCATACATATAAAGATTCTTCTCCCCGATAATATAGACCATCACAGAAAATATGATCTCTTCATTGCCGGCAAAGACCTCATCGAAAATTGTCTCATTGCTGACAGAACTTGCCCACCAGCCAGTCAAAATCTCTGCGTTGTAAATATCTGTAAGCTTTCCGCTGCCGAGAAGCGCCATGATGCCTGTATAGTGAGCTCCTGCCCCGGACGAGCCGTCAGACGAAAACAGTCCGTTTTTGCACGCCTTTGTGCCGCTCCGTGCCCAGCACTCATACGAATCTGTCAGATATAACTGTCCCTGATCTTCTGTAATCACATAGACTGCATAACTGTCATCATCTGGCGCATAAATCCCAAGTCCTGAAAATTTCACCAGCAGATTTTTCTTGCTGCTGTCTGGACTATCCAGATACACATACTGCGCGTAGTCATACGAAATCTTTTCCGAATGTTCCGGGTTCAAATACCGCATATTTACATAGTCTCCCAGCGTTGTAAACGTATAGGACTTGCCCGGTTCTAAATTATAAACGAAACAGTCGTTCTGCGGATAGTCCGACGCGACATTCACTGGGACTTCGTTCTTTAGAAAGCCTGCATATAAATCCATCGCTGTCCCGTTCTTTTGTGGATTGTCCGCAGGCTCTTGCGATGAATGTTCCGAAGGTTCTGCAGCAACCGTATTTTCCTCATTGTCACCATCAAGTGCGGCGCTATTTGTATCGTTCTGCCGGTCTTCGGCCGATACACTTTCGTTATTTTGTCCGTCATTAACCTGAACAATGTCATTAAACTCCAATGTGAACATCTGCTGGTCGTCTTGACTCCTTTGCTTTTCATAGCCTGCACACCCTGTCAGGATGACTGTTGTACATAAAAATAAAATAATGTGCTCCTTTTTCATAATCTTCTCCATTCTGCCTGCAAATTTTCGATGTTACTGTCTGCCCATACTCTCGCCAAAATTATCATTATTTTCCCTCGCCCTAGAAAATATAACGATATGGTCTTCGTAAGTTATATCGGAGCATACACCCAAAAGTTTTACACGCACGCTGCCGAAGCCACTGCTGCTTTCATCTCACGCACATACCGGCAGACCGGTTCAATGCAGTCTTTTCCATTCTGTGCAATGAGTTTGACGATGGCGCTGCCCACAATTGCGCCGTCCGATACAGCAGCCATTTCCTGTGCCTGCTGTGGTGTGGCAATGCCTAATCCGACGGCGCATGGAATGTCAGACACCTTTTTCACATGACCGATCATTTCTTTGATATTTGTTGTGATGCCGTTTCGAACTCCTGTGCTCCCGAGAGAAGACACGCAGTATAGAAATCCCTTTGCCTGACGCGCTATCATGTCTACACGCTCCTTTGATGTGGGAGAAATCATGGAAATCAGCTCGATTCCAGACAACGCGCACGCACCGCTTACCTCCTCCTTTTCCTCAAACGGAACATCGGGAACAATAATTCCATCAATGCCGCACTCGGCGCACCTCTTTGCAAACCGCTCTGTACCGTATGTGTAAATGGGGTTGATATACGTCATAAAAACGAGCGGAACATCCACCGTTCTCCGCACACGCTTCACCATGTCAAACAATTTGTCAGTCGTCGTTCCCGCTTTCAGTGCACGCTCTCGATCGCCGGAATAATCCCCTCTGTCCTCGATAAATATTCAAAGGCTTCCACTGCCTCCTCGTCTGTAACAGGCACGTACTGTGCCCGCCCTGTCTCGTTCAGCTGTGCGTGCTCTGGTCCGATGCCAGGATAGTCCAACCCTGCGGATATGGAATAGACAGGCGCAATCTGCCCGTATTCATCCTGACAAAACAAGGATTTCATACCATGAAAGATGCCAATGCTTCCGTTTGCGACGGTTGCCGCATTTTTCGGTTTGTCAACGCCGAGTCCTGCCGCCTCACATCCAATTAATCTGACACCTGTGTCAGGTATAAATTCATAGAAAGAACCCATCGCATTGCTTCCACCGCCCACACAGGCAATCACTGCATCGGGAAGCTTCCCTTCCATTTCCATAAGCTGCTGCTTAATTTCTTCTCCGATAATCTTCTGGAAATCACGCACTATCATCGGAAACGGGTGCGGTCCCATGACGGAACCCAGCACGTAGAACGTATCATCTGTCCTTGACGCCCACTCGCGCATTGTCTCGTTGACAGCATCCTTGAGGGTCATGGTTCCCGAAGTCACAGGATGCACCTTCGCGCCCAGAAGTTCCATTCGATAACAATTCAGCACTTGTCTGTCCGTATCCTCTTTTCCCATAAAAATCTCACATTCCAATCCCATCAGGGCTGCTGCCGTAACCGTTGCCACCCCGTGCTGGCCAGCCCCCGTCTCCGCGATGACGCGTTTTTTGCCCATCTTCTTTGCCAGAAGCACCTGTCCGAGTACGTTGTTGATTTTATGGGAGCCTGTGTGGTTTAAGTCCTCCCTCTTTAAATATATTTTCGCCCCGCCCAAATCCTTTGTCATCTTTTCCGCATAATACAAACGCGAAGGTCTTCCTGCATAGTTTTCCATTAACTGTCTTAATTCCGATTGGAACGCGGGGTCATTTTTGTACGTATCATATGCCTGCTCCACTTCCTGCACTGCCGGAACAAGCGTTTCCGGAATGTATTGTCCTCCGTATAATCCATATCTGCCTTTTTTTGCTTCCATTTTTTTATTCATTCCTCCCCTAATATTTTCTTCGCCGCGCCGTGTAGTAGTATATTTCCGCTGTCCCGCCGAGCGCATAAAAAAAACTCCTGTCCTAATATTTCTACTAGGACAAAAGCTCCAATACTTCTGCGGTACCACCTAATTTGGCATATCAAAAAATACACCCTCTCCACACACGCACCATCATGCGCTTTCCCTTGATAACGGGCGGAAATCCCGTTGGGCATTACTCAAGCCGCTTTTCGCCGGCTCTTTGCTCCCACCTTCCCAAGTCCATTCCATGCCTTGTTGAATACTGCAATCCCACCACCTGCAGCTCTCTGTGATACTCCTGACACATGTACTCCTCTTGGTCATCAGTTTCGTTTTGATATTTACTTTTCTCTTGAAAATTATATTTATCATAAACGTTCTGGCAGGATATGTCAAGAAAAAAATGAAAACATGTTGATAATTAAAAATTGCAAGATAAAAATGTAAAATCTCCCTAAAATAGCAGTATGCACAAGAAATAAAGAAAGAACATTTCAATTTTTTGTACATACTGCTTAAAAATGGGCAGACTCGCCCCTTGGTGTTGTTGGCATGTTTTTCGCCGTGCGGGCGAGCCAATCTAATTGTTGGGCATATGCAGTTAAGGAAATTAAATTGTTCAATAATTGAACTGTATGTTCATTGCACGCATATATTCGTTGCTGGAAAGACCGTCAAACAGTTTCCGGGGGTAATTGTTTATCATGGTCTCCATTTCCTTTATGAATGCGTCACTGTACTGCGATATGTCGGCACCCTTTGGGATAAATTTCCGAATAAGCTTGTTGGCGTTCTCATTACTCCCACGCTCGCAACTGCAGAAAGGATGGCAGAAATACAGAGATGTCCGTTTTCCTATCTTCTGACATGACAGCTCTATCTCCTTAAATTTACTGAATTCAACGCCGTTGTCACACGTGATGGTGCGGAATGTATTCCTGAATTTTTCATGTCCAAGTATATTTTCCAGACTGTTTATTTCATCAAGGACGCTCTGCGCCGTCCTGTCTACCATTTTCCTGATTATCTCATGGCGTGTCATGCGTTCCGTTAGAACCAAAAGGCATTCCTTGGTTGTACCCTTCCCGCTGTATACGGTGTCCATCTCCCAGTCACCAAACCGTGCGCGGTCTTTTATTTCATCAGGACGCTCATCTATTGTCCTTGCCCCAAGCTTATTGCGGGATGGGCGTTTCGTTTTTTCCCTTCCTGTCTTTCTGGAAACCTTGTAAGTCAGGTTTTCGTCACTGACATTCAAGAACACGTCACTGTGTATGTAGTTGTAAATGGTCTTGAATGAAAGCGTCATGAATTCATCAGAACCCCGCAGTGCCACCGATAGGGCGTAAGGACTGTACCTGTGTTCCAGCACCATTTTTTCTATGTACCCGGCAGTCTTGTGATCATTCCCTATTTTCAGGCCTATCCCCTTGTTGTGGCTCCTCTCATCATGTATGCGCTGTCCGACATCTGCCTTGTATACCGTATACGGCTTCAGGTTCGTGTCAACCAGTTCAACCGTGCCGCGCCTTATTTCCCCATAAATGGTATTGATGTGCTTTCCAAGGCGTTCCGCGATTTCACTTACACTCTTTTTGTCCTCCAGCATGGTTTCAATTATGTAGCGTTCATTTTCCCTTGTGTGTCTTCCCATTTCCCTTTTCCCCCTTGTTTTACAGCATGGTTCAATTGTCAGGCTGTCATTTCTTTCCGCTGTCCCGCTCCACTGGCTGTCCGTATAAATAAGCGTAACAAATAAAAAACAATCCATCAAGTGGGGCACTGCTCTGTAGCCATGCCTTGACAGATTGTTTCTTATTTGTTGTGGGACTGTTGTAAAATCCACGCTGTGGGTTTAGATTGTCAGGGGTTTTGTTTGGTTCATATTATTTTTTTTCTTAATCTGTTTACGAAGATGTCCGTCCTGTAAAAGCTCCTTATTATTGCCCTGTACCGTTTTTTGGGCTTCCTTACAATCATTTTCTGGAAGTTGCCGTCTATGACGACCATGCTGTTGACGCTTGAATATGTCACCCTTTTAATTTCCCGCATTTTTCATTTCTCCTTTCCCATATGGCATTTCCATGTACGTGACATGCTGACTGATTTCCTTTACGGTTACCTCTTTCATGTATGTAATGTCATCCGCATACATTTCAAAGAAATCAGTCCTGTCAATATTCAGTTTTTCCGCAGCAGTCCTTTTTGTGTTGCGGTTCGTGTAATACCGTTTCTTGTTCTTTAAAAATACTTCACTTTCCTTTGTTATGTATTTTGTGATGTAGCCGCTTGCCTTCATGCTGTCACCAACGGCTGTCGCGGTTGTGAAGCCCCAAGACCAGGACGGTATGTTAAATATTGCGCGGTTGCTTGTTTTGTCCCAATGCCCGCTGAATACAAATTCCAGTTCCGGGCAGTCCGCAAGCAGACCATGGAAATGGTAATGCTCCTTGTCTGCGTGCAGTTCCGGCACTATAAGATATTTTAATCCGGGACATTTGCGTTTTTGTAAATTGTTAAGATAACAGGACAGTTTCTTGACTACCATGTCATAATTACTGCTGTCTGTCTTTGTACGGTCAAACGTTAAAGTAATAAACCATTCCCATTTATTAGACCTTGCTATGTTATAAATCATGTTCTTTGTCCTTGCCAATGATACGTCCCTGCAATGGATTTCCGCATCCCTTTCCCTGTTTTCGTTATGATACGCCTTATTAAAATTCTCGTTTTTCCTGCTTACTGCTATAGGATTGTCATATACTGTCACGTGTTGACCGTCCGGATAGGTCAGAAGACGGCAGTTGTAAGTCTCCACGGATGATTTCATCTCATTAAAACGGCGGATGCCGTTCTTTTTAATGGAATCGGCATGGAGCTTAAAACCGCGCATGACCTTTAAGGTTATAAGACGGTCTTTAATTTTCATAACGTTGTTTTCCCAAAATCTTTTAAAGTGACTTAAACTTATTGCTATTGTCAAGTATACGGCGGTGTAGTTTCCCTGCCTGCCGTGTGCCTGCCACCAATGCCGTTAAGGTTCCGCTGCGCTTCACCTTTCCGTCCTTGTCGGCAGGGCGTAGCTGTCATAAAACTCGTAAAATTTCCTTTTCCCTGTAAAGTAACTGCTGGACATCCTGCTTGCCTTTTTCCCGGTAAGGCTGTAATCGCGCTCGATCGCAATGAAGAGCCTGCCGCCGCAGAGAAGACCGAGGAGCTTTCCGAAAAGCTTATAATTGTTAATGCACCTGTGCTCAATCTCCCTTTGCAGGATGGAACGAATCTGCTTGTCTATTACCTTGTCATCTTGACTTATCAGGTAGCAGTCATATCCGTAATGCCTGTGAATGCGGAAGAACGCGCACCACTGCAGGCGGTCATTGCGGTTCCACGTGCGGGTGTTGAACAAGTCCTGGCACTCGTCAAGAACAAGGATTGTCTGTCCCTCAAGCATCTGCCCGCGGCTGTTGGTCTTATGGAAGTTGGTTGCAAAACCGTAAAGTCCGTCGATATAGGAAAAGGCGGGTCTGCCGCTTGCCTGTGTCCTGTATGCGTTGCCCAGCCATTCCGTGTTGTCCACGTAGATAAATTTCCCAAGGCGTTCCGGGTGCCTTACCCTGTCAAACGCATGGGGGTTTATGTCTATGTTGGATATAACATTCACTCCTCTTTTAAGGGAACCGTATATAATTTCTGCCATGTGCAGGGACTTGCCGTTGCCCGGCTTTCCTGTAAAAAAATAAATCATGTTCGTTTCCTCACTTTCCAATTTTTTGTCCAATTATTGAACTAACCGAAGAATGCATCCTTTATCTTCCTCACTATGTCCTTGATGAAGTCAAAGTTGTAGACGGCGGCAAGGGTCACGCACCAGAGCGCGGTCACTTCAAGGCACCTGTCAAAGGGGATGAACCAGTTCAGGTACGGCAGGAAGTCAAACCGCCTTATGCCATCCGCAACGGAAGAGAATGGGGACGTGGGAAGTACAAGGTAAAGCTTCGTGATTACGATTTTCAAGAGCTGCGTCATTAAAGTCCACCCCCTTACTTGCGCCTTGTGTCCGTGAACTTGGTAGTGAAGTTCATCAGGTACATTGTCCATATGATGGTCAGGAACGTGCGCGATATGTCGCTCATGAACTGGTATTCCGTGAAGTCAATGACATAGACCTCATTTATGCCATAATGTTCGATCGAAAAAGGCACCTCAAAACGGGGCGGCGCGGGTTCGGCGGCGAGGGCAGTGATGATTGCAAGGATGTCCCATGGAATCGAAAACGGAAACTTTTCCGTGAGGACGTCAACAACCGTGCCGAACACGTCAAGCATGCCGCTTATCAGGTCACCCGTCTTTTCCTCTACCTTGTCCGTGGCAAGTTCGCCCGTGTCGGTCAGGAAGTCGAGAAAGTCGCCAATGACATCAGTACCGCCGCCGCCGGAAGGGGGACGAATGGGGGAACTGACACGTATGTTTTTTATGGCGTCGACAATGTCCCGGATGCCGTTCCGGCAGTCGGCAAAGAACAAAAGGGACTGTTCCCCGAAAACAGACATGTCCTCCCTTATCATCTTAAAATAATTCCTGCCGTTTTCGTCATAGAAGATTTCATCCAGCTTGTTCATGATGTCGGTAAAAAACTGATAGACATTGTCCTTGAACCTGTCCCATCCGTCCAGTTCCCCCACGTCCGAGCCGGGCGCACCAATGGTGACGGACACCGTGTTGGACGTGCATCGGATGCCCTGCCCGGTGTCATTGTACTTGCAGTAGACGTTGTAACGCCTGCCGTAATTAAAAAAGGTAAGGATGCACGTGCCGCCGTTGGTGTACTGGATGTCGGAGACGCCGTTCAGGGGGTACCATGCAAGGCAGGACTCCCAGTAGGGGTTTTCAATGTCCGTCTCTATGGTGAATTCCCTCTGGTTAGCTTCGAGACTGTCATTGGGGACGGACTTTATTTTTATGTAACAGTCACCAGTGCCACCAGTGCCACCAGTGCCGCCAGTGCCGCCGCCCGCACCGTTCTTCAGGTAGTCCTCAATCATGCCGCCCAGGTACTCGCGGTATTCCTTGGTCTGCTTAAAAAAGGCGTTCAGGGCGTCAGCAATGTTCTGGAGGATGCCGCTGTTTTTCTGTATAAGAATGTCCTGCTGTTCAAAGCCGGAGTTGATGGAGTCCTGTATCATCCCAAAGGATGCCTTTACCTCATCCACAAGTTTCTGAAGCTGTTCGGGGGTCAGGGCGTTGCCGCCGTTCTGCTCTATCAGCTGTTGCAATAAGTCGTACATGCCGTTGTAGTAGCCGTTCAAAATCTTGTCAATTTCATCAAAGGGAATGATGATTTCTTTTCCCTCACCAGTGTAGTCGGAAGATGTGTAGTAAAGGTTATTTGCAACGCTGTATGCAACGGCATCAGAAATGCTATTGAATACAGGTATCGGTGCACCTGTTGCAGTTACCAGATAAGCTCCCTTCACGAGGGGGTTGCTTGTCGTCTTCGAATCCGCAAAATAGGCAAAAGAGTCATTAAGGAGAAAACGATAGGCATTATAGGAAGTTGCATTTGAAATGTACAGATTGTCTGAATCATCCCAACCTTTGGCGGGCGTGTCAGATGTTTTTGTATCGTAGGCGCGGTATACTGTGGTACTTGATAGCGTATTTTTGTAACTGTCTGCCCTGTAAAATTCATGATTGCCGTTCGTATCCTTGTAAGGCCATTTTCCGGAGCTTACCCAGAAAACATCAGGGAGTATCTTGTAATAGCAGTTGGCATAACCGTTATATACCTGTAAGCCTATAATCCCGCCGTTGTCCTTTAACAGGTTCTTGAACGTGGTGTAGCGGGCGGGAGAGGAGAAATAAAGGCTTGATATCTTGCTTGCGGGGACTGTCTTTACAAGTTCGTAGCCGCCTTTGTCGGGTTCCTTGGTTGATTCTTTCAATATATTCAACATGGTGTTTGATACCGACTTTCTAATTACAATTTCCGGCGTGCCATCCTTACCAGAACGGACTTGCATATTTTCTTTACGCCAAGTCTCATCCATTAATTTTTGTCTATATAAATCATTCTCTTTTATCTGTTCAAGATCGCCATGCCATAATGCACCAGTTTGTGATAGAATATATGTCCACCATATATTCTCTGTTTTTTGCCATCTTCGATTATCACCATAAAGATAATCTCCCAGAGCGTCAAGCTCTTCTTGCGTTGGGTTATTAGGGTCTTTAGGCACTGGCATATCACTAGGCAATTTTGCGTAAACCACAATTGAACTATTCAAAATTAAAATAATACTTAAAAAAATGGCTGTTAACTGTTTTGCTATATTTTTCATCATATACCTCACAAAAAAAAGAAGTAGTTTAATCTACTTCCTTTTTGTTAATTTTATTAATTTAATCAATAAAACTACTATAAGTATTGGTATAGCAATACGTAATATCAGAATAATTGATGCCAAGCCATAAATTACTATATCTGTTATGTCAAAAATAAAATTCCACAACCGTTCAGACATTAAAGCACCCCCTTTGTATTACTATACCATGGAAGCAGGCATTATTCAATTGTTATTTTCGGTAACAGTATTCTAAAAACGCACAAACTGCCTTGTCAGATTCAAGCAGCGTATAATAACGCTTCCTTTTGTCTTTCTTTCTCCATAATGGCAGTCCGTGCATTTTTCGCTGGTTGTTCGCATGAAACATTATGTCCGGAAATTTACTCATTATTTTTCCCCCTTTTTCTTCGCTTTCTGTTTTTCAGTTCAATTATTGAACCGCATGGCTTTATCCGTGCCTTGATTTTGATTTCTGCGCATTCCTGAATGTTCCATAATGCTTGGGGCTTATGACGGTTTCCTTTTCAGTCTTGTACATAACGTACCCGCGCCTGCCCTGTTTTTCGTTCCGCTCCTTTGTGTACATGGTTGATATGTCATTTCCCATGCCGCATCACCTCCCTTCAGTCACTGAATGCAACAACCAGACAGAAAAAAACAAAAATTATTACACCGGATGTCACAAACGCCCACCTCCTTCGGTCTGGAATTTACTTATAAGGCCTATGAGTATGTGAATTGCGCCATATACCAGCAGAAGTATAAAGTCCAGCAGGAATATCACGGAAAGCATTAAGAAAAAAGCCTTTAAATATATCATGTCTGGTTTCTCCTCTCATGGTTCGTAAAGGTCAGGCGTGTTCTCGTGTATGATTACGCCCTTAAACTCCGTGTCCCTTTTGTCGCAGTACTTGGTGCCCTTGAAATAACAGTCCTCACAGCCACGGTTTTGGGGACAGTCATTACAGCTTTCCGGGACATCCATGCCACGTTCAAGGTATTCATCCCTGTTTGCCCTTGGACAGTAACCGTCAATGCACGCGACGCCAAGGTACTGGGGACAGTTCATGTCCTGTTTCTCCTTTTCGTGCCTTTCCTGCTTCCTTGGGCACCATGCGGGGGATGTCTTTACCGGGACTTCACGGCTGTATGGCTTTCCGTACCCGAGGAAACCCGGCATTTTCCTGATTCCGTGCTCCCTGAAATATTTGTTAATGTAACTGCCGTCCGGATGCCCGCAGTGGAAACTGTTCCTTGTGCCGCGCAGTGGTGACAGGAACCCGCAGTGTTCGCATCCGGAACAACGGATTGTTTCTTTTTCCATGTTATCCCTTTCCTTTCCCATTTATGGTCAAAACGGCGCATCATATGCGTAGGTGAAGCCGCCGTTGTTTTTGTCGCGTTCCTCTATGGCATGGCGTATACGCTCCCTTATCCATATTCCGTCCATGTTCCGCTGTACTGCCGCAGATGCCCTGTCAGGATCGTGCAGTTCGGCGCAGAGCCTGTCAAAGTGGTAGTCAGGCATTATTCCGTGTTCGTCCATGTACAGCTCTTCAAGCGGCACGAACACAAGCCTTGCCTTTTTTCCCATTGTCATTGTCTTCCTTTCCATTCCTTTCCCGCCTTTCTTTTTTTTATTTCCTGTTTTTTGTAAATAAAAAGGGAGTGCTCGGACTCCCAGTTTATTTTGGCTAGTTTGCCACGTTCTTGAAGAACTTCACGCTAAGCTTCACGGCAATGAAAAGTCCCGCAATGCCGACTGCCGCCGGAAGCGCAATGGTTGCCATGGATGTAACGTCGGTGGCAACGCCAGTGAAAGCGTCAGATAAAGCTGTCTTCATGGCTTCAGTGATGAATGTCACACCAGCCGCAAGATATGTAGACGTCATGGTTTTCACCCCCTTTCAGTATGATATATATTAAACAGATGGAGTATCTGAATAATACCGTAGGATAATAGTGACAGCAGGGAATAGAGCGCAAAGCCGAACACAAGGCAGTACCCGGCAAGCCATATGTATTGTTCCAGACTGTCAGATATGAGGAAGACGGTTATTTCATTGAATATGTCATTCATCTTCGCTCACCTCACTTTCCTTTAAGCCGGCAGTGTCCCTTTCGGCGTAAAAAACCCTTGCAAAGATGAAATGGCATCCGAAAAGGATGACCCCGGCTATAAGGGCAGAAACAACTGCAAGGTCAAAAGCAGTGCTTTCCATGGAATGTCCCCCTTTCTACCTGTACCTTGTCCACAGCGCATGGGCTAGTGCACAGCCGCACAGTATGCCGACACATAGCAGGATTCCAAGGCACAGACCGATTTCTATTGTCATGGTGTGGTTCAGGCTGTCAATGTAGCCAATCAGGGTTTCGTAGTCCTGTTCCGATTCAGATATCTGCATGTCCGTGCCGGATGCAGGGGTGTCCCCGCTTCCTGTCTGGATTCCGGACTCTGTTCTGGATTCAGGTTCCGTTTCAGGTTCTGTTTCGGATTCAGATTCCTGTTCCGGTTCGGTTTCTTTCCCTGATTCCGTTTCGGATTCCGTTTCGGATTCCGTTTTTGTTTCGGATTCAGATTCCGCTTCGGATTCCGTTTTTGCTTCAGGTTCTGCTTCAGATTCCTGTTCCGGTTCGGTTTCTTTCCCTGATTCCGGTTCGGATTCCTGTTCCGGTTCGGTTTCTTTCCCTGATTCCGGTTCGGATTCCTGTTCCGGTTTTTCCTTTGTTTCCTGTTCGGAGTATGTTTCTGTATTTTCCATGTCCGTCCCTCCTTAATAGATTATGTAGAACACAACCCTGTCAACGCAGGACAGGGCATTCAGCGTGGGGCTGTAGCCGTCGGCTTTCAGTGACTTCAGTACTGCGTTTACCTTGGTCTCGCAGTTCAGGTCAAAGTTTGTGTTCGTGCCGTCCTTTTCCATGTCGGCGTATGATGCCGCGCTGTCATAGTACAGGCTTACTATGCTTACTCCGTGCAGGGGCGCTTTTGCCTGCGCATTCCTTAGCACGTTGTAGTTTGTCAGGTCTTGCCCTGTCCCGGGGGCTGTTTCTCCTTTCGGGGTCTCCTTTTTCTTTTTCTTCCGGTACAGCATTATTATTCCGGCTGTTACCAGTGCCAGGAGCATGATGTCTAATATGTCCATTGTTTTTGGTTCTCCTTTCTTTTTTGCTTGTCAGGTCATGTCCGGTCAGTTCTGACAGGTTCTGTCTCTGGTCAGGGTCATGTTTTGGATTGGGGAGGACCCCAAGCCCGCACGTAAGTCGCTCATTATGTCAATTAAAGGGCAATTGCCATGATGACCAACTAAGTGCTTCCGGCATACCCCCCTTGGAACAATTCACGCATTCTCTGAAGCAGGCATTGCTACAGAATGAAAACACGGATAATTGTCAGGGACTGCCGCCTTTCCATTGCCGCCACATGAGAATACCAGACGCAGGCAGTTCACGCAGTGCCGCCGGAAAGATGGAAGTGCACCATAAGGCGCGCCATTATAGTGTGGCAGCCGGAAAGGTGCCGCCGCGCATGAAGAAGTCTGGGGACGGTGGTTCAGCGCAATTTAAAGAATGGCTGTGAGATAATGCGTTTCTGCCGACTGTGGTCACGCTTGCGCTATATTCGAGCCGCTTGCACTCCCGAATTTGTATCATGGTGGTAAAAATGACGGTGGTGGTGACCGCCATGGTGCGGGGGGCGGGATTGTCAGGGGCGGTTTTCTGGGTTCAGTGTTTCTGCATCTGCTGTGGTGGGCGTTGCCTGCCGGATGCCCTGTTGGTGGGCGTTGCCTGCCGGATGCCCTGTTGGTGGGCGTTGCCTGCCGGATGCCCTGTTGGTGGGCGTTGCCTGCCGGATGCAGACAGAGTACACGGTGGTGACCGCAGGGGACGGAGGGGCAGGATTGTCAGGGGCGATTGCTGTTTCAGGTTTTTTTGCCAGTCAAAGTAATTATGCCCATTGTATTCATTGTTGGTTCCTGTTTTATTGGGTCTTTGCAGACCCGAACGCATATTTGACAAAACAACCGTTCCGGTGTTATAATGGAAAATAGTTTCAAATTATTTTTACCTGCGTGGAATATTGGAAGTATTGCACGCCGTTTTTCCATTACAGAAAGGTGGTGACAGCATGGGCTATCTGTCAAATGATGCAATCAGCATGATTGCTTATACAGCTGTTGGCATATTCGCATTAAGGCAGTTTTTCAAGCTGCTTAGGCTGATTGTGAAATAGCTGCGCCCGGGTCTGCGGTTATCTACAAGGGATTGCTCCCATTGTATTCCTTGCTGGTTTCTATCTTTATTGGGAAAACCCAAAAGGGCAGTGACGATATATGTACCGCGCTTTTGGGGGAAAGGCTATTTCTTGGAGCCGCCGGACTGTGCACCTTCTGCCGGGGCGGCTGTCCTGCCTGCCGGGGACGGTTCGCCAACAATCGGTGATGCCGCAATCCCGAGGAGCCTGAGACTCTTGTATTCGCTGTTGTACTCCACGTTGAACACTTCAGGCTTTCCTGTCGAAACGGATACATACACGCTTTCTGGGCAGTTTACCTGTCCGACCTCCTCACCCTGCATTACGGAAAGCTTATAGTACGTGGTCTGTCCGTCCTTGCTAAGTTTAGGTTCACATTTTGCGAGCACCAGCAGTTCTGTTTTCATTGTAATTTTCATGTTTTCTTTTCCTTTCTTGTTTTGCCTTTTCCGTTATGGGGACGGTAAATTTGAACCTTTTTGTCCCCACAACTTTATTGGTTGGTTAGTGAGTGAGTATGTATATACAGTCCGGAGTGCCGGACGCTATACCGTGCCTGTCAGTTCCACGACATGCTGATTGTTACGGCACACTGGAAGCCATCCTGCGACAGTGTCTTCCTTATTAGGTCAAGGATGTCGTTTTTCTGCCTGTCAAAGTCCTCCAGACTCGTGACCGTGAGGAGGCTGTTTGTCCTTGCGTAATGCGCCTTGTCCCCTGCGGGTTCACGTTTGCCATCCGGTGTCTTGCCTGTACCGCTGTCAGGTGCGCCACTGTCGGTTATGCCGTTGTCAGGCGTACCATTATCCGAATTGTTGTTTTTGGGCTTGTCCTCCATGAGGGAAAGCCCCCTGATACGGTTTTTTATTTCCGCGCATGTAAGGGTGGAATCAATCCCGAGTTCCTCAATCTGCTGGTCATCAAGACCGGAATCGTAAAGGATTATCAGCTGTGTCGGGGAATACATCCTGTAAGGGTCTTTCAGACTGCTGATTTCCCCTGTGTCCGCATCACGTTCCGTGCCAAATCGGCGTGCAACGTGGATATAGTTGTAGGTGGATGTCCTGCCGATTCCGAAACAGTCCCTTGCAAAACTTTCTATGTTTTCGTATCCGTCGAATTCGTATGCGCTGGTGGCGTCTATCCATTCAAGGGCATAGGCAATCTTGAAAAAGGATTTTTTTATGGCAAGGAGTGCGTCATTTATTTTCCTGATGTGGGCGGTGTACGACTTTCCGTCGGCTAATGGTGCAGCAGCTATTACGTCAGTTTCCGCAATGACTTCTGCGGGGACTGCTGCGGTTTCCGTGTTTTCTGTCTGGCTGTTTTCCGCATTGTCAAACATGTCGGAAATTGTTTTCCTGCTTGTCCTCTTTCCCATGCAAACACCGCCTTTCTATATACCGTAGTTTTCCATTAACAAATTAAGGTGCACAAAGACTTCATACTTTCCAATGTAGTCCCTGACATCTAATGCAAAAGCCTTGTACTGCTGTAACTGTGTTTCCAGCTCCTCTATCTTTGCAAGGCATGCGATTGTGGCACATTCAGCTTTGGAAGTCTCAATTCTATTACAAAATTTCTCTTTTCTTAATTTGATGATTTCAAAGTCCAGACTGTCCTTTACCTTGCAGGCAGATTCATAAAGATTTTCCATCACGCACAGGGAACTGTTCTGCCATATTTCAGACAGGTCACCGTCTGTAATGTCTTCAAAAGTATCATAAATCTTACTGATTTTCTCGAACCAGTAATCATCAATTTCACATGCAATTAAATTTTCAAATTCTGTTTTCGTCATAATATCCATTCCTTTCCGCTTACCCTGTTCAATTATTGAACTAGAGCCCCTTTACATGGGTTCAATTGATTATTTCTTTTTTTTATTTTACAGGGGGACTTGTAATCCCCCATTTATTTTTAATATCTGTCAAGACCAACCATTTCAAGCGTTCTTGTTATTACGTCGATTTCTGCCTTGCCATACTGTGCTTCTGTAAGAACTTGCACAAGATATGGAATGTCAATGTCCTGGACTAACGGATTTTCTTTGATTGTAACAATTTCACCGTTACCACTTACAAATTCAGATGCTTCCTTTTTGTTTGGCGCGGGAACTGTTACCTTAAATACTCCATCCTTACCGTCGTCAAGATACATGTCATAAACCTTAAATTTCTTCATATTTATATCTTTCCTTTCTATTACCCTGTCCAATAACTGGACTAGAGCCCCTCTACATGGGTTCATTTATTTGAACTATTTGTTATTACATATTCATTATACAATTTTCAAAACATGTTGATAATAGTTTATTCTAAATCCCATCTTGACAAATCATTTGGAAAACACTATAATGAACAATGTTCAGTATGAAAGGAGGGATACCCCGTGAATACCATTATCACATCTAAAGAAGCTATTTTAGACAAGAGCCGGCACTTGGTGGCAACGGAGGGCTGGTCAGCCGTCAGCATTCGAACCGTCGCTGCCGCATGTGGCGTTTCCGCTGGCTCCATCTACAACTATTTTGCGTCCAAGTCCGAGCTAGTCACAGCCACTGTGGAAAGCATCTGGCATGATATCTTCCACTTTTCAGAGCGTCAGTCCGAATTTGACAGTTTCACAGACTGTGTGCAGTGGATTTTTGACAGCATAAAAACAGGCAGCGAAACATATCCCGGCTTTTTCTCCTCGCACTCCATGCATTTTTTAGGAAGCGACAAGACAGACGGGAAACAGCTGATGGCACAGTCATGGGCGCACATTCAGGCAGAACTTTTTCGTGTTTTGGAAAAAGATAAGAAGATCCGTTCCGGCGTTTTTGACGAAATATTGACGCCGCAGAAATTTGTAGATATCGTATTTTCACTCATTATTTCCGCACTGATTCGCCAAAATTATGACGACAGCAGTGTTCTGGAACTCATCAGACGAATTATTTATTGATTTTATACAGGGAAAATCCCGAAAATATTTTAGGAGGAAAAACTTATGCAGGCTATCGTAGAAACATTATTTGACACAGTTTACCTAATCACAGTCATTACCCTCGGAATCATCATAATTCGCAAAAGCAATGCGCGCAGACAATACCGGCTGTTCGGCATTATGGCAGTCGTGCTTGGGCTTGGCGACTCCTTCCATCTGGTTCCGCGCGCACTCGCGCTGTGCACCACCGGACTGGAAAACTATACCGTTGCCCTCGGTGTCGGCAAGCTCATCACCTCCGTCACAATGACGATTTTTTACATTCTCTTGTATTATGTATGGCGGAGCCGCTATCACATTTCCGGAAAAAACGGGATAACGGCTGTCGTATACCTGTTGTCCGCACTCCGTGTCCTTTTGTGTCTCTGTCCGCAAAACGGCTGGCTGCGTCCAAATCCGCCACTCGTATGGGGCATTTACCGCAACATTCCTTTTGCATTGTTTGGTCTGCTCATTATCGTACTGTTTTTTCAGGAGGCGAGACGGCAGCATGACACTGCCTTTCAGTATATGTGGCTGACCATTGTGCTAAGCTTTGGTTTTTACATTCCCGTTGTGCTATGGACAGACTCAATTCCCATGATTGGCATGCTTATGATACCAAAAACCTGCGCCTATGTATGGACTGTCCTGATTGGCTATCGGGCAATGCGCAGCGAAAACGAAGCTTAGGACGTTTCGCACAAAATCTTTTGAATTTCCTGAAGCAGCCGTTCCTTCACCGGCGGCTTCAGGAAATATCCTGCCGGTTTTAATTTCAGCACTGCCTCAATGTTTTCGCGGTCGTTTATCGCAGTCAGGAATACCACAGGAATGCTCGTTAAATCCGCGTCGGCACGTATCATTTCCAGTGTCATTTTCCCGTCGCAGACCGGCATTTCATAGTCCAGCAAAATCAAATCCGGTCTCTTTTTTCCGATGGAAGTCATTGCCTGCGCGCCGGAAATCGCCATGGCAACCTCATAGGTATCCTCCAGCATTGCCTTTATCGTCCGAAGTGCCGTACCGTTGTCATCCACGACCAGAATCCGTTTTTTTCCACCATTGTCTCTGTTTTCCTGCAGTGCCGCCTGCTCGACTTTCCCCTCCTCGAGGCCAAGCCGTCTGCACACTGCGTTCATAATCACCGTATTCTCCACAGGACGAATCAGATTTTCAAACTGCTCTCCCTCATAATACTTAAAAAATCTGCCACTCTCCTCTTTTGTCCCAATGGTCAGTACCGGAATCTGCGCATACTGGTCACTCAGCAGGAAAAAGATGGACGTGTCGATGTCATAAGCGCCAATCAGGCTGATAACCACCATATCAGGGTTTACAATTTTTAACATGCCCTCCAGAACACCCGCGTTCTCTGAGCAGAGCTGCACATGAAAATACTGGGACAAGAATTGATTTGTCTCGTTCACCACGGTATTAAACTTTCCAATTAAAAGTATCTTTTTCATTTCGTCCTCCAATCACTGCGACATTACTTTGATTCAGTCTTTGATTCTGCCTTCCGTCCTGCCATTTGTCCTGACAGCAGATTTGCAAGTCGTTCGGATTCCTCCGGATCCAGATTGGTCACTGCCTCTGCAAGTTTTTGGATATTCTGCCCGATTTCTGCCGGATAATCATATTCCCTCAGCTGTTTCATCCATTCGTCCGCCCGATCAATTTCCATCTCCTGCATGCTGACACGCACCATCTCAACAAGTGCCTGTATCACGGAATAATCGGTAACTTCCTTCCCTGTTCCGGTTCCGATGCCAAAAATCCCCTTCAATTTCAGCCTGTAACTGCGCCATTCTTCCAAGAATATCGCAGTCATAGACATAATCACATCTATTCTACCACCTTTTGCAGCAGATTCCAATACCCTAGCCATACCTGACAATGGTATAATTCCGATTGTTGCCGCAAGGCTCTTCATCGCATGTACCTGAATGCGGTATGACTCCAAATAATTTTCCTCTTTACACTGCTCATATGCCTGTTCCAGACAATCTGCCGCCGCGTCAATCTGGTCATAAAATTCCTTGACCGTATATGTAATCAATTCCATATCCGGCAGATGCAGCCATGCATAATTCCAGTCAATCCCGTCCACAAGAGGCAGTTTTTCCAAATCCGTTTCCGGAGCCGCCTGCGCTGACGGCATTTTGGGTGATTCCGCCGGTGACCGCAGCAACGTTTCCGGCAGCATATTTTGAATCATTTTTTCAAGTTTATCCGGAACAATCGGTTTCGACAGAAAATCGTCAAACCCCTCCGACAGATAAGCTTCTTTTGCCCCTGACACAGCATTCGCCGTCAGTACGACAACAGGCGTATCTTTACAAGGGGACTCCGCCAGCGCTTTTATGCGGTGCAGCGTTTCCACTCCATCCATTTCCGGCATCATATGATCCAAAAAGATTAGGTCATAGCGGTTCTCCTGAACAAGCTGCAGGCACTCTGCGCCGCCGGCAGCTTCCGTCACCTGAATCTTTGTCTCTTTCAGCAGATTTCGCAGCACCTTGCGGTTTACGGCATTATCATCCACCACCAGTATCTTTGCATCCGGCGCATAAAGCGTTGTTTCATAGTTAAAATTCTCTGCCATATTCTGTACTTTTGACTCAAAATCACCAATCGGTGTATGGTCGATTATCTTTTGTTCCAGCTCAAAGTAAAACAGAGAACCCTTTCCGTATTCACTCTCAACATGCAGTCTGCTGCCCAGCAGTGCCAGCAGCTGAATCGTAATACTCATTCCCAGTCCGGTACCTTCAATATTGCGGTTTCTATCCTCCTCAATCCGCTCAAACTCTGCGGAAAGTTTCGGCAAGTCTTCTGGCTTGATTCCAATTCCTGTGTCCTCCACCTCAAAGCGCAGCACTGCCGTCTCACCCGCAACATGTGTTCGAACCCGCAGCCAGACCGTTCCCTCGTGCGTGTATTTGACTGCATTGGTCAGAATGTTGATTAATATTTGCCGTATCCGCACATCGTCCCCATATAAGCGGGAAGGAATATCATGGTCAACGGCAACCTCCAGCTTAAGCGCCTTGTCCGTCGCGCGCTGTGATGTCATATTTACCAAATCATGAATCAGGCTGCTGATATCATACACGACTGGCACAATCTCCATTTTTCCGGAATCAATCTTGGAAAAATCCAGAATGTCATTAATCAGCGACAGCAAGGACTGACCTGCCGTGTAAATATCCATCGCGTATTCCCTGACATTTTGTTCCTTCGACTCCCGCAGAATCATCTCGTCCATGCCAAGCACTGCATTGATTGGCGTGCGGATTTCGTGAGACATCTGCGCAAGAAATTTTCCTTTTGCCTCATTTGCAGCAAGCGCTTCGTGCCTTGCTGTATCTGCTTCCTTGTTCGCCTGTGCCAGCAGTTTATTCTGCTCTTCTGCCGCCCTCACTTTTTCCTCCGCGTCCAACCGGTATTCCTTTGAAATCTGCAAGATGTGCAGGATTGCCAGCAGCATTCCGGATGACGTCATACCATGTAACTCTGCCACTTTTGCAAAAGCGTACATAGAAAAAAAATTCAGAACTATCTTGACCGTTTCCCCTGTCAGCAGCAAAAGAATGGATAAAATCGGTAAAATTTTCTGGCAGCGGCTGCTTTTATTTTTCATCTGCAGCAGGCTGACAAGCCCCGTCGCACAGACAAGGCAGACAACCGCTGTCGATACATCCGCCATGTCTGTCAGGTTCCATATCCCTATCCATTCCAGTAAAATCTGTGCCAGCGCATTACAGATGGCTATACACAGTAGCCCTGCAAAGCGGCGCTGATAAATGCTGCGCAGATTCCGCTCAAAATAGAGTGCCAGAAACACAGGAAGCATCAGCATCAGATGTTCCTGTATCACATAGGCATTGTACATATCAAAAAAAATGTTCAGGGTGCCTGTGCCGATAAAGCAGTAAACGCCTGCTGTGAGACCAAACAGTCCGAGATAAAACTCACCCCGGCTTGGCTGGCTGGTGTACCGGCGAATCATCGCAAGCACAAACATGATAATTGCTGTAATCACAATCAGCAGGCAGCAGACAATGTCCGCCAGATTGCTGCCCACCAGCCCGATTACAATGGTATCGCTTGTCTCCACAATAACGTTGCCTAATGCAATCTCCCTGTCCTGATTCAGCACGGTCAGTTCAATGCACAGTTCTCCCCAAGTCCCGCCATCCGCAATGACATCCGGAATATTCACATAGTGTTCCCCGTCCGAACGAACATTCGGTAAATCCTGCTGATAGCGCAGCTCTCCATCCAAAAGGACACGCACATCCGCATTCTCGGTGGAAAACCGCAGTGTCAGATTCGAATATTCTTCCGGCAGTGTATTTTGAAAAATAATTGTCTCTGAATCCTGAACTTTTCCTGAATAGGGCAGATTCACTTCCGCCTTCTCCACACTCTCCGGAGTTGTCATTAGCCAGCCCTCATCCAAATAATATTCAAGCTTCTCGTATGGCATGGACGCCTCCCCATACTCTGGATGCCGGAAAAACGCTATCACCATAAGGACAGCGACCAAAAATATAATCATTCCTGAAAATTTTCGTATATATTTCATTTTTCTATGCTTACTTCTTTCCTTTTCTCTAACGTATAATCGGTTCTTTGTGACTTGTGCAGATAAAAAATTTTTAACCGGGATAAGGCACCCTCTCAAAGTATTCATTTTCTGACACACCGTCTACCAAGAGCTGCCACTGCTCCTCGTCACGCACATAGCTGATCGTACCTGTCTCTCCGGTATCCAGCCGGAAATGCGCAGTCCCTGCATTATCGGTTCCTGTAATCTTAAGTACGCTGCCTACGGGGATTGTCGTCTCGACACCCTCCAGAGTCACTGGCAGTTCTTTCGCCACTGTCAACTCATATGGCGTATCAATCGCAAAGAAGTCCTCTGTTTGAACCAGCTTTCCTTCCTCCGTCAATTGATAGGTCATACTGCCCGCATATGAACCGAACACACTCAGTCGCATGAACAAGCCTACCGCATCCGTTCCCAGATAAAATTTTCCGGATGCCCCTAAATAACCGCCCTCAAAAGAGGCACCGTCCAGTTTGTCGCACGCCCGCACTTTGCCGTCTGTGACCTCATACACATACGTCACAAAATCATCTGATGCGTCATCACAGTAAAATACCAGAAAGCTGCGCCCGTCCGCGCGTTTTATCATATATCCC
This sequence comes from uncultured Lachnospiraceae bacterium, assembly GCA_910579275.1. Classification (GTDB taxonomy): domain Bacteria; phylum Bacillota; class Clostridia; order Lachnospirales; family Lachnospiraceae; genus COE1. Next base: position 29,086 of record CAJTTO010000019.1, read on the forward strand.
ATCACAAAGCGGCTAAATGCCCCGACTGTCTCCCGCGAATCGCCTGACACAACCGTCACTTCTGTCTCCCCATATTCTTCATTGGAGACAGTCGCAACCATCACCTTGCCGTCCTCTCCTAGCAGTCTTGAAACATCCTCATTTTCCATCACGCGTGCAATAACGCTGCTGCACGGGCTTGTAAACTCCTCTTTGAGATATTGGTCAAACACATCATACGGCAGTGTCACGGACGGCATGCCCGTCACGTAAGGCGCAACAGTATACAGACCATATTCTATCACGATTCCTGTATTGTCCAGATACCAGCACATCGGCGTCTCGCCAAACGTATATGTCTCCACGACCTCCCGATATTCCGGAAAAAGACCGTCCCCGTAATTTTCTTCCAACTCCTTTATAATGTAATTGACAGCAGTGTCATAAAAACCATCCGCATCACTCAAAATCTCCTCAAGCTGCAGCTTTTTTCCGGTTTTGACATCAAAAGTTGCTCCGTCAATAGCGTAAAAGTCATGCGCTCCGCCAGTATACTCACCATAGATGCTGCAAAAACTGGCAACACGGTTATCAATTCTGCTCACCATAACAGTCTCACTGTCATAGTAATTGACAAAGTAATTCTTTTCATCCAAGGAATCATAGTGCTCCCTGGCTATTTGCAGCAGTTCTTCATAGTCTCCTGTAAGTCCGCCCCACTGCGTTGTCAGCGCAGTGTTAAGCGCCTCAAAACCGTCTCCTGCAACCTCAACCTTGTCCGCATCAGCTTTCAACAGAACAGTCTTGCCGTCATCTGTGCGCCACTCTTTTTTCTCCGGCGTAATGCTGATTGCAGGAGCATTCTCGCCTGTCGTTTCGTTTTGCACCATGTCCGGCTCCTCATTTTTTATCATTTCGCTCTCAGAATCTTTGCGCTCAGAGTCTTCCTCTTCTTCGCTCTGAATCTGTGACTCAGGCACTGCCTCAGCTTCCGGCTGCCCGCCATGGCCTGCCCCGCATCCGACCATCGTCAGGCACGATAAAATCCATATTATGCACCAAATCTGCTTTTTCATAACGAATCTGCTTTTCCTTCCCCATATTATTCTTTGAATTGCCGCCATCCATGCGCAAAAATGCCAAAGTGCAAGACCTGAATCCTCAGACCCTGCACTGTGATTGCTCTTTCTTGGAATGTCCCTACAAAAATTTCACCAGCTCTTCCGCACTCTTTCTTTTCGGCGCAGCCGGATCCTCGTCCGCATAACCCACAGCCACGAGCGCAGCCACTTTCTGTCCCTCCTCGATTCCAATAATCTCTGCCACTTTCGTCTCGTCAAAAATGCCGAGTATAACAGCGCCTACCCCTTTATCATGGGCAGCAAGGCAGAAAGTCTGTGTCGCAAGGCCTGCATCGAACACTTCCCAGCGATCCTCTTTCGATGTCGTATAGGAGCCATCCCGCTCAAAACCGCTTCTGCCGTGTACCATGTTGACTACAACAAGCGCAGCACATCCTTTAATGATACCATTATTGTGTTCAAATCCAAGCGTTGCCTCCTCCGCAATTTTTGCCTTGATATCCGCATTTTCAACAACCACATACCTTGTCACCTGCGTATTTTTCCATGACGGCGCAAAGGATGCAGCCGACACGATTTCCTGCATTACCTCATGCGGCACCTGCTCTGCCTTAAACTTTCTGATGCTTCTTCTTGTCTCAATACACTTGATTGTTTCCATAGTACTACCTCGCTTTCCTTTGTTTATTATTTGTTATGGCAGCTGTTCTCTTCTGCCGCGCTTCTATCGTCACGCCTTTGTTTTATTTTGTGCAAGCAGCCTATTTCAAGAATCCGTTTACAATCTGCTCCTCCGCCTCTGCCTCTGTCAGTCCCAGCGTCATCAGCTTAATCAGCTGCTCGCCTGCAATTTTTCCGATTGCAGCCTCGTGAATCAGGCTTGCATCAATGCTGTTTGCCGTAATCTCAGGGATTGCGCGCACCACTGCGTTGTCCATGATAATCGCGTCGCACTCGGAATGCCCTGCGCACTTGTTGTTTCCATTGATGTGTGAATAAAAAGTCTGCTCGGACGAATCCTTTGCCACAGAACGCGAAATAACATTGGTACTCGAATCCTCACCGTCCAAATCTACATAAAAGTTCGTCGTCGCTTTCTGTTTCCCATGTGTCATTAACTTTTCCTTGATGACAAGCTGTGCGCCCTTTCCAAGTTTCGCCCTTGTAACTCTGTCCGTGGAGTCCACACCTCTGATTTGAACCGTGTCCATCTCCATATAGCTGTCCTCGTCCAGATTGACAATCGTTTCCGGATTCATCACACGCTCCCCGGTACCCTCGCCGGAACCATAATGTTTCTCCACATACCGCACTTTCGCATTTTTTCCGATGAAAAAAGAATGAATTCCGCTGTGCTCGCTCGTCTTGCTTCCGCCATTGTGGATGCCGCACCCTGCTACAATCGTGACATCACAGTCCTCTCCAATGTGAAAATCATTGTACACCAGCTCCTTGAGTCCTGTCTGTGTCATCAGTACAGGAATATGCACGCTTTCCTTTTTGGTACCGGGCTTGATAAAAATGTCAATTCCCGGCTTATCCTCTTTTGGGACAATCTCGATATGCTCTGTGGACTGTCTTCCTGCCGACACTCCGTTCGCGCGGATATTATAGGCGCCTGCAGGCACTTCGTGTAAATCCGCAACCTGCATCAGCAATGTTTTCTGAATCTCATCCATGTATACACCCTCCTGCATTATGTCTGCACTCAAGATTGCCGTTTAGCAGCTTTGGCAGTATCGCTGCCTTCGCACCCATGTCCTGTATCTCACCGTTTGCAATCACGACAATTTTGTCCGCAATGTCGAGAATGCGCTCCTGATGCGAGATAATCACAATGTTTCCCTGTGTCTTGTCATGCATCTTTTCAAACACTTTGATTAAATTCTGAAAACTCCACAAATCAATCCCTGCCTCCGGCTCGTCAAACACAGACAGCTTCATGCCTCTGGCAATAACGGTCGCAATCTCTATCCGCTTGAGTTCGCCGCCCGACAGGCTGGCATTTACCTCGCGATTAATATAATCCCGCGCACAGAGTCCTACCTCTGCAAGATATTTACATGCGCCTTCCACACTAAGCTGCTCCCTTGCCGCCAATCGGATGAGATCAAGCACCGTGATTCCCTTAAACCGAACCGGCTGCTGAAAGGCAAAACTGATGCCCAGATTCGCCCGCTCCGTAATAGACAGCTCCGTAATATCCTGCCCTTCAAAGTAAATACGCCCCTCTGTCGGCTGTATGATTCCAGCAATCATCTTGGCAAGGGTCGATTTTCCGCCCCCGTTTGGTCCGGTGATTGCCGTAAATCGGTCATCTATTTTTAGGTCAATATGATTCAATATATCCTTTCCATTCCCATCATCAACATGGTAGGATATATCCTTTAATTCTAGCACGTATCCGCGCCTCCTCTCCTGATGTCTCTAGTGTACTGTCCGGATTATATTCAGGCAAACCTCCTTGCCTAAATTTCCATCAGACTGCGTTGTCGGCGGTCAACGATGCCACCGCATCGCCTCCCTTCTCCGCCTTGCTGATGAAAATTTATCCTGCGGAGTTTCGCCAGATATAATCTGGACAGCACACTAGGTTTAATTTATACGCTCTTTCAGTATAACCAATATTTTACAAAAAAGCGACTGTTTTTTGAAATTTTCAGTCCTTTGGCAGTTTCCGCGTATGCTCCAGAAATCCTCTGGCTGCTTTCCCTTCCACCGTATTATATGTATATCCTGCCTTTGCAGTATCCATAATCAGCCCATAAATTTTTTCCTCATCGCGCATAAGAAGCCTCCAGTTTTATCCTTTCGATTTTTGACCGGAACAGCTTTTTGAAATTTAATCCGACACAATTCCTGCATGCAAAACCGTCCCTCCTGTAAAACATTATAACACAAAGCAGCTTTTCTGTAACAGTTCAGCCCAGGACTTTGCATTTACTGCAAAGTCCGTGAAATAGCGTAATGGTAGAGATGCATCAAGCCACGGTACGTGGCTTTGACACCACGAAGTGGTTGTGCATGGCTTGATGCCTGTAACAGGAAGCCGAAGGCTGAACTGTTACGCTTTTCTTTGCACAAAATGTTTTTCAATTGACAATGCTGCCAAAAATTATTATACTATCCTTATTACATATGTAAGATTTAGGAGGAATATACTGTGAACGCACTGCCCCAAATATCAGAAGCAGAATATGAAGTGATGAAAATTGTGTGGAAATACGCCCCAATCAGCACAAATGAGATTACAGAACGTTTGGTCAAAACCACAACCTGGAGTCCCAAGACAATACAGACACTGATAAAACGTCTGGTGACAAAAGGCGTCCTTACTTATGAAAAACAAAGTCGGGTATTTGTCTATACGCCATTGGTAAACGAAACAGATTATATCGGTCAGGAAAGCAATACCTTCCTCAACCGTTTTTATAACGGAAATATTACATCTATGTTGTCTTCCTACATTGACAATGACAGACTAACAGAAGCTGAAATTGACGAGCTCCGCTCTCTTCTTTCCAAGAAATAAAGGAGGAATTTGATGTGGCAGAATTTATGATTCAGTTTTTAATCTGCAATATTTCTATTAGTTTTATTATCGGAATCTTTCTGCTTGCCAAGCATTTTCTAAAAAAATGTCTGACCAGTCGGGCGCATTAGTATATCCAAGAAATAGCATACGGCAACCAACTCGTCGAGGGGGATATATCCTCTTATTGGATTCAATCATCCCTAAAAATATCTCCTGTTGAACAGGTTGAAATGCTGAATAAGTTTTATTACAACCAGTTCGGGTTTTCACCTGAAAATATCAAAGCTGTAAAAGATTCTATCTGTCTCTATTCCACGAATGGCAGCACGCTCTCCGGAAAAACCGGCACCGAAGAGGTCAATGGGCATAATACCTCCGGTTGGTTCATTGGATATATAGAAAAAGGCAGCCGCACCTACTTCTTTGCCACCAACATCCAGAGTGAAAAGCTTGCATCCGGTCCTCTTGCCACGGAACTTACATTTTCTATCCTTTCTGATTTAAAGCTATGGACTACTTCTCAAGAATAAGGAGCGGACAGCTCCTTATTCCTTTCTGACAAAAGTTACCTCTATGATTTCCGGAATATTAAAAAAGCGAAACGGATACTTTGTCAGTCCAATACCGCTACTGACATACATTTGTACCGGAACTCCTGCACCAATATCCCGCACATCGTAAAGCCCTTTTATGAATTGTTCTGATCCGTTAGGGAGCATTTTTTTTGTAAAATACGGCACAGATACCTGCCCGCCATGTGTATGTCCTGATAATATAAAGTTTTCACCAGACCCTTCTATAAATTTTGAGATAACAGGTTCATGCGTCGCTATCAGGTGAAAATTATCGCTTTGAATATAGTAGCGCCCCGCATCTGTCTGCCCCAACAGATAATCATCAAATCCGATTATCTCTATGTTTAACTTTTCAAGAAACACGTTTTCGTCATTCAGCACATAAAATCCGCAATGATTCATGAATTCTTCATAAATCCGGACTGCGCCTCCACCGTAATCATGATTTCCGAATACTGCATATTTTCCGGCTTTTGCCTCTATCCTGCTTAATTTTTCCTGCAAATATGCCATATCCAATGTCTCTTTATCACGCGCATAATTATCAAGCAGATCTCCACCAAAAATTACAATATCCGCATCTCGTGCATTGATCATTTCCACTATTTTCTCAAGATGCTTTTCATCATACAACGTCCCAAAATGTGTATCTGTAAAAAATACTGCCTTGCATGTCTCAATGTCCGCGTCTGTTTCTACTGTAATTTCTTTTACAACCAGCATCTCAGGTTCAATGTATCGGGAATAACAAGGCACCAAAATAATCGTTATCAATAAGAGCATAAATAGACATTTCATTTTTTTCTTCATTAAATTACCCCATGCCGCCTCCGAGCGGCTCATTCGGTGCAAAGCGTTACGGAATATCCAGCATCTGTCTCCGTGATATCACTGCCCGACTCCATTTCCGGTTTCTCCATTTTTTCTTCATTCAATTCTTTTTGATTTTCCATCATTATCTTTTCTTCCGTACTGTGCTTATTCGCGCAGCCTGCAAAAATAATTGTACATATAGCAGCCCAATATGCAGCCATAAAAAACTTATTCTTCTTTTTCATAATTACCTCCGCTTTCTTCTGCCGGATAATGTATATCTTGCTGAAAATCTCACCCTGCAAACACAGGTTAAACGCTTATATATTACATCTGTAAGATTATTACTCAAAAAAATGTTGTGCAGAAACACACTACTAAATATTACACCAGTAAGATTTTTAAGTCAAGCACTATTTGCTTTTTTATATCTTTACCCCAAAACAAATCTCCTGCCCCTCCGGCTGCTCTAACAGCTCCACTGTAATCTCCCCCTTGTGGCGTCTTGCAATCTGGTTTGCCCGATACAGACCAAGTCCTCTGTCCTCACGGTTGTTCTTAGTTGTGAACCCCTTTTCAAAAAAGTGGGAAATCTCACCCATGGTCAAATTCTCCACCTGATTTTTAATCATGAATATCAGTTTGTCATTTTTGGCGTCAAGCACCATCTCCACCCTGTTTTTATGCGGTGTCGCCGCCTCAAATGCATTGTCAGTCAACGTTCCGATGATTTCAACAAGTGCATGTTCTGACACAGGTGTCACAATTTCCTGACTTAGCACCTGTATATCAATGTCAATATAGGCAGGCGCGCTGATAATCTTGCTGTACAGAAATCCCGCCAGTATTTTATCCGATATGCGCAGCAGCGCCGGATTACAGCGCGATTTGTCCCCGTAAATATCCTTACAGTACGCCGACTGCGCCTGAACAAGCTCGTCATAATCATCCATGGTCACATGCATATTTAAAATCGCATTCATATGGTTGTCAAACTCGTGCTGCCGTGCCCTGATATCTTTTGTCAGTTCCTCCATCGGCTTTATGTAAAGCTTGTAAATTTTCAGTTCCTGCTCCTGACGCCGCAGCGCTGCGTAGTTCTGCGCCCAGTCAAAAAAGCCAAATATAATCACCGAAAAAACAATGCCAAACAGTACCATCACCTTGATATCCAGCGTATGGCTCAGGTACAGGTCTACCAGCAAATATAATGCAACTATCAGCGCAACCACGCAAAAGATTCTATATAAAAATTTTCTGCCGAGTTCAGCCATTGCAATGCACTCCTTTTATCGTTTCTATCGTCTCCTCTGTCTTGCACCAAAGAATAACTATACACACAGTTTTTTCTTAATATCGCTTTTGTACGTAATGCCGATTTCCACCTGCTCTCCGTTTTTCATGCAGATGAAACCGTTTACGGTATCCACATAATCAATATAGTCCTGATTCACAACACACATGCGATGTATCTGCAAAAACTTATCGTCTGGCAGTCTTTCAAGCAGCTGTTTGATAGAAAGATACGGAATCTTCATTTCTTCTTTTAGGAGCACAAGCAAAACCCCCCGCGGCACTGCCTTGACGCAGACAATGTCCTTGCAGAATATCTTGTAATTGATGCCGTCCTTTTTTACGATCACATGTGTCTCCCGCGTCTCACCCTGCTGGGACAAAAAAAGCAGCTTTCCCGCAAGTTTCTCAATATCCTGTTCGTTATATGGCTTTATGAGATACTGGTAGCAGTGCAGTTCCCTGTACGCCGTAAGTTCCATATTTGCCAGCGAAGTAATCATCACAATCGGTGTAAACGCATACTCCCGTTTCATGCGGACTTCCCGCGCAAAGGTTATTCCCGAGATGTCATTCTTGTCGTTGCAGTCCAGATTGATGTCCAACAAAAAAGCCTGAAAGGGCGTCTGCGCTTTCTCCGCAAGCGCAGACCTTGCCTCCTCCAGACTGTTTACAGGAACAACACACACCTTGTCAGATACTTTTTCCAGCATCGCAGTAATCGCACTTAAGCAGTCCTTACTGTCCTCTAGTACCAATATCCTTGTCATGTGTATGTTCCTCCTGTTTTATGTTCCATACTTGTTGTTCTGCTTTCTATTTCAGTATTTCCCCAACGGACTTCGCAAGCCCCGCTACTCCTTGGATTTCCGAAGGAATAATAATCTTTGTCGCATTGCCGTTTGCAGCTTTCTCAAATGCCTCAAGTTTCTTGATGGTAAGTACTGCCTCATCTGCGCCTGCGTCCCTCAGGAATTTGATACCTTCCGCGTTTGCCATCTGAACAACACGGATTGCCTCTGCCTGACCTTCTGCCTCGCGGATTCTTTTTTCTTTCTCAGCTTCCGCGCGGAGAATCGCCGCCTGCTTTTCTGCTTCTGCCTCAAGAATCGCAGATTCTTTCTGGCCTTCTGCCACAAGGATTGTCGATTTCTTCTCACCTTCTGCACGGAGAATCGCCTCGCGGCGCTCACGCTCTGCCTTCATCTGTTTTTCCATTGCATTCCGAATTGCTTCAGGCGGAATAATGTTCTTTAACTCAACGCGGTTTACCTTGATACCCCATGGGTCTGTGGCAACGTCAAGCGCGGAGCGCATATTTGTATTGATAATCTCCCTTGATGTCAGTGTCTGGTCAAGCTCCATCTCACCGATGATATTACGAAGTGTCGTCGCGGTCAGTTTCTCAATCGCCATAATAGGATTATCCACACCATATGCATACATCTTCGGATCTGTAATCTGGAAAAATACGACCGTATCAATCTGCATCGTTACGTTATCCTTTGTGATAACGGGCTGTGGCGGGAAATCCACAACCTGTTCCTTCAGGTTTACTCGTTTCGCAACTCTGTCAAGAAACGGAACCTTGAAATGAAGCCCTACTCCCCATGTCGTATCATATCCACCAAGCCGCTCGATGACATACGCGTATGCCTGTGGAACAATCCGCACATTTGTCGCCAGAAGCACGATCATAATAAATAAAATAACCAAAAAAACTTCTACCATACTCATAACGTGTCCTCCCCCTCATACTTTTCAACAATTAATTTGACGCCCTTGATGTCAACAATCTTTGCAAGGCTTCCGGTCGCTATCCTGACTGTATCGTCGGCAGACCGCACTGTCCATTCCTGACCGTTTACCACGGCACATCCTTTTTCCACAATATTGTCAACATCCTGTGTAATCCGTACTACTTTTCCGATAATACCCTCGTAATTCGTCCTTGTGCGCGTATTGTTTATGTACTTTATCGCCCAAGGTCTTGTGAACACCAGCATACCAAATGATACCAATAAGAAAACTGTCAATTGGAGTATCAGGCCACCGCCGAACATTGCCACAATAATCGCAACCAGCGCGCCGATTGCAAACCAGATGGTCGTAAGTCCGACTGTCACAATCTCAATTATGATAAGGATTATCATAGCTGCCAGCCATACCATTGTATCGTTCATCGGCTCTCCTCCTTTCCTGTCTGAATATTATTTTGCCAGAAAATAATTTGTCTTTTCTGTTACCTACACCTTACCGCATAATTTCACTTGAGACAATAGGTTTTGCGTGAATGCAGTGATTTCCGTATCTAATCGTTGATACCTTTCCTATATTCTTCCAGTTCTTTTTGGAATGCCTCTGTCTTATGATATCCGCAGGAAAACATTTCCGGACAAAATCCCCTGTAAATACACTCTTTTACCATACAGGAGGCCAGCTCCGGCTCGGTCTTTGCCACCTCTTCCCTGACAAGCTCCCACGCTTCCCGTGTCTCAGGACTTGCACAGCTGCACAGACGCTTGCGGCTGATATTAATCAGTGCCTGAGCATCTGCCTCGCAGGCATGGTTGACAAGTGAACCCTGCGGCAGTTCATCCCTGCTGATTCCTGTCCTGTCGCTTCTCTGCGTTGACACCCAGTGCTCTATCCCTATTTTATGCCGCACCATGTGCACACTTACCCACGATTTCAAATCTCGCCAGCGCCAGTAAAACTTCATGCGCCTTATCGGGGAATGCTCGGATATAATCAGTTGTCTTTTCCACTGCGTGTCGGGGTATCTTCCCGTTGTCTTATTAATCGTATTCATGGCAGAATCCTTGATATCCTGCCAGTTATCTTCATGTTTGAAATGGTCAATCTGCATCGTACCTCTCCTACTCCCTTTCTTTTTTTGCCGCCGATAATCTTTTTGCCGATCCTTCTATCTGCGCCCTCTCAGAGGAAAGCTCCCTGATGAGCTGGTACAATGTCCAGTTAATATTTCTTGGGGTCGTAACCGCCTTAAGCTTTGTCGGTGTAAGCCCTACGTTTTTATAGGAACGCAAAAATTCATCAAGTTTTTTGTCCGGAATTTCTGAAAAAATGATAATCTCCGGCATGCAGAATATTGCCGGCGCTTTCTCCGTCTGTGACAAATCAAATGGTGCAAGCTGCTTAATACCCGCAAGCTTCCCGACCTGCACGTTTAAATCCGAAGCTTTCAGCTGCTTTGTTTCTATCGCCATGCTCATGCCAATCACTTCAAGTTGTATTTTTTTCTTTTCATCCTGTACATAGTACAGAATCGTCCCTTTCATAGAATCTGCCATAATGGTTCCCATCCTTTCCCATATTTATTATGTAACGATTATAAAAATTTATCAATCGCTCTTTTCAGTTCCTCTATCGAATCCATATCGTACATCGCCGTCGAAATTTTGGCTAGAGCGTGTTCAGAAGGAAGTCCGCCAGCACAACATTACTGACATCAATTCCGGCATCCGTCAATCTGACCGAATCCCCCTCCTCTACCAGCATTCCCTGCCTTGCCCATCTTTGCAGCGTATCCCCGTAAACCATCTCCATGCTGTTTCCGAAGCTCCTTGCAAACTCCCGCTTCGACACGCCCTGCATCATACGCAGTCCCAAAAACATAAATTCTTCCATCCAGTCTTTTTTTGACAGTTTCTCCGTCTCTCGCTGCGCTTCTCCATAAAGACACCTTTTTTCATCAGCGCTCTCACCGGAACCAGCAAACACGCGAAGATATTCCTCCATATCCTCTGTATTCTTCCACCGCACATTCTCAAACAGCGAGGACGCCCCAAGTCCGAACCCTGCGTAATTTGCAGTATGGTCTATGCCGCGCTGCCAATAGATTTTGTTGTGCCTGCAGGTATATCCTTTTTTTGCATAATTTGATATCTCATAGCGCTGATAGCCATTTTCCGCAAGAATCTGTTTCGTCATCCGATACATCAGCCTGTCCGCGTCTTCGTCCGGAACAGGAGGATATTCTTCCAGCCTGTCGCAAAGCACAGTGCCTGGTTCAATGATAAGGCTGTACGCCGATATGTGTTCCGGCTTCAGGGCTGTTATCGTTTCAAGCGTCCGAATCCAACTCTCCGTAGTCTGCCCTGGCAGCGCGGACATCAGATCGATATTAATGTTCGCAAAGCCTGCGTCCCTTGCCCGATAATAGGTCTGCAAGAAATCCTCATATGTGTGAATGCGCCCAAGCAGCCTTAACTCCGTATTCTCAGCGGATTGCAAGCCAATGCTCAGCCTGTTGGCGCCTGCCTTTCTAAGACGGCGCAGCTTATCCTCATCCGCTGTTCCCGGATTCATCTCCACCGTGATTTCCACGTCACAATTTAATTTGTAATACTTCCGCAGGCAGTCAAGCACGCGCGCTATTTCTGAAGCCTCCAATATCGACGGCGTTCCGCCGCCAAAAAATACGGATTCTATACTGTAGTCCACGTAGCGGGCTGACTCATACTGGATTTCCTTTCGCAGGGCCTCCATATATTCCTGCTGCCTTGATTGTGTTGCTTGTTTCGATAAAAAATCGCAGTATACACACTTTTTTACACAAAAAGGGATATGAATATACACACCAAGCGAACGCACTGTATTTCACACCCCTTTCTATCTACAGCTATTTATTTAGAATCATCCAGTTTCAATACGGACATAAATGCTTTCTGTGGTATCTCGACATTTCCTATCTGGCGCATGCGCTTTTTACCTTCCTTCTGTTTCTCAAGAAGCTTCTTCTTGCGCGTGATATCACCGCCATAGCACTTTGCAAGAACGTCTTTTCGCATTGCCTTGACCGTTTCCCTTGCTATGACCTTGCCGCCGACTGCTGCCTGTATCGGTATCTCAAAAAGGTGTCTTGGTATTTCATCCTTGAGCTTTTCGCACATCTTTCTTCCCCTGTCATATGCCGACTGCTTGTGAACGATAAAGGACAGCGCGTCAACCTCCTCCTTATTGATAAGAATGTCAAGCTTGACAAGCTCCGACTGTTCATAGCCTTTGACATCATAGTCAAATGAAGCGTACCCTCTCGAGCGGGATTTGAGCGCATCGAAAAAGTCATAAATAATCTCGTTCAAGGGCAGTTCGTACCGCAGCACTGCCCTTGTCTCCTCCACGTACTCCATGCCAAGATACCGTCCGCGCCTCTCCTGACACAGTTCCATAATCGAACCAATAAACTCTGTCGTCACCATGATTTCGGCAGACACAATCGGTTCCTCCATATAGTCAATCTCCGACGGGTCAGGCAGATTGGAAGGATTTGTCAACTCAATCATTTCCCCATTTGTCTTATAAACCTTGTAAATTACACCCGGCGCTGTCGTTACAAGATCAAGATTGTACTCGCGTTCCAGCCTCTCCTGTATAATTTCCAGATGCAGCAGCCCCAAAAAACCGCACCGGAATCCAAATCCCAGCGCAATTGACGTCTCCGGCTCATAGAAAAGCGAAGCGTCGTTTAACTGCAGCTTTTCTAGCGCATCCCGCAAATCCGGATATTTTGCGCCGTCTGCCGGATACAGGCCGCAATAAACCATGGACTGTACTTTTTTGTAACCCGGAAGTGGCTCTGCACAGGGATTATCAGCGTTTGTGACCGTATCGCCGACCGCCGTGTCCTTCACATTTTTGATGGATGCGGTAAGATAGCCAACCATGCCTGCCGACAGCTCCTCACAGGGGATAAACTGCCCTGCGCCAAAATAACCTACCTCCACAACATCAGCAGCAGCGCCTGTCGCCATCATCTTTATCTTTGTTCCCTTAGACACCGTTCCCTCCACAATACGGCAGAACACAATGACACCTTTGTAAGAATCGTACACAGAGTCAAAGATAAGTGCCTGCAGCGGATTGTCCACACGTCCCTTAGGCGCTGGTATCTTATGGATAATCGCCTCAAGTACCTCCTCAATCCCGACACCGTTCTTTGCCGATATCAGCGGGGCATCCTGCGCCTCAATGCCGATGACATCCTCAATCTCATTTTTCACCCAGTCCGGACGCGCACTCGGAAGGTCGATTTTATTAATGACAGGAAAGACATCAAGGTCATGGTCAAGCGCCAGATAAACATTGGCAAGCGTCTGCGCCTCGATTCCCTGCGCCGCGTCCACGACAAGAATCGCCCCGTCACATGCTGCCAGTGCACGGCTTACCTCATAGTTAAAGTCAACATGTCCCGGCGTGTCAATCAGGTTAAAAATATATTCGTTCCCATCCTGCGCCTTATAGACCGTGCGGACAGTCTGCGCCTTGATTGTTATTCCCCGCTCCCGTTCCAGCTCCATGTTGTCAAGAATCTGATCCTGCATCTCCCTGCTTGTCAGAAGTCCTGTTTTTTCTATAATTCTGTCTGCAAGCGTGGACTTACCATGATCAATATGCGCCACAATGCAGAAATTCCTGATTTTACTCTGATCCATATTTGACATTGTTCCCTCCATAAAATAAACATAACTTCCCACCGAACACAATGGTAACGTTTTCTTCTGCGTCAATCTTTTTTCGACAAGCTTTTCCGATAAAACAGCCATATAATCAATAGCAGCAATGCAAGCAGTGCCACGCGGATTCCCATGGGCACATCATGAATGTCAAAGCACCTGACATTAATCCACATTTGATTAATCGCCTTGTTCGCATCCGCATCAAAATAGCGCATAATAGCTGTCCTGTCCATCACCTCCTGCGGCGGGTACTGGCTGTACAGCTGTCTGCCGATCTGGCTGGATGACGCTTCTAGTATATAATCTTTGTCACTATTGTCTCCGCTGAAAAAATAGCCTATGGGATATTCCATAATATCCCCGTCCTCCTCGCCGGCGCCGTAACACCAGTTCAGATATTCATATATCGTATCGTCACTTTCATTTCCGGCTATGGATGAAGTGTAGCCGATATAGTACATATTTCTGACCGCGTTGTCCGTCCTCGACAGGAAATTGACAAAAGCCTCCGCCGCGTGCTGTCTCTGCGCATTGCCGTCGATACCGCTTTTCAACATGACCCATCCGTCAAACCACAGGTTCGTGCTCTCCCTTGGCACGGCAAACTTTAATTCAAAACCGTCCGTATCCGCCTGATCCATGGCATACACCGCGTCGCCCGACCACTGGTAGTTGGCGACAATCTTTCCGGTTATCATATCCGCTTTCCCACTGTCCGTCTCAAGCGAATACAGATTATCCATCAAGCCATTCAAAAGCTCCTGTGCCTGCGCGATTGTCTCCGGACTCACATCATTCATCATATCCGCAAGGCGTTCACGATAATCCGCCGCACGTACAAAATTGTCATCTGTCAGCTCATCCGCCTTTAAGATTCCAAGTGCCGCAAAATAAGAATCCCGCACGTTATCCTTGAGCGTAACCTGTCTGTGAAACTTCGGGTTGCGGAAAATCTCCCATGTTGATGCCTCATCCTCCGTCACAAGTGCCGGATTATACAAAACACCTGTAATCCCCCACATATACCCTGCGGCATACTTGCTCCAGCTCTCACCGTTTATCTCATTCGACTCAAGCGTCTCTCTGATATATGGCGAAACATTGTTAATATAATAGTTGTTTGCGTCCCCCTCCATATAAAAAGCGTCGGAATATGGCTGTAATCTGTCCTCCGCCATCAGTTTCATAATCATGTACTCTGACGGACAGACCAAATCATAAGTGTCCCCCAAATTCAGCTGGTTGTAGAGATCCTCGTTCGTTCCGAAACAGGAGTACTCCACGCGCACCTCCCTGCCGTATGTCTCCCTGTACCAGTCCTCAAACTCTTCATAAAGCGGTTTTTCCCCGAATATCACTGTTCCGCCGTCAAGCGTTATTACTTCCTCATCATCCCACTCGCCGAGGTCAATATATTCCTCCCAGTTGCATACCCGCAAAATGACCGGTTCCTCACTGGCGCAGACGGTCTGCACCGGCATTCGCAGCCATGATACGGAAAAGACACACACCGCAGATACCGTCAGCCAGACATTCCTGCGCAACCTGTTACCTATCTTTCTCATTGCCTGCACCTGCCCTCTTCTCGTTTTCGTTTCCAGTGACATTCATAAGAATCACCATCAGTACAACCGCCGCAAATATAATCGTGGAAAGCGCCCAAAGCGCCGTCTTGATTTCCGTCTGCGACCCTCGTGTTGCGTTTACCACGTAAGTGCTAATCGTGTCAAACGTGGCCGGCTTGGTATAGCTGGTAATAAAATAGTCATCCAGCGACAGCGTAACTGCCAGCGCAAAACCGGAAACCACACCCGGAAAAATCTGTGGCAGCACGACGCGCCACAGCGCCATTGCCGGCGATGCCCCCAAATCAAGCGCCGCCTCATACAGGCTGTTATCCATCTGCTTAAGCTTTGGCACAACGGATACATACACAAAAGGCGCCTCAAGAACAACATGACCGATTACCAGCGAAACAAAACTACTCTTGTCCACGCCGCACGCACCGATTAACAGAATACAAAGGGAAAATGCAGTCACAACCTCCGCATTGACGACAGGTACCTTATTCAGGGAACCCACGATCAGATTTCCGAATCGGCCTGAATAAAAGACGCCGACTGCCCCCAGTGTGCCAAGTATCGTGGATATAAACGCAGAACCGACTGCAAGAATCAGCGTGCCTGCTATCATATCCCTCAGTTCGGGCTTCTCAAACAGTGTCACATAATTCTGCACCGAAAAACCACGAATCGCACCTATATTTGCGGAATCCGTAAAGCTGTACACAGCCAGCACGATAATCGGCAGATACAGCACTACCATCATAAGCGCAAGAAATATTGTACGAAAAGCCTTTCTCATCAACCTATCACTCCTCCTCTGCTGCTGCCCGCATCCTCGTCCGCATACCGGTTGGTAAACATCGTAAATACAAGGATGATTACCAGAAGAATCAGCGCGATCATGGAACCGTTGTGCCAGTCATAGGCACTGAAATAAGCGCCAATCAGGCTTCCCATAATATACGTACTGTTGTAGAGCATGTCAAGCACAACATAGTTTGTCATAGAAGGCAGGAATACCATTACAATACCGCTTATAATACCGGGAACAGACAGCGGGAATGTCACCTTCAAAAACGTCCGCAAGGTATCTGCACCCAAGTCCGCCGCAGCCTCCAGCAGACTGTTGTCGAGCTTTTCTAACGTCGTATATATCGGAAGAATCATAAACGGCAAAAAATCATACGTCATACCAATGAGCGTGTTCAAAAACGGGTGGAAGGCAAGATTTCCCTCTATCACCGTAAGGATTTCTTTCAGCGCAGTAATTCTCAGTGTAAAATTAATCCACATCGGCATCACAAAAACCATAAGTATCACTGCCTTATGCTTGAACCTGCTTCTTGCCAGAATATATGCAATCGGATATGCCAGCAGAAGGCAGCAGCAGGTTGTCGCCACGGCAATTCCCAGACTATATGCAAGTGTACCAATAGTGTTGGGGCTGGAAAAAAAACGCGTGAGGTTTGCAAGGGTAAGCTGCCCCTCCCCGTCTGTAAACGCATAATATATAATCACAACCAGCGGCGCAAACACAAAGCATACCAAAAACAACCCATATGGTATGCAAAGCTGGGATCTCTGAAAACGCAGTCTATTCATCCGCTCCTCCTTATTTCTTGATGGAATAGTGGAACTTGTCTTCCGGTATCAAAAGGCTCACATAATCGTCCATATTCCAGAGATACTCGTCATCGACAATAAAATCTTCATCTTCCTCGGTGCGTACCACATAACTATAATGGTCTCCCTTATATATCAAGTTGATAATATGCCCCCTGAGGATTCCGGCTTCCTTGTCATCACTCATCGTAATATCATCCGGTTTTACAGACACAATCACTTTGATTCGCTCCGGCTCAATCACATCGCCATGTGCATCTATCAGCGTCCCATCTGTGTGAAACGAAGTGCCTGCTATCAGGGAAGTCATGTCACAAGGGAGCATCCCATTGAGAAAATGAAGTCTGTATTCTTTGTCCACACCGGACTCGATACGGTTTATGGTGTCTTCCGCTATCATGATGTGAATGCCTTCTGGCTCAATGTCCAGTCCGACCTCTGCATTTAAGTCTGCCTTTCTTGTCGACTGTACCACAATTTCATTTTTTCCGGACTGCACTGCAATTTCGTAGTGAACGCCTTTAAAAATGACAGAAGTGACAATTCCCCTGATAATTCCCTTATCCGGAGCTGTAATCGAAACATCCTCCGGCCTGACCACTGCATCGATCATCGTGCCGTGCTCAACGTCATCCACACATTCAAACTCCGCCCCGCAGAAGCGCACCCTGCATTTTCCGGTCATAATGCCGCTAAAGATATTGCTTTCCCCGATAAAATCAGCTACAAAGGCATTTTTCGGCTCATTATAAATGTCTTCCGGCGTACCAACCTGCTGAATCTTTCCCTCTGACATAACGACAATTTTGTCAGACATAGTAAGCGCTTCCTCCTGATCATGCGTCACATAGATAAACGTAATTCCAAGCTTTTCATGCATACGCTTTAGCTCAAGCTGCATTTCCTTTCTCATCTTCAGATCCAGTGCTCCCAGCGGTTCGTCGAGAAGCAGTATCTCCGGCTCATTGACAATCGCCCTTGCAATGGCAATACGCTGCTGCTGTCCTCCGGAAAGCGTGTGTATCTTTCGATCCTCAAAATCCTCAAGGTCTACCATTTCCAACGCTTTTTTGACCTTTTTTACAATCTCCGCCTTGGGAAGCTTCTTTAATTTAAGCCCGAATGCAATATTTTCAAATACGTTCAGGTGCGGGAAAAGGGCATATCGTTGGAATACGGTGTTAATCGGACGCTTATTGGGCGGCAAATCACGGATGTCCCTGCCATTTAACAAAAGCTCCCCTTCCGTGGGCTTGTCAAAGCCAGCTATCATGCGCAGTGTCGTGGTCTTGCCGCAGCCCGACGGTCCCAGAAACGTCACAAATTCTCCCCGCTGTATTGTGAGGTTAAAATCATCAACAACACGAAAGCCGTCATCGAAAGTACGGCTGATATTTTTTAATTCTATAATATTATCGCCTGATGTTTTTTTATTCAATGCCTGTCCTCCCCTGTACAAAAGGAACTGTTTTTAAACAACTTTATGGTTCCCTGCGATTGTTCTTCTTTTGCATAAATTTCATAACGCATCACTTTGTAGTGTATCATATCTTCGGGATAATTGCTACTGTAAAAATTTTTTAAACTTACATAAAGCATATGAGCGTTGCCGGACCGGCAGCGCTCATGTTATGTTTCCTCATAATTCTATTTTCATTCTGTCTATTCAACGGCAATTGCCTCTGTATACATAGCGCCTAAATCGGCAACCGTCCCGTCATCCAGCAGTTCCTCGATGGACTTGTTAATCTTTTCAAGCAGCTCTGTGTTACCTTTTTTGACTGCGATGGCATACTCTTCTGATTCAAATGCAGAAGCGTCCTCCACAATCTTAAGCCCCTCGTTGTCGCCCACATATTTCTGTGCCGTTGCGGAATCTATCACAACGACATCGCATTTTCCATTCACCAGCTCCATAATGGCATCTGTTCCTTTCTTGAACGCCTCGTATGGGTAGCCCATGTCCTTTACGCAAATCTCACCGGTATATCCCTGAATAACGCATATCTTCTTGTCGGCTATATCAGCAGCCGCGGCAATATCAGAATCTTCTTTTACAATCATTACCTGTGTCGCCGTGTAGTAAGGCGTCGAGAAATCAGCTTCTTCTTTTCTCTCATCTGTAACAGTCATACCTGCGATGGCAGCGTCAATCTGGCCATTCTCCAGCGCAACCAGCAGGGAATCAAATTCCATGTTTTCCACTGCCGCTGTCATGCCGTTCTTCTCTGCTATCTTTTTGGCAATCGCCATGTCAATACCGTCATACTGGTCAATCACTCCGCTGCTTGTCACATACTCAAACGGTGGGAATTCCGCATTTGTACCAAATGTAAGCGTAGCGCCTGACGCTGGTGCTGGAGCTGCATTCTGGCTGACCGTCTCCGCATCCGCACTGTCATTTGGTGTGTCCGCACTGCCGCCGCACGCCGTAAGGACAACCGTCATCAATGTCATGGCAAGCGCAAGTGCCGCTTTTGTTGTTTTCTTCATAATATTCCTCCTATCACAATAAAAAATAAAACTATATGTATATATTAAGCCATTTGGCATAATATCACACATGGCGATACGGTTACAGAACCTTGCTCAGAAAAAGCTTTGTCCTTTCATTTTTTGGATTGCCGAACACTTCCTCGGGGGTACCGCTCTCCATAATCATTCCCTGATCGATAAAAAGAACTCTTGACGCGACTTCCCGTGCAAATCCCATCTCGTGCGTGACAATCACCATCGTCATGCCGGATCGCGCCAAGTCCTTCATGACATCAAGAACCTCCCCGACCATTTCCGGATCAAGCGCCGATGTCGGTTCGTCAAAAAGCATAATCTCCGGATTCATGGCAAGCGCACGTGCTATGGCAACTCGCTGTTTCTGCCCTCCGGACAGCTGTGCCGGATAAGCCTGTGCCTTTTCTTCCAGATTGACACGCTTCAGAAGATCAAGCCCCTTTTTGACCGCCGCATCCTTTGTCATTTTCTTCAATAAAACCGGCGCAAGCGTAATATTATCCATAATTGTCAAATGCGGAAAGAGGTTAAACTGCTGAAAAACCATTCCCATCTTCTGCCGCACTTCATTGATATTGACTTTCGGCGTATTTATCAGCTGGTCATCTACATAGATTTCCCCCTCTGTTACATCCTCAAGCAGGTTCAGGCATCTAAGGAACGTACTTTTTCCTGAGCCTGAAGGTCCGATTACGACCACAACCTCCCCTGGGGAAATATGTTCATCAATGCCGTTTAACACATCCAGCTTGCCAAACTTTTTATGTAAATTTTTTACTTTTATCATGTCACATTCCCTTTCTTACCGGACATCGGATTTGCGCAGCACTTTTTCTATCCTCTGGAGCAGCAGCGTCAGTGTCTTAATCAGCGCATAATAAATGACTGCCGTCCCAATCAGCGGCATGAATGCGACAAACGTGGCGCTCTTGATAAAGTCCCCCGCTTTCTGAATATCCATCAGCCCCACATAGCCCACAATCGCCGTCTCCTTAATCAGAACGATAAACTCATTGCACAGCGCCGGAAAAATGTTTTTTACCGCCTGCGGAATGACAATTCTCGTCATTGTCTGGAACGCGTTCAGTCCCAGCGACCTTCCTGCCTCTGTCTGTCCATGATCCACCGACATGATGCCCGCCCTGATAATCTCAGACACATAAGCTCCGGAATTAATGCCGAACGCAATCGCCGCAATAATCCATTTGTCCAAATCCACTGTGGCAAATACTACAAAGTATATAATCATCAACTGTGTGACGGACGGCGTCCCACGTATGATATCTGTATAAAGACTTCCGATAAATTTGACCGGCTTTCGTTTTGAGAGATTGCACAGCGCAATCAGCATACCAATCAGTATACCGATGAGAACTGCCAGAAGCGAAACCTTTATGGTCACGCCGATACCGCTGACCAAGAGCTTGTAGCGATCCTCCTTGATAAAACACTTATAAAACAAATTTGAAAAATTAGAGATCCACTCCTGAAATGCTGTCATCTGTCTGTCATCCTTTCATCTGTTTGTGCCATTCTAAAATGCACATGTGCATTCCTCCCGCCCGAACCTGCCTGAAAATTGTCCTGTGCCGGATGTGCCCCGCGTTTTCCAGACGCATTCTATCGCCCATTTTATCACAAAGAAGTCAAATTGAAAAGTCTTTTTTCTATTCCCAATGTTCAATGCGCCAGCATATCTTCAATAAAGATTCCATATCCCTTCGCGCTGTCCTGCACAAGTACATGTGTGACAGCACCCACAAACTTACCATTCTGGATAATCGGCGCCCCGCTCATTCCCTGTACGATTCCCCCTGTCAGCGACAGTAACTCCGTGTCGGTAACCAGCAGCGATATCTGGCGGTTTACGGCGTCCTTTCCCGGCGTGAGTTTCGTTATTTCCACGTCATAATACTTTGCCTCACCGTCCACGGAACACAAAATCTGTGCCGGTCCCTCGGTAACCTCCTGTTTCAATGCAATGGGAAGCGTCTCCTGTTCCGCCGTATACTCGCTCAGCAGTTCGGCGTTTGCCACCCCGTAGATTCCCTGTATGGTATTATCCACAATCACGCCTGACACTTGGTCTGACTTGTATTCGATCACGCCTGTAAGCTCGCCCGGATTGCCTCTTTCCCCGCGTTTGACAGCAACAATTTCCGTGTGGTACAGCAAACCGCTGCCAAGTTTCAACAGCTCGCCCGTATCCATGTCGTTGATACCATGCCCGAGCGCACCAAAGCGGTTCTGGCTGTCTATATAGGTCATCGTCCCGATTCCCTGTGCACTGTCCCGCAGCCATGCACCCATTTTGTAAACATTGTTTTCGTCAGGCTCAGGCTTTATCTTTACCTGTATCAGCTCGTCCTTTCTGGACACCTGAAAAATAATTTCCGCCCCATTACCATTCTCAATGTACTCTTTTATCTGCTTTTTGTCATTGATTGCAAAACCGTCCATCGCAGTCAGGTAATCTCCTGACTGCAGCTTGTACTCGGACGGTGCGCACTTATCCCCGCCCGCCCCGTCAAAACTGCCGGTATCCACCACCAGAACCCCCTGTGTCTTGACGTAGATTCCAATTGGCTTACCGACCGGTGTCAGCGTCGTATTCTCAATAACCTGTATATCCACGTCCTTGAGCGGAACCAGCCCAAAAAGTTTCAGGCGCATTTGATAAGAACTTGTGTTTTCTCCCGCAACAATTGTCAATGGCTGGTTCAAAGCCAGAATGGTCTCTGAATCCGTGCTGATTACGCCAGAAGCCGGAATCCTCAGGTTGATCCGCTCGCTTGTCCCAGCCTTGATACTGATTGTGCTCGGCACCGTACTCTGATAATATGCATAAGTCGCCCAACAGAATAATCCTATGGCAAATCCCAAAAATATATATAGAAATAAAAGATACCTTATCCGTCTGCTCAGCGCAGTATGTTTGATTTTTCCTGTTTTCATCCATTCACTACCTTATTCTATTGATATCAGACTGTAAACTCTATTCCCAATCCAAAACATAGTATATGGATTTTTTTATAAAATAAACGGTACGGATTTTTTTAACAAAAATATCCGTACCGCTTTTTTCATTTATTTATAATATTGGTTTATTCGTCCCCAGAACGGTTTTTGGCGGCAAGCCGCATCTGGCGTTTCATTTTTCTGCGCTCCTTTGCCTCTTTTCTTCCCTGTTTGCTCATCAGCAGATAAAAACTGGGCAGCAGCAAAAGAATCAGCAGTGTGGACGTAATCAGACCGCCAATGATAATCAGTGACATGCCTTTCATCATGGCTGCATTTTCATTATTTGTGAAAATCATTGGTATCATGGACAAAATGGTCGTCAGCGTTGTCATAAGGATTGGCCTTAAACGGAGCCGCCCGCTCTCCATCAGCGCGTCGTTCAACGGCATAGTCTCTTTCAGCTGGTTTGTCGTATCAACATACAAAATACCGTTGTTCACCACAATACCAACCAGCATCAGCACGCCCATCAAGGACGTCATATTGAGCGTTGAACCAGAGATAAACAGCAGGAAAAAAGATCCAATCAGACTGAATGGTATACTTAGCATGACCATCAGCGAGAATACCGGCGACTCAAACTGCATCGCCATGACAAGGAATATCAGGAATACCGCCGTTATAATCGCGATACCGATTGCCATAAACTCCTCATTCATCATCTCATCCATGGTGCTGACTGTCTGCCCTACACCTTCGGGAAACGCCCCGTCGTCCTCCGCATGCGCCACCGCTTCAGTGATGGCACTTTTTGCTGTAAACTTCGTTTCGTCTGTCGTATATGCCATAATCGAAACCTGATATTTTCCGTCCTCGCGCACAAGCGTATCCGGCACATCTGAATAGACCACCTCAGCCACATCCCCCACAGTGACCATACTTCCTCTGGGTGTCGCCAGCTCAAGGTTCAGCAGCTTATTCATGTCAGAATAGCTGTCCTTTGGATATTCCATCTTTACTGTGTATTCCTTGGTGCCGATGGTCATATCCATGACCTCCACGCCGCTGCTTGCATTGTACATCTCACTTGCAACCTGTACGGCTGTAAGCCCTACATTCATACATTTCAGCGGGTCAATCTGGACTTTTGCCTGCACGGCATCAGATGTCAGATTGCTTGATGTCTTGATGACACCCGGCGTATCCATCATAATCGCCTCAACCTGTCTGGCGGCAGTCTTGAGATCCTCCATGTTGTGGCCGCCCAAATTAATTTGCGTGCTTGATGTAATACTCATCGTGGACATCATTCCGCTTCCTGACGCAGAAACAATCACGCTCATATTTGTCATATCCTTGAGCTTTCGGTTATAGATATCCACAAGCTCATTGACACTCTTGTCACAGTTCTCGGCAGGAAAACCTGTAATCGTCGCCGAAGAACCGCTAATCGTCAGGTTACAACCGTCAAAATCCGGATCATCTATAATCATCTGTTCAATAAACCGGATATTCTCATCCATCACCTCAAGACGGGTACCGGAACGAAGCTCTATGGCAATACTCACGTTGTCAAGACCGGTTGCCGACATCAGTTCCCTATCCAGCTGGCCAGCCAGCACAAACGACAATACCAGAAGCCCTACCGATACCGTCATGACCGTCTTTTTCTTTAACATGATATGTTTCAGCAGGGTTTTGTAGCCGTCTCCAACATGACCTACAATTCTGTTAGCCAGTGTGTCTTTTTTCTCCTTTGGCCTGTACTTCCAGAAGAAAATAGGAATCAGTGTTATCGCGACAATCAAGGATGACATCATCGCGAAAATAATCGTAAATCCGAGCTGTGAAAACATCTGTCCTGCCAGACCCTTCATGGTCGCGAGCGGGAAGTACACAACGACTGTCGTTATCGTGGACGCAGATACCGAGGATGCCACCACCTTTGTTCCGACAAATGCCGCATCCTTGTAGTCCGGACGTTCATCTTTTAACCGGAAACAGCTTTCCAGCACGACAATGGATGAGTCTACCATCATACCAATGGCAATGACGAGCGCGCCCATGGTGACAATATTGAGCGAAAATCCCGCAAAACTCATAAAAATAAGCGTGGCGAGAAGGGATATCGGCATGGAGCTTCCGACAATAAGGCTCGCCTTGAAATCTCCGAAAAAGATAAAAAGTACAATCATCGAAAACACAACGCCCAGAACCAGCGTCTCCGCCACCGAACTCAAGGAGGACTTGATGCTGTCCGCGGCATCATATGCCACTGATATCTGTATCGCTGAGTTCTTCGCCCCTACCTTCTTAATCAGGGACTTGACATGGTTCGACACATCCACTGTGCCTTCGCTCTGTACTTTTGCGATGCCGATGCTGATACTGTCATGACCGTTAAAACGGCTGATACTGTTATTCGTCTCCGCGGACATTGACACTGTTGCAATATCCGACAAAGAAATGGTTGTTCCTCTGGCCGTTATAATAGGAACATTCTGCAAATCCATAAGATTCTGGGGTTTCGAAGATGCAGATGCACTGATGCTCTGCGCACCCTGCTCCACGCTTCCTATCGGAATCGTAAAGTCCGTAGTCGTGATGTATGTCCGCACATTTGCCATTGTCACGCCATACTGCTGCATTTTATCCTGATGGAGCTGAATCCTGATATAATCCTGCTCTCCGCCGGAAACCGTAATCTGGGCTACATCGGAAAGGCGCTCAAGCTCCGGGCGAAGTTCATCCTCCACGAACGCGAGCACATCTGTATCACCTGTCGAAGTGACAGACAATGTCATCATATCCTGCGCATTCATGTCCATCTGGATGATGACCGGGTCGTGGGCATCATCAGGCAGCTGCAAGGATGCCGTGTCCACAACACTTCGCAGATCCGCATACGCCTCATCTACATCTGTTCCATACTCGTAGGAAAACATGACGATCGACATATTTTCCGTCGTCTGTGAAGTCACCGTGTCCACGCCGGAAAGTGTCTTACCAGCATCCTCTATTATTTTTGTGACCAGCTCCTCTGTTGTCGCCGGATCTCCGCCCTGATAAATTGTCATGACAAACAGCATGGGCATTTCCAAATCAGGTGTCAGTTCCATTTTAAACCCAAATACAGAGCTGATGCCGAACACAAACAATGCAAGCACAATCAAAAGTGCCGATACAGGTCTTTTCAGGGCCAGTTTCGTTAACGAACTCATCGCTTATGCCCTCCTATTTCTGTGTGTTTTCTTTCGCATCTGTACTTGGTTCCTGAGACGTCGTTTCGCCGTCTGTCTCTCCCCCTGCACGATTCACGGAGACACTGACACCATCCCGCAGCTGGGCAGACCATGTTGTAATTACCACGTCATCCCCTGTAAGCCCCTCTGTCACAACAATATTGTCAATGTCGTAAAGTCCGGTTGTCACATTCGTTTTCTGCGCTTTGTCATTCACAACAGTATACACATAAGCCTGTGTCCCGTCATAGTAAACAGAATTATATGGCACAATCACTGCATTCTTTTCATGATAGGTATCTGTCGTCACTGTCGCTTTTGTCCCTGACAGCAGACTTGCCGTATCCCCCGTGACTGCCGCCTTTATCTTAAATAGCCCTGTCGCTGTGTCAAGTGCGCTTCCTATCTCTATCACTTCGCCATCATATACCTTGCCGTCTTTTTCCAGTGTAATTTTCTGTCCTGTGCTAAACGTATTACGCACATCTTCACTCACATAGTATGTAGCAACCATCGTATTTTTATTGGATATCACAAATGCCGGATTGCTCGATGTTGCAAAGTCATGTGTCTTTACATTGACAGTCTCAACGACGCCCGAAATAGTAGCCGTTATCGTATATGTTTCCAGACTTTCCTGCGCCTGCTCTATGCCAAGCTTTGCAGCGGAGATGCTATTTTGCGAAACTTTCTTCTGCTCCTCGCGAAGCTCCCCGTTATTAATGTTTGTCGAGGTCACTGCCTGACTGTATGTATTGTATGTATTATCAATATTATCCTGAATTGTCTCTATGGTTTCCTCCAGCTGGTCTATCGCAGATTTATACTGCGCAATTGTCGCCTCCACAGTCTTCACCTCTGTAGCCGCTGCCTGATATCTCTGCATGACTGCCGCATAATCTGCCGCGCCCTGTGGGGTATTTTTGTCAAGTGAGTCTGCGTAGTCCTTGATTTCATCCACATCTTCGCGGAAATCGTACTCTTTTTTTAAATCTGCCAGCTCATCCTCTTTCTCCTTCAGATTGTCCTTTGTCTTCTGCAGATTATCCATTGCATCTACCATATTTTCCTGAAGCTTGTTGACACCGTCCTCCGCCTGCGAAATATTGTTGTCCGACTGCATATCAGCCAGTGTCGACGCCCCTTCACCGTAGGAAAGATTGTATGCATGCTGTGCATTCTCCAGCTGAATCTGTGCATTCTTCATGGACAGCTGTGCCATTGTATCGTCAAGTACTGCAAGCACATCGCCCGCCTCCACGACATCGCCTGCCTCCACTTTCACCTCAAGCACCTCGGCTGTCGTTTTGGGAATCACATAGACAGATTCATCCGGACTGACTGTCGCGATAAAGTTACCTGTAAGCTTGAGTTCGCCAATCTCTGGTTTTGCTGTCTCTACAACTGCCACGTCCTCAACCATGTCTTCCGTAACCGTCTGGCCGCAGCCCCAAAATACCGATGCCGACAATACAGTACACATCAGCATTGCCAGTTTACGTTGTCTGTTTTTCATAATCTTTCCTCTCCTACTGCAAAGAATCTCACTTTTCCGTTCCATTACGCCTACATGTTATTTTATAAAAAAAACGCGTGAATGAAAAGAGTATTCGACATTTTTTTATCTAAGTTTTATTTTTTGAAAAATAAATATAAACTTTTACGCCAGATACTTGTTATTTCTGCCTACTTCTTATTATAATGTAAATGTACTTTTTTCAACACGACACTCTTAATATATTATTGCATGAGGAGGAAATACATGAGAACAAAAATCAGAAAGCTCAAAAAACGGATATGTTCCGCAATGGCATTTTGCCTTATCCTGTCCGCAATGTGTGTCATTCCAGCCGCGGACATTTCCGCAGAGGAAAGTATAGGCAGCGGTCTGGTTCTTTCCACGGATATTGTCACTGTTACAGCCGGCACTGCCGCAACCCTCACCGCCGCACTCGGGGATGGTTCCGATGCCACAAGGCTTGCCTGCATTATGGCAGACCCCACTGTCGCCACCATAACACCTGTCGCATATACCTCCAATGTGGCGGCATTTCAGATAAACTATGGGAATGGCGGCACCACTGTCGCCGCCGTGTACAGTCTGGACAATCCTGCATTAACTGCATACATAACAGTTAATGCCACACCGCTGATTATGGATATTCCGGCAAGACTCGGCACAAACCGCAACAACTACTGCAAAGTGGTCAGCTATTCGTTCGTGCCCTATGACTTCACCTATGCTGATTTCAACGACTACCAGTCCACACTGAACATCCAGTACCAGTGCGCGGCTTACAAGGATGACGAATACAACCGCTGGGGATGTTATGGTTATTTTTATGACGCGGCCGGAAACGTCCTGTCCAAAGTCCATCTGTATGCCAGCTCTCTTGCAAAGGACAGAATTTACCACAGCGAATTCAATGTTCCTGTAAATGCAGTACGTTTTTCTATCGAAGGCTTTTAAAAAGGAGCGCAGATGCGCTCCTTTTATTATTCAAATGCTCCTATAATGGTATTAATCAGGCTCGTAATTTCTCCGACTGATGTCTCAATATCATTGTAAATACCTGCCGACTGGTTTGACAAGTCCTGCATACTCTTGGCAACGACTGCAAATCCGACACCCGCCTCACCGCTTCGTGCTGCCTCAATAGTGGCATTTAAGGAAAGGATTGTCTGTTTTTTGGCGATGCCCTTCAAGTGACCAGTCTTTTCGTTGATTGTCTGCACAAGCTGTCCCGACTTCTTAATATCGTTCTTTATCGTGTCAAATCTTCCTGAATTGATGCTGTTAAGATACTCCAGATTCACAAACTGGCTCAGCATCATGCCCAGAAGCTCTGCTGCCTGCCCCGCATTCTTTTCCGGATGCTCCCTTACCACGACAGCACCCATCTTTTCCTTGTCAATCACGATATCACAGGAACCGTCGTTTTCCGCGACACGAAATTCACTTTTTCCTGCAAGAAACGCTCCGTCTTTCCCGACTACCATAACCTCAAAATCCGTGATACTCGAAAAAGAGTCCAGTAAGTCCTTTATTCTGCTTAAATCAACATAATCTTTTATTTCCATATGTAAACCTCCCTTTCCCACAAGCGACCATATATACAGTATAGCGGAATTTTCAGACATTTTCAATATTTATCGAAACATTTGCCCAAAAATCTCTGCCCCTACGTTATTTCACGGACGTGCATGCTCAAACTTCTTCTTGCGCGCCGTCCGAATCAGCTCCCGCGCATTTTCCCTTACCGTATCCGTAATCTCGTCGCTTCCAAGCATTCTTGCAAGCTCATCCACCATCTCATTCTCTGTCAGCTGCGTGATATCCGTAACCGTCTTATTTTTTACCGCCTGTTTTGCTATCTTGTAATGGCAGTCTGCCATGGCGGCAATCTGCGGCAAATGCGTAATACATATTATCTGATGACTCTGTGAGAGCGCGCCAAGCTTCTCTGATACCTTCCATGCGGTTTTTCCACTGATACCCGTGTCAATCTCGTCAAATATCATAGTCGGTATTCTGTCCCTTGATGCGAGCACCGTCTTGATTGCCAGCATGATACGCGAAAGCTCTCCGCCGCTTGCCACATTCCCAAGACTCTTTAGCGGCTCACCCGGATTGGTCGATATCATAAACTCCACATCATCAAAACCATTGGATGCCATTTCTTCTTTCTGCCGTACCTGTATCTCAAACTTCACGTCCATGAAATTGAGGTCCGTCAGCGCTTCAACCATATCTTTCGCCAGTTTATCCGCTTCCTTACTGCGGATTCTGGACGCTTTCCTGCAAAGCTTTTCAAGATGCTCCTGTGCTTTCTGCAATCGGTTCTCCAACGTTTCCCGATAAGCATCTGCATTCTGCAGCCTCTCAATCTTCTCCGCTATCTCCCTTTGGTAAGCCAGCACTGCCGCGATACTGTTACCGTACTTCAATTTCAAGTGGTTCATCAGATTGAGCCGTTCCTCCATCTGTGCAAACAGTTCCCCGTCGAATTCCATGTCAGACATATACTCTGCTATTCCGCGGTTAAAATCGCTTATCAGCGCATCTATGTTCTCAAGTTCATCGGCAAGTTCACGTGCCCTGTCATCGTAAGTCTCCACACTCCGCAGCTCCCTTACCGCATGACCGACTGCATCAGCCGCGGTCTGGTCACTGTTTCCGGTTAACTGATATGCCTTTGAAGCCGCCTCGACAATCTGACGGCTGTTTGCCATCCTGCGGTAATCGCGCTCAAGCTCCTCATCCTCCCCTTCCGTAAGTCCGGCTTCCTCTATCTCATGAAACTCAAACTCCGCAAGCGACAGCTCCTTCGCCTTTGTTCCGTCATCAACACAGAACGCCGCAAGGTCTTTCTTTACCTTTGTGAATTCAAGGTACTTTTCTTTTATTTCTTCTTTGATGTCCGCAAGCGCATCACCTGCAAAAGAATCCAGAATTTCCATATGATTTTTCTTGTATAGAAGTGACTGGTGTTCATGCTGTCCATGAATGTCTATCAAAAGTTCAGAAAGCGCTTTTATTTGTTTTGCCGTCACGGTCTCACCACATATTTTAAACAAATTGCGGTTCGGCTGTATCTTTCTCTGGATAATGACAATACCGTCCTCCTCGACAGGAATCTCAAGTGCGCTAATCTCCTGCTGCATCTCTTCTGTCACTTGGAACACAAGCTCAACAAGGGCATAATCCGCCCCTGTCCTTATCATATCTTTATCGGCGCGCGCGCCCAGCGCAAGATTGATGGAACCAATAATGATTGACTTTCCAGCTCCCGTCTCTCCGCTTAAGATATTCAGACCATCCCCAAAATTCACTTCCGTCTCTGATATCAGAGCCAGATTTTTCACATGTAAGCTCACCAACATATTTTCCGTCCCTAACCTTTTATAATCTCGCCTAGTTTTTCCATCACTGCTTCTGTGTCCTCCACTGACCGCACCGCAGCAAATATTGTGTCATCGCCGGCTATGCACCCTACAATCTCCGTGAACCGCATGGCGTCAATTGCCGCTGCAACCGCCATTGCCATCCCCTGCACCGTCTTGATAACCAAAATATTCTGCGCCATAGCCATGGAAACATACCCGTCCCGCAGCACACGGATATACTTATCCCCAAGCCTGCCATCGTCACTTTGCAGTATAATATATTTCTGTCTGCCGTTTCCCGCCGATATTTTTGAGAGACGAAGCTCCCTGATATCCCTTGATACCGTGGCCTGCGTGACATCAAACCCTTCCTTGCGAAGGTACGCCGCCAGCTCCTCCTGCGTTTCAATATCATATTTATTAATCAGCTCTACCACGACCTCATGTCTTTCCCTTTTCATCCAAAACCCCCGTACTGCTTCCCATACTATGTTTTCATCTTTTTATGTAGTGTGTCAAGAAAGCTTACCTCGTTTAGTTTAATAATCTTCGTCACCTTGTCCGAACGTATAATCCTGATTTTGTCACCCTCATTCAGGTTCACCGGACATCTTCCGTCAAAGCTTGCATCCACCTCCTGCTGCTCTCCCGGCTTGCACTGCCCGATTTCAATATCAACCACATCATCTTCCGCAAGGATGATTGTCCGGTTATTTACCAGTGTGTGAGAACAGACAGGCGTCAGCATAATCAGTCTTGCCCGCGGTTCCACAATCGGTCCTCCCGCTGACAGGTTATAGGCTGTGGACCCCGTTGGTGTGGACACAATCATGCCGTCCGCGCTATATGTGCTCAGCAGCCGCCCATTTACATAAATGTTAAAATTAATAACATGAAGCGCACCTTTTCGATTGATTACAATATCGTTCAATGCCGTCTGGGGATTGGAACTGGTACCCGATATCACAGGGATTCCGCTCAGCATCATACGCGGCTCAATGTCATATCGGTTCTCCATAAGACTGTCAAGCGCCGTTTCGATATCCTCCTTCTCAACCTCCGCAAGATAACCGAGGGTGCCAAGATTCACGCCTATCATCGGAATATGGCAGGACACATATTCCCGCGCCGCCCTGAGCATGGTTCCGTCTCCGCCAAGCACAATAATTCCCTCAACCTTCTCATTGACGCAGTCACTGCAGACACACCCTTTCAGGTTCAGGTAATCCCGTATATATCGGGTTGTCTCACCGCTCCCGTCCTTTAAATGGTTCGTATAAATATAAAAATTCTTCATACAGGCTCCCAACTATCAAACTGATTCCAGTGTCTTGTGCGCTTCTTCTACCGTCTCTTGAATCAATGCCGTATAACAGTCCCTGACATGTTCTGCCGCATCAAACGTTTCCTGCGGAAGCTCCGTCCTGAGCAGATGCATCAGATATTCAATATTGCCCTCCGGCCCCCGAATCGGAGAAAATTCAAGGCTTAAAATCTCGAACCCGCTTTTCAGGGTAAAGGTAAATACTTTTTCAATGACTTCCCTGTGCACAGCCGGATCCCTTACAACGCCTTTTTTTCCGACTTTCTCTTTGCCCGCCTCAAACTGCGGCTTAATCAGGCAGACCATCTGGGCAGACGGTTTGAGCAGACGGTGGGCGGGTTCAAGTATCTTGTCCAGCGATATAAAGGAAACATCAACCGACGCAAAATCAATCTTATCCGGAACATGCTCCGGAAGTATATAGCGAAAATTCGTTTTTTCCATGCAGACAACCCGCTCGTCCTTTCGGAGTTTCCAGTCAAGCTGCCCATGTCCCACATCAACAGAGTAAACCTTTGCCGCTCCGTTTTGCAGCATACAGTCTGTAAAACCGCCTGTGGATGCACCGATGTCCATACATATTTTATCCGTAAGATTCAGTCTAAACTGATTTACTGCCTTTTCAAGCTTTAATCCGCCGCGGCTCACATACCTGAGTGTATTCCCCCTGACCTCGAGCCGGATCTTTGTCTCGTCAAACATGGAACCCGCCTTGTCCTCCTTCTGGTCATTCACATACACGCAGCCGGCCATAATCACGGCTTTTGCCTTCTCACGCGACTCCGCAAGTCCCTGTTTCACCAACAGTACATCCAAGCGCTCTTTCATTGTCCTGTGTCCTTCCTATATATTTATGTCCATGTATTTTTGTCAGAAAACCGTACTATCACAGACATTCCAGTATTCTCCCCACAATCGTCTCGGCGTCAATTCCGACCTCCTGACGCAGAATCTCGACATTTCCGTGCTCCACATATTCATCCGGTATGTGAATCGTCAAAAGTCTTACCTCAGGACAATTTTCATCGAGGTAATCCCTCACCTTTTCGCCGAATCCCCCGCTCGCAACATTTTCCTCCAATGTCACGATAAGCCTGTGATCCTGCGCCGCCTCATCAAGCATTTCCGTGTCAACAGGCTTCACAAACCGCGCATTGACAATACTGCACGCAAATCCTTTCCCAAGCAGTTCTTCCCTGACGGTGAGCGCTGTTTTCAGCATGCTCCCGACGGCGACAAGCGCGACATTTTTCTCACGGTAAATCCACTCTGCCTTGCCGAATCTGATCGGCTCCCGATATTCGCGCAGTCCGTCATATGCCTCTCCTCTCGGATACCGCAGCGCGATAGGTCCCGCAAAGGCGACCGCGAATTTCAGCATATCAGAAAGCTCCCATTTGTTCTTGGGTGCCATGATATGCATATTAGGTATGGATGACAGGTAGGACAAATCGAAAATTCCTTGGTGTGTCTCCCCGTCACTTCCGACAAGCCCTGCCCGGTCTATGGCAAACACGACCGGCAGATTCTGTATACACACATCATGCAGAATCTGATCATACGCCCTCTGCAAAAAAGAAGAATAGATTGCGACAACCGGTTTCATGCCTCCCGCAGCCAGTCCTGCCGCGAAGGTCACGGCATGCTCCTCCGCGATACCGACGTCAAAAAAGCGCTCCGGATACATGTTGCGGAACCTTTTAAGCCCTGTCCCGTCAGGCATTGCCGCAGTGATTGCAACGATATCCTCATGTCTGTCCCCAAGCTTGCACATGACCGTGGAAAATACATCCGTGTAGCTCGACTTCGTCTTTGGTGTGAGCGGCAGCCCCGTCTCTATGTCAAACGGCTCCGCGCCGTGAAACCTTGCCGGATGCTTCTCCGCCGGCGCAAAGCCTTTTCCTTTCTGTGTCAGGACGTGCACCAGAACTGCGGACTTACAGCGCTTTGCCTCGCGGAATACTTTTAACATGGCGTTGATATTGTGGCCGTCCACAGGTCCCAGATACGTAATCCCCATATCCTCAAAAAACATTCCCGGAATGACAAGCTGCTTCACCGAGCTTTTCGCCCTTCTGATGCTAGAGACAATCGGCTCGCCCAGCTTTGACTCCATCAGTGAATTGTAGATGCCCTCTTTCATGTCAAGATACTTGTCCGCTGTCCGGATATTGTTCAAATACTTTGACATGCCCCCTACATTTTCCGAGATGGACATATTGTTGTCATTGAGCACGATAATAAAATTTTTCTTGATGCGCGCGGCGTTATTCAGCGCCTCATATGCCATCCCGCCCGTAAGTGAGCCGTCACCTATAACAGAAATAATCGTGTGATCCTCATTTCTGAGATCCCGCGCTTTTACGAGACCTAAGCCTGCCGATATGGAGGTAGAGCTGTGCCCTGTGTCAAAACAGTCGCACTCACTCTCTTTTCTTTTGGGAAATCCGCTCATTCCGCCATATTTTCTAAGGTTCTCAAAACCGGATCTCCTGCCCGTGAGAAGCTTATGTGTGTAGGACTGGTGCCCGACATCCCACACAATTTTATCTTTTGGAAGGTTCAGGCTTAAATGCAGTGCCATGGTAAGTTCCACAGCGCCCAGATTCGAACCCAGATGCCCCCCTGTAACACTTATCTTATGAATCAGGAACTCCCGTATCTCCTCGGCAAGCAGATTCAGATTTTCCGGCGCCACATTTTTGATATCATTTTCCTTTTCTATTGTTTCCAGTATCATAGTGCACTCGTCCTCCGTGTCACCAGCAGAAAATACACGTTACCGTTCGCTCCGTTGCAGCAGCAGGTACCATCCAAGCGGCATATGCCTTATCCTAGAGCGTGTTTGAAAATTCATTCCTGACATCTGCCAGAAAGCATTTTCAAACAGGTTCTAAGACTAACGGTAACAAATATGCAGTGTCATTTGATACGTGTAATCAGACTGCGTATCAGTTCCATCAGAAATTCATTCCGAAAACCTTTGTCTTCCAAGGATTCCAACCGCTCTATGGCATGATTTGACATCTCCCGCTGTTCTCTGGAAGCTTCCTCTATCCCTTTCAGGGTCACATATGTAGTCTTATTGTTTTTCTCGTCGCTCCCGACAGGTTTTCCTAACGTCTCAAGTGTGCTTGTCACATCAAGAATGTCGTCCTGTATCTGAAATGCGACTCCGATCTCATATGCCGCCCTTTCAACCAGTGCAGTCTGCTGCGCATCCGCTCCGGCAAGCACAGCGCCTATCATCATGGCAGCCTGTATCAGTGCGGCTGTCTTATGCTCATGGATATAAAGCAAATGTTCCTCTGTCACTTTGCTGCCCAGATTTTCCGCCTCGATATCAGCAGTCTGTCCGCCAATCATTCCATAGATACCTGCCTTCTCCGCAAGTATTGCAAGCGCTCTTGCATTTCTCTTTGTATCGCTTTCACAAATTTCAAAACTTTTCAATGCAGTCTCAAATGCGAAGTTTAAAAGCCCGTCCCCCGCAAGGACAGCCATGGCATCCCCGTACACGACCCATGTGGTCTTTCTGCCTCTGCGGTATTCGTCATTGTCCATTGCCGGAAGGTCATCATGCACAAGGGAATATGTGTGAATCATCTCAATCGCCGCCATAAACGGCTCAATGGTCTTATCCCTGCCGCCAAAAAGCCGGTATGTTTCCGCCATCAGCATAGGACGCAGACGCTTGCCTCCTGCATTCACGCTGTAGTTCATTGCCTGCATAACTGTCTTCGCCCAGCCTTCTTCCACTGGCAGAAATGCTTTGAGCACTTCCTCAATCTCTTTTACTTTTTCATTCAATACCTTATCAAAATTCATCCAATTCACCATTTTCGTTTAATTTAAGAACCTCTTTCTCCACCTTGTCAATCCTGTCATTGCAGGACTTGACAAGCTTCATGCCCTCCTTGTAAAGTCGAAAGGATTCCTCGAGCGGAATATCCTCCTGTTCCAGCTTTCCGATCGTGCCCTCAAGCTTCTCAAATATCTGTTCCAGTGTCAGCTCCTTCGCCATACTGAACCTCCTCGATTTTAGAAACCTTCGCCTGTATGGTTCCGTTTTTTACATAGACCTGTATCAAGTCATCCCGTTTCACATTGTTCACGTTATTGATGACCTTGTGATTTGCATTTTCTACATACGCATAGCCCTGACTCAGCTTGTCAAGCGGTGATAAACCTTTCAACCGTTCCACGCAAATTTCCATTCTGTGTTTCTGCTGTGTCAGTGCAGTGTTGATATTCCCGTTCAGCCTGCCCTCCAAATCCATGCAGTAAGTACGTTTCTGCTGTATCTGATTTGCGGGACTTAAGTATTTCACCTTTAGCCTTAAGGTCTCCAGTCTGTTTGTACATCGCTCAACCTGTACCCGTATCGCGTGGTTCAGGGTTGAACGGTACACATCAAGCCTGTCCATCAGCTGGCAAAAATCATACACCGCAAGCTCCGCTGCCGCGGAAGGTGTCGGTGCCCTCAAATCCGCGACAAAATCAATAATCGTCGTATCCGTCTCATGTCCGACGGCTGATATAATGGGAATGGGCGAATCAAATACTGCCTGTGCAACCGCCTCCTCATTGAAAGCCCACAAATCCTCTATGGAACCGCCTCCCCTGCCAACAATCATCACGTCGACGCCAAGCTGCTCTAATGCGCGGATGCCATTCACAATACTGCCGACAGCCTGATCCCCCTGCACAACCGCAGGATAGAGAATAATCTGTATATAAGGGTTTCTCCTTGTCGCAATATTGATGATATCACGCACTGCCGCACCGGTAGGAGCGGTCACAACTCCTAGGGTTTTAATATATTTGGGGATGGGCTGTTTGTACTCCGGCGCGAACATTCCCATTTCCTCCAGCTCACGTTTCAGGCGGTCAAACTTTTCATATAAAAGACCGGCTCCGTCAAGCGTTATCTGTTTGGCGTAAAGCTGGTATTTCCCATCCCTCTCATATACGTCAATCGTACCGCCAACCACGACCATCTGCCCTTCCTCCAGCCTGAAGGAAAGTCCGGTGCGGCTGCCGGCAAACATGACGCAGGCGATAACGCCCTTTGCATCCTTTAGTGTAAAGTAGATATGCCCTGATGAATGGTATTTGCAGTTGCTCACTTCCCCTTTCACCAAGACAAATCGCAGCATATAATCCTGCGTAAACATATTTCTAATGTATGAATTTATCTGGGCAACTGTATAGACATTCTGTTTCACAAACATGCCTCCATGATGATTGATAACGGTTCCGCCCGACCGCGCCGCATGGCTTGGTGTATCTCTGCCGCTGCGCCGTCCGGATACAACGGATGCCATTATTTTGCAAATTTAGCAAGTACGCCGTTGATAAAACCGGAGGACTCTTCCTGCCCAAACCGCTTGGCAAGCTCCACCGCCTCGTTGATGGCAACTCCTGTGGGGACGTCATCATCAAAAACAATCTCATAGACTGCAAGCCGCAGAATTGTAAGGTCGACCTTTGCCATTCTCTGTGTTGTCCAGCCTTTTGCCCGCTTATTAATCATCTCGTCCAGCTCATCCAGTTTCTCGATAATCTTGTTGCTTTTTACGGAGATATACTGTGCATCTGCATCCTTTATCTCTTGTTCTTCCATATCAAAGGTCTCAAAGAACAGCTGCTCCTGTTCCTGCAGTTCCTCTGTTTCATAAAACTCTGCCCTGAATATGAATTTAAATATCTGTTCCCTAAGCTCTCGTCTGCTCATTCGTCTTATCCTTTTATTTGTCCAATGCCATCTTAATTCCTACAATTCTGATATTTACATCAGAAACCTTAAATCCCGTCATCGTCTCGATTGCACTCTTTACCTTTTCCTGTACTTTATTGCAGGTAGTCGGGATATTGTAACCATACTCAAGTGTCACTGCAAGCTCCACAGACACATTTCCGTCAAGAATGTCAATCTTCACACCCTTTGTCTGCTTCTTCATGCCGACTCTGCCCATCAGTTCGTTCGTGATATTTCCAACCATCGCGCCTACACCGTCGACTTCCGTAGCCGCAAGTCCTGCTATCATGGCAACTACATCATTCGCAATCTTGACTGTTCCAAACTCCTCGTTGTTGAACGAGCAGCCGCCCCTATCCGTTTCTTTTTCCATGGTTTCACCCTCCTGTATTTTATACTTACCTCTCATTATATCAAAACACGGAAACTTTGCAAAGCATAAAGTTATTTATGTTATCCATATCTTTTCCCAATTTTCCCATTCCATTCAGAAATAATGATTCCGCGTGGTTCAGGATATCTCCGTATGAATGGCATCCGACAAATTCCAGAAACTGATTGTGCGCAGTGTTTCATTGAAAGTATAGGCAACGCTTGCCCCCTGTCTGTCAATGAAATCAAATATTTTCTGTTCGTCAATCAGGGACTGCACCATAATATCATAGCTGTCACTGCTGCATTTGAGCATGACATATCCCGCTGATTTTGCCGAATCACTGCCTAGGACAAGTGCAAGGTGCCCCTCATCGTAGCTCTCAAAATACAGCCCCTCGCGCACAAAATAGTTGTCCTCCACTGCCAGACACAATGGCAGCTCAACCACTTTCTCCAGCGAATGCGTTCTTGTAATCTCATCGGTAGTCACCAGAAAATAGTCATAATTGATGGAAGGCGCTCCCTCCGCCATGTTGTCCGCATTGTTACCGGATGCGTAGGACGCATCGCCCCATGTCGGATCCAGATAGTAATAATTACCATTCACCCTGACCAGATTCCATCCGTGACGCTCCCCATTCGTAAATCCTGTCACCAGCAGACATTGTATGTCTGCCTTTTGCAGCATATACTGCA
This sequence comes from uncultured Lachnospiraceae bacterium, assembly GCA_910579275.1. Lineage (GTDB taxonomy): Bacteria > Bacillota > Clostridia > Lachnospirales > Lachnospiraceae > COE1. The sequence continues at coordinate 67,790 of CAJTTO010000019.1, forward strand.
TCGCTTTCGCATACCCCTGACAGACAGATCTGCCCTGCAAAAAAACAGAACATATATTTTGGTTATTTTCGGCTGCCTTGTCGTATTCTGTGTTGCCAATAAGCCATTCGTACAGAAATTTGACCGTGTTGTACTCGTCTTCGTTCAGCGGAACCTGCTGGAAACATTCCGCAACTTTTTGTTCTATGGCGTTTTTTGCCTGTTCCGCCTCCTCGCTGCCCATGGAGTATGTCCCGCTAAACGTCAAACCTGTCGTCACACTTCCAAGCGTGTACTCTGTATATTGATATCCCTCCACATAGAAGAGTTCCGGATGGTCATTCATCACACATGCAAATACAAGATCCACACTGGACTTGTCCACTGTGGACAGCGGCGTATCTTTTTTCATATTTGCAAGCGCATCCAGTATCTCAAGGTAAATCTTCTTCTGTGTATCATCCAGACTGTGATATGCATAATAGAGTTCTGATACTTCAATTATCTGTTCCGGTTCTTCCTCTGTTCCGGTAGATGCTTCCGATTCGTTCTCTGTCTCTTTTGGCTGTTCCGGTTCATACCCACGCGTTTCCTCCTGTGTAAAATACCACAAATCATTCTGGTAGGTACAGCCCTGTGCCAACAGGAACACGCCTGCTGTCAGGGCAGCCCACAACACTGTCCTTATTTTCATTTACCGTCTTTCATCTCCTAATTTCTGCCAAATTCCGAAAGCACAAGCCCTTTATTTCTGTCAATTGTCATACCGATACTCCACTGGTTGATAAACAGCAGCAGCGGATTTCCTTTCAAATCCTGAATTTTTTTCATGTCCGAGGTACCTGACAGCTTGTCCAGGTTAATCTCGTCCTTGTTTTCTATCCAGCGGATATATTCATACGGAAGCGTCTCAAGCTTTATCTCCACATTATACTCGTTCTCCAGACGGTATTTGAGTACGTCAAACTGCAGCACGCCGACGACGCCTACAATGATTTCCTCCATACCTGTATTGAACTCCTGAAAAATCTGAATCGCACCTTCCTGCGCAATCTGGTTGACACCCTTGATAAACTGCTTTCGTTTCATCGTGTCAATCTGCCTTACGCGCGCAAAATGCTCCGGCGCAAAGGTCGGAATGCCATCATAACAAACGTTATTCTTAGGAGCACAGACGGTATCGCCAATCGAAAAAATGCCCGGATCAAACACGCCGATAATATCTCCGGCATATGCCTCACTGAGTATTTTCCGCTCATCCGCCATAATCTGCTGCGGCTGCGACAGACGCATCACTTTCCCGCCCTGCACATGCTTTACTTCCTCGCCCGCATCAAACTTTCCGGAACAGATGCGCATAAACGCAATTCTGTCGCGGTGTGCCTTGTTCATGTTTGCCTGTATCTTGAATACAAATGCCGAAAAATCATTGTCGACAGGGTCGATGTCCTCTCCCTGCGAAACGCGCGGCAGCGGTGTCGTCGCCATCTTTAAAAAATTCTGTAAAAAGACTTCGACGCCAAAATTCGTGAGTGCGGAGCCAAAAAATACAGGTGTAAGCTTTCCTTTTCTCACTTCCTCGATGTCGAACTCTGCACTTGCCCCGTCGAGCAGCTCTATCTCGTCACGGAGTAAAGAAAGCGCTTCATCCCCGATAGCTGCAAGCAGACACGCCTCGTCATCCATCGGAATAACGGTGGTCTCCCCCTCCTTGGTTCCCTTCTGTGTGTCGGAGAATGTGAGCACATGGTCTCCATGTCTGTCATAGACTCCCTTAAAGCGCTTTCCGGAACCGATTGGCCAGTTCACAGGACAAGTTGCGATTCCAAGCTCCTTCTCGATTTCGTCAAGCAGCTCGAACGTGTCATTGGCATCCCTGTCCATCTTGTTGATAAACGTAAAAATGGGTATGCCCCGCATTCCACATACCTTAAAAAGTTTCCTTGTCTGTGCCTCCACACCCTTTGACGCATCAATCACCATGACTGCCGAATCAGCTGCCATCAGTGTCCTGTAGGTGTCCTCCGAAAAGTCCTGATGTCCTGGTGTGTCGAGAATATTGATACAGTATCCGTCATAGTTAAACTGTAAGACAGAAGATGTAACAGAGATACCCCTCTCCTTTTCTATTTCCATCCAGTCAGATACCGCATGCCGCGCCGTCGCTTTTCCCTTTACGCTTCCGGCAAGATTGATGGCGCCGCCGTACAACAAAAATTTTTCTGTCAGCGTCGTCTTGCCCGCATCCGGATGCGATATGATGGCAAATGTTCTCCGTTTATTTATCTCCTCTGCAATTGTACTCACTTGTTTCTCCTCCATCTATTTCAATTTATAAATGCGGAAACCTATGGCACTTATACCGCTCACAGGTCTCCGCATCCTGCCTGCACATGTTTATGCGCGTTCACCGCCATGCATAACATATGTTATTCAGGTAGTTCGCAATATGTATTTTAGTATACCATATTTACCCTATGAATTCCACAGTTTTCTTTTCACTTTACTCCGCGCCGGATACTGTTATGATGATATTCTCCGCAGAGACAGCTGTTTTTCGCTGTACAATATCTATAATCTGCGCCGTCTGGGCTTCCGTCAGGCTTGCAGCCTCCACCATGACATCTGCCGAATCGCCGCTGATACTAACCACTGTCTGCGTAAATCCTTTTGCCTCGAGCAGCATCTGGGCATCAGACTCTTTCTGGGCTGTTTCTGTCAATGTAATCATGCTGTTGACAGCTTCCTTTTTCGCATCTTCTGTCAGCTCCTCGCTCTGGATGATTTCCATAAGCGATTCCTTATTCTGTGCTCTGGTCTGTTCTTTTAAGAGCTTTGCTCCTGCGAGGGTCGATACCCCTGACGCACTTGTAAACACTGCCTCGCCCGGTATCTCCTGCTCAATTACCGTGGCTCCTGATTCATCTGTATTTGACGCAAGCGTGGTGTCTGTGCCGTCCGCCGCCTCATCGGAAGCCTGAAGCTCCGTACCGTTTGCATCGGCAGTCAGTGCACTGTCCGATGCGGCATCCATGCCATTGTTTAAATAATTGTCCGTGATTGTCACATCATCCGTGTCAAGACTCGGAATGTCACCGTCTGTCCCTGTAGCAGCTGCGTAGTCCTTAATCGTCCCTTCCGTATCTTCCCTCAGCGATATGGCATACATATCTTCATCAGATATCTCATATGTAAGCTCACTGCTGCTCCCGTCCACAGATATGAAGTCCTCTTCTCCAATCTTCGTTCCGGCAAAATTCAGATAGCCTGCTACCGCTATCATGACTGCCAGTGCCGTAATCATAATCTGGTTCTTTCTTAATATTTTTTTCACCAAACCATATCCTTCCTATTG
>CAJTTO010000020.1 GCA_910579275.1 uncultured Lachnospiraceae bacterium
CCAAATGAAGGGCGCATAGGCAGCATAGATATAAAGGTTAATGCATTATACAAATTGAATTTGGCACAAATATCTTGCAAAATGGGAATACATCAGTATCGCATTGTTATACAAATGTCCTGACATTAAAATGACAGGAATGATTTTCATAGACACTCTGGATATACGGTCACAGATTATACAATATGCTTTAAATTAATATCAAAAGCTATTGTATATTGAAAATGGAAAAGATTGAACGGAGCTTTCCATTCACTACTTCCCTGCTCTTTGTGGTAGCGTTAAATATTTTATCAAAAAATGCCTCTTTCTTCTTCTTGGCAAACATTATATTTATACTTTGTAAATTCTTGTAAAGTCAGAAATTAACGAGCTTTCAGCCCGAACTTGACAGGAATTTGGAAGCAGAATAACTAGTGTGCTGTCCAGATTATATCTGGCGAAACTCCGCAGGATAAATTTTCATCAGCAAGGCGGAGAAGGGAGGCGATGCGGTGGCATCGTTGACCGCCGACAACGCAGTCTGATGGAAATTTAGGCAAGGAGGTTTGCCTGAATATAATCCGGACAGTACACTATTCGCTAAAAGGAAGAAAGAGGGGGTATACCCTAATATAAAATATGCAGTTTATCTATTTACAAAATCTAGCTTAAAGAGCATTCCAATATTATGTTAAATAAAGTATAATGAATTACACATTCTTCAGCAATCTTCTATTACTGTAAAAATGGATAACATGACTTATAAAATTATTTTGAGCATGACATCATAATAATTAAATATATATTCATCAACGTACAAAAAAGTTGCTGTAACTGTTTAACAGCATTCAAAATATACACTTTTTATGTATAGCACACTTTCAAAAAGATAATATTACATAATAATATGGTAAAAGGTCACTCCGTATTTAACTATTGTTGAATCACAAAATATTGAATTTATATATGTTTTAAAGATTATAGTTGATTGAAAAAGCATAACTTTTTGACTCCATCAGCATTATAAAATTATAAATGTTTCACGTGAAACATTTCATATAAATACATTCTTATTTATAGAAAACATCCTGAATACTTCAAATAAGCCAAAAGATTGTCAAAAAAATACCTCTTATAATTTTTAGTTTATTTATCACCTATTTACCACTTGGTAAAATCTAAAAATTACAAGAAGTATCTAAAAATTAAATAATAACAGTAAATAATTTAGAGCAACAGAAACCCCTTTAAAAATGTAGCACTGCCATTGTATTAATATACTGATATGATACTGCGTCAAAAGTTCATTTCAAAGATTAATCGTTGAAAAGTATATTACAAAGAAATAAAAAATCTTATTCCAATCAGCATTTTCAATAGTTATTTTTAGTTGACCATACACAATTCATTTTTTTAATAGCCTTTTGACCCTAGTTTCATAATATAGAAAACACTCAAAACATAATCAATAATATTTAATATCACTTTCTTCCAGATGCGCTTCACAATAGTGGGCAATTGACATCAAATAATCAAGTTATAGTTTTATTGGCAGGCGTTCACTTATAACTTTATCAAAGGCAATTGACATCAAATGATAAAGTTCTAGCAAACTATATTGATTAAATTGAATGTAAATTTCAACATATAGTATGACAATAATACAGACATAGAAACTTTTATTTACTCATGCACGCTGACTATCCCATTTCGAATGCAAAATACAGCAGCCTGTGTTCTATCAATGCAATCTATTTTTCGAAAAATATTGGTTAAGTGATTTTTCACAGTACGTTCACTAATACAAAGAATCCTGCCAATATCCTTATTAAAATGACCTACTGCAACCAACTTTAAAACATCAAGTTCCCTATTTGACAAAGACGCTAATTTTTCCTTATCAATATCTTTCGCAATGAATTTTGAATTTAATAAAGGTATCATGCTAGGCTGTATAAATCGTTCTCCCCGATAAACACAACGAATCGCCCTAATTAATTCTCTCGAACCAGAGTCCTTCAATATATATCCTTCTACGCCCATATCGACAAATTTTACAAGATACTCAATTTCATTATGTACAGTTAAAATCAAAACTTTAGGGCGTCTTTTTCTTTTATTCAAAACTTTCAGTGTTTCTATTCCATCCATATCCGGCATATTGATATCAAGAAGAATGATATCAGGTTTTGCAGAGTGCAGTTTATACATACAGTCAGAACCATCCTTTGATTCTTCCACTACTCTTATCTCCTCATCAAGTTCAATCAACTTTGCCAGACCCTCACGAACCATCTTATGGTCGTCTACTATCATAACACGAATCATTAATTTATTTAACTCCCATCTTTTTATTTTAACAAGTACATGTAACAGCTCAGCGTTTGACTACCTGTTACATACATCAAGTCATGCAAAATCACTTCATTGGTGTCAAACCGCATACCATAGCTTGATGCATCTCTGCCACTTCGTTATTTCACGGACTTTGCAGGTAAGTTTAAAATCCTAGAACGTGTTGAAAAATGCTTTCTGTCAGATATGCGCTACAATTTGTGAGAGATTTATGCCAAATGAAGGGCGCATAGCGGGCTATGTAACCTAAATTTGGCACAAATATTACGCAAAGTGGAGCATGCAGACGGTAGGAATGATTTTTCAGACACGTTCTAGGTTAAACTATTACAAGTACCGCACTGATAATTTGAATTGCCCAGTTCCTTGATTACGTTACTAATTTAAAACAGGTATCTCTATGTCCAAAACCGTACCAGTATTACCCGATGAAATATCCATCTTTCCTGATAAAGATTCTGTCCGCTCACGCATAAGCTGTAAACCAAAATGATGTTTCTGTTTATCCAAAGAATATGACAAATCATTTTCAATCCCAATACCGTCATCATAAAGCCGAATTTTAACATACGCTCCAAAATCTTTCACATCGACTGCGGCATTCTGCGCTTTAGAATGCTTCAAAATATTCTGACATCCCTCACATACAATCCGATAAATAGAGACGGCAGTTACCCCGTCTGAAGTATCAATTTCATCAATATCAAACGCAAAATTCAATTCTGGATTTTGTCTTGACAGTTTATCCTGTAAATGGTCAAATGCAGCGCCCCACCCAATATCGTCAAATACCATTGGACGCAAATCATATATTGTTTCCCGCATACATCCAATCATTTTCTTTATCTGCTTTTTTGCCATAACTGCCTCAAGCTTTGCCTGTGCCACATCGCTATCCATATAGTGAAGCACTAGTTCAAGCTGTTGCGACAAATGAACCATATCTTGAACGGTAGTATCATGTAATTCTTCGGCAATGCGCTTTCGCTCTGTCTCCTGTAGTCTTAAAATGTCTTTCCCTCTCATTTAAGATGCTCCAATACTTCTTTATTTTAAGGGTTCCCTTGTCGGAAGCCCTGCCTTTCTTGGATATTTTTTTGGTGTATTCTTTACCTTGCGTATCACAAACAAATTCCTGTAAATATCGGAACAGGGAAGTGTAAATTCCTCCTGATGAAAAACCTCACCGCCAAGCAATGCAATTGCTTTTTTTGCAGTCTGTATTTCCTCAGATACTTTCTCGGATTTATATGAGACAAAATAACCGCCGGTTTTCACATAGGGAAGACAATACTCCGATAACGTTGACAAATTCGCAACTGCACGTGAGACACAGACATCAAACTTTTCACGAAGCAAGTCAGGCTTTGCAAAATCTTCCGCCCTTCCATGTATTGCATCAATTTGCTCCAACCCAAGATTTTCTATCACAGTATTTAAAAATTTGACTCTCTTTCCCAAAGAATCCAGCAGTGTAATTGTCAAATTTGGAAATATAATTTTTAATGGAATACCGGGAAATCCTGCTCCTGTCCCTATGTCTATGAGCGTCTGCTCCTTTGAACAATCCATAGCCTTACACAGAGAAACACTGTCAACAAAATGCTTGATACAGACATCATCAAATTCTGTAATGGCAGTCAAATTCATAAAACCATTCCACTCAATAAGAAACGCATAATATTGCATAAACTGTTCTATCTGGCGAGTCTGAATTTCAATGCCCAATGCACTGAATGCTCTTTGCAATAATTTCCAATCATACTGATCCAAATTCATAAATTCCTCCATGATTTCACGACTACAATTCTATTATATTTTCTTTTTTATGTAATACATAATATATTATAATATATATTAACAAACTGCTTTTCTGAAAAACAAAAGAATTCCGGTAACAGTTCAGGATTTTACACTTGCTGTAAAGTCCGTGAAACAGCGTAATGGCTGATGTACATCAAGCCCACCACGAAGTGGTTTTGCATGGCTTGATGCTTGTAACAGGAAGCCGAAGGCTGAACTGTTACGAATTCCGTTTTTTCACTGATTCCTTACCTTGATAACTTTCCAGATAAACCAAAAGTACAGATATATCAGAAGGTGATACGCCACTGATGCGGGATGCCTGCCCTACAGATACTGGTTTCAATTTCTTTAATTTCTGTCTTGCCTCAAGCCGCAGATTCTTAACATCATCATAATCAATTCCTACAGGTATTTTCTTTTTTTCTATCTTCTTAAACTGTTCGACCTGCTTTAACTGGCGTTTGATATATCCATCATACTTGATATGAATATTAATCTGTTCAACGACATCATCCGAAAGCTCCGGTCTGTCTTTATCAATACCGGATATCGCTTCATAAGAAAGCTCCGGCCTGCTGATAAGTTCAGCCAGTGTTGCCGCTGTCTTCAATCCGGTACTTCCCTGACGCTCCAAAAATTCCTGTATCTCCCTGTTTGCACCAACTTTTATTCTGTGCAGCCGTTCAATCTCCTGCGCAATCAATTCTTCTTTCCTGCATACCTTATCATACTGTTCTTTTGTGACAAGCCCCGCCTCATATCCTATTTTTCGAAGCCGCAAATCAGCATTGTCCTGACGCAGTAAAAGTCTGTATTCCGCACGCGAAGTCATCATGCGGTATGGTTCAAAATTTTCTTTTGTGACAAGATCGTCAATCAAAACACCAATATACGCTTGCGAGCGGTCGAGCACAATCTGCTCTTTTCCTTTGATAAAAAGCGCCGCATTCATTCCGGCAATCAGTCCCTGTGCCGCCGCTTCCTCATAACCGCTGCTTCCATTAAACTGACCCGCACTAAACAATCCCTTTATTTTCTTAAATTCCAACGTCGGATAAAGCTGGTCAGGGTTCATACAGTCATACTCAATGGCATAGGCATTTCGCACAATTTTACAATTTTCCAAACCCGGAACGGTTCTGTACATGGCAAGCTGGACATCCTCCGGAAGGGACGAGCTCATTCCGCCAACATACATTTCATTTGTGTGAAGACCTTCCGGCTCAATAAACACCTGATGCCGTTCCTTGTCCGCAAACTTGACAACCTTGTCCTCGATAGAAGGACAATATCGAGGTCCTGTTCCCTCAATCACGCCGGCATAAATCGGCGAGCGATCCAGATTGGCACGTATAATATCGTGCGTCTTCTCATTTGTGTAGGTAAGCCAGCAGGAAACCTGCTCAATCTGCACATCCTCCGGATTTGTGGAAAAAGAAAACGGAACAATGTTCTCATCCCCAAACTGTTCTTCCATCTTATCAAAATCAATGGAACGCTTATCCATCCGCGCAGGAGTACCGGTCTTAAAACGACGCATCTCTATCCCGAGTGACTCTAAGCTGTCGGTCAGATAATTTGCAGCCTGCAATCCGTTTGGACCCGTGTGTGTAATCGCCTCACCGCACAGACACCGCGCTTTTAAATAAGTTCCCGTACAAAGTATAACTGCTTTTGCCTCATATACTGCTCCGGTAAACGTTTTTACACCGATAATTTTTTTTGTGTAAAGCGCATTTGTTTCTGCGGACTCCTCTGCCAGAAGATTTACCACTTCCGCCTGTTTGACAGTCAGATGCGCCTGATTTTCCAGCACGTTTCGCATCGCTCTCGAATACTCTGCCTTGTCCGCCTGTGCGCGCAGTGAATGAACAGCCGGTCCCTTTGAGACATTGAGCATCTTTGACTGAATAAACGTTTTATCAATGACTTTTCCCATCTCGCCGCCGAGCGCGTCCAATTCTCTCACCAGATGCCCCTTGGAGGAACCGCCGATATTGGGATTGCAAGGCATCAGCGCAATACTGTCGACACTCACTGTAAATATCACAGTCTCCAACCCCATCCTTGCACAGGCAAGCGCCGCTTCACAGCCCGCATGACCGGCACCCACTACACACACATCTACTTTTTCCCGAATCTCTGGCATTTTCCACACATCTCCTATCATAAAATAATAGTAACTATTCAGTACCTTCATAGTTATGAACATCAGACCATGCAAATCCACATCGTGGAGGCTTGATGCCTGGCACAATTTACACTTTTTACGCACTGCTCATCAAGTGCAGAGTGCTATACTGAAAAGTTAAAATAATACATATACAATCTGACTTCCCGTTACAGCCGTCAAGCCGCACACAAACAAAAATCTATTTCCCCATACAAAACTTTCCAAAGATTTCATTCACAAGATCATCATCCACTTCTTCACCGATAATTCTCCCAAGCGCGGCATACGCGCTCATCAAATCAATCGAATAAAAGTCCTCTGGCATTTGGTCTGCAAGACTGTTCAACACCATCTGCATACTTTCACGCGCCTCCGCCAACGCTTCCTTATGTCTTAAATTCGTAATATAAATTTCATCATTCACAGCTATTTCACCCTGAAAAAACATTTGTTTTATCGTATCTTCAAAGACATCCATTCCTGTATGTTCTTTTGTGGAAGTTTTGATAACACGCACAAGCCCACTATTAAATGACACAGATGTCATTTTTTTAACAATATCCTCCTCGGTGACAACCTGTTCCAAATCCGTCTTATTTAATAAAACAATCACTTTTTTTCCGGCTATCAGTTTCATTATCTCATCATCATTCTCATCCAGCCGACAGGACGCGTCAACTACATATAAAATCAAATCCGCATTTCCGGCATATTTCCGCGCTTTCTCAACACCGATTTTCTCAACCTCGTCATTTGTATCACGAATACCAGCAGTGTCAATCATATTCAAACCGATTCCATGCAGCTTTATGGATTCTTCCAACACGTCCCTTGTTGTTCCGGCAAAACCGGTGACAATCGCTTTTTCTTCTCCGACGAGGATATTAAGCAGCGAAGACTTTCCCGCATTCGGTTTTCCGACAATAACTGTATTGATACCGTCCTTCAGCACTTTACCATTCTCTGCGCTGTCAACCAATTTCTCTAATTGTCTGTTTATTCTGACTGCCTTTTCTTCAAGTTTTTTCGTATAACCCTCAAGACTGATATGCTCCGGATCATCAAGTGCAGACTCAATAAAAGCAATTTCGTACAGAATTTCTTCGCGCAGAGAACGAACCTTGTCCGAGACAGATCCTTTCAACTGCCTCACAGAAGACTTCAGGGCAAATTCATTTTTTGCATGAATCACATCCATGACGGCTTCCGCCTTGGACAAATCTATCCTGCCATTCAAAAATGCCCTTTTGGTAAACTCTCCCGGTTCCGCCAGTCTGCACCCGTTTTTTAGAACAACATCCAATATCTTATGCATCACAAGAATGCCGCCGTGACAGTCTATCTCTACAGTATTTTCCTTCGTGTACGTATTCGGCGCTTTCATTACAACAGCCATCACTTCATCTACCAATTCATCACCATCATATATATATCCATAATGAATCGTGTGGCTTTCAACATCAATAAGCCTTTTTTTATTGTTTCTGGAACGATAGATCCTGTCTGCTGTCTCTATTGCGTTTTCCCCGCTAATCCTGATAATACCGATTCCCGAATCACTGACTGCTGTGGCAATCGCTGCAATGGTATCTGATTTCATTGATGCATTCCTCCTGATTTCCCATATCCTTGCACATGAAAATGAACCTTGATACTTCAAGGTTCATTCTATCATAACCGATTAGTCCTGTTCAACTGCTTCCGCTGTATTTTCTACATTGTCACGACTGTAGTTTTTATTTCTGTCTCTGTTGTAATCCCTATTGTAGTTTCTGTTGCCATTGTAACCCCTGTTCCCGCGGTAACCTCTGTTATCACCGTAACCGCTGTCCCTCTTCGGAGTTACGACAACACGCCGGAACGGCTCGTCACCTTCACTGTGTGTTGTGACATACCTGTCATTTTGGAGGGCTGAATGAATAATTCTTCTTTCATATGGATTCATAGGCTCCAGCGATACCGGTCTTCTTGTCCTCTTTACTTTATAGGAAATATTTTTAGCAAGATTTTCAAGTGTCTCCTTGCGTCTCTGCCTGTAATTTTCCGTGTCAACCTTAACTTTTATATACTCGGTTGTGCCTTTGTTAATCACAAGCGAAATCAAATACTGAAGCGAATCAAGCGTCTGTCCTCTTTTTCCAATCAAAACACCCATCTCGTCACCGCTAAGTTCCACTTCAAGGGAGCGCAGGGAATCATTATATTTTGTAGAAATCTCCACGGCAAGGTCCATGGCGGCAAATACATCCGTCAAAAACTTCTTGGATACGCCTTCCACGTCCACATCCTCAATTTCTGCCGCTGCAGCTTTGACACTGGCAATAATTGGCGTCTCGGAAAGCTTTACAGGTTCAATGACCTCCTCGTTTTCTTCTTTTACCCTTGCTTTTATTATGGCAGGCCTTGCACCAATTCCAAGGATGCCCGACTTTCCTTCATCAATTACTTCATAGTCAAGCTTGTCACTCGGTATCGAAAAATGTCTGCACGCTTCTGTTATGGCATCATTTTTCGTTTTCCCTTTAAACTCTATAAAATCCATTTCCATTTCCCCCATTTCCCATCATTATCATATTCAAATCATCATTTGCATCAGAGTGCATAATCTTTGATTTCACGTTATTTTCTCTCATTGTATTGCTTTACCATATTTGCTTTTGACGCCAAACTTCCGGGCTTTGCATTATTATTATAATACTCCGTGGATTTCCTCAGCTCCTCCGCTTTTTCCTCATCTGTCTTGAAAGCTTTTTTTGCCGAAGTATTTTGATAAGAAGTCTTGGAAGTTAAATTTTTTGTGTTTGTCCTTGCGGCTGCCTGAAGCTTTGCCGGATCAATCCCCTGTTTTTTTAACTTTTCTTTATATCGCTCAACATTCTTTTCGATTTCCGCGTCTACATCCATGGCGTCAATGTGTTTGTTAATTGCAATTTGCTGAATACTGCGCACAACGGCACCAATAACCCAGTACAGACCCATACCGGCAGGAAGCGTGAGACAGAACCACGCCGACATAATCGGCATAACCGTATTCATCGTTTTCATGGACTGCTGCATTGCCTCTGCCGTGTCGCTTGTGGGCTGCTTCTTTTTATCCTTATTGTCCGTCGTTGCAGCCTGCGGCATAAGCTTATAATTAATCCACTGTGTGACAGCAGCAAGCACCGGAATCGCAACCGCGCCGACAACAAGAAGCATATTTCCCGCATCCATGGCAGTTTTTATCGTATCCATAGGGGAATTCCCTATGTTGAGTCCGAGAAAATTGTTGTAGGTATCAATCAGTCCTTTTTCACCACCGCTTGTCAGAATAAGGCGTCCATTGTAAGTAAGGTCTGCAAGACCAAATTTTGCGGAGATATCCGCCATATCGGCACTTGACAATTTATTCAAGGTATCAATAATGGCGTTCCGTTCATTAATCCCAAAATTCTTGGTAAACGGCATCGCTGCAGACATTGCCATGATTGTCTCAACGCCATCTGATGCCTGCACAATCTTGTCCGCCAGCACGCCGAAAGCCTCTCCAATCTTGCTGACATAGGCAGGCATTGCATAGATAACACGATAAAGCGCAAGCAGAATCGGCATCTGTATCAAAAGCTGCAGACAGCTTCCGGTCGGAGATACACCATATTTTGCATAAACCGCCTTTGTCTCCTGATTGAGCGCCATCATGGACGCCTGATCCTGTTTTCCCTTATACTTCGCCTGTATTGCCTGTATCTCGGGATTCATCCGCGCAGACAGCTTAGAAAATTTCTGCTGCTTAATCGTGAGCGGCATCAAGAGCAAATAAATAACAATTGTAAATAAAATAATAGATAAACCGATATTTGGAATGCCAATCAAATTAAGAAACTCGAAAATGAAATTCATAATCAAGCCCAAAAGCTGGACAATATACTTAAATATCGGAGTTGAATTCTGCGTTAACAGCATCAAATCCATTTCACTCCTCCTAAATTAAAACTTATAAAAAGTTTTTGTTCTCTTTTTTTTCTTATTATTATAATTCCTATAATCAATAGAAGGAACGGGATCGTACCCTCCCTTTGAAAAAGGATTGCACCGGAGTATTCTCCAAATACAAAGCAATCCGCCTTTCACAGCGCCATACCGCTCTATTGCCTCCAATCCATATTGCGAACACGACGGAAAATACGGGCATTTTGTAGACTTTAACGGCGATAAATATTTTTTGTAAAACCGAATCAGGCACATAAAAAATTTCTTCATAATGCTATCACCTTCAACTATTTCCGATGCACCGCGTCACTGCTTTTACAGGCAGTTTGACCGCCAATCAATATTTTGTGAAGCTTTGATAAATGAAGCAGTGCACTTTCTATCTCTGAATATTTCGCGTCCTTTGCACTGATTCTTGCGACAACCACTATGTCCAAGCCACAGCGAAACATGTCCTCATGCAGTCTGTAGCTTTCTCTTACCAGTCTGGTAAAATGATGTCTAATAACGCTGTTTCCAACCTTTTTGCTAACTGAAATCCCAAGTCTGTTTTTATCTAATCCATTTTCCAATACATACATCACAATATACTTGTTCGCAAAACTTTTTCTTTTGCCATAAACATTCTTAAAATCTCTGTTGCTTTTCAATGATTCCGAAAATTTCATTAAATCCCCCATTCCTGCCAAAGTCCGTGAATTTGGGATTCATCTTCCCTTTCTGGTCACACCGGACATCCGTCAGTTTGCTGACATTCTTCCTATGGACGCCCGTGTACATAGAAAAAAAGGTCACAAATATGTGACCTATAAACTATGCAGATAATCTCTTTCTTCCTTTTGCACGTCTTGCAGCTAAAACTTTTCTTCCGCCCGGTGTGCTCATTCTGGCTCTAAAACCATGAACCTTGCTTCTCTGTCTTTTCTTTGGCTGATATGTCATTTTCATACCCGAAACACCTCCTTCTCAATTACCTATACAATAGGAGGATAACTGTCCAAACCTACTGTCTGGCAGTCTCCTATTCATTTCAATAATACTCATATTGTGACGTAAACGATATACTGCTAATATCTGTCAAGTATTAGAAAATATCATAACGATTATATAATATAAGAATATTGAAGTCAAGAAAAATAATCATAAAAATGCGGCAGCTGCTACCGAAGAAATAAAAAAATTACAGCATTCACAAGATTTCCACAGGAAAGTGCACACAATCCACACAATAACCACTTTATCCACAAATTGTGGTTAACTTGTGGATATCTCGTTGAAAAAAAGAGTATAAAAAGTGAAAAATTTTTTAAAAGCCACAAAATATCAATGTGGATTCTGTATATAAATATTCACATGGTTATCCACAAACTTGTGGATTATCCAATCCTTCAGCAGATAAAAATACGTTTTTCCACAGCTTTCTAAAAAAGTTATCCACATTATCAACAATTTTTTGGGGATTACGTGAATAAAATCCTTAAAATTGAAAATTTTATTCACATTTGTTTGATTTTTTCCCCGATTTGCGTTACTATTAATGTGTATGAGTTTGTTTTTATTAAATTAATTTAGAGGTATGGCATGAATACAATCAATGACAGATGGAATGAAATAAAGGAGATTATCAGGGATCAATATGATTTGACGGCTATTTCATTTAATAGCTGGATCAAACCGTTGCAGTTCTTTAAAGTAGAGGACAATATCGTAACAATCCTGATTCCTGAAGAGCAGGCGCCTTTGCTGAAATATATTGAAAAAAATTATTACTTCTATTTTAAAGCAACCATATCCGAGTTGATGAACAAGGAATATGACGTTGTTTTTATTACGGAAGACGAAGCGAAGAAATATCATAAGGCAGCCTCCGACGATTCTTCCAAATCAAAAAAGAGCATTAACAATCTCCGTTATGAAACTGCCAATCTCAACAACAAATATAAATTTGACACCTTTGTCGTTGGAAGCAACAATAAATTTGCACATTCCGCAGCGCTTGCCGTGGCGGAATCACCGGGAGAAGCATACAACCCGCTCTATATATATGGAGGCGCCGGTCTTGGAAAAACCCATCTAATGCACTCCATCGGTCATTTTGTACTGGAACAAAATCAGAACATGAAAGTTTTGTATGTGACTTCCGAGCAGTTTACGAATGAGGTGATTGAATCCATCCGAAGCGGTAACGCAGCCGCCATGACAAAGCTGCGCGACAAATACAGAACTGTAGATGTACTCTTGATTGACGACGTACAGTTTATAATAGGAAAGGAGTCAACTCAGGAAGAATTTTTTCATACGTTTAACGTGCTCCATTCCGCCGGAAAACAGATTATCCTGTCCTCCGACAAACCGCCAAAAGAGATGGAAACTTTAGAAGAACGTTTCCGCTCCCGTTTTGAATGGGGACTCATTGCAGATATTCAGCCGCCGGATTATGAAACCCGTATGGCTATCCTGCGCAAAAACGCAGAGACATACGACAAGGAAATCGACGACGAAATTATACAGTATATTGCAACAAACATTAAATCAAATATCCGCGAGCTTGAAGGTGCACTCAACAAAGTCATGGCAAACGCAAGGCTCAACAAACAGGAGCTGACGCTTGCACTCGCAGAGGACGCCTTGAAGGATGTCATCTATCCGGATCAGGTGCGCGAAGTGACTCCGACCCTCATTATTGATGTCGTGTCAGATCATTTTAACGTGTCAAAGGAAAATATTACTTCCAAAAAGCGCAACTCCGAGTATGTTCTCCCTAGGCAGATTATCATGTACCTTTGCCGTGTACTGACAGAGACTTCCCTGCAGACCATCGCTTCCCTTTTGAGCAAAAAGGATCATACTACAGTCATTCACGGTGTGGAAAAAATTGAGGAAAAAATAAAGACAGATGAGGATTTGAGAAATAAGATTGAAATTATCAAGAAAAAAATCTCTCCCTCATAAATCCTTAGACAGCAGGAATTGTGAATTACTTTGAATAACTTCATAAAGATTATGAAAGTTATCCACAGGTTATTTCCCGTCATTGATTCCGCTTTATCAGGGAAAAACTGCGTTATTCACATTTCCACCCCTATTACTACGAATATTAAGAATTATTATTTATATATTTATATTTTTTCAAAACCCGCCAGATTTTCAAATAGGAACGTTGATAGATTTTACAGCGAAGGGAGTTATACACATGAAAATAATATGTTCTAAATCAAATCTCTTAAATGGTGTTAACACTGTTGCAAAGGCTGTACCAAGTAAAACTACAATGTCAATACTTGAGTGTATCCTGATTGACACTACAAAAGGAGAAATTACACTCACTGCAAACGACATGGAATTAGGAATCGAGACTGTCATAGAAGGTGAGATCGTAGAAAAAGGAATTATTGCGCTTGACGCAAGGATATTTCTGGAAATGGTCAGGAAGCTTCCCGATAATGACGTTACAATTCAGACAGATCCTTCTTATAAAACAACTATTACTTGTGAAAAAGCAAAATTTAACATTGTCGGAAAATCGGGTGAAGATTTTTCCTATCTTCCGCAGATTGAACGGTCTGAATCCATCTGTCTTTCACAGTTTAGTCTCAAGGAAGCCGTCAGGCAGACTATTTTTTCCATTGCAGACAACGGCACCAATAAAATTTTGACAGGTGAACTTTTTGAAATCAAAGAAAATATCATTAAAATTGTATCTTCCGACGGGCTTCGTATCTCGCTTAGGCGGATTAACCTGAAAAATTCTTACCCGTCCAGAAAAGTGATTGTTCCGGGAAAGACTTTAAATGAAGTGAGTAAAATTCTGCCCGGCGATGTGGACAGGGATGTCAATATCTTTTTTACGGATAAGCATATTTTATTTGAATTTGACCAGACAACGGTTGTTTCAAGGCTGATAGAGGGCGATTACCTGAAGATAGACAATATTCTTTCTGCCGATTATGAGACAAAAGTAAAAATCAATAAAAAGGAATTTCAGAGCTGTATCGACCGCTCAACCCTTCTTGTCAAGGAGGGAGAAAAAAAGCCCCTTATCTTAAATATTCTGGATGAGGTGATGGAACTGAAAATGAATTCCGTCGTGGGCAGCCTGAATGAGGAAATTGATATTACGAAGATGGGAAAAGACCTGATGATTGGTTTTGACCCGAAATTTTTAATAGATGCATTAAAAGTAATTGATGACGAGGAAGTGGAGATAAAGCTTCTCAATTCGAAATCACCTTGTTTTATCAAGGATGATGAGGAGAACTATACCTATTTGATTCTTCCTGTAACATTTAGCTCTTCTAATTAATGGATATGACAAAGGAGGACTGTGATGGAGGAAATAAAAATCAGGGATGATTTTATCAAGCTTGGGCAGGCGCTGAAGCTTGCAGGTCTTGTGGAATCGGGCGTCGATGCCAAAATGATCATACAGGGCGGACATGTAAAGGTAAACGGCCGCGTGGAGACCCAGAGAGGAAAAAAGCTTGTTGATAATGATGAGGTCAGCTATGAGGACAGCACTTTTGTCATCAGGGCAGAGCGCTGAAATCGTTTTGCATAGACTGATGCCTGTAGCTGGAAGCCGAAGGCTGAACCGTTATGGACTTTTCATGGAATGAGAGTTAAAGAATGATTATTAAATCGCTGGAACTTGAGAATTTTCGAAATTATGATACACTTTCAATGGAATTTGACAGTGGGACAAATATTCTTTATGGCGACAATGCGCAGGGAAAGACCAATATCCTTGAAGCCATTTATCTGTCGGCGACAACCAAATCCCACAAGGGGAGCAGGGATAAAGATATTGTCAATTTTGCCGCCGACGAGGCGCATATTCGTACTTATGTGATAAAAGACGGTCTTGAGAACCGTGTTGACATGCATCTTAGAAAGAGCAAATCAAAAGGAATTGCCATCAACGGGCAAAAGATAAAGAAGGCTGCCGATTTGTTGGGGCTGTTAAACGTTGTCTTTTTTTCGCCGGAGGATTTGTCCATTATCAAGAATGGTCCGGCAGAGAGACGCCGATTTGTCGATATGGAGCTTTGCCAGCTTGACAGCTTTTATCTGTATAATCTGAATAATTATAATAAAATCGTTAACCAGAGAAATAAGCTTTTAAAGGAATTGTTCATTCATCCGGAACTGAAGGACACGCTTTTCATATGGGATTCACAGCTTGCGTCATACGGAAGTAAGATCATAGAGCGCAGAAAAACATTTGTCAGCCAGTTGAATGAAATTATTTTTGATATCCATCTGAAGCTGTCCGGCGGCAGGGAGAAACTTAAGATTGTTTATGAACCTGATGTCTTATTAGAGGAATTCGAGAAGAAACTCGAGGAGTGCCGAGAGAGGGATATTAAGACAAAACAGACGTCCATAGGGCCGCACAGGGATGATTTTTCCTTTCTGGCAGGGGATATTGATATCAGGAAATTTGGTTCGCAGGGACAGCAAAGGACAGCAGCACTGTCGCTCAAGCTTGCGGAGATAGAGCTTGTCAAAAAGATTACAAAAGATATTCCGCTTTTGCTGCTCGATGACGTTTTGTCGGAGCTTGACAGCAGTAGACAGAATTATCTTTTAAACAGTATCGGGGATATACAGACAATCATTACCTGTACCGGATTAGAGGAATTTGTAAATAACAGATTTGAAATCAACAAGGTTTTTCAGGTTTCAGAGGCAAGTGTCCAGAGTGTGCAGGGATCATGATGACAGCGCAGCTGTACTGTTCTACGAGGTCTGCAGCATGTACATAGATAATGCCTGCAACGCTGTTTTTATGGGGTGCAGGTATGGAAAAGAGTTTAGGAATGGGAGGAAAAGTATGAGTACTGAGTATGGAGCTGACCAGATTCAGATATTGGAGGGTCTTGAGGCAGTTAGGAAAAGACCGGGTATGTATATAGGCAGCACTTCTTCAAGGGGTCTGCACCATTTAGTATATGAGATTGTCGACAATGCGGTTGATGAGGCGCTTGGCGGATATTGCGACACCATTGATGTCACCATCAATCCGGATAACTCGGTCACTGTCATTGACAACGGGCGCGGAATTCCTGTCGGAATTAACCACAAGGCGGGAATCCCTGCAGTGGAAGTCGTCTTTACCATCCTTCATGCCGGCGGAAAGTTTGGCGGCGGCGGATATAAAGTTTCCGGAGGCCTCCACGGTGTAGGTGCGTCAGTCGTCAATGCGCTCTCCACATGGCTTGAGGTTGAAATTTGTGTGGAAGGCAAAATGTATAAGCAGCGCTATGAGAGAGGTCATGTGTGTTACCCGTTAAAAGTCATAGGCGACTGTGATTTGGATAAAACAGGTACAAAAGTTACTTTTATGCCGGATGCGGAAATATTCGAGGAAACTGTTTTTGATTATGACATCCTGAAACAGAGACTGCGCGAAATGGCATTTCTGACCAAAAACCTGAAAATTGTTCTGCGCGACTTAAGACCTGCGGAAGGAATCATTGAAAAGACCTTCCATTATGAGGGAGGAATACAGGAATTTGTCAGTTACCTGAACAGGAGTAAGACTGCGTTATATGACGATATTCTTTATTTTGAGGGGAAAAAGGACAACGTGTATGTTGAGGTTGCTATGCAGCACAATGACTCTTACACGGAGAGCGCATACAGTTTTGTAAATAATATCAACACACCCGAAGGCGGAACACATCTTGCCGGTTTCAGGAACGCGATTACCAAGACGTTTAATGACTATGCACGAAATGCGAAATTATTGAAGGACAATGAGGCAAATTTAAGCGGCGATGACATCAGGGAAGGTCTTACGGCGATTGTCTCTATCAAGGTTGAGAATCCCCAGTTTGAGGGACAGACAAAACAAAAGCTTGGAAATAGTGAGGCGAGGGGAGCGGTAGACAACATTGTCAGCGAGCAGCTAACTTACTATCTGGAGCAGAATCCGGCTGTCGCAAAGCAGATTTGTGAAAAATCCATCCTTGCGCAGCGGGCAAGGGAGGCAGCCAGAAAGGCGAGGGATCTGACACGCAGAAAGACAGCGCTTGACGGAATGGCTCTTCCCGGAAAGCTTGCGGACTGTTCTGACAAGGATCCGAAAAATTGTGAGATTTTTATCGTTGAGGGAGATTCCGCGGGCGGCAGTGCAAAGACGGCAAGAAGCCGTGCGACGCAGGCGATTCTTCCGCTGAGAGGTAAGATTCTCAACGTGGAGAAGGCAAGACTTGACAAGATATACGCAAATGCCGAGATAAAGGCGATGATTACGGCTTTTGGCACAGGCATTCACGAGGATTTTGACATCACGAAGCTGCGCTATGACAAAATTATTATCATGACGGATGCCGATGTGGACGGCGCGCATATTGCCACGCTGATGCTCACATTCCTGTACCGTTTTATGCCGGAACTGATTAAGACAGGACATGTCTATCTGGCGCAGCCGCCATTATATAAACTGGAAAAAAATAAAAAGTCATGGTATGCGTACTCTGATACGGAGCTTGCCAAAATTCTCGACGAAGTCGGCCGTGACCAGAATAACAAGATTCAGCGTTATAAAGGACTTGGAGAGATGGATGCGGAGCAGCTCTGGGATACGACGATGGATCCCGAAAAGCGTGTGCTTTTGCGTGTTTCCATGAATGAGGAAGCAGAGTCCGAGATTGACCTTACATTTACGACGCTGATGGGTGACAAAGTAGAGCCAAGGCGTGAGTTTATAGAAGCGAATGCAAAGCATGCCAAGAATCTTGATATCTAAGCCCGATGTTTTTGGCACTCATCTTTTTAGTGGGAAAGGAAAAATATGGACGATACAATTTTTGACAAAATACAGGAAGTCGACCTTCAGAAAACGATGGAAGAATCCTACATAGAATATGCCATGAGCGTAATCGCATCGCGTGCCCTGCCTGATGTGAGGGACGGATTAAAGCCGGTGCAGAGACGTGTACTGTATTCTATGATTGAATTGAATAATGGTCCTGACAAGCCGCACAGAAAGAGCGCGCGTATCGTCGGTGATACGATGGGTAAATACCATCCTCATGGTGACAGTTCGATTTACGGTGCGTTGGTGAATATGGCACAGGAGTGGTCGACGCGTTATCCGCTTGTCGACGGACACGGCAATTTTGGTTCTGTCGACGGTGACGGGGCAGCTGCCATGCGATATACGGAGGCGAGGCTTAGCAAGATTTCCATGGAACTCCTTGCCGACATCAACAAAGATACGGTTGACTTTGTGCCAAACTTTGACGAGACCGAAAAAGAACCTACCGTTCTGCCAAGCCGTTATCCGAATCTTCTGGTAAACGGCACGCAGGGAATTGCGGTCGGTATGGCTACCAATATTCCGCCACATAATCTTAGAGAGGTTATCGCAGCTGTCGTAAAGATGATCGAGAACCGTATTATCGAGGACAGGGAGACGGAAATTGACGAACTGCTCCCTATTGTGAAGGGACCGGATTTTCCGACTGGCGGCATTATTCTTGGAACACGCGGGATTGAGGAAGCGTACCGCACAGGACGCGGCAAAATCCGGGTGCGCGGTGTGACAAATATTGAATCCATGGCAAATGGAAAGAGCAGGATTATTGTCACCGAGCTTCCCTACATGGTCAATAAGGCAAGGTTAATCGAAAAGATTGCAGATTTGGTGAAAGAAAAGCGTATTGATGGTATTACAGAACTTAGGGACGAGTCTGACCGTGAAGGTATGCGCATCTGCATTGAACTGCGCAAGGATGCCAATGCAAATGTCATTATGAACCAGCTTTACAAGCATACGCAGCTTCAGGACAGTTTCGGGGTGATTATGCTGGCGCTTGTCAACAACCAGCCAAAGGTCATGAACCTCAAGGATATTCTGACACATTATATCCGGCATCAGGAGGAGGTTGTCACCAGAAGGACGAAATATGACCTGAATAAGGCGGAGGAGAGAGACCACATTTTACAGGGCTTACTGATTGCCCTTGACAATATTGACGAAGTCATTCAGATTATACGAAGCAGTGCGAATGCACAGACCGCAAAAGAAAAGTTGATGGAGCGCTTTGCGCTGACGGATGTGCAGGCGCAGGCAATCGTAGACATGAGACTGCGTGCCCTGACCGGACTGGAACGTGAAAAACTGGAAAAGGAGCATGCGGAATTACTGGAAAAAATTAAGGAGTTTAAGGCTATCTTGGCTGATGAAAAGCTTTTGCTGGGTGTTATCAAGGAAGAAATCATGATTATTTCGGAAAAATATGGTGATGACAGACGCAGCAAATTTGGATATGACGAATCCGAGATTGATTTGGAGGATTTGATACCGCGCGGCAATACCATTATTGCTATGACAAGTCTTGGTTATATCAAGCGTATGACGGTTGACAATTTCAAGACGCAGCACAGGGGCGGGCGCGGCATCAAGGGAATGTCCACGATAGAGGACGACTATATCGAGGATTTATTGATGACGACGACACACCACTACCTGATGTTTTTTACCAACTTTGGGCGTGTTTACCGTCTGAAAGCATATGAGATACCCGAGGCAGGGCGCACGGCGAGAGGAACGGCGATTGTCAATCTCCTGCAGCTCAATCCGGGTGAAAAAATTTCCGCGATGATTCCGATTCATGCGTTTGAGGAGGGGAAAGACCTCTTTATGATTACGAAGAAGGGCATTGCGAAGAAAACGCCGATTATGGAATTTTCAAATGTCAGGAAAAACGGTCTTGCCGCCATTTCACTCCGCGACGATGACGAGCTGATTGAGGTAAAGACGACGGATAAAAATTCAGAGATTTTCCTTGTCACAAAGTATGGCATGTGTATCCGCTTTAAGGAGACGGATGTGCGCGCAATGGGCAGGGTTGCGATGGGTGTCATCGGCATGAATCTCGATGACGGAGATGAGATTGTCGGCATGCAGCTTGACTCGCAAGGTAATTCCCTGTTGATTGTTTCCGAGAAAGGTATGGGAAAACGTACCGCACTTGGCGAGTTTTCCGTTCAGAAACGAGGCGGAAAGGGCGTGAAATGCTATAAGATTTCTGAAAAGACAGGAAATGTAGTCGGTGTCAAGGCTGTCAATGATGACCATGAAATTATGATGATTACGACAGAGGGCGTCATTATACAGATGGCAGTCAACGATATTTCCATGATTGGAAGAAATACTTCCGGTGTGAAGATGATTAACCTCGACGAAGGTGTTGTCGTTGCAAAAATTGCAAAAGTGCGCGAGAAGCTTTCTGATGGTGTCCACGAGTTTGAGGATGTTGAGGAAGCGCTCGACAATGTGGTAGATGAACCGTCTGGGGATGAGGAGTCAGATAAATAGGAAATTAATACAATAAACGAAGAAGATTCAAGCAGTGACTGATAGAGAATATTTTTGAATATGTTAATAGGATAAAGAAGCATTGATTTTTTCAATGTTTCTTTATTTTTATAGTAATGCATCGAAAAATTTGTGATTGTATTGTTAAAAGAATTTATATTTATATGTGTCTACATAAATGTAATTGCATTTTTTATTAGTATGTAGTATAATAAATTATTATATAACAGCAGCTTGAGGAATTTACTGCCAGCTTTGTTTAGAGACTTCCAAAATACATGCAACAAGCATTGGAGTACGGTTCAGCGGATGCCTGATTGCTATTTTATGATCTAAAGTATTGATTTTTCAAGGCACAAATCCCATTTTTAATGTTGGAAGTTTGAGTAAAATATATAAAAATATTGTTGCAAAAAGTATATAAACGAATTGTGGTGGAAAAATGAAAAAAATTATATTAAAATGTATTGCAGTTGTTCTATTTGTGATAAATGCATTTGTTCTGGTAGAGTCTGCGATTAGTCTAGGGGCAGTGATAGATTCCCTGATTGCGGGGGATTTTGAATTATTTAAGATGAGTATCATTCTTTTGACGGTATACTCTGTCTTATCATTTATTTTTCCTATTATTGGATATCAGATTGTTTATTATGTATCTTTTGAAGAAATGAACAGGCTTAAGGCGGCAAAGTTTTCCTCGGATGTCATGGCGGATACGAAGGAGACGGATTTGTCCGAGTATTCGCAAAACGTTGATTTGATTTATTCCGGCATTCTTATGAACAAGTGGAACTTTCTGAATATTGCGAGCGTATTTGTCTTTACTGCAATCAGGATAAGTTCCTTGAGCATTATTTTGTTTCTTATTGCATTTATGACATCGGCGCTGCCGTTGCTGATTCCGTTTGTTTTGCAGAACTCGTTGAAAGAGAAGTCCAGTCAGTTTTTGGAGGGGTCAAAGGAGTATGTTTCATTTGTAAAAGACAAGCTCGGAGGACGTGGCGAGCTTATCCGGTACAAAGGGGTAAAATGGGCAGTCAACAAGCATGATGCTCTCTCCAGAAATCAGGAGGTAAAGAGGAAGCAATTTAAATTTTCGAACATGATGGGCAAGACTGCGTCGGAGGGTGTGAGCGGAATCGCACAGGTAATTATACTTTTTGTGGGCGGCATTTTTGCTTTTCGGGGAGTCATTCAGATTGGGGAGACAGTGACGCTGCTACAGCTGATGAACTATCTGGCAGGACCTGTCGTGACCATGGTTACCCTGATAAACGAACGCAATTCGAGTCTGCCAGCTTATGAAAAGTTTAAAAAGGCAGATCAGGCACAAGGGCAGGATATAGCACGTGGAAGCGGAAAGCCACAGGATGACAGGATAGTCCTTCGGGATGTTGATTTGTCGTATGACTCCAAGAAAATTTTTACCGGATTGAACCTGTGCTTTGAGAATCACAAATCGTACCTGATAACCGGCGTGAGCGGATGCGGCAAATCCACTTTGTTAAAGCTGATTGCAGGTGAGATGAAGCCAGATAAGGGAGAGATATCGGTATTTGGGCATAAAATGGAGGATGCGGGAGCAAATGAGCTATTTGGTCTGGTTTCCTATGTTTCGCAGGATACATATATATTTGAGGATTCTGTCCAGGAAAATATAGCGTTTGACAATGCGGATGACGTGATGGGGATAGATAATCTGATTGATTTTATGCAGCTGGAATTAGGTACGGATGAAATCATCAGCCATTCCAGAGAGATTTCCGGCGGCGAGAAAAAGAGGATAGGTCTTGCGAGGGCTTTCATCCAGCCAAAGGAAATATTTCTCCTTGATGAGATTACAAACGGACTGAACCATGAACTTGCCATGCGGATAACGAAAAAAATTCTTTCAATGGATAAGATGGTATTGTTTGTGTCACATGATGAGTCGAAAGAGTTCAGGGAATTGTTTGATTTTGTTATTGAACTCGAGTGACGGATAAAATCTCGGAAGCCTTGATTTTTGTTTAAAATAATCAGTGAAAATTTCTTGCAATACATTCATATGGTTATTATGCATTAAATTGAGAAAAAAGAAAACCTCTGGGCTGAACTGTTACATATTTTGTACATGTCTACATTAATGTAATTGAAAATATTATAATAATGTTGTATACTATATCAAAGTAAACATTGTTTTGAATAAAAATGGCACTTGAGAATAAAATATACTTGTTAAAATGAGATTTGGAATGAAAAGAAGTATTCTAATAGCATATGCAATTGTGGTTGCGGCAGTCACTGTATTTTTTATGATATTCGGAGAAAGAAAAGATTCTCGATTTTACATCATTATGATTATACTTGCAATTGTAGGAAAAATAATATCTAAAATTATGGATAATCGGGAGTAAATTTATTTTTTCCTAAAGTTATTGTCGTAATGTGAGGAGCAAGTGATGAAAATTGACTTAAGCAATTTATACAGAATTTTATCTATATTTTTTATTTTATTTTATTCGAGACAGATAACACATGTCATATGCTTTGGACGGCATAGAAATGAAGTACGTATAAAGAGTAAGATTGCTTATTACACTATATATTTATTTTGGACGCTTTTCTTTTGGATTTTATGTTTGATAATGGGGGCAGCCTGTGGCGTGGATACAACATTTGATAAAATATTGTATTTTGTAGATTTAACCAATGGAAATGAAGAATATGTAGAAGCTGGTGCAAGCAAAGAAATTGATGACATGGTATACCTAACTTATTATACAAAGAGGGAGATTGACGAATCAATTTTATGTGTAATTATCCAAGATAACAAATTTATTTGCGAGCCGTATCAATTAGAGGAGGTAGAAATTAAACAAATAGATAAAAAGAAGTGGGAAATTCAATTGGATGGGGAGGTGTTGGGAAGTATAGAAATTGAACGTAACTTGTTAATGCGGAAAATTTGTTACATATGGGACAAAAAAAAGTTGGAAAGGAGATATAAGATTGAAAATTAAAACAGTTAGGAGAATTATATCGATATAAATATCAGTATGTCTTATTGTTGTTCAGTCCGTGAATGTATTTGCAGCAGAGGATAAGGTGAGCGATGAACAATTGGAAGCAATTATGGATGGTGTAAACAGTATTGTAGTTCAATTGGAATTACTTGGATTAAATGACAGTGAAATAAGTGAGATTTTCCAGTTGTCGCCCAGAGAAAGTAGCTTTTATGAAACAACAGCGGTAGAGGTTATTCCCTATAGTGGTGAATTTGCGATTGAAAATACATCAGGTGAAGAAGTGGTTTCGGAAATAATGACCAGTAGTAGCTATAATGGAAATCCGCCTTCATCAAATGAAGAGCAGAAACAACGGATTTTGGCAATTATTTAACATATTTGTATTTGTCGCATTATATAGATGGACCGGGAAGAATACCAACAGGCAGACGGTCATTGGGTCTGCCTGTTTTTTTGATAGAGATAGCTGTTCCCGATTTTTCCTATCCTGTCAATGATTTTTGTTTCGAGCAAAACGTTCAGGAGGGTGGCGGCACTGCCCTGCGGTATTTTGGCGGCTTTGCTTAAGTCCTTTGAGGTAAAACGTTCGGGAAGTGTATCGGGCAGGAATATCATGTAGTCGGAGAAACTGTCAATGCGGACTTCATCATAGATGTCTACCGGTTTTCCGTCCATGCGTGAGGAACCCCGCTTTTTGTCGCGGCTCCACCCATTTAGGTACCGCGTCTCCTCCACGTCAATCAGGCTGATGATAAAGTGGAGTTTTGGGTTGCCGATAAACATTTTGATTTTGTATAATTCAGGTATAATCTGGTAATAAGTCCCTGTTTTCGGGGACTTTCTTTTTGGGGTGCATTCCCCAGTCTCCATGTCCAGCCATGACAGCCATTTTGTGTGCGCCACGGGATAAATGATGGTAACATCGTGCTCCTGTAAAAAGTAGTCAAGCTTTGCACGCATTTTGTTGAAATTGCGTGTCTGAACCTCGAAAATTTCCCCGTCAACACAGATGTCAGCCACATAGGGACCGATTTTAACTTCGTGGTAGGACGAATCAGGAGCATAATAATATTTTAAAACACTGTGTACTGTCTTTTCCCGAAGTGTGCCGATGCCGTTTTGTCCCTGAAGCGCACCAATCATTTTGTAGCACGATTCCGAAAAAAGCTTATGGTCAATGGTAGTCTGCATGGAAATGATCCTCTGTAATAATTTGATTGATATTGATGACAAATGAAATATGCCGTGGCTCGTACAGCTATAGTTTACCAAATATTTTGCCATCATGATACAATATTTTAAATCTTTTACCAAAAAAAAACAAAAGATGCCATAACTAACAATACAAATAAAAAACACCATCTCCTATAATAAAATTAAGAATAGAGCAGGGAGGTGCTTTCAATGCGTTATGGATATTTTGACAATGAAAAGAGGGAGTATGTAATTGAAAAGGTGGATCTGCCCACTTCGTGGACGAATTATCTTGGGGTGGAAGATACCTGTGTGGTAGTAAACCATACAGCGGGGGGATATATGTTTTACAAAACTCCGGAGTATCACAGGATCACAAGGTTTCGGGGAAACAGCGTCCCGATGGACAGACCCGGTCATTATGTGTATATTCGGGACAACGAGACGAAAGATTACTGGAGTGTGTCCTGGCAGCCGGTGGGAAAACCTTTGGATAAGGCAAAGTATACCTGCCGCCATGGGATGTCGTATTCTGTCTACACATGTGAATATGAAAAAATAAAGGCAAGCCAGAAATTGTCGGTTCCCATAGGAGATGATGTGGAATTGTGGGATGTGACACTGGAAAATACCGATGACAGGGAGAGGAATTTAAGTATCTTTAGCTATGCGGAGTTTTCTTTTCATCACATTATGATAGACAACCAGAATTTTCAGATGAGTATGTACTGCGCAGGCTCTTCATATGAGGATGGGATTATTGAGCATGATTTGTTTTATGAGGAGTTTGGATTCCAGTACTTTACGGCAAATTTCCAGCCGGATGGATATGACTGTCTAAGAGACAAATTTATCGGGAATTACCGGACAGAGGATAATCCCGAAGCAGTGGAAAAAGGGACATGCTCCGGCTCGAAAGAGCTTGGAAATAACCATTGTGCTTCCCTGCAAAAAAATGTCGTGTTAAAACCGGGAGAAAAGGTTCGGATGATTTTTCTTTTAGGAGAGGGAGACCGGGAAACAGGAAGAAAAATGCGGGAAAAATATGCGGACTTTTCTCAGGTAGATAAGGCCTATAAGCAGCTCCGTGATTTTTGGCAGGATAAATTCGACAAGCTGCAGATTCAAACGCCAAATGAAGGCATGAATACCTTAATTAACACTTGGACACTGTACCAGTCGGAAATTAATGTTATGTTTTCAAGGTTTGCTTCTTTTATCGAGGTTGGCGGAAGAACGGGGCTTGGATACCGTGATACGGCACAGGATGCGATGACGATTCCCCATTCCAATCCGGAAATGTGCAAGAAAAGAATTGTACAGCTTTTAAAAGGACTTGTCTCCAAAGGATACGGACTGCATCTGTTCCAGCCGGAATGGTTTGAGTCCGATACAGGAAAGAAACCTTTTAAATCTCCTACGGTCATTCCGGAACCGGATAAAAATAACAGAATTCACGGTATCAATGATGCATGCTCGGATGATGCCCTGTGGCTTGTAAGCGCAGTGGCGGAATATGTAAAAGAAACCGGAGAAATCGAATTTTTGGATGCAGCTGTTACCTATGCGGACGAAGGGGAAGATACGGTCTATGACCATTTGAAGACCATTCTTGATTTTTCTGCCAGGGAAGTCGGAGCAAGCGGTATCTGCAAAGGTCTTCGGGCGGACTGGAATGACTGTTTAAACCTCGGAGGCGGAGAGAGCGCCATGGTGTCTTTCCTGCATTACTGGGCACTGCAGAACTTTGTGGAGCTGGCAGCTTACCTTGGACGCGAGGATGACTTGAAAAAGTACAGGGAATGTGCCGAGCGCGTAAAAGAAGCCTGTGACAGGGAACTCTGGGATGGAAAGTGGTACATTCGGGGAATTACGAAAACAGGAAGAAAAATCGGAACGAAGGAAGATGCGGAAGGAAAAGTACATCTGGAATCCAATACATGGGCAGTGCTTTCCGGAGCTGTGCCAAAGGAGAAAGGCATTTTGGCTATGGACAGCGTGGACGAATATCTTTATACCCAGTACGGACTTTTACTAAATGCACCTTCTTACACAAAGCCTGATGACGATATCGGTTTTGTCACAAGGGTTTATCCGGGATTAAAGGAGAACGGGGCTGTATTTTCTCATCCCAATCCTTGGGCCTGGGCGGCGGAGTGCAAGCTTGGCAGAGGAGACAGAGCCATGAAGTTTTATGATGCCCTGTGCCCCTATTACCAAAATGACAAGATTGAAACAAGGGAGGCGGAACCTTATTCCTACTGCCAGTTTATCATGGGAAAAGACCATACAGGATTTGGAAGGGCGAGACATCCCTTTATGACTGGTTCCGGCGGCTGGGCTTATTTTGCCGCCACGAGATATATCCTTGGCGTAAGACCCCAGATGGATTATCTGGAAATTGACCCCTGCATTCCAAGTGAATGGGAAAATTTTGAGATAATGCGGCAGTGGCGCGGAGCTGTCTACCACATTTCAGTGAAGAATCCGTCAGGTGTCATGAAGGGCGTAAAAGAAATTTTACTGGACGGCAAAAAAGTAGAGAAAATCAACGCTCAGGAAAAAGGCTCCGAACATCAGGTAACTGTAATAATGGGTTAGCAATATAGAGATATGGGAGGTAACTTATGATAGAATTTGGAACAGGCGGCTGGAGAGCCATCATCGGAGATGAATTTACAAAAGCAAACATTAAACTTTTGGCAAAGGCAATGTGTAAAAAAATGAAAGCGGAAGGCGTCGAGTTACATATCGTTATGGGCTATGACAGGAGATTTCTGGCAAAGGAAGCCATGCAGTGGGCGGCGGAAGTTTTTGCCGCCGAGGGAATTAAAGCTTATTTGATTAACAAGTCGTCGCCTACGCCGTTGATTATGTTTTATACCATGAAGCATGAACTGTCCTACGGAATGATGATAACGGCGAGCCACAATCCGGCGATCTATAACGGAATCAAAGTGTTTACCAAAGGTGGCAGGGACGCAGAGGAGACCCAGACAAAGGACATTGAGCGCTATATTCATGAAATAGAAGGGGATCCTGTGGAGAGCATGGAATATGCGGAAGCTAAGAAAGCAGGATTCATTGAAGAAATTTATCCCTTGAATGAATATTTGGACAACATTATTGATGCGGTGGATATGGGCGCTATTCGTCGGGCGCGGCTCAAAATAGCCATTGACCCTATGTACGGTGTAAGTGAGACTTCCTTAAAGACAATTTTATTGACCGCAAGGTGCGATGTGCAGATGATAAATGAAAGACATGACACATTGTTTGGCGGTAAACTGCCGTCTCCATCCGCCACGACCCTAAGACGGCTTCAGTCCTTTGTCATTGACCAGGAATGTGATATCGGGCTGGCTACGGACGGGGACGCAGACCGCATCGGTGTGATTGATGACACAGGAAGATTCCTTCATCCGAATGATATTTTGGTGCTCCTTTACTATTATCTTGTGAAATACAAAGGCTGGAGCGGGCCTGTGGTAAGAAATCTTGCCACCACCCATATGCTGGACAAAGTGGCGGAGAGCTTTGGGCAAAAGTGTTATGAAGTTCCTGTGGGATTTAAGCATATTTCTGCCAAAATGACGGAAGTGGACGCCATTATCGGAGGAGAATCCTCAGGAGGACTTACGGTAAAAGGCCATATCAACGGAAAAGACGGCGTTTATGCGGCAGCCCTTCTTGTGGAGATGATTGCGGTGACAGGAAAACGTCTCTCGGAAATCTATAAGATGATAGAGGAGGAGTGCGGAGCGATTTATATGGAGGAGCGGGATTATAAGTTTTCTCAGGAGAAAAAAGTCGAGATGCACAAAACTCTTATGGAGGAGAGAAAAGTACCGGAGATTCCTTTTGAGATAGAGCGTGTTTCTTACATGGACGGATGTAAGATTTACTTTAAAAACGGAGGATGGGTCGTTGCAAGATTTTCCGGAACGGAGCCGCTCCTGCGCATCTTCTGTGAAATGCCAGAGAAAGCGGATGCGGAGAAAGTAAGCAGTATCTACGAAGAATTTTTAGGATTAAAGTAATTTTTTCAGGCGGTTTTATGGTATGATAAACTATAAAACCGTTTGTTTTTATGCATACGGGTGCGGTAAGGAAAGATGCAGTTTGGTGAAGAATGAAAAAGGAGCAATGAAAATGGGAACACTTGGGAATAGAAAAAGCTTAAGGTGGAAAATAGTGAGAATGTTGTTGTTTGGATGGCTGCTTCCGCTGCTGATTTTTACGCTGGGTATGATTTTTTCCGTATCCTCCATGATAAAAAATCAGATTGAAAAGACAATCGTTGTCTCCTCGGACAAAGCGGTGGAAATCTGTGACATGCAGCTGCGGGAAATGATTGCGTCGTCGAAAAGTGCT
The DNA here is from genome assembly GCA_910579275.1 of uncultured Lachnospiraceae bacterium. Lineage (GTDB taxonomy): Bacteria > Bacillota > Clostridia > Lachnospirales > Lachnospiraceae > COE1. Next base: position 29,192 of record CAJTTO010000020.1, read on the forward strand.
TCATATAACAGCACCATACGGGACAGCTACATCAAATATCTGCGTTATGGAGAAAGTATACGAGACAAACGGGCAATCAATAACTTTTTGGCTCAGCAGTACAAATATGACGCCCGTATTTTATGTACCATGCTTTTTTTTCTGGATGATCCGCAGGAGCTGTTTTATACCTATAATACATATCAGGATAACAACACAGGAAATCAGCTGTACAGCAGGAAAAATTATTTTATGAATTATTTACAGGAGAAGGTAATTGAGAAATGCAAAACGCTGGATACCGGAATTGCAATGATGGAGAGTGACGGACACCTTTATCTTGTGAGAAATCTGGTAAACAGTTCTTTTGTTCCCTATGCCATCATTGTTATGGAGCTAAAACCTGAGGACATGTTTGAAAGCTTAAACAGTATCTGGGGAATGGAGGATTATGAAATATATATTGACGGCGTTGCGCTGATGAAAAACGGAGTGGAAAAGCGGTTTTCCAAGGATTTCATCAAAAATCCCACAGACAACAGTGTTTACTATAATGACCAGAAAGAAGCATACGTGTATAAAGTGGTAGAATGGGAGGAACAGCAGATTGCTTATGTGGTGGAGTTGAATTCCAAAAGCATTATTGATGAAACGGTTGTGCTGCGATATACGTTTGCCTTTGCACTATTTTTCATGCTTCTTTTAATCGTGGTAGTCTTTCGGTTTGTCCACAAAAAAGTAACAAGTCCTATGGCGGAGCTGATTCAGGGAGCCCGTGAGATTGCCCTTGGGAATTACGGTCATCAGGTGGAAGTTCAGAACAGCAGTGATGAATTTGAGTATCTGGATAGAGCATTTAACACAATGTCCTCGGAGTTAAAATATCAGTTTGAAACCATATACAAGGAGGAGCTTGCCCTGAAGGATGCCAACATCAAGGCCTTGCAGTCCCAGATTAACCCGCACTTTTTGAACAATACGCTGGAAATCATAAACTGGGAGGCGAGGATGAGCGGGAATCATGATGTAAGCGGCATGATAGAAGCCCTCACTACAATGCTTAATGCCACCATGAACCGAAAACAGAGACGTTTCGTGGTGCTTTCCGAGGAACTTTCCTATGTAGATGCCTATTTATATATTATTTCCACCCGCTACAGGGAGAGGTTTCAGGTTCGCAGAGAGATTGATGAAAGCTTATTAAGTGTGTTCGTTCCCATTCTTATCATACAGCCCATTGTGGAAAATGCGGTGGAACATGGGGTGGAAGAAAACAGAGAAGGAAGTGTCGACATCAAAATATACAGAGAGGAGGATAAACTGTATATTAAAGTCATAAATGACGGTATTCTGAAGGAGTCGGATAAGGAAAAAATACAGAGGCTTTTGGGGGAGGGAGAAGAGAAACTGGATGAATCCCATATCAGCCTCGGCATACGGAATGTAAACAGGAGACTGAAAATAATTTACGGCGAAGAATGCGGTTTGACTGTGGATAGTGACCAAGAAAACAGAACTGTCAGCACAATTATTGTTAAATTGTCACAGAAGGACAATATAAGTCAATAAATGGCAAGTCTGACAATTATTATTTTCCCTTGTGTCTGGTATGATATAGGCAGATGGAAACAAAAGCATCAAAACAAACATTTAAAGACAAAGGGAGGTACTTATATGAAATTGAAGAAAATTGCAGCAACCATTTTATCAGGTGTTATGGTAGTTTCACTTGCGGCCTGCGGAAACAGTGATAACACGGCAAATGACAACACGAAAACGACGGCAGCAGCGGTGGATACGACTAATGATTCGGCAGGAAGTGCTGATTCGGCAGGGGATACAGAACAGCCCCAGCCCACGGGAGGCGTTGAACTTGAAGTTGTCACTACATTTGCAGGAAATGACGGAAATGCAAAAACTTACAAAAAGTTCTACCAGATGTGGGAAGAAAAAACAGGCAATAAAGTCGAGGATATGTCTGCAACTGCCGATGACACGTTTAAGGTGCGGGTGGTAACGGATTTTGAAACCGGATCAGAACCGGATGTCCTGTTTTTCTTTAACGGATCGGATGCAAACAACTTCATCGACGCGGGAAAAGTGGTATCCATAGAAGATATCCGCGCAGAATTTCCTGACTATGCATCGAATCTGGATGACGGACGTATTCCTGTATCATGGGTGGACAATAAGGCATACGCGGTTCCGGTAAACGGAATCTGGGAGGCAATGTTTGTAAACACGGAAATTTTGGATGCAGCAGGCGTGGCAATGCCGGGAGCAGATTATACTTGGGATCAGTTTACACAGGACTGCCAGAAAATTAAAGATGCAGGCTACACACCTATCGCAGCGGCATTGGGTGACATTCCTCATTATTGGTGGGAGTTCGCTATTTTCAATTACAACACACCGGAAAATCATCTGACGGTTCCGGAAAGTGTCGAGGATGAAATCGGAAAGGGATGGGTAGCAGGTATGGAAGATATCAAAGGCCTTTATGAGGCAGGATATTTCCCTGAGAATACGCTTTCCGCAAAAGATGACGAGACATTTGCAATGTTTACAGAAGGAAAAGCAGCATTTTTGCTTGATGGTTCTTGGAAGGTAAACGGTATTGCATCCGCCTGCCAGTCAGATCCGGATGACCCGTCTACACTGGACAAAGAAAAACTTTCGAAATTTGACGTTACGTATGTGCCTGCAAAAGACGGCAGAAAGGCAACTGATTTAATCGGTGGCTTGACCAGCGGATATTACATCACGAAAAAGGCATGGGATGACCCGCAGAAGAGAGCGGCAGCTGTTGACTTCGTATCATTCATGACTTCTGACGAAGCCGTTCCGGAATTCGCACAGCACGGATCAAGCGCCCTTAAGAATGTACCGGAAGTAGATGAAAATGTATTCAATGAACTGCAGATGAAATCATTAAAGATGGTAGCAGGCAGCACTTCCTTTACAGGACCGGTTCAGGATTTGTTCCAGGGCGAGAGCAGAGTGCCTACATTTGACGGTATGCCTGAAATCGTAAGCGGATCAGTGGATGCAAAGGATGCGGTGCAGGAAGGCCTTGATATTTATTGGAGCTCGGATCTTTAAAAAGAAGCACATTGTAAGTTAAAATGCCGGAGATTTTATCTCCGGCATTCATAAAAAAGAAGGTGAACATATGGGAGCTAATATTTATAAAAATAAAAAACCGCTGTTTCTGTTTCTACTTCCGGCATTTATCTTTATGATTGTGTTTTTATACTTTCCGTTTTTTAAGAATATCGTAGATAGCTGCATGAAGATAAAACAGTTGGGAACTTCGGGAGAGGTATGGAACGAACCTTGGTATTCCAATTATGTAAAACTGTTTACAGATGAAAATGTAAGGACGTCTCTGAAAAATACATTGATTATGACAATTGTGACCATTTTTGGTCAGGTAGGAATTGCCCTATTACTGGCTCTCATGGTGGATAATATCAAACGCGGGGCAAAAGTGTTCAGAACCATGTTTTTCTTCCCGATTGTCGTGTCGGCAACTGCGCTGGGTCTTTTGTTCAATCTAATCTTCTTATATGACACAGGAATGTTGAACCAGTTTCTTGCAATATTTGGAAGACAGGAGCTTATCGACTGGAAAAGTGAAAAATGGGCATTGTTTACAATGATGCTCCCTGTCATGTGGCAGTATGTGGGATTTTACTTTGTCATTATCGTGACCGGATTGAATAATATTTCCGAGGAACTCTACGAGGCAGCGGCCATTGACGGAGCCACAAGGTTAAGGAGAATCTGGTATATAACCCTTCCACTTTTACATAATGTCCTGTGTACCTGCGTCGTGCTTGCGGTTACCGGATCCCTCAAGGTATTTGACCTTCCATGGACCATGTTCCCTAAGGGAATGCCTTTAAAATCAACATTCCTCACAGGTACATACATGTATTATCAGACCATGATTGTAAAAGATGTGGATTACGGATGTGCCCTTGCGGTTATGATAGTAATTTTAGGTGTGGCTTTATCCAGAATCGTCAATGCAATCTTTAAAGAGAAAGATTATTAAGGGGGGATAGGAATGAAAAAGCGTAAATTTTCGGTGTCCATGTCCGTTATCTATGTTTGTCTTTGTTTTTGGGCGCTTACAACTATTTATCCCATTATCTGGGTGGTGCTGAACTCTTTTAAGGCAAAGGACAAAATATTGGAAAATTCTTTTGCATTGCCCATAGGTGAGTTGTTTTCCATTGCAAATTACAAAAAAGCATTTGAAAATTTAAATATTTTCGGTGCCTACAAAAACAGTATTTTCATCTCCACTATGGTATGTGCGATTGTTATTTTGCTGGCAGGACTTGCATCTTTTGCTCTGGTGAGGTATCATTTTAAACTACGGAATGTTTTATATATGCTTGTGGTTGCAGGAATGATGTTCCCGGCTTTTGCAACAGTAATTCCAGTGTACACCATGGAGGCTTCCTGGGGCATCGCCGGTACTAAGAACTGGTGGCTGTCCATGCTGTCTGTGATACTTCCGCAGGTGGCAGGCAATTTATCCTTTGCAATCATTGTCCTTACAGGATATATCAGAAGTCTTCCGATTGAGTTGGAGGAAGCCGCTTTTATGGAAGGATGCGGGCCGATACAGATTTTTTTCAGAGTCATTGTTCCGTTGACAAAGCCCTCTTTTGCCACAGTGGCAATATTCTCCTTCCTTTGGAGCTATAACGATTTGTTCACCCAGATGTTTTTCTTAAGAAGACCTGAAGTCATGGCGATTACAAGGCTCTTAAATGAACTGACTTCCAATGAAGGTACGGACTACGGACTGATGGCTGCTGCGGTTTCCCTTGTGGTTGTTCCTGTAATGATTGTATATATATTCATGCAGAAGTATATTATAAAAGGTATGACGGCAGGTGCTGTAAAGGGGTAGAGATGTACAAGGTTGTAATTATTGATGACGAACCTATTATTGTGGAGGGACTGTCCAAGGCAGTCCCCTGGGAGAAATGGAACTGTCAGGTTGTGGCGACGGCAGAAAACGGTCAGAGCGGAATTGAAATCATTAAGAGAGAAAATCCGGACATTCTTTTTTCCGATATCAGAATGCCGGGGATGGACGGGCTGACCATGATTGCCGCATTGAAATCAGAGCATCCCCATATGCAAATCGCCATTCTCACGGGATTTCGGGATTTTGAGTATGCGAGGGAGGCGATACGTCTCGGGGTGACGCGGTTTCTGCTGAAACCCTCCAAAATGGAAGAATTGGAGGAAGCCGTCTCGGTTATGGTACAAAATTTGTCCCAAAGAAAAGAATATGCAGATGATGAAAAAACTGCCGAAGAGCCGGAAGAAACTGCGGCAGGCAGTTTTATTGCGCAGAATGCAGTAAAGTATATTGAAGAAAACTACATGGAAAAATTAAAGCTCTCTGATGTTGCAGACCATGTGTACGTGAGTCAGTGGCACTTAAGTAAGATTTTAAACCAGCATGTGGAGAAAAGTTTTTCCGATATCCTCAACAATGCCAGAATTGAAAAGGCAAAGGAGCTGTTGTGGGAACCCTCCCTGCGCATCGGAGATATTGCGGAAAAGGTCGGTTTTCTGGATATGGCGCATTTTTCGAGAGTGTTTAAGAAATATACAGGATTATCTGCAAATGAGTTTCGGAATCAAATGAAGTAAGAAAAAATTGTATAAAAATAAAAGGTCAGCCCAGAGGCTGGCCTTTTATGATGCGTTTTATCTGAAGGGTTTCCTTGTCCAGAAGTAGAAAATGGGCTTTCTTACCGGGGGTAATGCTGCCGTAGAGGTTATCAATGCCAATTGAGCGGCAGGGGTTTATGGTTGCGGCGGCAACGGCGGTCTCCAGTGCAATGCCCATGGAAACGGCGGTTTTCATGCATTGGAACAGGGGCGTGACACTGCCGGCAATGGTTCCGTCTGAAAGTGTCGCCTTATTTTTTACGACGGTGACCTCCTGTCCTCCCAAAGTATATGTGCCGTCGGGTTTTCCTGTGGCGCGCATACTGTCGCTGATTAGAATGACACGGTCTTCAAAGAGCCGGAAAGTGGCGCGAACCACAGGCGCCGAAATATGAAGTCCGTCACAAATCAGCTCTACAAAACAATCCGGCGTATCAAAAGCCGCACCGATGACGCCGCTGTCCCTATGATGGAGAGGGGGCATGGCGTTATATAGGTGGGTGATATGGTTGGCTCCCGCGTCCAACGCACTTTTGGCTGTGGCATAATCCGCACCGGTGTGTGCGATGGAAAATGCCACTTTGTCCTTATATTTTTCAATACAGGGAAGGGCATTGGGAAGCTCCGGCGCCAACGATATCAGCTTCACCAGCTTTTCGGAAAGCGTCATCCAGTGTTCCACAAGCTTTTCGTCCGGAGAAAGGATATGCGCCTCATTTTGCGCCCCTTTCTTTTCCCTGCTGATAAAAGGTCCTTCCATGTGAATGCCCACGAGGTCTGCATAATCCGTGTCGATAAGCTTTTGCGCTTGTTCAGAGGAAAACGCAGCCGCCGTTTTGCAGATACCATCTAAGGTTTCCGGCGGCATTGTCATTGTGGCAGGACAGATAGAGGTCACGCCGTTTTTCAGGGAAAAGGCAGAGATTGCCTTCACCGCCTCCATACTGTTATCGCAGAAATCATATCCGTCGCATCCATGAAAATGAATGTCCGTCAGACCGGGAATCACATAACATCCTGCGGCGTCAATGACAGGTTCGCCATCCTCCGCCAAAACATCACCTGAAACCAGAGAAGTAATTTTGTCATCCTTGGTTAAAACAGACAGCGGAAGAAACTGATTTTCCTCCGTAAATACCAGACCGTTTTTTATAATCATAATGGCTGCTCCTTTGTCTCATGCGTTAAAATGATAACAGACTTAAAGCTTCTTTGTCTGCGATAAGCGTCACATCCGGATGCATCTGTAAGATGGAAGCCGGAACCTGAGGTGTAACCGGACCTGTAAAAGCATCCTTTACGATTTGTGCCTTTCCTTCTCCGCTTACAATGACCAAAATCCTTTTCGCCATCATAATGGACTGAATACCCATAGTGTATGCCTGTTTCGGAACTTTATCCATGGAATCAAAGAAACGGGCATTGGCTTCTATAGTGCTTGTTGTCAAGTCCACGCAGTGGGTCTGCTTGGGGAAAATCGTATCGGGTTCATTAAAGCCGATATGCCCGTTGTTTCCAAGACCCAGAAGCTGCAAGTCGATGCCGCCGCAGCGTTCAATCACTGCGTCGTAGTCTGCACAGGCTTTCTCGGCATTATCCTCCAGACCGTCTGGGACATACGTACATTTCTTGTCAATGTTAATATGGTCAAAGAGGTTCGTGTTCATGAAATAGCGGTAACTCTGGTCGTTTTCCGGTGAAAGTCCCTTGTATTCGTCTAAATTTATGCTGGTTACCTTTGAAAAATCAAGGTCCCCTGCCTGATAACGCCGGATTAATTCCTGATAAGTGCCGACAGGGGAAGAACCTGTGGCAAGTCCCAGCACACAATTTGGCTTTAAGGTAACCTGTGCGGCAATGTAGTTTGCTGCCATGCAGCTCATCCTGTTATAGTCGTCTGTTTTGATAATGTTCATAAATACCTCCTTTTCATTGTTGGTGTGTATGGTTTTTATTCCAGTATAACAGTGAAAACAAGGGATTACAAGAGGAGTATCGGGGCATGACAAGATAAGAAAAAAAGTGACAAGATTAGTGAATAATAATTGATATTGAGTATGGAAACATATTATGATATAATTTTCACACAATATATGGAAGTGAAATAGATGCATACTTTAGTATTTTTGTATATTTTTTCCTACAACTTCTAAAGTATGAAAACATAAATTGAAAGGCTGTATGCGTTCGTCAGGAAAGGATATCGTTTGAAATGGGAATCGTGAGAAGTAAGTATTACGGCATATTGCGGGCTGTCACAGTGGGAATGGCGTTTTTTTTACAGATTGGCATTATGATTTTCCTTGCCATGTATCTGATGCGATATTCCATCATTGTTTATTTTATTCTGGAAATTGTGAGTGTGATAACGGTATTTGCGCTTGTGAACAATGCGGAATCCTACAAAATGAGCTGGATTGTGATTATCCTTGTGCTGCCGGTAGCCGGTCTGTTCCTGTATTTTATGTGGGGGCGCAAAAGGATTAATTCCAGATATTTCCGGCGTCTGAGGGAATATGATACCCAGACGATGCAGAGTTTCAATCAGGATGAGGCGATTGCGCAGGATTTGGAGAAACAGCATCCCAATAAAGTGCAGATTAGCAGGTATTTGAGAAAAGTAGGTTTTCCGGTATACAGTAATACAAAAGTACAGTACTACGGTCTGGGTGAGGAAGTCCTTGCGGCAATGCTTGCGGATATCAGGAAAGCGGAAAAATTTATTTTTATGGAGTACTTTATCGTGGCGGACGGAAAAGTGTGGAGTGATATTTTGGAGGTTCTCACAGAAAAGGTCAAGGAGGGCGTCGTGGTAAAGCTTCTGTTTGACGACTTCGGAACACTTCGGATTAACACACAGGCATTTCGCAAGGATATGAAAAGCCGCGGGATTGAGATGAGCATTTTTAATCCGATTCACCGTGATGTGACGCGAATGACGTTTAATTACAGAAACCATAAAAAAATAACTGTGATAGACGGAAATATCGCCTATACGGGGGGTTTTAACTTAGCGGACGAGTATGCAAATTATATCCAGCGTTTCGGGCACTGGAAAGATTCCGGAATCCGTCTCTGCGGTGACGGCGTGTACAGCTTCACCTGTTTCTTCCTGAATATGTGGCGTATTGCGAACAGGGGTGTGGACATAAACGACGCAGATTACAAGCCGTCGATACAGATGGAGGAGATGGGGTATGTACAGCCGTTTATGGGAGGTCCGCACCGGAATCCGCACAATCCGATAGAGGGTGTCTATACCAGAATGATTAACAAGGCAAGGGATTATATTTATATTACGACGCCTTATCTTGTCCTTGACCAGAGCATGCGCGACGATCTTACCAGCGCTGCCGAGAGCGGCGTGGATGTGCGGATTATCGTACCGCAGATTTATGACAAGTGGTACGTCTATATGGTGAATGTCTCAAACTATGGGAAGCTGATGGAGGCGGGCGTGCATATCTATGAATATAAGCCCGGTTTTATCCATGCCAAAAATGTCATAGCGGATGATGAATGCGCAATCTGCGGAACCATCAATACCGACTACAGGAGCTTTTACCTGCACTATGAATGCGGCGCTTTTTTGAGCGAGGTGGATGCCGTCATGGATATGAAAGAAGATTTTAACAGAACGCTGGCCGCGTGCGAGGAGATGAAGCTGGAAAACTGGCAGAAACGTCCGATTGGCAATAAAATCATGCAGGCGGCGCTTAAGGTTTTGTCGCCGCTTCTGTAAACAATTCCGTTTATTTGTACGATATATATATCATAAATTAACGTATAAGGAATCCAGCCGCTTTGCGGTATGGCCGGCACAGGGTAAAAATAGATATGTATATTGAGGGGGAATTGTAGATGGAGATTAATCAGGTTGCGAGAATGACAAGGCAGGAGCTGATGGAGTGCATCAGCAACCGAAAAAGTGAGATTGCCGAGAAGGTACGAAACGGTGAGACGGAGCCGACTTTTTCGATTGGAAGCGCTACGTTTACGGTAAAAGAGTGGGATAAGCTGCTTTCCAAAGTGGATATAAACAATGAACAAGTGCGTTTGGAGCAGGAACGGCGCAAGGAAGCATTGGAAAAAGAGGAGCTGGAAAAGAAAAAAGGTCTGAACAGCCTGTATCTGGATATGCAAAGTGAAAGCACAAAACGTAATTTTTATCTGGACAAATTGAATGGGACATACAAGTCCTGTCCATATGACAATTTGGCGCAGAATGGCGAGATTATTTATAATGGCGTTGTGTTTTCGTGTGACTATGAGAAAAACGCCATCTGTCTTGGCGATATGAGCAACAGTAAGGATGTGCTGACAATTCCCTTGGAGAACGGCGGCAGCCTTAAAGTGAACAGAAAAAACTTCGGTGATTTGGCACAGGCCATCTCCATGTTTACGCCGGAGGATATCAACCGCATTATGCGTGCCATGGCGGACGACAAAAGGGCGCAGTCGGCGCAGGAAGAAATAGAGGAAGACGAGAACAGTATCGGGGAAGATGCCGAGAAAAACCTGTTCGAGGATGTGAATGAAAACATCATGGGAACATGGAAGGCAGAGACCGAAGAAAGTGATGATACGGATAGCCGCTTGTGATGAGGATGTGGTTTTGCGCAAGTCATATCGAAAAAGAATAGACGCATGGTAACAATTTGTTGTTCCATGCGTCTTTATACTGTTTATTGATATCAAATTGAAACTATATTAACTGCATAATGGTGGCTTCGAGTTCCTTTAGCTCGTCAATTGATAAAGCCGGCACACACAGACTAATTTCTTCCAGTGATAGTTTTCCCATTTTTATCAGTCTTTCTGCGGTTTCTTTTGCACTTTTTAGCTCTGCCTTTTGTGCTGCTTCTCTAGCTGCTTCATTCCTCATATCTTCCATAATTTTACACATGGTCGCCACTCCTTTCTCGTCCTGCTTATAATACCTTGCTTTTTTAGCAAGTGCTTCATAGTTCATATCATCGGGATTAGTGCATGAAAAATCGTGCATTAATTTTCCGATTTCATCATTGCCCCTGTACTTTCCATTCACATATATAATTTAGCGAAGTAATTTCAGACGTTCTAAATCCTGTTGATGTGTCTGCGCTGTTGTGTTCAAAATATCACATTCTTTCGTTGTTCTCATTATACATTAGACAATGCCTTTTGGAAACTAAATATTTAGCGTTTTATTTTATGCAGTAGAATAGTACAATCACATGCACATTTTTGACCGGATGGAGCATTAGAATTTTGTTGTCTACAGTCTGACCAAATGAAGGGGAATTATATTTGTTATTTTTTTATGTTTTTCTAATGAAATTTAGCAGAAAATGGTTAATTATAAAATTTGCATATTAAAAATGCTTAAAAAAAGAGCATCATGTACAAATGAAATAAATTAGTAACAAATTCAAAGAGAATAAAGTTGCACAATGCTGATTATTTCGAAAAAGTTCGTCCATATATTGACTTTTTGCATGAAAATACGATAAGATAAATTATCTTTACAAGGGGACATTTTTGGAAATGTCCTTTTGTAGTAATGAATGGAAAACGGTTTCCCATAAAGACTGTTTTCTGCAAAAAGAAAGGAGAAGAAGTATGGATCAAAAAAAGAAATTCTGTAGGAAGAAACGCAGCATAGCAAATAGTATGTTAAGTCTGATACTGGTGTTTGCGATGGTCATTTCCAACGTACAGACTTCGTCAGGCATGCTTTCCACTGTATGGGCAGCAGAAAGTGAAGCACAAACACCTGACGGAGAAGCCGAAACCGGCGGTATGGACGAAGACATTGACAGTGAAGAAACCGGCGAGGTTCAAAAGAGCCTTGATTCAGAGGAGACAAATAACGAGGAAAGGAGTGAAACGACAGCGGAATCTACGCAGACTGGTGAGAGTGAACGGTCGGAAGAAACCAGTGAAGGCGGAAACACAGAGACGACAACGTCTTCTGCAGTAGAGACAGAGACAGCATCCGAGACGGAAACGACGACAGAGTCCGAGACAGAAACAGTAACTCAGACAGAGACGGAAACGGAGACGACGGAAGAGGAAAGCGACGCGTTTCTGGTAGATGGTGATGAAAATCCTGTTGAAGGACAAGTAAATATAGTATTGCATTTTAGAAATTCTCTTGGATGGAATACGGTTGCAGCATCTTATGCGAAACATAATGGTGAGAGTTGGGGTGATGGTTTTACAGGCGAATGGCCAGGAGTAGAAGTTTCGCGCGATCAAGATGGTTATTTTACTATTGAACAGCAAATACCAAAAGATAGTGGTTTTGCAGTTATTTTTAATAACAACAATAATGGAGAACAGACTGCGGATATAATTATTCCGTCAGAATCTTTTGAAAGCGATACTTATGAGCGTTGGATTTGGATAGAGAAAAAAGGTGGGGAAACACAGCATATCATTTCAACAACGCCTGTAAGTAGCCCTGAAATAAAAAGTGATTATAAAGTAACATTTCGGTACAAAAATGATTCTGCACAAACAGTACTTGTAGCAGGAAGCATGAATAACTGGATTGATAAGGCAGATAATGAAAACTGTTGGAAAATGGAAAAGGATGAACAGACAGGTATTTTCTCTTATACTACAGAATCTGCATTGACACCGGATGTTTATTCATACAAGTTTGTTGTAGATGGAGGATGGGTACGTGATCCAAATAATGAATCATTTACATTAGATACTGACCAAAATAGTATTTTAACTATTGAGGGCGACAACCCAAATAAAATTATCAGTCCGGAAGTAAACGGAAATAAAGTAACGTTCCGTTACGAGAACAGTGAAGTAGATGACGTGTATGTACGCGGAACAATGAATGGCTGGGTTGATAATGAAACTTACAAAATGACAAAGGATGAGACGACTGGCATACATACACTTGAAGTAGAAATGTCACATGGATCATATGAGTATAAGTTCCATTATGAGGATGGCACTAAAGATGGTGTATGGCTGCCCGATCCCAATGGTCAACAGGTAGAAGGAACAAAACCTGACAGGAACAGTATTGTATATGTACCGGGAACCGAAGAGTACACATATACTATTCATTATTACAATCCCGGTGAGGATATCCCTACGCAGGTTCCTTCAGAAGGAAGTGGACCGGACTTACATATCTGGGATAAGTGTCCGGGCGCGGCAGAAGGACAGGCGTATAAGTTTGAAGCGCTTACAGAGGATGAAGACAAAGATAAGGGGAAAACATGGCTGACGGCTACGGTTAAGGTACCATTCCCGCATATCAATATTATTGCAAGACCTGAGGGTGACTGGGTTGAGGGCGTACAGGAAAAAGAGTGGACGTATGAACTCAAAAAAGATGCCAAGACAGCGGAATTTTGGTTTGTTTATGGGGAAGGTCTGTATGACAAAAATCCATTCCTCGAGACCTACCAATATACAATCAATTACTACAATCCTGCCGCTCCTAATCAGGAAAGCAGTAAACCTGATTTATATGTATGGGGGGCAGGCACAGCGAATCCAGGAAAGCTGTATTCATTTGCAGCAGAAAAACTGAATGATACAGAAAATGGCATCCAGTGGATGACCACAGAGATGGACACCCCTTATGAAAAAATCGGTTTGCTTGGAAAACCGACCGCGGGCGACAGTGAGGCAGGCTGGGCCGGTAAGGATAAAGACAGGTTTTACCAGATCAAGAAAGGTGAAAAAACAGCAGAACTCTGGTATGTTCACGGAGTGGGTGTCTATGATAAAAAACCCATGATGAAACTGAATTCCGTGGGTGCTGCTTTATCAGTGGAATCCATTGATTATACGCAGAATAGTGTTTTATCTCTGGTTTTCAACGGTGACAAAAGTTCCAAGGTTCTGATTAAGAGTGCGTCTGTGGATGCCTCAGCACTAGGAATCAGTGACAACCTGACAATCGACCCGCAGCTGTGTGAAGTTACCCTTTCCGTAAGGGACAATATTGAAGCAGGAACATATCAGCTGCCTGTCACAGTGGAAGGCGTTACCGGAACAAAATTAACTGCAGAGGCATCCGTAACAGTCAAGGAGAAAACAGGCAGCGATTTCGACTGGGATGAGGCTGTTATCTATTTCATGGTGACAGACCGTTTCTTTGACGGAGACAGCAGCAACAATGCCGCAAACGGTGCGGATACTACCGGTGACAATGCGGGATTATATCACGGCGGCGATTTCAAGGGTGTTACGGAGAAATTAGATTACCTGAAAGAATTAGGCGTCAACACCATATGGATTACACCGATTGTCGAGAACATAAAGGGTGTGACAGTCGGAGATGGTACAGGTGATGTTCCGTTTTATGCCGCTTATCATGGTTACTGGGCAAGCGATTTTACAAAATTAAATCCTGCGCTTGGAACAGAAGCTGAATTTCAGACATTAATTGATACAGCGCATGAAAAAGGCATGAAGATTATGGTTGACGTCGTGGTAAACCATGCAGGCTACGGCATGGAAGAAACCGACCAATTCCCTGGCATGCTGAGAGACAAAGCGGATGTCAATGAAGAAGATCATGAGCTTGGCGGATATCAGGCAGGGCTTCCTGACTTCCTGACAGAGCTTCCCGAAGTCAGAAACAAGATTATCCAGTGGCAGGTAGACTGGGCAAAGAAGGGTGTTGACTTCTTCCGCGTGGACACAGTCCAGCATGTGGAAGATACAACCTGGAGAGCATTTAAGAACGAGCTGACCAAGGCCAATCCAAAATTCAAAATGATTGGTGAGTACTTTGGCGCAGGCTATAATTCGAACAACGGAAACCGAATCGGAAACGGACAGATGGACTCTCTGCTCGATTTTGATTTTAATGACTGGGCAACCGAGTTTGTAGGCGGTGGTATTTTATCTGTTGAGAAGAAACTCGCAGACAGAAATAAGGCTTTGAACAATACCTATTTAACAGGCCAGTTCTTGAGCAGTCATGACGAAAATGGTTTTCAGGCTGCATTAATCGATAAAGGATGGTCCAAGGCGGATGTAGCAGCGGCTGCCTATGCAGCGGCTACCCTGCAGATTACGGCAAAAGGGCAGCCAGTCATTTATTATGGCGAAGAAATCGGTTTGACAGGAATGAATGATTATCCAAAACAGACCAACCGCTATGATTTTGACTGGACAGAACTGGAAACACAAAAAACAACGGACAACAGTATATACAATCACTATAAGAAAATGCTTTCTATCCGCAGCGAGTATGCAGATGTATTTGCAAAGGGTACCAGACAGTCTGTAAGCGGAACCAATGCGGACAAGTATGATGTTTTTTCAAGAAGCTATAACAAAACAACGCTCTATGTCGGAATCAATATTGATATCAACACAGGAAAAGAAGTAAGTTTTGCAGTCAACAATAGCGGAATTACCGCATACAGGGATTTATACAGCAATCAGGAGTACACGGTTTCGGAAGACGGTAAAGTCACGATTACCATTCCGGCAGCAAAGAATGGCGGTACAATTGTGCTTGTGCCAAGTTCTTATGAAAAGGGTCTGATTGCGCCCACTCTTACCATTGCAAAAGGAAAAGCGACAACACTTCCGGAAAAACTGACATACATGTCAGAAACCGGAGAAGAAACACTTGTGGCAGTAACTTATTCCATGGATAAAGTGGAAGGTGTGACGCTGGATGCTGCAAGCCGCAAAATCACAGTCGCAGAGACATTCGCCGGAAAAACAATTGACCTGACAGCGACAGCAGGGGAAGAAAGTATCAAGTTTACGGTGAAGGTCGTAGAAGACAAGAATCAGATTACACTGAGACTGCACTACCACAGACCTGACGGCAATTATGAAAATTGGAATGTATGGTCTTGGAGAGTAGGTTCAGAAGGAAAGCAGTACGATTTTGATTCTGAGGATGAAAACGGCGCAAAGGTCGTAACATTTGAACTGGAAGGCCGTTCGACAAGTGTGCTGAACTATATCATCCGCAAGAGTACTCCAACTGATCCTTGGGGAGGCGGAAAGGATTTCCCGGAAGACTGTTTCGTTGATCTTTCAGATATTCTATCCGGAACGGTTGATTATTATGTGGAATCCGGTGTTTTCCCGGGAACCAGAATATTGGGCGATGATGTATTCTTAGGCGTTAAGATTCTCTCTGTAAAATATAACAGCGCCAAGAATGTAATTAAGGTTGTCACAGGAGTACCGATTACAGGCGGTACAGACGGTATCTTTACCTTAAAACGCGCTGACGGAACAGAAATCGAGATTACAGGGGTAAGACTGGCAAGCGCAGACAAAAACGAGTATGAACTGAGTCTTGGAAGCGATTTGTCAGGTATGGAGGCAGTCACGAAGAAGTACTCCCTGTTCTATGATGAATATGAGTATCCGGTAGAAATGCCAAGCCTTTATTCTTCAGATGCGTTTGAGCAGGAGTTCACATACACAGGAGATGACCTCGGTGCAACATGGACCAGCAGCAAGACAACCTTTAAGGTATGGGCGCCCACAGCGGACAGTGTAAAGGTGAACCTCTATACTTCCGGAACAGAGGGTGCGGATGACCTGATTGAGACACTCAGCATGAAAAAGGGTGAAAAAGGCGTCTGGTCTGTACAAAAAGCAGGCGACTTAAACGGTGTTTATTACACTTACAGCGTAGATGTGGACGGAACGACTGCAGAGGCATGTGACCCATATGCAAGGACAACCGGCGTAAACGGAAACCGTGCAATGGTCATTAATCTGAATGCAACAAACCCTGCGGGATGGTCAACCGACCGTGGCCCGAATGCAGGCATGACTTATACAGACTCTATTATTTACGAGCTTCATGTCAGGGATTTCTCTATTGACGAATCTTCAGGAATCCAGAACAAAGGAAAATTCCTGGGACTGACAGAGAAGGGAACAAAGAATGCGTCAGGGCAGACAACTGGTCTGGATTACCTGACTGACTTGGGTGTAACGCATATCCATTTACTGCCTTCTTATGACTATGCGACAGTGGATGAGTCGAAACTCGATACACCGCAGTATAACTGGGGATATGACCCGAAGAATTACAATGTGCCGGAAGGTTCTTACTCGACAGATCCGTACAATGGTGCAGTCAGAGTAAAGGAAATGAAGCAGATGGTCAAGACACTGCATGACAACAACATCAATGTCATCATGGACGTTGTTTACAATCATGTATATGACGCGGACAAATTCAGCTTTAATCAGCTAGTACCGAAGTATTTTTCAAGAACAAACGCGGACGGCAGTTACTCAAACGGTTCAGGATGCGGCAATGACACGGCATCTGAGCGCTCCATGGTAAAGAAGTACATTGTGGATTCCGTAAATTACTGGGCAGATGAGTATCATATTGACGGATTCCGTTTTGACCTTGTAGGACTTCTTGATGTTGACACAATCAACGAGGTAGTAAATACAGTCCATGAAACACATCCGGATGTCGTATTCTACGGTGAAGGATGGAAGATGGATACAGCAGTCAGCAAGGACGATGTCATCATGGCGACACAGTGGACCTCTGAAAAGACACCGAAGTTTGCATATTTTAGCGATACAATCCGCAATTTATTAAAGGGTGATACGTTCAGCCATGAATCTACAGGATTTGTTTCCGGAGCAACAGGGCAGGAAGAACTGCTTGCAAAATGTTTTACCGGGGCGACCGACTGGTGCAAGAGCCCGACGCAGACAGTAAACTATGCGTCATGCCATGACAATTACTCCCTGATGGATAAATTGTCCGTATCAAGAAAGGATGCGTCATTTGAAGATAAGACGAAGATGAACAATCTAGCGGCTGCAATTTACATGACATCAGAGGGTATTCCGTTGATTCATGCAGCAGAAGAACTGCTCAGGGAAAAAATTGATGAGAACGGAAAACCGGTTGAAAACAGTTATAACTCATCGGATTTGGTCAACAGCATCAAGTGGAGTAATCTCGACAAAGAGAACTATCGAAATGTAAGGGATTACTACAAAGGACTGATCGCATTCCGCAAAAACCATGCAGCTCTTCGTCTGACAACAGCGGCAGAAGTGAAAGCCAATGTGCAGTACAAATGGATTTCAGAAGAACTGGTAATGTTTGTCATTAACGGAAAAGACAGCATAGCGGATGAAGTATCTGATGGAATCGTGGTAATCTTTAATGCCAATACAGCTGCAAAAGATGTTGACATGTACAGCTATGGCGTTGCACAAGGCGATTGGAAGGTCTGCATCAATGACCAGAAGGCAGGCACTGATGCCATTAGCACAGTTTCGGACGGTAAAGTGACATTGGCACCGATATCGGCGATGGTTCTTGTCAAGGGTGAGACCGTTGACACAGATTCCATTTACGGCGATAACGAGCAGCAGAAAATAGCGTACCTGAGAAACGAACTTCAGAATTTAATCGCAGCATACGAGATGGTTGAGAAAGGCAGCTACACAGATGAGAGCTGGGCAGCATTTCAGGATGCACTGAAAGCAGCAAAACAGACTGTGGCAAATCAGGCAGCGACACTGGGTGAACTGACAGGAGCCAAAGAAAATCTCGAGACAGCTTACCGCGGATTAAAGGTTCCCGAAGGCGTTGTGGACACTGGAAAACTGAAGGCGCTGGTAGCAAGATATCAGGAAATCAAAAAACAGGGACAGGGCGCTTACACAGATGAGAGCTGGAAAATATTCATACATGCGCTGGATGCAGCGGAAGATATTCTGGCAAAAGAGAATGCGACACAGGATGAAGTGAACAAGTCCTACAGTAATCTGGAAACAGCTTATAACGGATTGGAAATACGGAAACCGACGATTGATTCTCTCAAAGACCTGATTGCAGAATACGAAAAAATGGAGCAGGGCAATTACACAGATGAGAGCTGGGCAGTATTTACAAATGCACTGACAGCAGCGAAGGCAGTTGTCGAGAAGCCGGATGCGACATCGGAAGAAATCGCGCAGGCAGAGGACGCTTTAAGGGCGGCTTACAATGCACTCAAAGTAGTGGAAGGCGCTGTGGATAACGGAAAGCTCAAAGCATTGGTTGAACTGTACAGAGACATTCTGGCACAGGGACAGGGCAATTACACGAATAAGAGCTGGACAGCGTTCAAGAATGCTATGTCAACAGCAGAAAAGCTTCTGACAAGCGAAACAGCAACACAGGAAGATATTGACCTTGCTTATGAGAATCTGAAGGAAGCCCGCAGCGGACTTGTAGAAGCTACAGAGCCGGAAATTCCCGAAGGACTTTGGACGAAGTGGGCAGACAATTCCGGATTGGTATTGGGCGAGGACGGCAAGTACCATATCACATACACAGGAAAGGCGCTCAAACCTGCCATTCTCGTATATGACGGGCCAAAACAGCTCAAAGAAAAGACAGATTATACGTTATCTTACAAGGACAACACAAATGCATCGACAGGCGAAAAAGAAGCGACTGTTATAATCAAGGGTAAAGGAAATTATTCTGAATCCTTTGAGGAGAAATTTGTCATTGACCAAGTGGATATGAACACGCTTGCCATTGATGATTTGTATGCACTGGTAAAAGTTACCGACAATGTGGTTCAGGGAACAGTGGCACTTAAACCTGTTGTAAAATACAACGGAAAAACACTCAAGGTAAAGAAGGACTACACTGTTGCGTATGTAAATGCAGATGACGGCAAGGCGCCGGGCATTTATCAAGTAAGAGTGCAGGCAGTAAACACGAATTTCAAGAATTATAAGGACATTGAAATAACGATTGCAGACAAGACAACCGCAGTTGCAATGAACAAGGTAAAGGTTTCTAAAATCGCGCCTCAGCCTTATGTTTGGGATGAGACAGCAAAACGCGGCAAAGTACAGACACCGGAATTTACGGTATCCTATAGAAATGAGAATTTGGTATTGGATGAGCAGTATACTGTAAAATACGATAATGTCAACACAGAAGCCGGTCAGACAGCAACCATCGTCATCAAAGGAAAAGGCACGAAGTATGTCGGTGAAAAGAAAGTTACCTTTAAGATTACTGGTCAGGCACTGAAAGGAAACATGGTAACGGTAGACGCGCCATCCAAGGGACTGGAATACACAGGGGATGCACTGAGACCCGAAGTGACAGTGAATCTGGGTGCAGATGCGCAAAAGCCTTATGCCCAGTATGAAGTGGAATACCAGAACAACACGAATGTCGGCAAGGCGACAGTGGTTGTAAAAGGAATCAATGGTTATACAGGAACAGTCAAGAAGACCTTTAAGATTACAGCCTATGATATCATTAAAGATGGAAGCCTGTTCACGTTTGGAACAGAGAATGTTATAACAGATTTGATACCATATGCAAAGGGCGGCAGCAAGCTTTCCGACGAGAATGTAGGTGCGCGTTTTGTGACAAGCACAGGTACCATCCTGAACCTGATACAGGGCAGGGATTACACGCTTACTTACAAGAATAACAAGAAAGTCAGCGCAGATGGAAATACTGCAAGCGTCACAATCAAAGGAAAAGGCAATTATAAGGGAACCATTAAGGACGTACCTTTTACAATCAAGCCACAGAACCTTGAAAATCTCAAAGGCAGTATTACCGCAGGTGATATTATCGTAAAGAATGCAAAGAAGTACAATAAGGTGATTCCTGTTATCACGGATCTGGATGGAAAGAAGCTGAAAAAGAATACGGACTTTACCATTGGAAATGACTCTTATGTCATATCAGGACCGGTAGATGAGTCTGGAAATCCGGCAGTCAGTGCTGAGGTTACAATCAACGTGACAGCTTCAGAGGGCGGCAATTATACGGGAAGTGTTTCCACAACATTCCGCGTCATTGACAACGATAAGAACATTTCCAAGGCAGCCGTAACAATAAATCCTCAGATATACACAGGAAATTCTATTGAACTGGAAAAAGAAGATTTTGCGGAGATTACGATGAAATTGAATGGGCAGAAAGTTCCATTGACGCCAAATGATTTCGAAATCGTAGGATATACGAACAATATCAAGAAAGGTACTGCGAAAGTGACCATTCACGGACTTGGTGAATACGGCGGAACGAAAACAGTAACCTTTAAGATTAATGCACAGCCGATGGCTAGGTAAAAAAGTTGTAATCAAGCAGGGGAATGCTCTTTTCCCCTGCTTGTGCATCAGACACCCGTCAGCTACCGCTGATGATTCTCCTCCAGATGTCTGAGCACATAAAAAACTCCTAATGAAATTGTTTCATTAGGAGTTTTTTTTATCCGATTACTTTTTTGACTGCTTCAAGAACGCGTTCCGCCTGAAAGGGCTTTACGATAAAGTCTTTGGCACCCGACTGGATTGCCTCGATAACCATTGCCTGCTGACCCATCGCGGAGCACATGATAACCGCCGCGTTCGGATCATTTCCCTTGATTGCCTTAAGTGCCTGAATACCGTCCATCTCAGGCATTGTAATGTCCATCAGCACAAGATCCGGTTTCGTTTCATTGTATTTGTCTACGGCTATTTTACCATTCTCTGCTTCCGCAGCAATCGAATAACCGTTTTTTGTCAATATGTCCTTAATCATCATCCTCATGAAGGCAGCATCATCGACAATTAAAATATTCTTACCCATTTTAGTTCCTCCTCTGGAATAATTTGTATATGGAATTTGCAAGATCGAAAGGGTACAATTGCATAATCGTACTGTCAATCAGTTTACCGATTTTCATTTTAAAATTGATTTTGACAAAAAGATCATCTGGTATGTCTTCCGGAAATTCGTATTCCTCAATGACAACCTGCTGGACAGTCGGCGGTGAAATGTCAATTTTTTTGTCGAACATCTTACTCATCGCTGTAGCGGAACTTGCTGTCATCTGGTTCATTGCCTCGGAAACAGCACTGATATGCAGGGGAGATATCTCGCTTTGGGAATATTCCCCGGTTCCATTGTTTCCCATCATGAGGTCGGTGATGATTTTGGCGTCTTCATCTTTGAGAACAAGCATGTTGGAACCGAACAAACCCTGCGTATACTGGACTTTTACAAGTATGCAGGAATGTTCATAGTCTTCTAAAATGTCGTTTCTATGTACCAGAGAAACACTCGGTGTCGTAATTTTGACAGGCTGTCCAAGCATCAGGTTCATTGCCGTAGCGGATGAGCCGATAGAGATGTTTGAGATCTCGCCAATTACGTCAGCCTCTTCTTTTGAAAATAAATCCATAGGCAGGCTCCTTCTTTAAAGTTAAATGCATTCAATAATTCTATTCTACAAAATTTTTTGATATTTGTCTATATACTAAGATAAAAAAAGTATTGGGAATAATGAAAATAAGTGTTTACATCCGCCCATAAAATGTTGTATAAATGAAGTAAGTGTTGTGGGTGTGCCGCGGGCTTGCTGCCTGTCTCAGGAAGTCCGGCGCCGAACTGTTATCATTATTATATTGAAAGGTTAGGGAAAAGGTGAATGATGAATGAAAATGAATTGCTGCGTGTGTTAAAAGAGCATGGCCAGGAGCATATATACAAAGCATACGAGAAATTAGATGCGGCGGGAAAAGAAAAACTTGCCGCTCAGGTGGATAAAATTGACTGGTCAATTGTCTCCATGGCAGGTCATGGGGAGGTTTCCATGGAAAGAGGAAAGCTAGAGCCGCTGTCGGCGCTTGAGGTGTCCGAAATCGAAGCGGGCAGGGCAAAATATGAGGAAACCGGTCTGAAAGCAATTCAGGCAGGCAAGGTAGGCGCGGTGCTCCTTGCAGGCGGACAGGGAACAAGACTTGGCTCCGACGGGCCAAAGGGCAAGTATAATATCGGGCTTACAAAGGACATCTATATTTTTGAGCGCCTAATCAGAAATTTACTTGATGTCACGGACAAGGCGGGCTGCTTTGTACCGCTCTATATTATGACAAGTGATAAAAATGACGCCGAAACCATTGCCTTTTTCGAGGAAAAAGACTATTTCGGCTACCCGAAAGACTTTGTGAAATTTTTTAAGCAGGAGATGGCACCGTCTGTTGATTTCAACGGAAAGCTGTATATGGAGTCTGCGGATTCCCTCTCACTCTCGCCAAACGGAAACGGCGGCTGGTTCTATTCCATGTCAGTGACAGGCGTGTTAAAGGATGTCAAGGCAAGGGGCATCGAGTGGTTAAATATTTTTGCGGTTGACAACGTATTGCAGCGGATTGCGGATCCAGTGTTTGTCGGGGCAACGCTCGACTCCGGCTGCGTAAGCGGTGCGAAGGTGGTCAGAAAGGCTGACCCGAATGAAAAAATCGGGGTGCTGTGTCTGGAAGACGGAAAGCCCTCTATTGTTGAGTACTATGAGATGACAGATGAGATTATCAACTCAAGGGAGGAAAACGGACAGCTTTCATATAATTTCGGTGTGATTCTCAACTACCTGTTCCGTGTCGATAAGCTTGAAGAAATTCTGAATGAGAAAATGCCTGTGCATGTGGTTGAGAAAAAGATACCCTATATTAATGAAAGCGGAGCGCTTGTCAAGCCCGATGCGCCCAACGGCTACAAATTTGAGCTTCTGGTTCTTGATATGATTCATCTGCTGGATAACTGCCTGTCATATGAGGTGGTCAGGGATTACGAGTTTGCGCCGATTAAGAACAAGACTGGCGTGGATTCCGTGGAGAGTGCACAGGCGCTTTTGCAGAAGAACGGTGTGGAATTATGATAAAAAATGTGATTTTTGATATTGGAAATGTCCTTGTGGATTTTCGGTGGCGCGCGCTGATGGAGGACTTAAGGCTTCCGGAGGAAACGCGCGCAGCCTTTCAGAAGTCTGTATTTGGCAGCCCGCTCTGGGCAGAGCTTGACCACGGCGTTTACGAGGAGGCCGAAATCCTTGAGAAATTCCGCGAAGAGAACAGGGCGCATCTCGACGCGTTCAATCTTGTGTGGGATAACCGTGACAAGCTGGTGGAGCCATATGCATACGCCAAAGAATGGATTGCGCAGCTTAAATCCAGAGGACTGCAGGTGTATCTGCTGTCGAATTATCCGAGGGATATGTTCACACTTCATGCAGAGCGCGGTTCGTTTCCGTTTCTTGACGCGGTTGACGGAAAGGTAGTTTCGGGATTTGTCAGGATGGTAAAACCAAATGCGGATATCTATGCGCACCTGTTAAACGAATACCATTTGAAGGAGTCAGAAAGTGTGTTTATCGACGACAGGGAAGAAAATGTCGAGGCTGCCAAAGACCTCGGCATCAACGGAATCGTCTTTGAAAATTATGAACAGGCCTGCGCGGCACTGGAAAAATTAATTGGACAATAAGATATAAAGAATGGGATGCCATCGGTTTGGTTTCCCATTTTTTGTGTACATGGGCGTCCAGAGGAAGAATGTCGGCAAAGCGCTGCAAGGTTTTTACTGGGACGGAATAACGCAATCATAATGGCGTCAGCAGAAAATCAGATCCGTATAGTGAATTTTCTACATAAGCATGTTATAATAGGTTATAACATTATGGAGGGAGAAGGTTGATTATGATATTAGATAAAAATTCGCAGCAGCCATTATATGCCCAGCTAATGAGGGTAATCAAGGACAATATTCAAAACGGCCAGTATAAGGCCGGGGATCAGATTCCGACGGAAACGGAGTTGTCAGATACATATGGCGTCAGCAGAATTACAGTGCGCAAAACCATAGAGGAGCTGTGTGCTCAGGGATTTCTGGTCAAGCGGCAGGGAAAAGGTACTTTTGTGGAAATGCCCAAAATTTATCGCAAAATAGAACAGGATAACAACATCAGTTTTTCGGAATCCTGTCGGGCGAACGGAAGAAATCCGTCCTCACATGTTCTCTCCTGCAGTTTTACGGATGCACAGGATTGGCAGAAGGATTTTTTCCATATGGGCGACAGCCAGTCATTATATCACATTCAGCGGATTCTTTCCGCGGACGGCCTTCCGATTATATACGAGCATATTTATTTTCCGATTGACACGTTTCCGGAATTTCAGGCGCAGAAGTTGGAAAACGGCTCTATGTACAGACTGATTAAGGAGGAGTATCATGTTCAGGAATCAGAGAAAGGCAGAAGTGTCATAGAAGTTCGTCTGGCTTCCCAGACGACAGCGGAATATCTCAGGATGAATGTGGGTGAGCCGGTTATGATACTGACGAGCTACATCAATGACCACAAAGAAAACCCTCTGTACATCAGCTATGAAATCATTGCCGGTTTCAGGTATAGCCTGTCCATCTGAAAGGTTATATCCGTTTTATAAAAATTTGAGAAAATCAGGATACATCATAAAAAATGATGCGATTCTGATTTTTTTTTGATGTTTTTTTGTCCGGTTTCACCAAAAGCAAATTTCATATTTATGGATGTTTCACAAAGTTTCTGTATTATTAAAGGTCATGTTGTATCATAACGTTATATGATGATATGATGAATATGCAAGAAAGGAGGAAGAGCCAATGAACAAAAAGTATTCAATGGTAATTGCAGCCAGACATCTGTTTGACGGTGTATCCGACTACGAATCCGAAGGGTATCTTTGCATCACGGGATCAAGAATCGTGAAAAAGGAAAACGGGGTGCCGGATGCGGAGACAATCCGTCAGGCAGAACAGGTGCTGTACTTTGACGAGGAGCTGGTCATGCCGGGAATTGTAGACACGCACACTTTTTTTACCGGTTATGCGGTTTTTCATCTGGGGGCAGATGTGTCAGGGGTGACGGACAATGAATCAGGATTAAAGGTTCTGAAAGCTTATGACACAGAGAAGAAACCGTCGGGTGCACTGTTCGGGCATGGGTGGAATCCGGAAAAATGGAGTCAGCAGGAAGGCGAGCGGATGCTGGAAGCGGAATACCCCGAAAAGCCGGTTATCCTGTTTGCGGCGGACAGGTCTACCTGTATCATGAACCGAAAGGCTTCGGAAGTTTATCAATTCACGCCGGATACCTGTTATCCGGAAAAATACTTTCGCATTATGCGGGAATACCTGAATGACCGTGCCTTTATCGAGAAAGAGTTTGCGGATTATATGTACCTGATGAATTCGCGGGGCGTGACTACAGTAAAGGAAATGGGATTTGACGATTTCTACGGATTTACGGATTTTCTGAAAGAAATGGAAAATTCCGATGCGCTCCATTTAAGGACGTTCTTTATGTCACAGCCGGTCGGGAAGCGGATGGATTTGGAACATGCAAGAAAGATGCGGGACTTATTTACAGGGGATAAGGTACGTTTCAGCGGGTTTAACTGCATGACG
The DNA here is from genome assembly GCA_910579275.1 of uncultured Lachnospiraceae bacterium. Classification (GTDB taxonomy): domain Bacteria; phylum Bacillota; class Clostridia; order Lachnospirales; family Lachnospiraceae; genus COE1. The sequence goes on from CAJTTO010000020.1 coordinate 55,101, forward strand.
GACGGAACGATTGCCGCACGCAAGGGCGATTTGAAAAAGCCATACGAAAACGAGACCTTTACCTGCAGCATTGCAATTCCCTACGAGGAGATTGGGGCGGACGTGCTGGCGGCGGACGCAGAGGGATTCCGATGGTCGCTTCATGCACAGGGAGACGGTGCAGTCGGAAAAATTGCAAACATTTATGATAAATGCCAAAAAGTGAATGGAAAGCTGAAAAACAGGCATGCTTTAACAGACATGGAATTTACGGATCCAAATGATTTGGAGAAGCTGGGGGACATGGGGGCGACTGCGGAGCTGTATTTTCAGATTATGTCTCTGGATTCCGGAACCGTACTGATTGAAACGATCGAAAAAACCATCGGCATGGAGCGAGGAAAGTACTACTGGAACCGCAGAAAAATGCAGAATAGCGGCATTTGTCTGAGCGGGGCGACAGATCTTCCCCTGATGGTCACAAGCGTTCCGGAGTCGGTATATTATTCGTGCGGCGGATATATGGACGGTCTGGAAGAGCCGTTTCAGAAGGAAAATACGCTTTCCGTTGCCGAGCTGCTCAAGGCATGGACGATAGGAGGCCAGAAAAACATCGGAATGGAAGAGAAGCTCGGGACGTTGGAAACCGGAAAACTGGCGGACATTGCCGTTTTTGACAGGAATCTTTTACAGACGGATGCAAGGGAGGCGAAAGAGGCAGAAGTTGTGCTGACCATAATGGATGGCAGCATTGTATACACAAAGAAAGGGTAGGGCGAAGGATATATGAAAGAGAAAAAATGGAAATTGCGGATGCCCCATGTACTTACACTGATTTTTTTCCTGATTGTTGTGGTTGCGGTCATGACGTGGGTAGTACCCAGCGGGGAATTTGAGCGGACAATGATGCAGACATCGACTGGCGAACGCAGCGTTGCGGTTGCAGGCACGTATCATACCGTTGAGAAAGTGCTGGATGACGGGACAGACCTACGGCAGGGCGTTTGGCAGGTGTTAATGGCTCCCGGGAGAGGGATTCAGTCTATTATCGAAGTGCTTGCCTTTGTGTTCATCATCGGCGGCGTCTTCCAGATAATGACCAGAACAAATGCGCTGACAATCGGAATCCAGAAGATTGTTAATAAGTTGGGTGCAAAGGAGATTTTGATTATACCGATACTGATGGCTTTGTTCGGACTTGGCGGAAGTACCTTTGGCATGTCCGATGAGCTGGTGCCGTTTTATCTCCTGATTATGACGATTATGTTTGCCATGGGATATGATTCCATGACCACCTTTATGACAGTATGTCTTGCGGCAACCGTGGGGTACGCGGCGTCCACCATCAATCCGTTTTCCGTGCTAATCGCACAGGGTGTGGCAGGAATTCAGGGAAATCCGCAGCTGATATTCCGCATGGTTCAGTGGGTGATTATGATGGCAATTGCGATTACGTTTGTGACGTGGCGGGCATTGAAGATAAAGAAGAATCCGGAAAAGTCAATTACGTATCAGGACGATCTTATCAAAAAACAGGAAATGTCTGCAAATATTGACTTTTCGCAGGAAATGACATTGCGTCAGAAGCTGGTAGTGGCGATTTTTGTCGCAGGCATGGTGTTGGTCGTAGTTGGGCTTGTGAAATTCGGATGGTATATGAATGAGCTGTCCGCGTGCTTTTTCGGAATGGGTATCCTGATGGGAATTGCCGGAGGGCTTAACGAAAAAGAAATTGCGGAGGAATTCCTCAATGGCGTGAAGGATATCGCTTTTGCGGCAATGGTAATCGGTTTTTGCAGCGGTATCATGGTAGTTGCGCAGGAGGGAATGATTATTGATACAATTTTGAACGCCTTAAGCGGCTTAGTGGCAAATTCGAACAATGTCATGTTCGCCGGCGTACTGTATGCGGTGCAGTCGCTGCTGACCCTGCTGGTACCGTCTTCTTCGGGACTGGCAGCGTTATCCATTCCGGTTATGGCTCCGCTGTGTGATCTGCATGGCGTGAATCCCGAGGCGGCAGTGACAGCCCTGCAGTATGCAAACCAGCTTACGAACCTTATGAGTCCGGTGGCCGGCACGACGGTGGCAGGACTTGCAATCTGCAGGATATCTTTCGGCCAATGGTGGAAGACGATCTGGAAGCTATTCCTTCTATTAACAGTGATAGCAATTATATTCTGCACAATTTCTGCAGGAATGTAAGGAATTGTAGGAAAATAAAATGAGAAAAAGGAGAGAGAAAAATGAACAGACCAGAAGAATTAATCAAAAAAATCTATGAGGAACAAGGAAGCATCAATGATGTATTTCTCACCGCATGCGGCGGGTCACTTGTGGATCTTTACCCAGGCTATTACTTTATAAACGCCGAGTCGGAGACAATGCATTCCCACTGGCTGACAGCCAAGGAACTAATCGTATCGCCTTCGCGTTTTTTGAAAAAGGGGGCGCTTGTCATCCTCTGCTCTCATGGCGGAAATACAGGAGAGACTGTGGAAGCTGCAAAGCTGGCAGCCGAACGCGGCGCGGCAATAATCACCATGACACATAACCCCGAGTCCGTCTGTGCGCAGGAACAAATGAACCCTGTCGTATACAGCTGGGAAGATGACACGAACGAAAAAGACAGGCCGCAGGGCATCGTGATGCGGATTCTGAACGAACTGATGAAACTTCAGGAGCCGTCTTATGAAAAATATGATGCCATTCTGGACGGATTGGAAAAGGCAGACAGGATTGTCCGCGCGGCAGTGAAAAAAGTGCAGAACCGCACATGGGTATTTGCCGAGAAGTATTTTGAGGAACCATTCCTGTATATTATGGGATCTGGCGCGTCATACTCGCAGGCGTATGGATTTTCCATCTGCTCGTTGCAGGAAATGCAGTGGATGGACTGCTGTTACCTGCATTCCGGAGAATATTTCCATGGGCCGTTTGAGTGTACGGACGAGGCGCATCTTTACATCCTGCTGATGGGTACCGGTGCGGCGAGAGTGATGGATGAGCGGGCGCTTGCCTTCCTGGAAAAATACGCAAAAAAATATGAGGTAATCGACGCCAAGGAACTTGGAATCAACGAAATAGATGCCAGTGTCAACGAATATTTCTGCCCAATGGTATTTTATGCAATGTCTGTCGCATACCGCACAGGTCTTCAGGACAAGAGAAGACATCCTTTGGATATGAGAAGATATATGGGCGTCGTTGAGTATTAAGACAGAAAAAGGGAGGAGAATCATGGCAAAGTACAATACAAAAGTATTAGGGTTTGGCGATAACGTTGTGGATTTGTATGAGCATTCCCACATGATGTATCCCGGCGGAAACTGTGTGAATCTGTGTGCCTACTCTCAGATTTTTGAGGTGGAGCGGTCTGCCTACATGGGGTATTTCGGCAGTGACGATATTGCGGAGTTTGTGATTTCGGTTCTGCATGAGCTGGGGATAGAGACTGTCAAGTGCCGGCAGCTTGTGGGAGAAAGCGGATGGTCGAAATGTACACTCAAGGACGGCGACAGGATTTTTGGCGATTACAATCAGGGAGGCGTCAGGGGAAAGACCCCTTACATTCTGGACAGGTTTGATCTGGAGTACATGAAACAGTTTGACTTTGTGCATACCGGAAACTACTGCTATACGGAATCGCAGCTCAAGGTGATGAAAGATGCCGGAATCAAAGTATCCTTTGATTTTTCAGATGATTCATCAAGAGAATATTATATGCAGTATGCGCCGTACGTGACCTACGCATTCTGTTCTTTTGATGGGGATGACGAGACGGCAAAGGAGCATCTGAAGTTCATTCATTCGCTGGGGCCGGAGATTGCGTCCCTGACAAGGGGCTCAAAGGGATGTATCATGTATGACGGGCAGCAGTTTTACATGCAGCCAGCCACGATAATCGAACATGTCGTGGACACGATGGGGGCGGGGGATTCCTTCCTGACAGCCTTTCTGGACTGCTTTGTTGACCAGATAAAAAAAGGAGCCGAAAAACCGGATGCGATACGCTTTTCTCTGGGGGAGGCATCAAAATTTGCCGCGCACGTATGTACTTTAAACGGGGCGTTTGGTTACGGAAAACATTATCAAGATTAATTAAAAGAAAGGATGTAACTGTTCAGTACAGCACTGCGCACTTGCTGCGTAGTGCGTAAAAAAGCGTAAATTGCGCCAGACATCAAGTCTCCACGAAGTGGATTTGCATGGCTTGATGTTCGTAACTATGAAGGTACTGAATCGTTACGAAAGGATGTAAAACTATGGTTTATCAGGGAGATGCGTTACAATATATTTATGAGACACCTGATATCCTCCGCGATATCCTGCAAAAAAATCAGCATATTTTAAAAGAGAGTATGTGCTTTCTTAAAGACAGAATGATATCGGAAATCTATCTGACTGGTTCAGGCTCCTCTTACAACAGTGCGCTGGCAGTTTCGTCCTTTGCGAAAAGATTGTTGGGTATACAGGTTTTTCCTGTATACCCAACAGCAATTTTGGAGGAAGCTTTCCTGATTTCCAAAGACGCGGTTGTCATAGGCATTTCACAGCAGGGAACCAGTGCGGCAGTCATTCGGGCGCTGGATGTGGTTCGCAGTCTGGGAATTGCAGCCCTTTCGGTAACGGGGGAACATGACACGGAAATCACCAGACACAGCGACGCCAATCTCTATATAGAATGCGGATATGAGGATGCAGGCGCAACGACAAAAGGCTATACAGCCACCGTTGCCACACTACTGCTGCTGATACTTGCAGCTGCACAGAGCTGTCAAAGACTATCCATGTCGGCGGCAGCCGGTTACACAAGACGTCTGGAAAATGTGGTGAACAATATGAAAACCGTGCTGGATGACAGTCTGCCATGGTGCATGCGGACAGCGGAAAAATTAAAGAATTGTGAAAATCTGATGATTCTTTCCGGCGGCAGTCTCGCGAGTGCGTTGCGGGAAGGGGTTCTGAAATTTTCGGAGACTTGCAGGTTTGCGGTTCGCGGATATGAAGCGGAGGAATTTATGCATGGAATGTACAATGCGGTGACAGAACAGGCTGTATTTTTGTATCTGTTTCCGGCAGGGGGATATGAGGTTCAGCGGTTGAAGCGGTTATTTTGGTATTACAGCCGTCAAAAAAATCCGCAGTATGTGATAAATATGCCGCATGACGGGGAATCCTGTACGGGGGATGATGTGCTGCCCTGCAGATTTCTCGGAGACACTGATTTCTCTGTCCTAGAATATATGATTCCGCTGCAGCTTTTGTTTGTCCTGACATCGAGAGCGAGGGGAATCGACTTAAACCGTCCAAGGGATCCGAACTTTCATCAGTGCATGAAAAGTAAAATTTAGTTGGGACAGCCGCATCGAGCTACCACGGAGCGGTACGGTTTGATGCCTGTAACAGAAAGCCGAACGCTGAACGGTTACAAATTTGTATGGTGAAATTTCAAAAAAGCATTGCATAAAGTAAAGGACAATATTATAGTAATACTATGAGTTTCTGCCGGAATGAAAGTGCATGGATATCATATATGGAGGAATAAGATGAGATTTGTAATACAGCGCGTTCGGGAAGCAAGCGTGTCCGTGGACGGGAAAGTGATTGGAAAGATAGGCCATGGGCTGTTGGTGTTTGTCGGTGTTGCGGATGGTGACAACAAGGAAATAGCCGACAAAATGACAGACAAGATGACAAAGCTGCGCATTTTTGATGATGCGGACGGAAAGACGAATTTATCTATATCGGATGTCGGCGGAGAATTTCTGATTATTTCCCAGTTTACCTTGTATGCGGACTGCAGAAAGGGAAACAGGCCGTCTTTTACGCTTGCGGGGAAACCAGATATGGCAGAAGCGCTGTATGAATATGTGCTTGATGTAATCCAAAAGAAGGAGTTCCATGTAGAACATGGGGAGTTTGGCGCGGAAATGAAAGTGTCGATTTTAAATGACGGCCCGTTTACCATAGTGCTCGATTCAGACGAAATTGTCGGGAAGGGTGGTTGACAGATGTTTACGACACGTTTTTCCGACTGGACATGGGGCACGGTTATGGTCAGAATCGTCTTGTCTCTGGTTCTCGGCATTGTGGTCGGGATAGACAGGGGCGTGAAACGGCGCGGCGGCGGCGCGCGGACGATGATAACCGTGTGCCTCGGCGCAGCCATGGTCATGCTGATGGAACAATATCTTGAGGAGCTTTATCCGGAGCGGCTGGATATATCGAGAATTGCAGCTCAGGTCATCAGCGGAGTCGGCTTTCTCGGGGCAGGTTCCATTCTGGTTTCGGGTCATCAGATTAAAGGACTGACCTCCGCGGCAAGCATATGGACTTGCGCGTGTATCGGTCTTGCGGTTGGCATCGGTTTTCTCGACGGCGCAGTGATTCTGACAGCAGTCTGGCTCGCGGGCGTTCATATGATACCGTTTATTGAGGACAAGGTATACCGATATTCGCGGTATCTGACCCTCTATATTGAAGTTGACGACGGAAAAGCGATTACCGGTGTCTCAAGGCACCTGAAAGAAACCGGCTGTTTTGTGGACAGCTTTTATGTGGACAAGCCCAAAGCAAAAGGACAGCATTTTCAGGTTGTAGCGACTTTCCGAATACCCCGAAAAATAAGCAGGGAGACATACCTGCATACGTTGCAGGAATTAAAAGGGGTGGAATCGGTCAGTGAGATTTAGATTTTATATTGTATGTGTAAAAAGGAGTATGGTCTAAAAATTTTGATTAGATGATACTCCTTGATTAGTGCGTGTTTGAAAATTGCTTTCTGTCAGATATGCGTCACAATTTATGGGAGATTTGTGCCAAATGAAGGGCGCATAGCGGGCTATGTAACCTGAATTATCATGCAAAGTGGGACGTGTAGCTGGCAGGAATGTTTTTTCAAACACGCTCTAGTTCAGATGAGAAGGACTGACATTTAGAAAAAACGGAACTGTTTTATATTGTTTTGTGAGAATGGAGTGTATGATGGAAGAGTTCAATCACGGATATTTTGAGGAGGCATTGTCCAACTTTACAAAGGATTTTGCCTATGGCGGAGCCATCAGGCATCTGGTTGACCACGGATATACAGTGGATAGGATTATCAAGGAATTTCACTATCCGATTTCAAGGGAAAGCATAGAGAAGATTGTCAACCAGTATTTGGAAAGTGCTAAAAAATAATGTAACATATGACTTGTCAAATTGGTAATATTTTACAAGTCTTTAAAGAATAAGAAAGGGAAATCGTGATGGCGCTGACACAGTTTCAAAAAACGGAATTAAATAGGAGGGTTGACAAAATATTTCATGCGCCTGCAAATGCCGCGGTGAGAGGACACGAACCTGAAATTGCCTTTGTGGCAAATCTGTCGGGCAATTTGGATTTCATACACAGTTCCATCAAGGATGCCGTGTCCTCCCTCAAAAAGCATGATAGGATGTTTCAGAACATGCGGAGCAATGTGGTTTATTGGAAAAGAAATGCAATATACTCAAAAGTGACACCAATGTCATTTATATTGATGGGAAAAGTATTTTCAGATTGCGGCAGTTTGGAGGATATTGTGGATGAAAGTGTGGATAACAAGACAGATTTGGATGACCTTTGTGCATATCTGAAGCTGTACCATGCGCGCTGCAGATGCATTCTTTTATTTATGGATTGCAGCTGTGAGGAGTTGGAAAGACGAGAATTTGACATAACGGACAGGGAGAAGGTAATGCAAAGCCTGAACCCGTTTTTGAAATATCGGCTGCTAATTGTTACAAGAGATAAATTGGTGACCGGAACAGAATTGATGATTAAGGTGGTGAACAGAAATGGAGCAGAGTAGACAGAATGCAAAAAACGAATATCCGACAGGCGTGCTTATCCGACGGTTTCTGCCCTATTTTAAACCGTACCGCAGAACGTTGTGCGCAGATTTATTCTGCGCGGCGCTCACGACGGTATGCGAGATTGTGCTCCCATTGATTATCCGGCGGATTACAAACACAGCCCTTGAGGATGTGGCGCTTTTGACCGCGCGCATGGTGGTGGGACTTGCGCTTGTGTACTTTGTGCTGCGCATCATAGACGCACTGGCAAATTATTATATGGCGGACACAGGGCATGTGATGGGTGCAAAGATTGAGACAGACATGCGGCGCGCCGCGTATGCGCATTTGCAGCAGCTGTCAAATACGTATTTTAACAATACAAAGGTCGGTCAGATAATGGGCAGGATTACGAATGACTTGTTTGAAGTGACGGAGTTTTCGCATCACTGTCCGGAGGAATTTTTTATTGCGGCAATCAAGATTGTCATTTCGTTTGTCATTTTAGGACGGATTAACCTGCCGCTCACGCTGATGATTTTTGTCTTTGTACCGATTATGACTGTCGTGTGCAGGATTATCAACAAAAAGATGCGAAAGACATTCAGCGAGCAGAGAAACCAGATTGGCGAGCTGAATGCAAAGATTGAGGACAGCCTGCTCGGGCAGAAAGTGGTAAAAGCATTTACGAACGAGGAGCTTGAGTCACAGAAGTTTGAGGAGGGCAATCAGGACTTTTTGAAAATAAAGACACATTCGTACATGTTGATGGGAATATTCAGCACCTCCACAAGGGTCTTTGACGGATTCATGTATCTTACAATTATCATTGGCGGCGGATTTTTCCTGATGGACGGAAAAATCCTTCCCGGTGACATGGTGGCATATGTGATGTATGTCTCCACATTGATTGCGACGATTCGCAGGATTATCGAGTTTGCCGAACAGTTCCAGCGGGGCATTACGGGAATTGAGCGTTTTTTGCAGATAATGGACGCGGACATAGAAATTTTTGATGATGACGATGCTGTGGATATTGTCAACCCAAAGGGAGAAATTGTATTTGACAATGTCAGTTTTGAGTATCCGGACGACCACAACAAGGTGTTTGCAAACCTCAACTTAAGCATACATGCCGGGGAAAAGCTTGCGATTGTAGGCCCCTCGGGCGGCGGCAAAACGACACTTTGCAATCTCATACCGAGATTCTATGATGTGTCGCGCGGTGAGATAAGGCTGGACGGCAGGAATATCAAGAAACTGACATTGAGAAGTCTCAGGCAGAGCATCGGCGTCGTGCAGCAGGAAGTGTATCTTTTTTCCGGAACCGTCTATGACAATATTGCTTACGGAAAACCGGGGGCTACCTATGAAGAAGTAATGGAAGCCGCAAAGCGCGCCGGAGCAGACGAGTTCATTCAAAATCTTAAGGATAAATATGACACATATGTCGGTGAGCGCGGCGTGAAGCTTTCCGGCGGTCAGAAACAACGGATAAGCATTGCGAGGGTATTTTTGAAAAATCCGCCGATACTGATTCTTGACGAGGCGACTTCCGCCCTTGATAATGAAAGTGAGTATGCGGTTGCGAAATCGCTGAACGAACTGGCAAAGGGCCGCACGACCCTCACAATCGCCCACAGGCTCTCCAGTATCAGAAATTCTGACAGAATACTGGTGCTGACAGACGAGGGAATTGTGGAGGAAGGAAACCATGAGGAACTGATGGCGCTTGGCGGTATTTATCATCATTTTTACATGATGGCGAACGAAATAAAATAACAGAGAAACTGGAGATGCATATGGCAGAGCTGGAAAAAAAGGTAGAGAAAAAACTGAATAAGGATGAGGGAACAGTAAATAAGGATATAGAAACGCAAACCAGTGAAACAGAGGACAACACTGATGCGGCGAATGCGTTTGACATTACGGAGCGGTTTAAGAGACAGCAGCAGCCTCAGGTGAAACAAAAAGAACTTATCGGTGTGACCGACAAAACGGTCGAGACAAAACGCCTTCTGATATTTATGGGACTTTGTTTCGGCGTCGCGTGGCTGACCGAGATTTTCAGCATTATTCCAATGTACCGCAGCGGGAATGCCGAAGCCATACAGGAGGCAGCCAATATGGTTTCCCAACTGATGCTCACACCGGCGCTGTCAGTGGTGGTGGCAAGAATCGCGACACGGGAGGGACTTGCAAAGTCCGGTCTGCAGTTCAATTTTACGGAGCATAAGCCATTGTATTTGTTTGGCTGGTTTGGAATGACTGCGCTTACCTTTTTGGGCGCTGTAATTTATTTTCTTGTATTTCGGGATAATTTTGACCCGCAGATGGGAAATTTTATGACGGTCTACAGTGCGAGTATGGCGGACAAGAATGTGCAGACGGACAACATAGATATCATGGCAGTTTATCGGACAGACTTGCTCATTAAAATATTTACGGCAGCAGTGCTTGACATTATCAATAGTTTTGGCGAAGAATGGGGATTCCGCGCATATCTGCTTCCGAAGCTTTACAGGAAATTCGGCGCGGTTCCATCCATGGTCTTGTGCGGTTTTGCATCTGGTTTATGGTATGCGCCGCTGGTTGCGGTGGGTTATTACTATGGAAATGCAAATGCGGGATTTCCGATCGTGAATATTCTGGCGATGTGTGTTTTTGGCACTGTGACGGGAGTCATCTATTCGTTTCTCTGTCTCAGGACAGGGAGCGTGTTTCCCTCGGTATTTGCGCACAGCGCAGTCAATGTCATGATGTCGCAGGCGACGCTGCTTACATTTGACGGCGGAAATTATTTTGTGGGTCCTGCGCCAACAGGAATTTTGTCAGGGCTTCCGTTTATCATTGTGGCAGCACTGTGCATTGTATCCATGAAAAAACATCCGATAGAAGTTCAAGACAAAATCAAGTAGGGAAGAGGCGTTTTTCCCTACTCGGGTGTCCGTGTGCATAAAAAAGAGACCGCCAGCCGTTTAGACTGGTGGTCTTTTTTTGACTTTGTTTATTAGGTGGTGACGGGTATTTTTTTGTCTGTATGTAGTATGTGGTTAATAAGCCACCCAAGTAAAAATTCAAGAAGCTCCTGCAGATTTTCCTGTGGATTTTCCTCGAGCTGATTCGGGTCAATGTTGTTGAGCTTGTCAATAAACGCTTCATGTGCCCGCTTTTGCGCATCCAAGCCTTCATAATGAATACTTTCCATGTATTCTTCCTCGTCAGTAAAATGTTCCTTTGTGTATTCCCTAAGTTCGTTCAGGATAGCGATAATATTGTCAAATCCAGAGAGACTGTCGAATGACTTGACCAGACGGTTTGCCTTGTCGACAATCCGGAAAAGTTCTTTGTGCTCAATATCGACAAGCTCGATGCCGGTGAGGTATTCGTCTGTAAATTCGCAGGGATTTTCACGAACCATCCACTCCTCAAGCGGGGGGAGCTTTCCGATTAGTATGTCACTGCTCAGGATATGGCGGTAAAGCCACTTTGCGAGAAATTTCACGAGCTCGGTAAGGACTTTCTGCTGTTCTTTTTCATTATCAATGTTTACAAATTCGAACTCGCGCACTTTATCGCGGAAGAAATCATGCTGTGCACGCTGCCGTATCAGCTCAGGGTCGCGAATTTGCATCATGTATTCTTCCTCATGTGTAAAATGTGTCTCTGCGTACTGATCCAGCTCCTCGATAATACTTTTCAATTCTTGGTAATAGTCGCTGTGGTAGTCAGTGCTCGCAAGAATATAAGCCTTGGAGAGAAGCGCGAAAAGATTTCTGTGCTCGTCGTCTATGGTATCTATACCCGTGATGCAGTCATCCGTAAATTCAAATGTCATGTGGTTATCATCCTTTCCTATTTAATATGAATCGTAACTATTCAGTACTTTCATAGTTACGAGCATCAAGCCATGCAAATCCACTTCGTGGAGGCTTGATGCCTGGCGCAATTTGCGCTTTTTTACGCACTCCGCAGCAAGTGCACAGTGCTGTACTGAACAGTCGCTATGAATCTCCATCCATTATATCACAATTTCTAGTTCTGTGTTATATCTTTTATATTTTAATCCCTGTCCATTTTCCGGCCTTGAAGCGGATGGATGCAAACAGAAACCTTGATATCTGGTCAGCAAGGATCCCGAGCCATATTCCGGGAATGCCCCATGCAAAGACGATACCGCACAGGTAGGAGAAAAGCGTCCGGATAACCGTGACACTGACGGTTGAGGCAATCGCCGTGTAGGTCGTGTCGCCTGCGCCTCTGAGACATCCCATATAGATGACTTGGGAAACCTGAAACAGTACTATAATAATAATGACATGGATAATCTGTACGCCATAGGCAACAATATTGTCCTCCTCAAAAAACAGCCTGTAAAGTGCCTCGCCACCCAGAAAGTAAACGACTGCCAAAGAAATGGAAATGCACATCCCGATGCGCCGGCACACTTTTCCGTACTCTTTCGCCTTTTCGGGAAGCCCCTCCCCAAGGCTCCGTCCAATCAGCGCAACCGCGGCAACCTGCATCCCGTCGCCAAAAGAGAACGTCAGCCCCAGAATATTCATTCCAACCTGATGCGCCGCCATGGCAGCTGTTCCCAATCCTGCCGCCATCATCGCAGTGGACATAAAACCGATACGCATCAGCACCTGTTCAATAAACACGGAATATCCTACTTTGACAATTCGCGTCAGGGAAACAGTGGAGAACTGTATTTTCATTTTTATAATATATGGAAGACTAACAAAATTGTCTTTTTTCAGCAGGGAGCAGACACTCATGATACATGCAACGACTGTTCCGAATACGGTAGCGATTGCGGCGCCGTAGATGCCGAGTGCGGGAAATCCAAAATGCCCGTTGATAAGCAGATAATTTCCGATGACATTTACAACATTTGAAGTGATATTTGTCCGCATGGCGATAATTGTATTTCCGGCGCCTCTTTGCGCTGCATTGACCCCCATGGAAATCACGTTAAAAATCATTCCGCCCATAATAATACGAAAATAAATGACAGCTGTGTCATGTGTATCTTCGGCAGAGCCGCAAAAGTGAATAATCTGGTTGGCAAATACCACACACAAGACAGACACAACAATGATGGCTGCCGAAATGAAAAATAAAGCCGTCAGCAAAATGCGGTTTGCCTCATCCTTCTTTTTTTCACCGCGCCTTCGCGCGACAAGCGCAGACACAGCGACATTTACCGCGATAAAAACGGAAAGTCCCATGAATTTAGGCTGTGTCGTCAGCCCGACTGCCGCCACAGCGTAAGAGCCCATTGTGCTTACCATCAGCGAATCAATCATGCCGGCAAGTGAGACAAAAAAAGATTCGCATACCGCTGGCCATGCCATGTGCAGCGTATCCTTCACAATGTCGCTCCCCGCAGTCTCATTGAAGCCTCCGGCTTTGTTGCTCTGCATCCTGTTCATAAAAATTCATCTTCTTTCCATTTGTTATCTGTGCAGTAGGATTATCTATGATTTCATTCTAAACGCTTTTCCGTGTTTCTGCAACCCAATAACTGTTACTTTCACTGTAACAGTTCAGCCCTCGGCTTCCTGTTATATGCATCAAGCCATGCAAAACCACATCGTGGTTTCAAAGCCACGTACCGTGGCTTGATGCATTACTGCCACTACGCTATTTCACGGACATTGCAGTAAATGCAAAGTTTTGGTCTGAACTGTTATCTTTCACTGTTTCTATTGGAACTAAGAATCTTGTTATTTGAAATTGCATATGCTACAATTGCCATAGGTAAAAGTAATTTTCAAACACGATCTAGTGTGCTGTCCAGATTATATCTGGCGAAACTCCGCAGGATAAATTTTCATCAGCAAGGCGGAGAAGGGAGGCGATGCGGTGGCATCGTTGACCGCCGACAACGCAGTCTGATGGAAATTTAGGCAAGGAGGTTTGCCTGAATATAATCCGGACAGGTAACAGTTCGCCTTCGGCTTCCTGTTACGAGCATCAAGCCATGCAAAACCACATCGTGGTGTCTTGATGCATCTCTGCCACTACGCTATTTCACGGACTTTGCAGCCGGTGCAAAGTCCTGGGCTGAACTGTTACCCGGACAGTACACTAGTGCCCATTCAGACTGAAATTAGAGTTGTGAGATGTATGGGGCGTTAGACAGAATTTCGATTCATCATTGACAGAGAGATAAACTGGGAATAAATAGGAGGGGTAGTGTATGAATATTGTTGATTATAAGGAATATATTTCAGCAGAAACTATGATGGGTCCCAATAGCGTAAGGATATTAGCAGAGCTATTTGATAAATATCCTTTACAGTTGGTTCCTAATGATATGGTTCTCGACTTAGGATGTGGGACGGGACTGACAAGTCTTATTATTGCAAAAGAGACTGGAGCGAAGGTTTTTGCAAACGACTTATGGATAAGTGCAGAAGAAAATGGGAAACGTTTTGTTGAGTGGGGTGTCGGAGATCAGATAACACCTATTTGTGAAGATGCAAACAACCTTCATTTTGAAAAAAAGCAATTTCGTGCGCTCATTAGTATTGATTCTTACCATTATTTTGCGGGAAATAAGGGATTTTTTCAGGAAAAAATTCTACCGTTTATGAAAGATAACGGAGTTGTTTTGATTGGAATACCCGGACTGAAAGATAGATATGCAGGTCGTGCTGAAGAACTTCTTTCTGATTGGCTCGGAGATAATGCCTATATGTTTAAAAGTCCAAAACTCTGGAAAGAAATCATTGGCGACAGCGATAGAATCGAGTCAGTGGAAACATGGGAAATGGATTGCTTTAGCAAAGCATGGGATGACTGGCTTGCGACAGATAAAAAATTTGCGCTTGACGATAGGCAGCACTTTGAGACGATTATTAAACCATATACCTGTTTTGTGGGCATTTATATCAAACTGAAAAGGGCAATGTGATGTGGACGCTCTTCACTTCTAATAAAAACGCTATCCCGAAGACTCTGGACACCTAATTAAGAGTTATGGTGTCTAAGTAGTGTGCCGGAACAGATAACAGGATTTTGCAGGGAAAATTGTCATACAATTTGTGCGACGTCTCCGGAAACCTGAAGAAATTTGTCATACAAGAATCTTGCAATTTGAAAATGCATATGCTATAATTGCCGTAGGCAAAAGCTAGTATTGCAATTCTGACATTGCAAACGAAACCCCCAAGGGCTGGTAACACTTGGGGGTTTCTATTCCATTCAGAGCTGGCTTATTACTCAGGCTTGTCACCGTTGGACATTTTGTCAAGCCATTTGCAAAGATAATAGGCAGTCACCTTTGCCATGACAGATGTAATAAAAGCTAGTATTTCTGACACTACGGCACCCCCTCCCTGATACCAGGTATAGGACGGTAACAGTATAATAATATAGTATATGGTGAAATTTGTCAATTTATGTTGATTTTAGGAACCAGGTGTGATATTATCATGTTTATCATCAATCTCAAAAGGGTATGGGACAGTGGAATGTAGGTGCTGCAGACTGTTTTGTACCCTTTGTTATTTGTAAGACAAAAAACCGGCAATCAAGTTTTCCTGAAGGAGATTTGTCATACAAAGAATCTTGCATTCTGAAAATGCATATGCTATACTGTTTTTGACAAGTGAATGTGTTATGGTTCCAATGTTTGGCAACCATGAAAAACCCCAAGGGCAGGAAACACTTGGGGTTTTTCTAGTTTTTAAGGTAACTTACACCTTCGGATAGAATCAGGTTGCCCTATTTAAGTCCTATCTATCCATTTGCATATGTAATATGCAAGGACTCCCGCGAAAACGGATAACGTGAATGTGTTAAAATCCAATGTTTTCACCTCCTTCCTGTTCCGTGTGCTCTCGGAAACTCGAACCCCTTGTTTTATAAGGCTTCAGAAATTTC
>CAJTTO010000021.1 GCA_910579275.1 uncultured Lachnospiraceae bacterium
AAATTTCTGAAGCCTTATAAAACAAGGGGTTCGAGTTTCCGAGAGCACACAATAAACGCAGGAGGTTTTTCAATGCACACAATCATCAACATTCTGGAACAGATACTGACCAATATCGTCGAAATCTGTACCATTCTACTGGAACTTTTCGGTGTCGCCATCCTCGTCTTCACGGCAATAAAATGCTTTTGGTACTGGATGAAACGTGATTCCAGAATTAGGCTGGAACTGGCTCAAGGAATTGCCTTGTCACTCGAGTTCAAAATGGGAAGCGAGGTTCTGCGTACCGTCGTCGTGCGTGAGTGGGGGGAGCTTGGTATCCTGGGCGTTATTATCCTGCTGCGCAGCATTCTCACGTTTCTGATACACTGGGAAATCAAACATGAAGAAAAAGCTCTGGCTCTGGATAACCGAGACGAACAGTAAAAAACGGTTACAGTTATTCCTTTTATCAATTTACGTAAGCACTTCCCATACTGGTAATTTTATGCTATACTTTCTATATATTCCAAGCTTAAAAAGGAGGTCTGTCTTATGACTATTGGCAATATTTCGGGATACTATCCCAGCTATTCCCCATATACGAATACAATGGCTCCCGTATCCGGACCAGCAGAAAACAGTGCGAATCCGGATGCTGTAAATCCCTCTGCCAGACCGGAAGAAAAAGGTGCAAACCCTGATGATATCAAAAAAGCCGGCCGCCGTTCCGCACCGTCCGAATGCGAGACATGCGCCAACAGAAAATATCAGGACGGATCCGACGAAGGTAATGTCTCGTTCAAAGCTGCCGCTCATATCTCTCCGGAGTCGGCAGGTGCACGGGTACGTGCCCACGAGGGAGAGCATGTGTCAAACGCATACAAAAAGGCCGCACAGAAAAACGGAAAAGTTTTAAATGCTTCCGTGACAATCCATACGTCCATCTGTCCGGAATGCGGGCGTACTTACGTATCCGGCGGCGTAACCAACACCAAAATAAAATACGCCAACGAGGACAACCCCTACACCAAGAACCAGAAGGAGTTAGACGCGGCACGGTATAAAGGCGCTCATATTGATTATGCTGCCTAAACGTGCATTCTTCATTATATGGATATGATAGAATACAAAAAAAGTCCCATTGTCAGTCTTATAGCAACTGACAATGGGGCTTTTTATATTTACTACAGAATTACATTCCAGCCTGAGCTGCAACCTCTGCCGCGAAATCATCAACCTTTTTCTCAATTCCTTCGCCTGTCTCAAAACGTACAAATCTCTTAATCTTAAGGTCTGTTCCGTTTTCTTTGCCGACAGAATCCACATACTGCTGAACAGTCTGCTTTCCGTCCTCTGCCTTTACATATACCTGTTCAAGCAGACATACTTCCTTAAGCTCTTTGTTGAGACGTCCTACAACAGCACCTTCAATCACCTTCTCAGGCTTTCCAGCCATCTTCGGATCATTCTTAATCTGCTCTGTAATAATCTCTTTCTCATGTGCCTTGTATTCCTCAGAGATTTCACTGGAAGAAACATACTTCGGATAAAGCGCTGCTACCTGCATCGCAAGGTTTGTAAGGGCTTCTTTCACTGCATCATTCACAACTGCTGTCTCAGCCTCCACAATAACGCCAATCTTTCCACCGCCATGTGTATAAGTTACTACACAGCCGTTCTCTGCAACCACTTTCTCAAATCTTCTGATTGTCAGATTCTCACCGATTACAGCAATCTTCTCAACCAAAGCATCCTTAACTGTCTTTGAAGCATCCTCATTCCATGCCTCTGCAAGGAATGCGTCAATATCTGCTGCCGATGTTGAAAGCGCCTGTTTTGCAACTGCAGTAACATACTCCTGAAACTGCTCATTCTTTGCAACGAAGTCGGTCTCAGAGTTCACCTCTACCACTGCTGCTGCCTTATCTCCATCTGTCATGACCTTGCAAAGACCTTCTGCTGCGATACGGCCTGCCTTCTTCTCTGCCTTAGCCTGTCCGTTCTTTCTCAAATACTCAACAGCCTCATCCATGTTTCCGTCTGTCTCATTCAGTGCCTTCTTGCAGTCCATCATTCCGGCACCGGTCATTTCTCTTAACTCTTTTACCATTGCTGCTGTAATAGCCATTTTATATTCCTCCTGATTTCCTATCTATTCTACCTGATTATTCTGCTACAGCTTCTTCCGCAGCAGCCTCTTCCTGTGCTGCATCTGTCATAATCTCGCCCTGATTCGCCTCGATAACAGCGTCAGCCATTGCAGATACGATTAACTTAACCGCTCTGATAGCGTCATCATTACCAGGTATTACATAATCAAGTTCTTCAGGATCACAGTTTGTATCAGCAATACCAATAAGAGGAATGCCAAGTGTATGTGCTTCCTGTACGCAGATTCTTTCCTTCTTAGGATCTACTACAAAGATTGCATCCGGAATCTTTGTCATATTCTTAATACCGCCAAGGTTCTTCTCAAGCTTTTCCCATTCTTTCTTAATCTGGATAACTTCCTTCTTTGGAAGAACATCAAATGTTCCGTCCTCTGCCATTGTCTCAATTGCTTTGAGTCTTGCGATTCTGCTTCTGATTGTCTTGAAGTTTGTGAGCATGCCACCCAGCCATCTCTCATTTACATAGAACATGCCGCAGCGCTCTGCCTCTGTGCGGACAGCGTCCTGCGCCTGCTTCTTGGTGCCGACAAAAAGAACAGTACCACCTTGTGCCGCAATGTCAGCAACAGCCTTATATGCCTCATCGACTTTTCCGACAGACTTCTGTAAGTCAATGATATAGATACCATTTCTCTCTGTGAAGATATATGGAGCCATCTTAGGATTCCATCTTCTTGTCTGGTGTCCGAAATGAACACCTGCCTCCAACAACTGTTTCATTGAAATAACGCTCATGTTTTTCCTCCATTTTCTGCGGAATTACCGCGCTTCCGCCTGCTTCACCTCTACGGGCTACCGAATCCTGCCGGTGCGGCTTATAACGTGTACGAAAAATATTTCTGCCATTTACAGAATGCATTTTTCAGGCACGCACGAGTGACACCGTCTTAAAAACACATAGCTTCTCTATATGTCTGAATGCATATGGCATGGACCATAAATCGACAGGCGTGAATACTGATATAGTTACCGTCATGACTGCAATACCCGAATACAGCCGCAACATTAATAATATAACATAAAAAGACCTCCTACGCAAGAGGTCTTTCCATTATTTTGTAATAGTTCGTAACAGTTCAGCCTTCGGCTTCCTGTTACAGGCATCAAGCCATGCATAACCACTTCGTGGTGGCTTGATGCATCTCTACCATTACGCTATTTCACGGACTTTGCAGTAAATGCAAAGTCCTGGGCTGAACTGTTACAATAGTTCGCATTCTTATTTTTTCGTCAGTTTCTCTGCAATTTCCTGCCAGCTGTCCGCCGCACTGATATTTTTTGTACCCGTGCTGAGTTTCTTGTCATATCCGTGCTGCATCAAAAACGCGTCATACTCATCCGCATTCTCGATTAGCCCTGCATTAAACAGCTTTCTTGAAATGGTTCCCGAGTCATCTCCTTTGGAAATCGTAATCTGTACGCCGTCACCCAATGTATCATCCTCACCATCCGGCGCCACTACAACCACAGCTCCGGATGACGTCCCCTGCTCTGGGCTTTCTCCTGTCGGCTGTGTGCCTTCCGTCTCATCCCCCGATGCCGGAGTCTGAGGCACATCTGACTGTTCAGCATCTTTTGCCTCGTCCAGCACAGACTGAATCTCGGATTCTATCTCTTCATTTCTGACGATAACCGGCTGCGTCGTTTCCTCCGGCACTGACATCTCAGAACTTTCATCACTTGCCTCTGTCCCGTCCACAAGCACACGCTCTTCCCCGATGCCATACTCCTTCAGAACCGCGACTCTTGCATCTGCCACAGCGTGCCTGTTATAAGCGCCCATGACTGCCGCAGTCATAATGACGCCAATCCCAAGCCCCCTTATCATATATTTAAACTTCATTATACAGCCCCCTTGAACAGATTAATCACCAGCTTCACTTCTCCTACACCAAGCCCCAGCTCTTTTGCAATATCCACGTTAGAAAATCCTTCTTTATGAAGCCTGAGTATTCTGTCGTTATTATTTTCCCTCAAATCGTTGACAGGAGCCGGTCCTCCGAATGTCTCCTGCTGTCTCCTGCTGTTAACTGTATCTTCAAACACAGCCGGCTGTGCCTCTTTCTTCACCGGTCTCTCGATGTGTGGTGCCTGCTCCGCAAAAGAATATACCTCAACCGGTCTGATATCCGCAGGTTTTACATCAACCACCGTCATGTCCTCCGGTCTTGAACCAAGTGTCTGCAATTCCGCCGCACTGACAGGTCCCATATTGTTTTCAGCCACAGGTTTCATGTCATTGGACGTGACAATGTCAGCCGGTACGATTTCCACGCTTTTTACAACCAGCGGGCTTAACTCCACCGGTGCACCGGTCTCCGCTTTCGGTTCCTGACTAACAGCAAGCGCATGTATGCCCGCAGGCGGGTAATCCGGCCGGTTCTCTGCGCGAAAATCAGCGTAGAAATCCATGGTGCGCATATCAACCTGACGGTGCATCGACATATCCTGCTGCATGGGCAGAATCAGTCTTGCCATCTGGCGGCGTGCGTATTCCTTTTCCTGTGCTTCTTTATCCCAGGCGGAATCCGAAATCCTGTTTCGCTGCACAGATTCTGTCTTTTCCCTTTCTTTCGCCTCGGTCTCCTCCTTTGCCTTGGCTGCAAGGGCAATCGCTGCAGCATTGGCTGCTTCCTCCGCTTCCTTTGCAGTCTTGTCCACATGCTTTACGGTCTCTTTGAGATTATTGTGTTTATCGTTGAGCATATCGTACAAAAACATTACTTCCTGATGGGATTTATTGATATCCGCAAGCACTGTTTCCGAATATTCGCTAATCGCCATAATTTTTTCATTTGATATCCGCTCCGATGCGCGTTCTGTCTTTTCCACAGCATATTCCAGCGTCTCATCCACAACTTCCGAGACACGCTCTTTGGCATCCTCCATCTCTTTCTCGATAAAACTTCTGACCAGCTCCGCATCAACCTGCTGGCCTTCATCCTCTTTTTCCACTTTTCCCTTAATCAAAAAACTTCCTGCAAAAGCGCCGGCTCCAAATATGAGCAACGCTACCTCTAACCAATTCATTCGCTACCAAACCTTTCCAATACGTAATCCTGTTTCCAATATCGAAAAACGATATTCGACGCTGCTTAAGGGTTTCTTTATCTGTAAACTGTACGTCTTATATCTTTATATCAAAGCCTCCCTCAGACTTTGTGACGACCTTTCCGTCACCCTTTAATTTCTTCCTGTGCTTTCCTCCGTCACCGGAATATCCATTATGCCCTTTTTCCTTGGCATCAAAGCGCTCCTCCTTAAACAGTGTTTCATCAGAATGCACCACCTGTCTTGCTCTTTGCTGCTCCTTTTTCTCCTCCTGAACCTGGATATTTCCTTGATCCACCATCCCCTTTTCTACCTGCTTTACCTGATTGTGCAGGACGTTGTCGGTCTGTTGTATGCTTCCGTTCAGTAATATTGGACTAATTGCCATCTATTATCCCTCCCTCTTGAAAGCTTATCCGCTTTATTTTAATACATTTTTCCCAAAAAGGCAATAGCCCCTACAAAGTTGTAGAGGCTATGTCCGCACCTTTTTTAATCAAGCTGCAAAATGTATACTCGTTTTTTATGTTCATGGTAGCGCCTGAAATGCTTATGGACACTCCCTGGTACATTGTACCGCGTACATTGATGCGCGCCATGCCCTCATTCTTGAGCATTTTATCAATGTTTTCAATTTCATTTAACTCTTCCTGTATCTTTTTCTGCGCATCTGCCAATGATACCTGAACCATTTTGACATTTTTTATCTGATCCGGCGTGAGTTTTACACCGGCTTTTAACTTTCTGGTTGTGTCTTCAAGTACTTTTTTCATTTGTGGTATTGTCTTCGACTTTTCCCCGACACTCTTTTGCAGCTCTGCAAGTTTTTTCTTGGCGCTCAAATCCATTCCAACCTCTATGATTGTGGCTGCGCCCATCGGTGATCCTACATTTCTAGCATTGACAGCTCCCTTCGCGACAATACGTCCTCCAGTAATTAATCCCTTGCCGGCATCTGCATTTACAGTTGTACCCGCAGATACCTTTGCATTTAATATCTGCTCGGCCTCCACATAGCCGCCTGCTTCCACTTCGGCTGCAGAAATAAATTTTGCAATAATGTTTCCGCCTGCCTTAAGTCTTCCTTTATTTTGTCCGTGCATGCCGCGGGCAATGATTATGTCTCCGCCTGCTTCTATAACTGCCCCTTCCACAACACCGCTCACCATGACATTTCCTTCTGTCTTAATGCTGAAGTTCTCGCAGACATTGCCCTTGACTTCTACATTTCCATGATATTCTATGTTTCCGGTAGCCGTTCCTACATTTTCGACGCTGTACACATCTGTGACAAAGACTGTGCCGTCCACCAGAGATGCATGACCGTCGACCATACTTTTAAGCTGTAATCTGTCCTCCGATATCTCAAGATTTCTTCCGTGGGCAAAATTTATTTTGTGTACCTCTCTCGCCAGAAGGACATTTCCATACACATCAAATCCGTTCTCACCCCTTTTCTCCGGAATGATCTCGGCAAGAACCTGCCCCTGCGTACACTGATGAAGCGTATTTAACTTAAAAAAATCTACCGTTCCGTCTTCTCTTAATTCCGGCCGAGAATTGTTATTTGTGTCAAAATGATATATTATGGAAGCATCGCGCCCCGCCGTAGGCATTTTTCCTTTCGCAATAATAATGTCCGTGCAGTACGGTCTCTGCTCCAGTACCATCCCTATTGCTTTTTCATCAATCCCTGCCTTTATCTTCGCCTTGTTTATCAGTTCCATAATATGCGCCTTACTCGTAGGCAGCCCTCCCGCGCTTGGCGGATATATTCTCAATATAGCTGTCATCTTGTCAGCCATTACCTGAATATCGCATTTCTCATCCACCGGCGATAATTTCATCGGAGTCAAAAAAAGGACAGTCTCTTCCTCTCCCAGTGAACAAAGAGCTGAGTTCAACGCCACAACATCATAAGGTATACCAATGATATTAAGATACTCTTTTAACTCAGCCTGCCGTATCTTTTCCCCATCCCCAACCGGAGGGGAAAGCAGCAGACTTACACCCTTTTCGTCTATCTGTAACTGAAAAAATCCATTCATATAAATCTCCATTCCTGCCCAGATCCGCAAATTTGGACACAAACACAAGCCATGTCAATACAGTCCCTTGCCTTATACACGAATCTACTCCCATGTAATGAATGTACTATTGATCCAATATTCCGATGTAGTTACCCATCTTCGTCTTCATCTTCTGTAATGCTTTTGTGTGCAGCTGAGAAATTCTTGACTCTGATACCTCAAGCACGCGACTGATTTCTTTCAACGTAAGTTCCTCATAATAATAAAGAAGGATGACTTTTTTCTCTTTCTCCGTCAAAAGTTCCAGTGCCTCCTGAAGAACTTCCTTCAGCTCATTCTTTTCAATCACACCCTCCGGTGTTTCAAACCCCGAACTGATACCCTTGTCTGCCGATATATCATTTCCCTGTTCCACATACTCGTTCAAGGATATCATGTTGTCCGCCTTGACCTGCGTCTGCCAGTCCAGCAGTTCATCCTCGGTGATACCCATATATGCTGCAATTTCAGCATCCGTGGCAGGTTTTCCGTTGCGCCGTTCAAGCTCTTTCATCGCCGTATCAAGCTGCTTCTGGCGCTGCCTGATGGTACGCGGTATCCAGTCCATCTTTCTGATTTGATCAAGAATCGCTCCACGGATACGCAGACTCGCATATGTCTCGAATTTCACTTCCTTGCCTGTGTCAAACTTATCTATGGCATCAATAAGACCAAATACCCCATAACTTACCAAATCCTCATATTCCACATTGTAGCCAAGATACATACTCAAACGTCCTGCTACGACCTTTACCAACGGTGCATATTCCAAAATGAGTTTCTCCCTCAAATCTGAAGTTTTCAGTCTGGCATAGTCTTCCCAAAGTCTCTTACGCGCTGCATCGTTCATGTTATTCCCCCGTTATGTAACAGTCCAGACACCCTTCCCCCACTGTGAACCTGTCTGAACTGTTTCCCCGTTATACAATGTTGTCTAAATTTAATTCTCTCCTTCTTCCGAACCGCCATAGTCTTCCATTTCGGATGACTCGTCTTCTGCTGCATTGTCATAAAGCTCCTCGTCAGAATATTCCGCCGAAAAATTGCTTTCCGCATCCTCCGACATAAAGCCGTCCGCATCCACACCTACCTCTGCGTTCTCCTGACCATCACTTTCGAATGCTACAACGCTTCCGGTTAAGTCCCCGTTCTTTTTTGCTGCCGCTACCATCTTTTCAAGTTCAAATGCCGGTATAATGCGGGGTCTGATCGATGAATAAATGTATCTTACCACATCCCCGATAATATAAAATACCACCAGCACTATCAGCAGTCCCCACAGCATTCTCGTCAGTTCAAATCCTCTTATATACATAATTATAGATGCTATCGCACCCGCCAAAAGCATGAAAAACGGTGTGATAAGCCCCGTCTTATTTCCCATCTTGTTATCCCCTTAATATCTTTCAACGCATCCAGTTCCATTTTTTATATCTTCTTTTCCGGCTTACCGGCTGAACGTATAATCAGATCGCCTGTTTCCGGATAATACACGATAGTACGGCCGTAATTCAGCCCTGTATCCTGCGCCTTCAAGGGAATGCCAAGTTCCCTCAGTTTTTTCTTACTTGCTTCTACATTTCTTTCACCGACACGTACCATGTCCGATTTGTTCTGAAAGGCAAACATTTGCGCCCCTCCTGCGATCTTAGCCTCCAGACGCCCCTTTCTGCCTCCCATGGCTAATATCTTTTTGACAAGATCCTCGATTCCGGTATCCGCAAATTTCGCCCTATTTGCATTATTCTCAATTTGTCTGCTGTCCGGAAGCATGGCATGCGCCAATCCACCGACCTTTGCCACCGGATCCCTGATGCAGATTCCCACACAGGAACCCAGTCCCAATGTTGTAATCCCCTCTGGGCTTTTGCATACGTTCAAGTCAGCCATCCCTACTTTAACTATATTCGCCATCGCTCACTATGCCCCTTCTCTATATTTCGTACCGCGCATCTAAGAGTGTGTATCGTTATATTGACATTCCCAATGCACTCAACATCTTTGAGTATGAGTCAAGATCCGGCATGAGAATAAAATAACCATTCAGATCCACATCATCTGTAAACACAGTCTGTATCAGAAGAATTTGGTCACCTATGATTCCAAATTCTATCGCTGGTACACTTAATATTGCATTCAACATGTCAATATTTAAGTCCGGAACGGATGGAATCATCTTTAGATTCGTCATCTGAGCCAGCGAATTTAAATAGGCTCCTGTGATAATATTGCCAATTTCTTTCATCGCTGATATCTCTATCTCACTAAAACCACCTTCTGAAGGCGGCATTCCCATAAGTTTTGACACAAGCGATTTGCCAGCATTTTGTTCCAGAATAAACATGATGCTGCCCGTGATATCCCCCTCAACGGCCAGATAGATACCTACGACAATCTGTTCTTCTCCGCCCATGACTACACCGACATCCTTGAAATCGAGAAGTCTTACCTGTGGAACTTTCATATCCACCTTTGTCTGAAGCATCTGGGCAAGCGCTGTAGTCGCATTGCCTGCCCCGATGTTTCCCAGTTCCTTTAACACGTCATAATATTCGGTCGTAACTCTCTCGAAACTAATATTTTCCGCCATGATAAAACCTAAGCCTTTCCTTAATTCAAAAGTCACATTTTTGTAGAGGTTATACGTCAACAATCTCCGAGAGTACTGATGTAATATCGAGCAGTGAAATCAGCTTTCCGTCCGCTTTTCCGACACCGGAAAGAAATCTCTCTTTTTCGTCTTTCTCATATCCCATTCGCTCAATGTGCTCCTCGTCAAGGGTCACAACCTCCTTGACCTCATCGACCATCACGCCAATTGATTCATGCTGTTCAAGCGTAAGGATAATAATACGCGTTCTCTTTGTAATCTCATCTTCCGGAAGCCCCATCTTTAACCTGAGACTGAGTGTCGGAATAACGACACCGCGTACATTAATAACGCCCTTGATATAATCCGGCACTTTCGGAACCCTTGTAATTTTTGACATCCTTATAATATTAGATATGTACTTGATATCAATGCCATACTGCTCACCGCCGAGCTGTGTCACAATAAACTGCGTTGTATTGCGTTCTGTAGGACGGTTTAGACTTGCATTCCGCTTCTGTTCGTCCATTACTTTTACTTCATCCATGTTCTATGCCCTGCCTTTCCTTTTTCATCCAAACAAATTAGGATTAAATCAATGCATTGGTATCAAGAATTAATGCCACTTCACCATTACCTAAAATGGTGGCGCCGCTTATCATCTTTGGCACCTTAATATATTTGCCCATGGACTTGATAACCACTTCCTGCTGTCCGATAAGCTCATCCACAACCAAACCTGCAAGCTTGTCACCTTTTTTCACAATAATGACTGTAAGATTTTTATTGCTGTTTTCCTCCGTAGACGGAATATCAAGGACATTTCTCAACCTGATAATCGGAATAACCGTTCCTCGGATATGGATTACTTCTTTTGCCTGTACCAACTTGATATCTTCCGGCAAAACATCCTCTATTGTCTGAATCGAACCAAGCGCTATCGCATATTTTTCATCACCGACAACAACCATAAGTGCCTGTATGATAGCAAGTGTCAGGGGAAGGCGGATAATCCATGACGACCCTTCACCAAAACGGTTCTTGACTTCGACCTCACCGCTTAACGACTCGATTTTTGACTTGACAACATCAAGGCCTACGCCTCGTCCTGATACATCGGACACTTTCTTTGCCGTTGAAAAACTGGGCAGAAACAGAAGATCAATGATTTCTTTCTCTGTCATTGTCTCAGCCTGTTCCGGTGTTACCGTGCCGCGCTCGATTGCCTTATTTCTGACAGCCTCCACATTGATTCCGCCGCCATCGTCCTTCACTGCAATCACGACATTGTTGCCATCCTGATAAGCATCAAGGAAAATGGAACCTGTTTCCGGCTTGCCGTTTGCGACTCTGACGTCATTTGGTTCAAGACCATGATCCGCCGAGTTTCTAAGCATATGCATCAGCGGGTCGCCGATTTCATCAACAACGGTACGGTCAAGCTCTGTGTCCTCACCTGTCATGTACAGCTCCATCTTTTTGCCAAGCTTCTTGGACAGGTCTCTAATCATACGAGGGAACTTTGCCACGACGCTCTCAATTGGAACCATTCGCACTTTCATGACAGACTCATGAAGATTTGTGGTTACGCTCTCAAGATACTCTATCTGTTCATTTACGGAATTATTATCGCCTTTGCCCTCCGCTGCTGTTGCGGAAATCAACGAGTTCTTCGCAATAATAAGCTCGCTGACCAGATTCATCAGATTGTCAAGTTTCTCAATATCCACCCTGACAGTCCTGTTAACTACCGGCTTCGCCGACGCTGTCGGTTTTGTCGTCGCTGACGCTGCTGCCGCAGGTTTTGCCGGTGCGGAAGACGGTGCTGGCGCTGCTGTAGTTGCCGGTGCCGTCGTCTTCACTTCCGCAGAAGCCTTTGTCTCCGTCTTGGCTGCCTCTGCCGTCTTGGCAGGCGCAGCCGAAGCCATCTTATATTCAGAGCAAAATGCTTCCTCTATCTCGGAAACACTTTTCACTGCATCCTTTACCTCGTCCGCCGTGTTTCCTGATATGAAAATAAGGCTGAACGTAAGCTCAAACTTTTCGTCTTCAATGTCCTGTGCAGTCGGTGAGGATACAATAATTTCACCGAGCTTCTCAAGAGCCTTAAAGACAAGAAACGCCCTTGCCGCTTTCAGCACACAGGCTTCCTCAACATACACTGTCACGCCGTATACCTTCAGACCTTCACTGTTCGCCTTCTCTATCAGCATCTTCTCCGTATCATTTATCTTAATACTCTGCCATCTTTCCTTTTTGCCTTCTGAAGGTTCAGCGGCTGGACTTTCCGCCTTGGGTGCCGCGGATTCAGCAGCCGGCGGCGCAGCAGATTCAGCGGGTGCACTGTCGCCCACCTTCAGCTCTCCATTGTTCTTCATTATGCTGTTGAGAGCATCAATAAGATCCTGATTGTCATTTGTTCCTTCTTCAGTTGTCTGCTGGATATTGTTGACGTACTCCTCCAAAGCGTCAAGGCTCTTAAAGAGTATGTCAATCATACCGGGCTGCACCTTAAACGTACCATTGCGGACTTCTGAGAATACATTCTCCATATCATGGGTAAGCGTCTGCATTCTCTTGTATCCCATCGTTCCCGCCATGCCCTTCAGGGAATGAGCTGCCCTGAATATTTCATTGATTGTATCCATGTTTTCAGGATTCTGCTCCAGTTCCATGATCTGATCACTCAGATTTTGTAAATGCTCCTTTGATTCATCAAGGAAAATATCAAGATATTGACTAGTATCCATTTACCTGACCCCCACATTCATTATTATTTCCTGGGCCACGTCATCAAGTGCGACTACCTGATTGACCAATCCTGTAGCAGCGATTGCTTTGGGCATGCCGTACACAGTCGAAGATGCCTCATCCTGTGCAATGACGTGTATCTTTTTTGAAGTTTCCAAATTCACGATTCCCTTCGTTCCGTCAGCACCCATGCCAGTAAGCACAACGCATACAATCTGAGCATAATTACTTGTCTTTAAAGATTCATACATATAGTTTGCACACGGCTTAACCCCCTCCCTCGGAGGTTCATCTGTATAAGTGATGGTTGGTCTTCCGCCCTTGGTGGCTACATTCATGTGTTTTCCGCCCATGGATATATATACCACACCGTTCTCGAGCACATCACCCTCCGCCGCTTCCTTGACTTTTATCTTGCTGAGTGAGTCAAGCCTCTCGGCCAGAGACTGGGTAAAACCTTTCGGCATATGCTGGACAATCAGAACCGGCGCCGCAAGCTCCGCCGGTAATCTTGGCACGACACTCTGAAGTGCCTTGGGACCTCCTGTCGAGCACGCAAGTGCAACAATTTTCTGACCTGTCACTACAGGTTTTGTCTTTCTGACAATATTGACAAGTTTCTGGGTATTCTCCTCCTGCTTTTCCCTCGTCACCACAGGCGTCGCAATAATATTGGTCTGCCGGCTTGTGACAACCGCCTGAAGCGTGTCAAGGAACTTATCTTTAAATCCGCTGCTTTTCAGATAGACAATGTTGACTGGTTTCTCTATGAAATCAATCGCCCCAAGGTCAAGCGCCTCCATGGTAACCGCTGCACCATCCCTTGTGTCCGTACTCGCCATCATGACGCGTACCCGTATCTTTTCTTTCTGCAATGCGCGCAGAAGCTGAATCCCATTCATCTTAGGCATATTAACATCAAGAACAACACCATCATATTGATTCTTTTTTAAGAGTTCATATGCTGCCTGACCGTCAAATGCCTGCTCCACTACTTGGAACCGTTCATCTGAATTAATTATATCACACATAACTCTTCTCATAAGTGCAGAATCATCAATTACAAGTATTTTTTTCTTTATTTTTAAAGCATTTGAGTTAATTGTCATACTATTCAACGACCCTTCCCATTCTTTCTATTTTTTCTTTCTTCATCAAAGATATATTTAATAATCTCTTCCCGTGTCATTGTATCAATAAATTCAAACTTAACACGGTTTTCATACTCATTTTCCCGATTCTCAATCTCACCTGAATAAACTACCTTCGCCGCCAGCAGAAAAGACCTTTCTTTGTCAATAATCGACAGATCAAAGCTCATCAGTATAATGCTTCCCTCGTTAAATTTCTGCCTTGAAACAAACCGGGTTCCGCCGCCGCTAATGTCCACAATAACGCCACTCGCCATATTTTCCTCTGAGACGATAAATGTGCGGCCTTGAGCAAAGGCATCCACCTCCTGCCTGCTCATCTCCCGCGCCGCCATGTCTACGATGCAGTTAAATCTATAATATTCCCTGCGTTGATATTTGTGAAGGTTGCTGATAATCTCAACAATAAGAATATACGTGCCGTTTATTTTCTGTCTGTCGACAATCCTGACATCTGCCCGATACATACCACCATGTGAAAAAAAACAAACATCATACTCGCCGTCTACCGGAAGCAGGACAAGTTTTGTCTGCTCCATCGGCATTACCAGCTCAAGTCGTCCGTCATCCTGAATATCATATACAGAAGACCTGTATGTTTTTACCCCTTCTGTACCATCAGGAAGCACCACGCTGACTGTCGATTTCAATTCAATCTTATCTCCTGGTGCTATAAATTTCTCTATCATAGACTCCTCCTGATTTTATTTTTATCTTACATCCTTTAATGATTTATCCCATTTTTTTGTTTCCTGCCACAATATGGGAAAAGAACGCAGCCATCCCCCTCTTTACCAGAGACTTGTCATATTCCTTATCCATAAGAACATACGCCATTTTCTCAAACGCGATGGATGACTTCGCATTTGGACTCTGCATGCTCACCGGCATCTGCTGCATCACTGCATCCTCAAGACGAAAGTCCTGTGGTATCGCACCAAGATACGATGTCGGAAGCTTGAGATATCTGTTGACTACCGTGTTCAGCTTGTTATACATAACCTCACCCTCGACCGCTCCGGATACCTTATTTGCAATCACCATGATTTTCGAATCCTCCCTCGAAAATCGCGGATGACGGTTCAATGCCTTCAAAAGCGAATAAGAATCTGTAATAGATGTCGGTTCCGGTGTCGCCACCACCAGAATCTCACCGCTGGCAACCAGAAAGTCCAGCACTGCGTCCGAAATCCCGGCACCTGTATCTATGATAATAATATCGGCAATCGCATCCAGTTTTGCAAGATTCTGAATGATATAATTCAAATAATCACGGCTTAAATTTGACAGACCCGCAATCCCGGAACCCCCTGATATAAATCCTATGTCCATGGGACCCCATGTTATGATATCCGTAATGTCTTTCCCCTGATAAATCAGGTCGCACAAATTATGTTTCGGAACAGTTCCAAACATAATCTCTATGTTGGCAAGCCCAAAGTCCGCATCTAAAATGATTACCCTTTTTCCCATTTTTTTGAACTGACATGCGAGGTTAATGGATGTATTCGACTTTCCTACCCCACCTTTTCCACTCGTCACTGTTATGACTCTGGAAAGCGGTCTTGGAATAGGATTCATTTTTATAACGACGTTTCTTAATTGTTCTGCCTGATCCATACACTAACCCCCTATCAGCGCCTTCCTCCAAGCAACTGTTTGACAGTTGACTGTGGATTAAAATATTCAATATCGTCTGGTACATTCTGCCCACATGTCACGTAGGAAAGCGTCGCTCCGGTATATAACTTCAGATTGTAAATATTTCCTAGCGTGGCGGTTTCATCTAATTTTGTAAAAATCAACTTATAGTCGGTTATCTCCTTATAGGTATCAGCCGTATTCATCAAATCCCGATATTTGGTGGAAGCTGACAGTACAAGGAACACTTCCTTATCCGCTGTTGTGTCCACAGAGCTTATCAAATCACCCATGCTCTCGCACTGTGCTTCATTGTTGGGTGAATGTCCGGTGGTATCTACCAATATATAGTCATACTCCTTGAAATCTTCAACCGACGCGGCAATTTCATTTGCTGTATACACAACCCGGAAAGGAACCTCGAGAATATTCGCGTATGTCCTAAGCTGCTCTGCCGCTGCAATCCTGTATGTATCTGCCGTGAGGAGCGCCACTTTCTTTTTGTGCTCCACCCTGAAAGAAGATGCAATCTTGGCTATCGTGGTTGTCTTTCCCACCCCCGTCGGTCCCACAAAGAAAATTACTTTCGGACCGTTCTCGCTTTCTTCCATCACATAAGGTTTCCCGAGTTTTAATATCATTCTCTGGTAAATCTCAGAAAGCATAAAGTCCATCGTGACATCCGGCTTACAGTTCCTGTCAATCTCCTCAAGCATCTCGTTTGCATATTTCTCGTTTATTTCATTGTCTACCATTTTATTGTACAAAAGCTTTAAGAAATTAGACCGCTCTGTATTCTCTTCCTTTTTGTCATTCTCCACATTTTTTGTCTCGTCAGGCTGCGACTTGTTCTCCTGCTGTGAAAGCTGTTTTTCAAGCAGATTCTGAAGGTTGTCCAGCTTTTCTTCGAGACCATTGCCCCTAAGATTGTCCTTTGTGGGCTCGTTTGCCTTTGCGTCAGCCTTGCCCTTATCTTTTCCCTCTGTCTTTTGCGGCGGAAATGTCGCCAGTACGTCTGCGACCGCCTGTCCTACTGCTTTCGCCTCAATCGCATTGTTTGCGTCACCCACAGCATTTTCCTGCTTGTCCGGCTGTTTCATGGGAATAATTTTTCCCTGGGCAGCATTCTGGCTCAGGCTCACTGCCACGCCGTCTTTCTGTGTCTCCTTTGCAGATGCCGCCCCATATTTTTCATTTTCTTCTTCCTTAGCAACGGTCACTTCAATTTTAGTTCCCTTGAAAATGCCAAATACGCCCTTTGGCTTCACAGTCTTGACATTCATCTCGACGATTCCTTCGCCAAGCTCTTTCTTTGCGCATTCCAGCGCTTCCTCTTTCGTTTTTCCCTGAAATTTCTTAATTATCATGCTGTCACCATTCCTACTGATTGTAATTCTACATTTGAATCAATTTCGTTATACGATACTACCACCAAATCCTTATAATAATCTTCCGTCAGTCTCTTAAAGTACATTCTGACGATAGGCGATGTTATAACGATTGGATTCTTTCCTAATTTTTCAAGCTTACCGACTTCTGATTCGACCGATGCAATAATCGTCTTCGTCTTCTCCGGATCCAGCGTCAGGTATGCTCCCTGTTCCGTCTGCTTTACGCTTCCCATTATTTCCTGCTCAAGTCCCGGATCCAGCGTGACCACGCTTGTCGTCTCGTTCACCGGAAAATACTTGTTGGAAATGGCACGCTTGAGACTCTGGCGAACATACTCTGTCAGGATATCGGTATCCCGTGTTGATGCCGCATGGTCGGCAAGCGTTTCAAATATTGTAACTAAGTCTCTTACGGATATTCCTTCCTTTAAAAGGTTCTGCAGTACTTTCTGGATGTCTCCAAGTCCAAGAAGCTTCGGAACAAGTTCCTCCACCAAGGACGGATTTGTCTCCTTGACATTGTTGACAAGGTTCTGCACATCCTGTCTTGTAAGCAGGTCTGCAAGATATTGTCTGATAATCTCCGTCAAATGTGTCGCAATAATTGATGGCGGATCAACAACTGTATACCCCACGCTCTCCGCACGCTCCCTCTGGTTTTCCGTAATCCATATTGCCGGCAGGTGGAAAGACGGTTCAAAAGTCGGGATGCCCGATATCTCCTCCTCCACGAAACCAGGGTTCATAGCCATATAATGGTCAAATAAAATTTCTCCCTCACTTACCTGAATTCCCTTAATCTTAATGATATACTGATTCGGATTCAGCTGAATGTTGTCGCGCAGACGGATAATCGGCACCACCGTACCAAGTTCAAGCGCAACCTGTCTTCGAATCATGACAACACGATCCAGAAGGTCACCGCCTTGGTTGACATCCGCCAACGGTATAATACCATAGCCGAACTCAAGCTCAATCGGGTCTACCTGCAGCAATGAGTTGACATTTTCTGGTCTTCGGATTTCATCCGCCGTATCTTCCTCCGTGTCAGTCTCCGCCTCAATGTTTGCCACCTCAATCGTGGAAGCAATCATGCGCCCGCACACGATAAAAATAATTCCAAGGACAACGAAAATCAAAGGATTAAGCGGTGTCACCAATCCCAAAAATGCGAGCACCGCACCTACCATATACAAAACCTTTGGTATACCAAACAGCTGATTCACAAGCACGGATCCAAAATCGGCTTCCTTTGAACCCTTTGTTACGAGAATACCTGTTGATAACGAAATAAGAAGTGAAGGAATCTGGCTAACCAGACCGTCACCTATTGTTAAAATCGTAAATTTATCTGCGGCAGCACCAATGTCCATGCCCTGCCTTAAAACGCCCATGATAATACCGCCGACAATATTAACACCTGTAATAATAAGACCTGCTGCGGCATCTCCCTTTACATATTTAACAGCACCGTCCATAGATCCGAAAAAGCTTGCTTCCTGCTGGAGCTTTTCTCTCTGCACCTTTGCCTCTGCATCTGTTATGGCGCCTGTATTGAGGTCTGCATCAATCGCCATCTGCTTACCGGGCATCGCATCAAGTGTAAACCTCGCCGTTACCTCGGCAACTCGCTCGGAACCCTTGTTGATAACAACAAACTGTACAATAATTAAAATAATGAATACAACGACACCGATAACAATGTCACCGCCACCGACGAAATTACCGAAAGTGGCTACGACGTTTCCCGGATTACCCGTTGATAATATCAGACGAGTCGACGATACGTTCAGAGCAATTCTGAATATCGTTGTGAACAGCAAAATCGTCGGATAAAATGACATATCCAAGACTTCTTTTGCAAACATTGTCGTGAACATGATGGTAAACGCAAGCGAAATATTTATCGCCAGCAACACATCCAACAGCGTACTGCTAATCGGTACAATCAACATGATGATAGCGCCAAGTAAATAAAGAGCTACGCCTATGTCCGCTTTCTTCATCTTCATGTCTCCTTTTTCCCCCTTAACTCCTTAAAAATAATCCCCTATTTTTTCCTTGTAATCCTTATAAAAGACAAGCCGTAAAATTTTTGCCTTTCTTGTATTCATATTATCTCACAATTAACATAATTTGTATATAATAATTTGTAAGTTTTTTTATTTTTTTAATTTTTTATAATACTTACACAATTTAAAACAATAAACTCTGTGCTTTTTCACCGAAGCACAGAGTTATTTTTGTTAACATAATCCAATTTTTAAGTATTTTGTCCGAAATATTATGTCTACCCCGTTCCGTCAAATTTTTCCCTGCATCTTGTATACCATCGCAAGCACTTCCGCCACTGCCTGATACAGCTCCGGCGGTACTTCCTGCCCCACGTCCACATTCGCGTACAGCATACGGGCAAGCGGCTTGTTCTCCACAATCTCAACCTGATTTTCCCGCGCAATCTCCTTAATCTTCTGCGCCACATAGTCCGCTCCTTTTGCCAGCACAATCGGAGCCGAGCCGGTACTCGCATCATACTTTATCGCGACAGCAAAATGTGTCGGGTTGGTAATAACAACATCTGCTTTCGGCACATCCTGCATCATACGGCGCTGCGACGCCTCGCGCATCTTGCTCCGAATCTTACCCTTAATCTGCGGATCACCTTCTGCATTCTTGTATTCGTCCTTGACTTCCTGCTTCGTCATCTTGATATCGTTGTTGAACTTTCGGCGCTGGTAAATCAAATCCACAAATGCAACAATCATAAACACAAGGGAAATCTTAAGCCCCATATTTATGACAATATTGCCAATTGCCTCAATTGCCTGATTCAGCGGCATCCCGTAAAACTTGACCAGATATACCCAGTCATCCTTTACAGTTGTATACACCATAAACATAATGAGTACAATCTTAGCTATTGACTTTATCAGTTCCACAATCTTGTCCTTAGAAAACATCCTTTTCATTCCTGATATCGGATTGAGTTTACTAAACTTGGGGTTCAGCGGCTTTGTGGAAATCTGAAACTTAAACTGAAGCATATTGACACCAACTGCAATGACGATGCCGACAACAAAAAATGGAAGCAGCTGTACCAGCAGCTTCACATATACATTGTTTATCAGTATTTTGTAGTCTTCCCTGACGATACGCCCATTCCAATAGGTTGTGTAAGCCGGTATCTTCTCGTAAATCTCGCTGAAAAGTTTCATGAAGTTTTCACCCATATGACCAACCCAGAACTTTAAAATCAGAAATAATGCAATCAGCTCTACACCGCTCGACAGTTCCTTACTTTTGGGAACTTTACCTTCCTTACGGGTGTCCTGTTTCTTTTTGGCTGTCGGCTCCTCTGTCTTCTCACCGCCGGGACCTTCCTGGGCAAAAAACTGTAAATTATACGCTAGTATCACATCAAGCCCTCCACTATCGAAACCATCATCTTCTGCATCTGGTTCGTAATAAAATTGCAGATGTCCGGAAGGAGTGTCACCACCACCATAATAACGCTCAGGCCAGCCAGAAGCTTTAACTGGATACCCACTGAAAACATGTTCATCTGCGGTGCGAGCTTTGCCAAAAGTCCAAGCACAATATTCATAAGCGTAATACTAGCAAATACCGGCAGGCAAATTCGGAAGCCAATAATAATGTAATTACTCAAAAAAGTAATAAGTGCCGTCAACAGCCTGTCCGTATTTATATGAATACCGTCTATCGGTATTAAGACAAACGTTTCCATCAATGCCTTAAGCAGGTACCTGTGAAGCCCTGTCGTGTACAGAATCAGCATCACTCCATATTGCAGCAAAGCACCTGTTATGGAAGATTGTTCATTCGTCGTAGGGTCAAACACGTTTGCCATGGACAATCCCACTTCCATATCTATAATTCTTCCTGCAAATAAAACAATGGAAGTACACATCTGAGCCGCTAATCCTATCAGCAAACCCACCGACACTTCCTTCAACACGATTGTACAGAATCCAAGTATTGTATTGTATTCAGGATAAATGTGCTCTGGTCCAAAGTAATACATAATGTAAGCAACGAACACACTCAATCCGATTTTCACATTATTCGGAACACCTCTTGTGCTAAAAAACGGCGCCACAAATATAAAGGTTGCCACCCTCATAAACACCAGAAGAAAGTATTCCAATTCAAGCATGGAAAAAGATAAGTTTACCATACTATGTAACCCTGTTCCCTTCTGTTATCGAATATACACTGAAAAATTCCGCCATAAGTCTGTCATAAAAGTTATCATATTATTCAGCATCCAGTCGCCTAAAACCATCAGGCAAAGGAACATGCCTACAATCTTCGGCACAAAGGTAAGCGTCTGTTCCTGAATGGAGGTTACTGTCTGGAAAATACTGATTGCGAGACCGATTACCAGCGAAACAATAAGCGGCGGCGCAGCTGTCTTGAGAATAACAAACAGCCCTTCTTTCATAACGTCAACAACCATTTCAACTGTCATCTTATCACCACACCTTTCCAGAAAATCCGAAACTACATTCTATTTCTCGTAACTGTTCTGCCTTCGGCTTCCTGTTATGGGCATCAAGCCATCATGCAACCTTCACCCCAAACAATATCTCACGAACTTGTATAAAATGTCCGCACCAGCTCCAGAATAACCAGATTCCAACCGTCCGCCAGTACAAACAGCAAAATTTTAAACGGCATGGAAATGGTTGTCGGCGGAAGCATCATCATACCCATACTCATCAGGACGGATGCAACGACCATGTCTATCACAATAAAGGGAATATAGATAACAAAGCCAATAATAAATGCCGTGCGGAGTTCACTGACAATAAACGACGGTATCAGTACCGTTGTCGGAACCTGCTCCATACTTTTGCCATCCCACGCAGTATTGGAAATCTGCATAAAAGCGTCAATATCTTTATCCTGTGTATACTTGAACATAAATTCACGCATCGGCGCAGCCGCAATCCCACACGCTTCCTCAAATCCAATCTCACCAGCATCATACGGCACAATCGCCTCAGTATACACCTGACTAAATACCGGCTGCATAATAAAAAAAGTCAAAAAAAGCGAAATAGCAATCAACACCTGATTCGGAGGTGCTGACTGTGTATTTAATGCCTGCCTTGTAAAATGTAATACGATCAGAATACGTGTAAAAGAAGTAATCGTTACAAGGAGTATCGGCAACACAGCAATTGCTGTCAAGATCAGCAATATCCTCAGTGTTCCGTTCAGCTCTCCGTTTCCACTGTCGTAAGTAATTTCAAGTCTATTTGCAATATTCAGTTCCTGAAGATCTTCTCCGGTCTTGGCTGAACCAGGCTCATTAATGTTTGTCCGGTTCTCATCCCTTTGCTGGTTGTCAAGTATCTGCCCTGCCGCGGTTCCATCATCTGTTGTCGCGTTTGCCACAACAATATCTGCCATAAATATGATGAATATCATGCACAGCATATATACAATCTTTCTAAGCTCCTGCCTAATATTGTATTTTCTGCTTCTATTTCTCATAAATATTATCCTTACGCCCTACACGTTATCCTATTGCTTTTTCAATTTATCCAGTATTTCCTTAAAAGTCACATTCACTGTTGCGCCTGTCTCTGTCTTGTTAAACTCCGAAATGTCATCTTCTGTCATTTCTCCAAGCAAAGTAACTGTGTCTTTGCAGACTACATAGGAAAAATATTTTCCACCTATCCTTACAACTTGTATATATTTGGTTGGCGCTATCCTGAATGTCTCAAGTACTTCCACATTAGAACCTGCAAGCCTTCCCTTTTGAAGACCTGCAGTTAGTTTTGTGGCAAAATATGTAAGCGCCAGTACAAATATAAATATCAGTATTACCGTTAACAATTGTCCGATAGAGTCAAACCTGTTTGATGTCGATAATAAAAGCATATTTCCTAGCCTACAACCTTCTTAACAGCCTCTAATACACGCTCCGCCTGAAAAGGTTTTACAATAAAGTCTTTCGCTCCAGACTGGATTGCTTCAATAACCATCGCCTGCTGACCCATTGCAGAGCACATGATAACATTTGCTCCCGGGTCAATGCCCTTGATTGCTTTCAGCGCCTGAATACCGTCCATCTCAGGCATTGTGATATCAAGAAGCGTCAAATCCGGTGACGCCTCCTTATACTTATCAACTGCAATTTTGCCATTTTCAGCTTCAGCAGCAATTTCATATCCGTTCTTTGTCAAAATATCCTTAATCATCATTCTCATGAAAGCAGCATCATCCACTATCAGAATTCTCTTTGCCATATCTAACCATGTCCTTTCTATATTTGAAATAGCGTTTAAAATTTGTATGTGCTACTTGATTATTTCCATAATCCGCACACCAAAGCTCTCCTCGATAACAACAACCTCACCCTTTGCGACAAACTTACCGTTCACGAGCACATCAATCGGCTCACCGGCAATCTTGTCAAGTTCTATGATGGTACCCGG
This sequence comes from uncultured Lachnospiraceae bacterium, assembly GCA_910579275.1. Lineage (GTDB taxonomy): Bacteria > Bacillota > Clostridia > Lachnospirales > Lachnospiraceae > COE1. The sequence goes on from CAJTTO010000021.1 coordinate 23,268, forward strand.
GGCAAACTCCAGAATATCTGAAATAGATTTGCTGGTTCTTCCCAACTCTACAGTTACCTCCAATGGAACATCCCTGATAAGGCTGATGCTCTCCGCACTTACCATAGCTCCCTGTCCTTGTGCAAAGTTCTGGAATTGTGCAGGCTGTATATTTACATTCGGCATTCCATAACCCATAGGCATTCCCATCTGCGGCATTCCATAACCACCCTGAGGCATTCCCATGGGCATTCCCATCTGTGGCTGCATTCCCATGTCCATACCACCCTGAGGCATTCCCATCTGTGGCTGCATTCCCATATCCATTGCCGGAGCAGGTGCAGATGCAACTGCCGGAGCGGGTGTTGGCGCCGGAGCCGGGGCGGGTGCAGCTTCTGCAATTGCTCCCATCTGCTGCGCCATAAACGTCTCAGAAACCGATTTTGCAAAGTCAAGCGGATACAGCTGCATCAATGTGGAATCTACCAAATCATCAATCTGCATTCTAAAAGAAACTTTTACAAATCTGTCCTCAAGGAACGGAGATAACTCTCTTGGTTCTTTTGAGTGTAAATCAACAAGACTTGCCTCTGGCGGGCTGATATCAATCGTCTTGCCAAGCATAGAGGAAAGTGATGTCGATGAAGATCCCATCATCTGGTTCATCGCCTCTGAAATGGCACTCAGATGCAGGTCGCTAAGTTCGCCTTCAACATTGGTTCCATCACCGCCCATCATCAAATCAGTGATAACTTTTACATCATGCTCTTTTAACACCAGAATATTGGTACCGTTTAATCCGACTGTATATTTAATTTGAATGAATACACACGGTCTTTCATAATCATTCAATACATCCTGCCATGTGCACATTTGTACAACAGGTGTCGTAATATTTACTTTTCTATTAACAAGTGAAAAAAGTGTGGTGGCAGAGGTTCCCATACTGATATTGGCCACCTCTCCTATCGCATCTTTTTCTATTTCGGTAAGATCCCCTTCAATCGTAGCACTCGATGTCGCTGTCGCAGTATCCGATGCTCCGGAATCTGCAGACAAATCCACTCCGTTCAACAATGCATTGATTTCATCCTGAGATAACATGCCATCCATTGTCTTATTCCTCCTCCCTGACTACTGATGTTACCCTTACTGCGTATGCCTCTTTGCTTGCGCCCGGCACCGCACTAAACTTTCTAATATCCCCCACATACACATCCAGCTCATCATCAACTTTTGAATCAAGCCGTATGATATCGCCTACCTGTATATTTACGAAGTCATTAACCGTTATGACACTCTTTCCAAGCACTGCCTTAACAGGAACATCTACTCTGCGTACCATTGATTCAATAAACTGCTCATAATCTTCCTCATCCATCTTCTGCAGGCTCGAATACCAGAACTTCGTATTCAACCTGTCCATAACGGACTCCAGTGTAAAGAACGGAAGACATACATTCATCAAACCTTCCACATCACCAATCTTGACATTCATAGTGACAAGAGCCACCATGTCATTTGGCGAAATAATTTGTGCAAACTGCGGATTCGTTTCTATCCTCTCCAAATATGGATTAACCTCCGCAACATTTTTCCATGGCTCCCTGAGAAGCTGCATACAGATGACCATAATCCGCTCTATAATACTCATCTCAATTTCGGTAAAGTCCCTTGCCTTCTCAAGCGACTCTCCCCTGCCTCCCAGCATCCTGTCTATAATCGCATATCCCAGCCCGCTTGTCAACTCCATGATGATAGATCCTGGCATTGGTGAAAAATTAACGACTGTAAGCAGTACCGGATTCGATAAGGCATTGGAAAATTCTGCAAAGGTTACCGTCTCTGAACTTGCTACATTTACCTGTACATTTTTTCTGAGATAAACCGGCAAATTGGTTGACAGCAATCTTCCATAATGGTCAAAAATCATGTTCAAAGTCCTAAGATGCTCTTTCGAGAATTTTGCAGGCCGGCTAAAGTCATAATTCTTGGCTTGTCGCTCGTCCTTCTCCTGCATATCCTCCACATCCAGCTCACCGGAACTCAACGCTGCCAGCAAACTGTCTATTTCGCTTTGAGATAATACCTCTCCCATGTAGTTAATCACCCCCTACATATAATAATCCTTTTATTTATCAAATAATTCCCCTTAAATAATACTCATATTCCAATTATGAATATAAGAAGTTAAATGATACACTGTAAATAAATGTTGAATCGAAACGCTCTTGAAGCTTCTCAAGAATTTCTGCCTTAATCGGCTCAGCATCCGTTCTCGCCTCGTCTATTGTATATTTTGCCATGACAGAGAATACGATGTCTTTGATAATACCATCCATATCGGACATTGTCTCAGAGTATTTCTTGTAATCAGCATGCTTTGAATCCAATGAAAGTGACACGCTGCCCACTGCATAGTGATCGTCCTCATCACCCTCGCTCTTCTTTAATGGGATTGTCAACTCACCCGCAACATTATGTACAGCCGTATCAGCCATAGAAACGGATGCCCCACCCACATCTGACTGCGGAAGCCCATTAATTTCCACCCCAATAATTGTCGCAATATCAGATACAAGCGCTGCCGTCTTTTTGGAAGCAGATGACACACTCACCATCATAATTGCTGACAGTACAATATTGACAACCAACAGTGCCAATATAATGATTGATAACAGATTTCGTTTCATTGTAGATATTCCCCTTTCATTTTTGAGCGCTCAATGCATTGTATATTTTTATCTCGACACGTCTGTTTTTTGCTCTTCCTTCCGGTGTAGCGTTGTCTGTGATTGGAATATACTCGCCTCTGCCGGAATGTTTCATCATTCCCGGATCAAGCGCCGCATTCTCTTTCAGAAAATCAAACACTGCAAGCGCCCTATAGCTGCTGAGCACATCATTATTCTCATATCTTCCTCCGTTTAAAGGCACGGAATCGGTATGCCCCTCTATCTCTATATCCGAACCGGCATACTTCGTCAGAAGCACACCTATCTTGTTGAGTACAGGAACAGCATCCGATTTGATATCCGCCTTTCCTGAGTCAAATAAGAATGCCCCGTTCAGTGTAAGTGTCACATAGTCTCCGTTAAATGACACTTCCACTTTATCATCCATCATACTCTCCTCGAATGCATCCTCCATTTTCTCCGCAAGCTCCTCCGAGAGTTTCAGTTTTTCTTCTTCGAGTTCATCAATCGCTGCCTTTAGTGATTCTATTTCTTCCTGATTCAGTTCAAGCTGTTCAGCCGCTTCTTTTAATTTGTCGTCTGCCGAACCACCCGTGTTCGTCAGATCCGCAGTTTCACTGTTATCTGCATCTGCAGTCTTGCCGCTCGTATTCACATACTCGTCAAGCATATTGAGCTGGCTGACGCCATTGCTTATAAGAATACCATCGCCTATCGCCTTCGATCCTGCCTTAAATATACTAACAGTGGACTGAAAGGATTTTGCAACTTCCTCAAACTTGGCGGCATCAACTTCCGACATGGAAAACAACAACACAAAGAAGCACATCAACAGTGTCATCATATCTGAAAACGTACTCATCCATGGTGCCGGGGTTCCAGGCGGGAGTTTGAATTCTTCCTTTTTCTTTGCCATTAAGCTTCACCTCCACCACCTTCATCTTGTGACGGTCTCTCCTTTGGTGACAGGAAGGACTTCAATTTTTCTTCTATAACGCGTGGATTTTCGCCTGCCTGTATAGAAAGCAGACCCTCTATCATAATTTCCTTTGACTGCATCTCTATCGCATTATTTGCCTGTAGTTTGTTTGATGCAGGTGTACAAATCCAGTTCGCAAGCATGGAACCATAAAATGTTGTAATCAGGGCAACACCCATCTTAGGACCAAGTGTCGTAGGATCGGACATGTTCTGCAACATACACACCAGACCAACCAGCGTACCAATCATACCCCAGGCAGGTCCCATGGCTCCCAATGTATCCCAGAACCCTGACCTTAATTTATGTCTGCCGTCAATACTGTTTAATTCTGTCTCAAGGATTCCCCTTACCAGTTCCGGATCTGTTCCGTCAACAATAAGCATGATTCCCTTCTTCATAAACTCATCTTCAAGATTTCCGGCAGCTTCCTCCAAGGAAAGCAGACCTTCCTTTCTTGCAACATTTGATAATTCGATTATCTTTGTAATCATCTCCGGAATATTGACATTGACCGGTTTAAACATCAACGCCATACTCTTGATACCACCAACAAAATTTGCCAAACTTACTGATGCCATCGTCGCAAAGAACGAACCACCAAAAGTGATAAGCATTGATGCCGGATCAATGAAGTACCAAATACCCTTGATGCCGTCTGATGATATGATACCAAAAAGAACAAGAACGAAACATACCACCAAACCCAATAAAGACGCTATATCCACTTTTACACACCCCTTTTTCTTTTATTAAGTTTTTCATTGACACAGTCTTATTGTGTTCTCATTTTCTCCATAAATATATAATACTGTAAGGTTACATAAATTGCAACAATTTTCTGAAAATTTTCTCAAATTTTATCAATTTGGCGTATTATATACGCTATTTCCATTTCAAATACACCCTGATATGTAACTATCCTTATTCTGTTTCCGCATTCAGAAGAGATCTAAAATACTCCTGCCTTGTTAATTTTACTAAATTTTTAATTTCATGTCTACTTTCTTTGATAATTATTTTTTTTCCATCGGTTAACGTAATAACCGTATCCGGTGTCTCCTCCACTGTCTCAATCAGATTTGTGTTTACCAAAATCTTTGAACCGTTAATTTTTGTCACCTCAATCATGTCATATTATCCTTTCTGTGTAAATGTAATATTTTTTCCATGTGCGTCTCCATATGCAACAAGCTTTTTCTTATAAATTTCTGCCTTTTCTGTCTCCTGCAGCTCCTGATAAATCGCAAAAATTCTCATATACGCATCATAGACATCTTCGCCAAGCTGCTCAAAGTCTTCCGCATCCGTAATACCTGTCAGGAAACCCGCCGCAGTCTGGTAATCTTTGCACATGTGTGCTGCTTTTCCAAAAAGATACCGAAGCATTGTCGTCTTTAGATATTCCCTGTTCATGTCAAGAAGCCTGTACGCAAAATCTGCTTTTTCATTCCGGATCAGACAATCCGCATAAGATTCAAGGCAGTTTGTCAGGAATTTTTTCTCCGGAACACGGTTAACCTCAAGACTCATATCATATGCCTCAATTGCTTTCTCATAGTTTCCGAGCACATTGTAGGACTGCCCGATTTGAAAATAAATATAATCGTCCATTTCCTTGTTTTCCCCTATGGAACGCAGCAGCAGTTCCAGATTACGCTGCTGCTTTTTCAGCATGTCCTCCCTCGGAATATCGTAACCATAATGCTTTACCTGCACTGGCATGTGAAAAGTCTCAAGTGTGACCTCATCATAGCTGACTGCCTTTTTGGGGATAATCTGTTCATGAATCCGGAAACGGTACTCATAATAATTCTTATTGAAAAATCTGGGCACTTCATCTATCTGTATAATTTCTTTCCCTTCCATATGATAGACATTCCTGATTTCCACCACGCCGACATTTTTCGCGTATTTCTGCATGCAGGCGCGCAGCTTCGCCACATCAATCTCCTGCACGTACTCATCACAGTCCAGTATGAGAATCCAGTTGTTTGACGCCTTGGACACGGCAAAGTTTCTCGCGGCACTGAAATCGTCGCACCATGCAAAATCAAATACTTTATCCGTGTATTTTGCGGCAATCTCCTTTGTCCTGTCCGTAGATCCTGTATCTGCGACTATGATTTCCATATTATATTTCAAAAGCCGTTTGAGGCATTGTTCTATATATTTTTCCTCGTTTTTTGCAATCATGCAAACACTGACTGGTAATTTTGTCATCTTCTGCTCCACCTCTCTGATTTTTATTTCGAATCTCTCAAAAATACAGGGCGGTCTCTACCGCCCTGATATGTCCGGCTACAACTCCTAATGTACCGGTAACAGATTTCTGTATTCAAGGATTTTAACAACTGTAGCACCCTGATCTTCCAGTTTTTTAATCTGATGCTTCGTCTTGTAAAATCCGCCCGCTACTTCACTTGATATCTCGCGCATACTCATGTCAAGTCTTTCATAATTATCCTGCAGCTTATCAAGCTTCAAGTCCATCATGCCAAGTCTTGTGTTTACCTTGTCAAGTTCTGATTCTTTGATAACCTTCTCGATAGATGTTACCCTTGTGTCGAGTTCTGTCACCTTAACCTGAAGTTCCGCAAGCCCTGTCTCAACCTTGTCCAGTCTCGCCTCCACATTCTCCAGTCTCGCCTCTACCTTGTCCAGTCTCGCCTCCACATTCTCCACTTTTGTTTCAAGACTGGACAGCCTTGTATCAATCTGATCCAGCCTCGTATTGATCTTTGCAAATTCTGCCATAATCAATTTCATATTCTCATCCATATGTTTCTCTCCTTTTTATGTGCGTTTTGTATCCGTCCCTAACTCTGCTGTACTAGCACAAACATATTGCGGTATTTTCACGACAAAACATATCCGTTAACAGTATAGCACATATCAGAATCAATGAAAAGCCGAACAAAACAAAAAAGATAAAGTCGGCAGGAGCGCCTGCCTGACTTTATCTTTTCTGTTATTGTTCGTTGCTTATCAATGGCGGTTTCTGATATAATTTTCGATAAATCTGTGCCCGTTTAAATTCGATTTCTTCCAATACCGGTTTGCAATCTGCCTTTTTTGCCACTCTTTCAATTTCCTCTAGCAATGATAACTGATCCATCAATATACCATTGTATTCTTTTTCAGTCATTAGCATATCATCACCTACTTTTCATGATATCCTGTATAATCTGTGCTGATTTCTACCACTTCATTATACCATACTGTTAAGTATAATTTACCATTTCCAATATTGCTAAACGAATGATCAACGTCCCATTTCTGCTTATTCGCTCCAATGTCTTTTAATACCAGACTTAAAATAAATAATCAGATATACATTTTCATTATATACAGTTCACAAATCTATACGTATTTTATGTTAGTTAATTTTGAGTATATTCATAAGCTTCCACTCGCACCAATGTAGAATATTTACTATTATCTGTAACTCGAATCCTATACAAGTCACCAACAATCACATTCTCGCTAGTACTTTTAGAATATCCACCACTTAATTGATATTTATATTCTACAACCCATATACCATTTGAATTTCTCTTTTCTACATAAAATGTATTCGATGTACCAGCCTGTCCACATGCAGTAAATGAAACATAAAGCTCATCTGTTTTGGGTCTGAAAGTAGAGCTTACGTATGCGACGCCCGGTTCAACAACAACATAACACTCATCAAGAAGCTGATTTCTTGTTGACGCCTTAGCAACTCCGTCAACCTCATTAATATTTTCTGTCTCCATTGCAAATACCGCTGAATTTTGTACAAATATTAATACAAAAGATAAAATAAATGCCGATAAAATCTTCTTCACTTTTTTCTCCTTTCGATTTGTGAACTGTTAATGTTATCATATCACTAACATAATACACTTTCAACAAAATTTTTTCATTTCCCATTAATTCTAAGAATGTTATTGTCACAACCAGAATCCACTCAAAGCAACAATCCGAGACAATATTTAAAGTTTTGTTATTTAAAATGAACCTAGGTAAGAATTCTCTCTTACCTAGGTTCATTCACTTATTATCTCTTAAGGTTTACAAGTTCCTCAAGCAGTGTATCGGATGTTGTGATGATTCGGCTGTTTGCCTGGAATCCTCTCTGGGTTGTAATCATGTCTGTAAACTGCTGTGAAAGGTCTACATTTGACATCTCGAGGATACCGCTGTTGATGGAGCCGATGCCTTCAGCCTTGATGTCCACAACGGATGCATCACCCGAGCTTGCCGTAGTCTGATAGAGGTTATCTCCTGCGTTCTCAAGTCCCATGGCATTTGCAAACTTCGCCACACAAATCTGTCCAAGTGTTGCTGCCATACCGTTGCTGTAGCTTGCTGTGACAATACCATCTGTTCCGACAGAGACACCGAGCAGTTTTCCGACTTTACGTCCGTCAATTCTCGCTCCGTCTATGGTGTTTTTCTTTTCATTATCCACATTCGACGTCTCCGACATATCAACTGTGAGATTTTCAAACTTTGTGTCAAGAGAAGACAGATTCAAGGTAAAGGAAGACTCTCCCTCTGCACCTACATAGCTGAACTGTCCATCATCTTCATTATACTTGATGGTCCATGATGTTGTACCACCATTCTTCAATGCGTCTATATTCACTTCAGCCTTATTCGAATCTGTAATGCCAAGCAGGCTGATTTTGAACTCGCCTTTTATCACCTGTGAGGAAATCTGCGGCGTATCGGTCATAAAGGTATTTGTCTTATCACCCTTTGTTCCCATACTGAGCAGCTTCATAATCGCTTCGCCATAAGCGCTTCCTGCACTTACCTGAGTTCCGCTTCCATTATCTGCATTGATTGTATTTCCTGCACTATCCTTAAATTCGTATTTCGTTACAGAATCACCATTGTCATCTGTATAAGTCTGTTTCACGGATGTCACCGTTCCGGTCGCTGCCTTAAACGTATATGTCACTGTTCCATCTGTGTTTGCCGTTCCGGCAGCCTCATAAAATGCAGAGACAGCTTCTTCCGGCAGCGTAATCGCATCTGTCACAGGGAACGATGTCGGCTGTGCCTTAACAAAACCGGTTCCTCCGGAGAAGTTGACTGTAAGTGTCATTCCTCTCAGTTCACTGTTGGCAAGAACCTTTCCGTCCAAATCTGCATCACTGTCGATAAATGCTCCTAAATCAACTGTTGCCCAGTCACCGGCTGCACCCATTGTATGTGTACCTGTCGTTGTGATACCTGCAAGCGATGACGTACCTCCGTTCACCACTTTCCTGACCTCTGTCTCCAGCTTCTCAAGCAATTCAGGCGGCATCTCGGATGATTTCAGTGTCTTCTCACCATCAGCTGTCTGGTATTTAAACGAAAGTTTTGATGTATCCACTTTATATATTGTATTGGAAGGTGTCCACTCATTCTCTGTATTGAGTGTCGACCTTACCGTCGTCTGCTCAGAAGTTGCCGGAAGAATGCCAAACTTCACATCATACGAATATCCCGCCTTATCATATACCTGAATATTCGTCACCCTGCCGTTTTCATTCTGAAGTTCGGAACTGTTGGAATCAATGATGCCACTAATCCTGCCCTGTGTTGTTGCAGATGCCTTGAACTCATTCATTGCCCTTGTATTAATCGGCTTCAACGAGCCTTTTACAATATTTCCGGCATTGTCGACGCCCCAGCCCTGTACAATATAGCCTGTGCTTGACATACAGAGGTTTCCGGCATCATCCACGTCGAAAGAACCGTCTCTTGTGTAATATGTACTGGTTCCATCACTTACCACGAAAAACGCCTCGCCTGAAATCTTGAGGTCGAACGGGTTTCCTGTTGACTGGTTTGCACCTTCCTGTGTAATGGTTGTATTAATCGCTGCTGCCTTTACACCAAGACCAATCTGTCTCGGGTTGGTACCACCTGTATTGTTTGCCGAATTTGCTCCTGTAGCAGCCTGTGTTGTCTGATACAGCATATCCGAGAAATTCATCTGCTTTGCCTTGAATGCTGTTGTATTTACGTTTGCAATATTATTACCAATAACGTCCATTCTTGTCTGGTGTGTTCTTAAACCTGATACACCAGAGAAAAGTGATCTCATCATAATTAAGTGACCTCCTAAATTTAATATGTACAGAATGCCATTGTGAAAAACGCGCTCACACGTTCTTCTTAAAAACATCTAGTAATTCTTAGAACCACTTTGTTTTTTTCCCATCCGTCATTCCGGGGTTTTCAAGCCTCCTTAAAAGGTCCGGCTCTGTCTCGCATCCTGTATTTAGATTATTACGGCTCCATCAATATTTGTATAAATATTTTCGTCTGCTTCAGTCTGATCCATTGCAGTGATTACTGTGTTGCTCTTGGTATTTACGATAAACGCAAGCTGATCCACCAGTACCAGAGAATCCCTGATTCCCTTTTCGCCTGCCTTTTTCGTACCGTCATTCAGCCTCTCCAGTTGTTTGTCGGTCAATTCAATGTTTCTGTCATTGAGCCTGTTTGCCGCATGCTTAGAAAATTTTACATTCTCCGCAGACTGCTGTTTCTGTACCTGCTGTTTGTGAAGAATTTCTTCAAAGCTCATGTCTTTTCGAGCTTCGACCATGCCCTGAGGCGTTTTGCTGCCTGAGTTAACCTTCTGCTGTTTTAGATACTGAGCCTGTAGCTGTTCAATGGAAAGGAACTGACTGTTGTTAATATTCATTCTACATTCCCCCCTGCTATAAAGTCTTTTTACCGGAAAAATCTATTTCCGTTATGCGGTCTCCGTCTTGTCTTCTTCATCCTCTTTATCCTGACTGTCGCCATCTGTCTCCGGTTCCTTGTTCTCTGTCAGCTGGTTCAGTTTGTCGATAATTGCGTTCATCTTTGTGTTGAAGCTCTTCAGAATATCATCAAGTGAAGTCTTGTCATCCTCATTCGCCGCATTATCCTCAAACTTGACACCCAGCTTCTCAAGCTCAAGCTTCCATTCTCCAAATTTCACGAACTGGTCATAGCCGTATGTCTTCATGTAATTCTTCTCGTAGTCATTCATGGTGTTGTAAAAATCAAGTGCACCCTGAATAACATTCTGATATGATTTATCCGCAAAAGACACATCCGGAAGTCCGTCAATCATTGCCTTGAACGTGCTGTACTTCTCATAAGCCTTAGAGTAGTCTGCACTGACAACCGTATCCAGATCACTGATAGAATACTTATTGTCATCAATGACAAGCAGGGGTTTTCCATTCTCCATGACAACATAGTCGACAGTTCCCTGTTTGTAAGTTGTATCGCCTGTCTTTTCGCTTGTTACCTTCACGATAACTTCCTTGCCAATCAGTTCATTTGCCCGCAGCATGTCAACGGACTCTGCCATCTCACTCATCTTCTGAACCTGTGTAAACGTCGCATACTGTGAAACCCACTCTGTGTTGCTGGTCGGCTCCAAAGGATCCTGATTCTGCATTTCGGCTACCAGAAGTGTCAGGAACATATCACTGTCCACCGTGTTTTTGTTCTTACCTTTTTGTGTGAGGGAATCACCTGACGCAGTCTGTGTCTGTAATTTTCCATCCTCACCAACCGGTGCCATTATACTCATATTTCCACCTCTCTTTTCATAACATAACGCTTTTTCCCATTATGCCAGTAAATCCATCGAATTTCCGTTTGCTGCCATCATTTCCATGGCAATCCTTGTCGCATCATCTGCCCCTGACAATTCCTGCTCAAGCTCTCCGTCTTCTCCCAATGCCCTGAGATTAATGCTCCGTCTGCGTGTTCCCTGAACCCGCTCTGCCTTCTGTTCTTCCGACTGCTGCTGTCCGCTTCCTTCCTTATCAAGGTTCCGCTCCATCTCATGACTTGCCACTGACACTTCAATGGCTTCAATCTTGACGCCCTGTTCCTCGAGATTTACCTGAAGCTGTGTTGCCTGAGCCTCAATTGCAGCCTTTACGGCTTCGTTCTGTGTCGTAAACTGTGCTGTCACAACTCCGCCCTTTGTCGTCAGCGACACATTCACTGTACCAAGGCTTGCGGGATGAAGCTGCAGTTCCATTTCAGTGAGATTTTCGCCCTTGACAATCTTTACCATGTCTGCAAGCTGTCTCATAATATTTTCTGTACTTTCAGAAGTAAACTTCTCGACACCCTCTGTCACTGCACCGGATGTTTCATTCACATTGTTCTGGAAGTTCTGCGATGTATTGCTCTGTCCGAAATGCTTTGATTCTTTGTTGTCATTGTCCTTTGCGTCACGGCCTGCATTCCGTGCACGGCTGTCATCCAAAGTCTCCACAAGATTCTCCTGCTGGTTTTCCGGAAGCGTGTCATACGTTTTCGCCGGCTGCGAATGATCCTTCTCAATGATAACAGGGGTTTCCTGACTCTGTTCTGCATCCGCCTGCTGCGTTCCCTGTTCTTCCTGTCCATCTGACGGCAGCATCTCTGCATCCCCCATCTGTTCATCCAGAGTCCGGCTCTCAAGCTCCTGCAGTTTCTGAAGCACCACATCAAGCTCCTCGCTTGTAAGTCCCGTGTTTTCAAGCAGGTCATTTACCGTTGTTTCAACCATTTCCGTGACATCCTGTAATGCAGCGTAGAGTTGCTCGTCTGCAACAAGACTGATGACAGAATCCTCGCCGGAAATTGTTGTCACAAGCTGTGCCATGTTGTCGGAATCGAGCAGGTCAAACGGCTTCATATTCAAGTCTTCCATTCCACTAAGCAGCTGCTCGTCTGTAACACCAAGAATTTGCTTTATCTGTTCAATAATCTGTTCCAGCGCACGCGCAATCTCGTCAACAGTCATTTCATCAACGGCTTCCTCCGCTTCGGGACTATCTGTCGCAGCTGTTTCCGTCTGAAGCGCATCTTTCGTTTCCACGGTCTCCTCTTGCGGTGCTTTTGACTCGGCATGTTCTTCCACTACGGTGTCTTCTCTTGCCGGTTCTGCATCCTTTGGCTCTGCCGCAGTCTTATTATCCGGCTGCTTCACGGATGTCTTTGTGTTGTCCGTTTTATCCGGCTGCTCGAGCTTTTGTGCTGTCTTGTCAAGTACATCTCCAAAGTCCTGCGTTTTCCCTGTCACTTTTTTCGTGTTCGCCACTGCATTAACAACAGGATTTCTGTCAAGGACTGTGCTGTTTAGGGTTGTACCCGTCATTGTCATTCCTCCTTTCTTTTTTTATCAATGTACAAAATCTATTTAACTTAACAAATTAACCGAATTTGTCAGAAAATTCAGTTAATTTGAAAGTTACATAATTAAGTCGAGTGCCAGCGCACTCGACTAGCAAAAAGCATCCGCTTTTTGTCCAAATGATTTACACTGCTGCATTTTCTGATTACATAACATATATCGGATAAATTTCAGAAAACTTTAGTTTCCCGGATTCATTATCTTGGTTATTCTCGCAGCTACAGCCGGATCCATCTCTCCCATAATCGCGCCTCTTGTAGATGCCGGAAGACTTGAGAGAATATCTGCTGCCAAGTCAAGATTATCGGTCATGGCTCCAAGAATACTTGCTGCTTTGGCAGCATCCATGTTGCTGTACGTCGCCACATAGTCTTTCATCTTGCTGCTGACTGCCTCATCCTGAATAACCTGCTTGTAAAGCGCTTCCGCCGTTGTCGGATCCATCTCTTCATAATATGCCCGGTATTCTGCCGGCCCAGGACCATTTTCTGCGTAGACAACTTCCTCGTAGAACTGCTCCTTGATTTGCTGGAACGCCACCTGTTTTTTCTCAAATGTCTGCAGGCGCTGTACTTCAGCCTTAAGCGCATCTATCTGTTCTGCATATGCAGTGTTCGTATTCTGTGCCTGTTCCAGTTTCTTTTCAAGCTCTGTTATATATTCCACGGCATCCTTAATGCTATTGTAACCGCCATAGGATTTTTCCTTTGTCGACTCGATGGTCGACTCCGCCGGAAGAATCTTGTTAATTACCGGTATGTCTTTCAGCATTGGCGTCAATACATTGGATCCAAACCCGCCGACATCCATTTTTACAAGCAGACACAGTATGCCGAGCCAAATTACTATGATAAATATTGTGACAACCACTACGGAAGCGTTTGTGCCGTCTATCTGCTCATCTAATTCCCTCTCCTGATTTTCCAGCTCTTTCGCGCGTTTCCTAGCTTCCTTTTTCTGATTCTTCTGCTCCTTCTTAAACGCCTTCTGACTTTCCCTTAGCTGTTTCAGCTGCATCTCCGGTGCGTCGGGGCTTAAATTTTCGTCCTTACGTGCCATAATCGCTAACCATGCCTTTCCATAGATTTATAGGTTAAGAGCTTCTTATCTCATGCTCCTCCATCAATTTCTGTCCGTATGTATATGATGTAAGCTGGTCTATCTCCTTACTTTCCGCTGCCAGCTCATCTTTCATAAATTCCTCGAATGCATTCTCCTTAAGCTTTTCATGCGCCTTGCGCTCCTGCATAAGCTCCTGCAATGCTGCCCTCGCCTTCTCGACTGCCTTGGCGGCACGGGCAACCTCCTTCATCTGATCCGCAATATATTCATCCATCTTGAGAACTGCCATTTTGTTCTCGCGAATTTTCCTCACGTCAATCAGCTCAGTGCGAAGCTTCACGCCCTCCTGCATATAATAAAGCTTTCTGGCATGCAGCTCGTCAAGCTTTTTCTTCTCTGCGTCAAGCCGCATGTTTGCTTCCGCAAACTCCTGCTTCGCCCTGTCCTCAAGCTTTTCCTTGATATCAAGAATTCCCTGCATCTTATAACGGAAAACTGCCATCTAACTACCACCCTTTTAATTGTCAGAAAACATCTGCTCTAATTGTTCCACGGTCTCCTCAAAGCTGATTTTCTCATCCGTCGCCTGCAGCAAATATTCATTCACTTCGTCAATCTTGCTGATTGCCCTGTCAATGTTGGGATTGCTTCCCCGCTTATAGGCACCGATGTTAATCAAATCCTCAGCCTCATTGTAAGTAGCCATAATATTTTTTAATTTGCCCGCCGCTGACTTATGCGCACCCGAAGCAATCATCGACATACATCTTGATATGCTCTGCAGCACATCAATCGCCGGATAATGGTTTCTGTTCGCAAGCTTTCTGGTCAGCATAATATGTCCGTCAAGAATACTTCTCGCTGTATCGGTAATCGGTTCATTGAAATCCTCACCTTCTACGAGGACAGTATACAGACCTGTAATAGACCCTTTTTCCGCACATCCCGCACGCTCAAGAAGCTTTGGCATCTCCGAATATACACTGGGCGGATATCCTCTTGTCACCGGCGGCTCGCCTGTCGCCAGACCAATTTCTCTCTGTGCCATTGAAAAACGCGTCAGCGAGTCCATCATCAGAAGGACGTCTTTTCCCTGATCACGGAAATATTCCGCTATGGCTGTTGCCGTCTTTGCTGCCTTATTTCGCTCAAGAGCCGGTCTGTCTGAGGTCGCAACAACAACAATGGAACGGCGCATTCCCTCCTCGCCCAAGTCGCGCTCTATAAACTCCCTGACCTCACGGCCACGCTCGCCTATCAGCGCTATCACATTGATATCAGCTCTTGTATTCCGCGCAAACATACCCATCAGGGTCGATTTTCCTACACCGGATCCTGCAAAGATGCCGATACGCTGTCCTTTTCCTACTGTTATCAGACCATCAACCGCTTTTACCCCAAGTGAGAGAACCTCGCTGATTATCGTCCTGCTCATCGGATCGGGCGGCGTTGCTTCCAGCGGATATCGCTTCACAGTTGTCGGTTCTGGCACAAAGCCGTCAATGCACCTGCCCAGCCCGTCAAGTGTTTTACCTAAAAGACTGTCACCCACCGATACACTGAGCGGATAATTCATGTTCTCGACAATACACCCCAGTCCGATGCCTTCTGTATCTTCGTAAGGCATCAGCAGTGTCTTTTTATCCTTAAACCCAACTACCTCGGCCAAAATTCCATGCTGCTTTTCAGAATCGGTATATATTTTGCACATGTCACCCATTTTCGCATCCGGTCCTGATGATTCTATGGTAAGACCAACCACATTTTCCACTTTGCCGAGTTTTTTGAAAAAACTTTTGTTTAGTACTGTCTGATATTTCCCAAAGGAAATCCCCATTTCCATCTTAATCCCCCATGCTGCCTACAACGCACGAATTTGCTGAACGATAAGTCCTGATTATCCTTCGTATGACAGAAGCCGCAGCTCCTCATTCAGCGCCTCAAGCTGTGTTCCCAGACTACAGTCAAACACACCGTTTCCGGTTTCTATCATACACTCATTTTTATTCAATGTAACATCCTCAAGAAGCTCCACATTCTCAATCGCTATGTTCGTGCCCTTGATCAATTCTTTTTTCTGCATGCTTGCAAAGGGATAGTCCTCCTTTGACACATGGATCAGATAAGTGCTGCCACTCTCAATGTTTCTCATCGTGTTCTGGATGAGATACACGATAAGCTCCCTTGAGTTTTTGAGGCTGACATGAAAAATATGCTCATAAATTCCGGTAAGCGTATCGATAAACATCGGCTCCACTTCCTTGAATTTCTGCTGGTATTCCTCCTCAAGCTGCGCACTTTTCATCTCCAGATCCGCCAAGGCATGTTCCCGCTCCTCCGCTATGCTGTTGAGTCCGTCCTGATGTCCTTGTGCGAAGCCTTCATTCTGTCCCTGCTCAAAGCCTTCCTGATATCCCTGATTCCTGCCTTCTTCTATTGCCTGCATCCTCACCTGCTCTATCTCTGCGAGCGCCTCCTGACGCATGGCTTCAATTTGAGCCTGTGCATCGGCAATCAGTTCTTCACGCATTGCCTCATTCTGTTCCGATGCAGGATTTTCTACGCCCTGCATTCCGTCTTCAAAATCCTGTTCTGAGCGGATGACATTTTCGCCGTCATCATGTATCAGTTCCGACACTTCCACAGCACTGATTCCCTGCGTAAACCCATCTGTAAAGTCTGGTTCCTCACCACACTGCCGCGCAAGCTCTATCGCCAATTCCTTGAGCTTTGCCTCTGCGCGGGCATTCGAATCTATAATCCTTGTATTGGCCGGGTTTACTACAACCCAGCCTGATTTTAATATACCACCATTAGACAACTAACTCGTCACCTCCGCCTCTAGAAATAACGATCTCTGCAGAATCTTCAAGCTTTCTGATGATGTTAACAATCTTCTGCTGTGCTTCCTCAACATCCTTCATTCTGACAGGTCCCATGAATTCCATGTCTTCCTTAATCATCTCGGCAAGACGCTTTGACATATTGCTAAAGATTGCATTCTGCACTTCCTCAGTGGAACCCTTACATGCAATCGCAAGGTCGTTGTTGTCAACATCCCTGAGCACACGCTGGATAGCACGGTCGTCGAGCAGCAGGATATCCTCGAATACGAACATCTTCTTTCTGATCTCGTCCGCAAGCTCCGGCTCTTCCACTTCGAGTGTCTCCATGATGTGTTTTTCTGTTCCTCTGTCTACTGTATTCAATATTTCTACGACTGCATCCACACCACCGATAATCGTGTAGTCCTGATTTACCAGTGATGAAAGTTTGGATTCAAGCACACGCTCTACTTCCTTGATGACATCCGGGCTTGTTCTGTCCATTGTCGCAATACGTCTTGCTACTTCAGCCTGTTTCTCAGGTATCAATGCCCCGAGAATGGTAGCTGCCTGCCCCGCTGACAAATAGGAAAGAATCAGCGCAATTGTCTGCGGATGCTCATCCTGTATAAAGTTCAGCAGCTGGGAAGCATCTGTCTTCTTGACAAACTCGAACGGTTTTACCTGTAATGATGCCGTCAGTTTGCCAATAACATCCATCGCCTTGTCCGTACCAAGCGCTTTTTCCAGAAGTTCTTTTGCATAACCGATGCCACCTTCTGCAATGTACTGCTGCGCCAGACATACTTCGTAGAATTCATTGATTACTTTATCCTTTACCTGTGGCGTAACGCTTTTGGTATTCGCAATCTCAAGTGTCAGGTCTTCAATTTCCTCTTCCTTTAAATGTTTGAATATCAGGGAAGATTTTTCAGGTCCCAATGCAATCAGCAGGATTGCCGCCTTCTGTATCCCCTTTAACTCTTCAGTAGCCATTACAAGTTACCCCCAATCCTCATCAAGCCAATTTCTTAAAAGCGTAGCCACCGCTTCCGGATTTTCCTCCACAAAGCTTTCTATCAGTTTTCTGGCTTCCGACTTCTGTTCAGTCTCAATGCTCTCAAGCTCATCAATATTGGACTGCAGCAAGTCTTCCACTGCAAGCTCCTCTTCCTCCTCGACTTCTCTCTTGGTTCTCAGGCTCATGATTACTACAAAAGCGAGAAGTGTAAGGATAATTACGATTAAGACAATCTGGATAATGTCTTTGATTTCCACTGAAGACTGAATCGTGTCAATAAACTGAACCTCCTCATAAGCCACAAGGCTTACATTTTTGGACGGTATGCCTGTCGCATTTGCCACCATACCCACTAAGTCTTCATCTATCTCAAGCTTAACCCGCTCATTGTTGGCAAGCTTATATTCTTCCCACGAAATACCGTCAAGTAATCCCTGAAGTCTTACATCTTCCTCTCTTACCACACGGTATCTCACTGCCGCTACCGATACGGAACTGTCATTGTACACGATTGTTCCTGTAGCTGCCGTTGTCTTGGTGATTTTCTCATTCGGAAGATAATCACTCTTTCTTTCATATGTACTGGTTTTGGCACCATTCGACTCATCAATCATGTAATCCGTCTCTGAATTGGAGTCTGTTCCGGGTACGCCGCCCACTCCGTCATTTGCAGTTGACTGAAATACTTCCTCATGGGCAAGCAGTCCCTGGTCATGCGCATCATCCGGTGTTGAGTAATTGTGCTCTGTGATTTCTTTCTGTGAGAAATCCATCGCAACATTTGCGCCGACCTCAATCTGATTAAACTCATTTGTTCCAAAAAGCACCTGCCTTACCTCATTCTTAATCAGGCTTTCCGCTTCCTGCTTGAGCATCATCATATTGTCTGCTTTCTCTATCGAAGAGTAGGTTTCCTCCACTGGAAACCATATTTTTCCATCTACATCTGTAATAGTCACATTGTCTGTGCTGTCGTTTCCAAGTCCTGTCGCAACCATTCTTGCGATGGCTGCTGCATTTTCCTCTGTAAACTGTGCGTTATCATTGAGTTCCAGAAGGACACTTGCATAAGTCTCAAGATTCTGCGCGATTAACGTGCCGTTGTCCTCGGGTATTGTCAGCTGGCAGGAAGCCGTCTTTACCGCTTTCATGTTTTCAACATCTTCCTCAATCTGTTCTTCCATGAAAAGCTTATAGCGTTTCTGCTTATCTGCCTCCGTTGTCGAAAAACTTCCCTTCAGCACATCGTCAATCGTGTATGCCGCTGTTGGTATATTGTTTGCGCCAAGCAAGAGGTTTGCGTCAGACTGCTGCGTGCTCAGAACCTCAAAACGCAGCCCATCCGATGATACCTTGTAATCAATCCCCTGTCCATCAAGCAGCTCCTTCACAGCAGCTGCTTCCTTGGTAGACTCACAGCTTACAAAATCCTTTATGTACTGTTTCTTTGTAAGCACCGCCACCAGTATTGCTATGGCAAGCAAAATCACAACACCGATTCCGATAATCAGCGTTTTCTGCTTAGGCTGGAACTTATTCCACCATTCCTTGATCCGTTCAAATAGCTTTTTCCCAAAATCCAATACCTTGTCAACCATTTCAAGTGTCTCCTTCTCCCAAAAAATCCCTTGTAATCCTTTACTCTTTTCAATGACTGTCAGCTACTGCCATCCATTAAATCTGTATCTGCATAATCTCCTTATATGATTCCAAAAGCTTATCCCTGAGCGCAATCGTGTAGTCAAGCGCTGTCTGTGCTTTTCCGACTGCCATTGTCAGGTCATGTGTATTCTCTGAAATACCCATTGCCCACTTCAAAATCTCATTCTCCTGATTTGACAATGCATCGTTCGTGTCATTGATATTGCTTACTGCCGCATCAAAGATTGAGCCAAAAAGATTTGCTGGCTTTTCGCTGCTGTCCGTGTTTGCACCATACAAGCTATTCCGAACCGCATCCGAACCAATTTTGTAAAAACTATTGATATCATTTGCTGCTGTTACTGTCATTTTAATTCCCCCTATACTCCTTCAATCCCCATTTATTTATTAAAAATTCATCTCCAGCCCTTTGCTCGCCATTGCTTTCGTCGCCTCAAAAGCAGCCTGATTTGCCTCGTAGCCGCGGCTTGCATCAATCATGTTGGTCATTTCCGTTATTACATTCACATTTGGATAATGAACATATCCGTTTTCATCCGCATCAGGATGCTCCGGGTCATATGTCATGACCTCCTCCGTCCATGTATCCTCATACACACCCCTTACTTTAACTCCTGTTCCGGGACTTGACAGCTCCGCCGAGTTGGTACACCCAAGCGGTCTTCCGGTCAGGTTGCTGAATGCGGTGTCAAGCATATGTGAGAACTTTCTGTTCTTAACATCCGTCTTTTCCTGAAATGTGACAACCTTTCTGACATATGGCGTGCCGTCCTCGGTTCTTGTCGAATGTGCATTTGCCATATTCTGTGAGATAATATCCATACGGTATCTCTCAGCCGACATTCCCGATGCGCTGATGTCAAATGAATCAAATATTCCCATTTAGCATCCCTCCTACTTCATTACTGATTTCAGCTGCGTGAAATTCCTGTTGAGCAAATCCATCATGCCATTATACTTTATGCTGTTTTTGGCAAGGATTGCCTGCTCATTGTTGATATCCACATTGTTCCCGTCATACCGGAACGAAAGCTCCGCATAGTCTGTGTAAATCTCCGGGGTGAGCGCTTCCAAATCAAGATTCTTTACCCTTGCATCCACCGTATCCTCACTCGACCTTGCAAATGCATGTTTGAGTTCTGTCTCAAAGCGGATATCTTTTCTCTTGTAATTTGGAGTGTTTATATTAGCGATGTTGTTGTTAATGATGTCATTCCTTGTTGCCGCTGCATCCAATGAAGTTCCCAGAACGTTAACGTAATCAAACACACCTGAACTATTTAACATTTCTACTCCTCCTTTTATTTATGTGCTGTTGCACTTTACGTAAATCCTATGTAAACCACTGTCTTTTCAAACAAATTTACATAACTTATTACCTTTCTTATTCTATTATAGATTATTTTCAGAATATTTCAAGTATTTTTTTCATTATTTTGTAATATTATGTGAATTTGGCGGCTCCTATTATGTAAATTCATTATTTTTACCTTAAAAAACAAAAAAAGCTTATCTTTTCTCATTAAATGATTAAGATAAGCTCTTTGTTGTGTTTTTTTGTTTTTTTTTAATTATTCAGACAATTTCCGTCTGTCCTATGCCGGAATATCTCCGCTCCTATTTGTTAAGTTGTCGTTTCAGCGCATCCACTTCCTCAAACACGACATCGTTGAGAACTTTAATGTACGTTCCTTTCATGCCTGACGAACGGGACTCAATGACACCCGCGCTCTCAAATTTGCGGAGCGCATTGACAATTACACTTCTCGTAATGCCTACACGGTCTGCTATCTTGCTGGCAACAAGGATGCCCTCCGTCCCGTTCAGCTCATCGAAAATGTGCGTGATTGCCTCCATCTCGGAAAAGGAAAGTGTAGAAATTGCAGACTTGACAACTGCCACTTTGCGGCTCTCCTCCGCATTCTCCTCACTTACCGCGCGGAGCATTTCAAGACCGACTACCGTCACACCATACTCACACAGAATAATGTCATCAATATCATACTGTTCATTGCACTTATATATAAACAACGTACCCAGACGCTCTCCGGCAATCTCAATCGGCGTTATGACTGCCTGATATTTGCGGATATCCTCGCTCTCAAATCCAAGTGTTGCAAGGTTCACGTTCTCTTTTGTCGACAGCACACCGAGAAGTCTTTCATTTAGCATCGGATCAATAAATCCACCCACATTATCCTCGACAAGCTCCTTTAGTTCATCCACGCCCTCACAATTTCCAATTCCCAGAACTTTTCCCTTTTTGCTGATTACCAGAACATTTGAATTGACAATGTCCCGAATCACCTTGCAGATATCGTTAAAAACAACCTTGCTGGAATTATTATTGTGTAAAAGTTTTCCAATCTTCCTCGTTTTGTCTAATAATTGAACACTACCCATAGCCAACCTCCAAGTTCTTTTTGCCATTTCCTTACGCTTTCAAACGAACCTTAGAACTGTCGCAAGTGCAAAGCCCCGACCTGAATTGCTACACTAAAATCCATTTATAAGGAAAATTTTAACACAGAACGGCTTATTTTTCAATAGTTGCAGTCAATAAATCAAAAATCCTTTACAATTTAATAATATTTTTATAAATAAAAAAATAATATGTTTTTTTCAAAAAATATGCAAAAGAATTCGGCACAACTTTCGTCATGCCGAATTCTTTACTGTGCCGCTTTCTGGCTTTCCTCAATCTTTTTTACATATCCGCACTGCTCGTCAGCGCAGACAAGTTTGCTGCCTTTCACGAGCATGATACCACCGCACCGCTCGCATTTCTCCTTGGACGGTTTCTGCCACACCATGAAATCACAGTCCGGAATCGCCTCGCAGCCATAATATTTTCTTCCTTTTTTCGTCTTTCTGATGACAACTTCCTTGCCACATTTCGGACAGGTAACGCCAATCTTTTCAAAATAGGGTTTCGTGCTCCTGCACTCCGGAAATCCGGGACACGCAAGGAACTTTCCGTGGGGACCATACTTGATAACCATGTTCCTGCCGCACACGTCACACAGTTCATCTGAAACCTCATCCGCTATCTCCACCTCGTCAAGTTCCTTTTCCGCCTTTTTCACCGCCTCGTCAAGGTCAGGATAGAAATTTGCCACTACGGTCTTCCAGCTGACGGCACCGTCCTCCACCTTGTCAAGCAGCGCCTCAAGGTTTGCCGTAAAGTTTACATCCACAATTGTAGGAAACGCATCCTTCATCATGCTGTTCACAACTTCACCGAGTTCGGAAACATATAAATTTTTGTCTTCCTTGACCACATAGCGTCTAGCCATAATCGTCGTAATTGTCGGTGCGTAAGTACTAGGACGTCCTATTCCCAGCTCCTCAAGCGCCCTGACAAGCGATGCTTCTGTATAGTGGGATGGCGGCTGTGTAAAATGCTGTCTGGAATCAAAGGATTCCAGCGTAAGCTTCGTGTCCTTTGTTATCTCTTTCAAAAGTGTGTTGGATTCCGCCTTCTCGTCATCCGTTTCCTTGTACACACTCATAAATCCGTCAAAATCAAGCTTGGACGCAGACACCGTAAAGCGGTGCCCTTTCGCGTCAATCTTCACAGATGTGGTTTCATATTTGGCAGGCGTCATACGGCTTGCCGTGAAACGTTTCCAGATAAGCTGATACAGCCGGAACTGGTCACGGCTCAGGGATTCCTTTAAATTTGCCGGCGTGTTGCTGATGTCTGTCGGACGAATCGCTTCATGCGCGTCCTGAATCTTTTGTTCCTTTTTCTTTTCCGCCGTGACATCTGCAGCGTACTCCGCCCCATAATTATTTGTAATGTATTCTTTTGATGCCGCCACCGCTTCATCAGATACTCTTGTAGAATCCGTTCGCAGATATGTGATAATGCCGACTGTTCCCTGTCCTTTGAGTTCCACGCCCTCATATAACTGCTGTGCCAGACGCATCGTCTTCTGCGTCGAGAAATTGAGTGCCTTGCTCGCTTCCTGCTGCAGTGTAGAAGTTATAAACGGCAGAGGCGCCTTTTTTACACGTTCGCCTTTCTTGATTTCCGCCACAGCAAACTCTGCCTGTTCAAGCTCCTTTAATATCTTATCCATATCCGCCTTGGAATGAATTTCCGCCTTTTTGTCTCCCATGCCGTGGTACTTCGCCATCAGCGGTTTCTTTTCTCCCTTGATTTTCAATGCCGCATCCAGCGTCCAGTACTCTTCGGGAATAAATGCATTGATTTCGTCCTCCCTGTCGCAGATTATGCGCAGCGCTACCGACTGAACCCTTCCCGCACTCAGCCCCCTCTTGATTTTTGCCCATAGAAGCGGAGAGATGCGATATCCCACCATTCTATCAAGCATACGCCTTGCCTGCTGTGCATCCACAAGGCTCATATCAATTTCCCGCGGGTTTTTCAAGGACTCTTTTACCGCATTTTTTGTAATCTCGTTGAATGTTATACGGTATACTTTTTTCTCCTCAAGCTTCAGGGCAATGTACAAGTGCCACGAAATTGCCTCCCCTTCACGGTCCGGGTCGGTTGCAAGATAAATCTTATCTGCCTTTTTTACTTCCTTTCTAAGTTTCGCCAGGATATCTCCCTTGCCGCGAATCGTTATATATTTGGGTTCATAATTATTCTCCGCATCAAATCCCAGCTGGCTTTTCGGCATATCGCGAACATGACCGTTACTTGCCAATACTTCATAATTTGCGCCCAGAAATTTCTTGATTGTCTTGACCTTTGCGGGCGACTCTACAATTACTAAATACTTTGCCATACTGTTACCTCTTTTAAATTTTATTTCAATCCCACTTCCCATATAGGAAATGTCAGCTGTTGCCTTTGACTTACGTTCACCACTATAACCCAATTTTTTAACCGTGGCAAGTAATATTTTCAAAAATATGTCAAAATTTTTATTTTGCCGAAGCCGACAGCAGCTTGTACTGCCTGTTGCGGCTCGAAGCAAGTCCTGTAAGTTCAAGCTCTACAAGCCCCTGACATATCTGCGGTACGGTCAGCGTGCACCCGTTCTCACGAAGTCTGGCAACAATTTCCTCCTGTGTGGCAGGAAGATTGCCAAGGGCACCATAAATCTCTTTTGCCGTCTCGGATATTTTCTTGTCGGTCAGCCTGCTCTCTGTGCCTGCACTCTGCTTTGCCAGATGTTCCCAATGCATATCACTGATGATGTCGTCGGGGGAAACCGCTATCAAGGCTCCCTGCCGCAAAAGTCTGTTACACCCCATACTGAGCGCATCCGTGCACCTTCCCGGCAGCGCATACACTTCCTTTCCCTGTTCCAAAGCCATGTCAACGGTAATTAATGTACCGCTTTTTTCGCATGCCTCCACTACTACAATCACATCGGCAAGCGCACTGATAAGCCTGTTTCTTGGCGGAAAAAGAGCTGGTCTTGGCTCCATCTGTGGCGGATATTCCGACATGACGCCGCCTTTTTCCTGAAGCTGCCTGTAGAGTCGTCCGTTTGCCTTTGGATAGACAACATCTACACCGCAGCCAAGCACCGCAAAGGATCTGCCCCCTGCCCTCAGCGCCATCCGCTGGCTTATCCCGTCGATTCCAAGCGCCATCCCGCTGATGACATCCACACCCGCTGACGCAAATCCTGCCGCAAACTGCTCTGCCATACAGGTACCATATTCACTGCATTTTCTGGAACCTATCACCGCCACTGCCGGAACAGTTTCGCCCGGCAGCCTTCCTTTATAAAAGATGCCAAACGGCGGATCCGGAATATTTGCAAGCTTTTGCGGGAAATCCGGTTCGCGGCAGTACGTATAGTTGATACCGTTTCCTGCCACATAATTCCACACCCTCTGCGGATGGTATCGCTTTTTATGCTGCATAATATGGGAACATGCCTTTTCCCCGACAAGAGCCGTTATATGACGCTCTGACATCAAATACACATCCTGCGCCGTTCCTGCTGCCGCAAGCAGCTTATATTTCGCAGCTGCTGCAAGCCAGTATATCGTGTCCATCCAGCATGCATAGATCCTGTCTTTCTCTTGTTCCTTCCATTCTACTTCTGTCTGATACAAATTATTCCTGTTTTCAACCATACCATTTCATCCTGTGTCCGCTGTGACTTGAACCGTTCCTAATTCCAATAATCCCTGTCATTCATTCTGTAGCATACTGCCTCGCTTAAGTGTGCCATGCCGATATCATCCTTATCGTCCAGATCAGCAATTGTCCGCGCAACTTTTATTACTTTATGATATGCCCTTGCCGACAAATTCATAATGGTAAATATTTCCTCCATCATTACCTGTTCTTCTGTTCCGAGAGGGCAGTATGTCCTGATATCACCTGCGCCAAGTTCTGCGTTAAAGTGATAACCGGTTCCCCGATATCGGCGTTTCTGGCGTTCTCTCGCCCCCATCACACGTTTCTTGATATCCGCACTGCTTTCATTGTGCATTGCGGCAGACAGCTGCCTGATATCCACCCGCGGCGCCTCTGTGATGACATCGATCCTGTCAAGTATGGGGCCTGATATGCGCGATAGGTATTTCTTTATTTCTGTCTCGGAACACGTACATCTGTTTCTGTCCGGAAAATGTCCGCACGGGCACGGGTTCATCGCTGCCACCAGCATAAAATCCGCGGGATAAACAAAGCTTCCATACGTTCTTGCTATGTGGATGCGCTTATCCTCAAGAGGCTGCCGGAGTGTCTCAATCGTACTGCGCCGGAACTCCGGAAGCTCGTCCATAAAGAGTACGCCCCGATGGGCAAGCGAGACGGCTCCGGGCTTTGGAATGCGTCCGCCGCCGGCAAGCGCCTGCACCGAAATGGTATGATGCGGATCGAGAAACGGCCTTTTCGTAATCAGCGCATTCCTGTCGTCGAGCTGTCCTGCCACACTGTATATTGTCGACACCTCCAGACTCTCCTCCATGGACAAGTCAGGAAGTATTGTCGGTATCCGCTTTGCTATCATTGTCTTTCCGGAACCGGGCGGCCCTATCATCAATATATGGTG
The DNA here is from genome assembly GCA_910579275.1 of uncultured Lachnospiraceae bacterium. Lineage (GTDB taxonomy): Bacteria > Bacillota > Clostridia > Lachnospirales > Lachnospiraceae > COE1. Next base: position 49,668 of record CAJTTO010000021.1, read on the forward strand.
AAATCCTGCCGCCGCCACCTCAACTGCGCGTTTTACAGCCTCCTGCCCGTTTATCTCCGCAAAGTCCAAATCCTTATCCGGTTCATTGATGTGTTCCATCCGTGTCTGCTCCGCCGGCGCTATCATCCGTGCTCTGCGTTCTTCGACTTCTCTCAGATATTCTATGGTTTCCGAAAGCGTAGACACACCGATAATCTCGATATTGTCTATAATCGCACCCTCCCGCACATTCGCAGTCGGTATGATGCACCGCTTTACACCCTCCTGTTTTGCCCTTTGTACAATCGGCAGTACCCCTTTGACAGTACGTACCGCCCCGTCAAGCCCAAGTTCCCCAACAATCAGGGTACTTGAAATGCCCTCCTCCGGAATCAGTCCCAGTGAGACAAGAATGCCGATTGCTATGGGCAAATCATAGGATGCCCCTTCTTTTCTCATTTCCGCCGGTGATATACTGACGGTTATCCGCATGGGCGGTATTGCGACAGATGCGTTCTTGAGTGCAACCCTGACGCGCTCTTTCGCCTCCCGCACCTCGTTGTTTAACTGTCCAACCATCTCAAAGCCCGGCATACCTTTTGAAGCATCCACTTCGACTGCTGCAAGCATACTTTCAATGCCGTTGACTGCACCGGTTACTACTCTACTGTACATTGTATATTACTCCTTCGTCATCTAAACGCCTGTGCCATGTACCACTGTCACCAAAATAAATACTTCGGCGCACATACGGAGTCCGCGGCAAGTGCGTACTCCTCTTGGTAACTTATAGAACCTTTACCGCAAAATGTCCAAAGACATATATAGCACAGACAAAATGCCAATACAATGCAAATGTAAAAATTAGCACACGAAATGTAAAAATTAACACAGTTTTTCCTGTTCCAGACCGGCTTTGAGTTTCCCCAGCGCTTTTTTTTCTATCCGTGAGACATAGCTTCTGGAAATGCCAAGCAGGCAGCCAATATCCCGCTGTGTCATTTCCTCTCCTGTAAAACTTTTTCCTGTCACTCCGTATCGCATTTTGATAATTTCCCGTTCTCTGTCGTCAAGCTGTTCTTCAATCAGACGTGACAGACATCTCAATTTTTCCATCATATCCATGTCTTCTACCACATCTCGCTGCTCCTGTTCACATACGTCAATCAGGTTTATCTCATTTCCTTCCTTATCTGTTCCTATCGGCTCATACAAAGATACTTCACGCGTGACTTTTTTCCTTGCCCGAAACATCATCAAAAGCTCATTGTCAATGCATTTTGCAGCATATGTGGCAAGTCTGCTCCCCTTCTCTGCTTTGAAGGTATTTACTGCCTTTATAAGTCCGATGGTGCCTATGGATATCAAATCCTCCATATCCTCCCCGCACCCCATGTATTTCTTGGACACATGCGCCACCAGACGCAGATTTCTCTCTATCAGGGTCTGCCTTGCCATATGGGCTGCTTCCAAATCCTCGCCGTTCATTATTTCCAGATACTCGTTCTCCTCCTTGGCGGATAAAGGTTGCTCAAAGGTCTTCAAGAAATGCCCCCGGGACTCATTTATTCTATTGTATGAACCGGATTGCTTTTAAGTGCCTTTCCAACTAATTTATTTCCTTTCACATAGGTCACAGCACAATCACCTTATCCAGATTTCCATAGGAAGATGCCGTCGCAATCCTTGTACAGATATCCGGCAGACCTATCATCATATACTGCCGCGTGGATTCCGCGTCCGCGAAATGCTGTTCCAGAAATGCCGCCGCTATTTCGCCGACTTGTTCCCGAAATCCGCCGTTTGTTTCTTTTTCACACAAAACGCACTGCGCAGAAAGCTTCTGCAAGTCTGTCTCACTCAGCCTTTCTGTCAGCTTCCTTCCGGTAAGGACATGTCCAATTACGTTTCCAAAGACAATCGCCGCGATGTTCTCCGGCAGTTCCGCATAATCGGCACAATAAGCCTGCAATACCTTTCTCACATAGGTTTCTCCAAACTTTGCCAGAAATCGCTGCTCCTCCGCAATACTCCTCACATACAGATCCACACGGTCAATTCCCTGATACTGCGTCAAATCCGTGAAAATCGGATAATCCAGTGTCAAAATCGCATTCTGTGGTTCAAACTGCTCGTCATAATGCTGAAAAAAGGCCGGCATTCCTTCGTCCCAGAATGCCGCCAGATAAACGTTTCCATACGCACGGAACTCCTTTTTATGACATTCATAAAAAGAAAGCAGCTCCTCCGTCTTTCTGCGCACCAGCTGTGCTCCTGTCTTATATGCCTGCATCGCGTTCTGCTTGCAGGCCGCCATCAATGACTCCCCGCCCGTCTCCGTTTCCCGAATGCAGTACAACACCGCCTCCATCAGCTGATTTGCTTTTTCATAGGACACCGAACTGCTCTCGATTCCTGTATATTTTTTAGTGAGCATCGCCACAACAGGAAGCAACTCATTCATATCGTACATTGAAATCCTCCATGACGCCTTTGGCGTTTTTCTTTTTCAAATTTGCCCTTAAATACCCGCATGACCCCAAAACAGAACTCCGACTTCCACCATGCTTATTTCCAGCACAAATCGCGCAGCGTTTCCAGATACAGCTCCTTGTCCCAGCGCGGAACCTCATCAAATTCCGCAAACGCTCCCCGTCCGCTTGTTTTCTGGTAACCGCGGTAGCCGGCTCTGACCGCCTGTGCAAAAATATCAAGACAAGTTCCCTCAAGATAGTCAAAGTCACCAAAACATACCGTCTCAAACTGTTCCTTCATAAAATTGAGAAGCTCCTCATCCGAAATCTCATCGAGCATCTCATTTTTATACAGGAAAAAAATTTCCTGTAGCCGAATAAGCGATTCTACGTAGTTGCTTTGACAAATAAACGTAGAATCGCAAAATTCATAAATTATACGCGGTAAAATGCTCTCGCCAAACTCAACACGCTTCTGCTCCGTCAGTGTGCTTTTCCGCTCCTGCGCCAAAACTTCCGCATCCTGTGCGCTCAGCGTCAGTCCATACTGCTCTGTGTACTGGTTCGACTCCATTACTTTTTGTATCTGTGTCTGCTCCAAAATTGCCAGCCAGTTTGTACTATCCATACACTACCTCCACTGTTTACCAAAATACACCCGAATATTCTTTGCGTCCGATTAAAATTTATACTGACACAAAAGAATTTTCGATTAACCACTTTGTTTCAAGCTTACTCCAATACAGGTTTTTAGTATATTCCATAAAACAGCGCATTTCCAGTCTTTCATTTCTGTAATTTTTGTGGTATAATTAGTACAAAGAAAAGAATCAATCACTTACAATTTTTCCGGTGCGCCTTAAGCTTTTTTAACGCCCATGCATAATGGCTCGATGTATTACTCACAAAATAAGATCCGAGCGCACTGTTTCCCACCCAATCAAAGGCTCCCTTCGAAAACAACTCCTCATTTGTAAAACGCTCCGCCAACTGCATTATATCCCAATGGGACCGTTCCAGCATCTCCCTTGCCTCCTCAAGCGTCGTGTTCTGATGCTTTTTCCAGAAAAACACATTCATTTGTCCGTAATTTTTCCAATTATAGGGCTTTGGCAGAAACGGTTTCAACTCTCCTTTCTGATTTGAAGGTACCCAGTCCAGTGTCAGGTTATGCCACTCATACAGATGAATCAGCACATCGCGCAGATTCTTGTCTCGCTGCCAATGCGCCTCCTTCTTCTTCTCATCACCCGAAAAGTCAAAGGGTGTTGACAACTCCTGTTCCGTCATCGAATCAATAAATGTCATCAAGCTTTCATAGCCGCTGTTTGCAGCCTCAATCAAATCTGATTTTGTTGTCGGTCTTGCCATTGTTTCATTCTCCTTTTTCAAACATGCTCTAATATATATTGTTCTTACTGTATAGCTACATTATATCAGACTAAATATGACAACTGCATGTCAGATTAAAAAACCGCCCTGCACTTTTTTAATGCAGAACCGTTTTGTCTTTTCATCCTTCTGACTGGAAAAGAAAGGGAAACACCCACAAAGGAGTGTCTCCCTAATATTAATTCCATTATTTCATTACTGCTGCGCTACATCCTTCATGGAGAAGCTGATGCGTCCCATCTTGTCCCTTCCGAGACATACAACCGTAACGACATCGCCAAGTGTCAGAACATCCTCAACATGGTTGATTCGCTCTTTTGCAATCTTGGAAATGTGAACCATGCCCTCTTTTCCGGGTGCAAACTCAATGAAAGCGCCAAACTCCTTAATGCTGACTACCTTACCTTTGAATACCTGACCTGCCTCAAAATCCGTTGTGATAATCTTAATCATTTCACACGCCTTGTCCATCATTGCCTGATCCGTACCGCAGATGCTCACAAAGCCATCATCTGAAATATCAATTTTCACGCCGGTCTGCTCAATAATCGTGTTGATGGTCTTGCCTCTCTGACCAACCACGTCACCAATCTTGTCCGGGTCAATTTTTGTCTGAATAATCTTAGGTGCAAACTCGCCAACAGACGGTCTCGGCTGGCTGATACACGGAATCATAATCTCGTTCAGAATATACATTCTGGCATCCTTTGTCTTGGCAATTGCCTCCTCGACAATCGGTCTGGTCAGACCATGAATCTTGATATCCATTTGAATTGCCGTAATACCGTCTTTTGTACCGGCAACCTTAAAGTCCATATCGCCAAAGAAATCCTCAAGTCCCTGAATATCTGTCAGTACAATGTAATCGTCATCTGTCTCACCTGTCACCAATCCGCAGGAGATACCTGCTACCGGCTTTCTGATTGGTACACCTGCCGCCATCAGCGACATGGTTGATGCACAGATAGAACCCTGTGATGTAGAACCGTTTGACTCGAACGTCTCTGACACAGTACGGATAGCATACGGGAACTCCTCCTCCGATGGAATCACTGGTACAAGCGCCTTTTCTGCCAAGGCACCATGTCCGATTTCACGTCTTCCGGGTCCTCTTGACGGCTTGGTCTCTCCTACCGAGTACGATGGGAAATTATAATGATGCATATATCGTTTCGCAGTCTCATTCTCGTCAAGACCGTCAATCTTCTGAACCTCCGACAGCGGAGCCAGTGTCGTCACGGTACAAATCTGTGTCTGTCCGCGTGTAAACATTGCGGAACCATGTACGCGCGGAATAATATCTATCTCAGCCCCAAGCGGACGAATCTGGGTAACCTTACGACCGTCAGGACGCTTCTGGTCTTTCAATATCATCTTGCGGACTGTCTTTTTCTGATACTGATAAATTGCCTCACCCAAAATAGCAAGCCATTCCTCGTTCTCTGCAAACGCCTCCTCGAGCTTTTCGGTAATCTTACGGATATTTTCTTCCCTTACCTGCTTTTCGTCCGTAAAGACAGCACCTTCCATCTCCTCGGGCGGAACAATCTCCTTAATCTTCGCAAACATCTCCTCGGGAATCGCACAGCTTGTATACGAATGCTTTTCCTTTCCGACTTCTGCCACAATCTGATTGATAAACGCAATGATAGTCTGGTTAATCTCATGACACTTGTAAATCGCCTCAATCATCTTGTCCTCCGGCACTTCATTTGCGCCGGCTTCTATCATAATCACCTTCTGGCTTGTAGATGCCACCGTGAGCTGTAAATCACCGTTTTTCCACTGCTCCTGATTCGGGTTTACCACAAACGCGCCGTCGACAAGTCCCATCTGTGTCGTTGCACACGGACCGTCAAACGGAATATCGGATATCGATGTGACAATCGCAGAGCCAAGCATCGCAACCAGCTCCGGACGGCATTCCGGATCGACGCTCATAACCATGTTGTTCAAGGTTACGTCATTTCTATAATCCTTTGGAAACAGCGGACGCATCGGTCTGTCGATAACGCGGCTTGTCAGAATCGCATTCTCACTCGCCTTGCCCTCTCTCTTGTTAAAACCGCCCGGAATCTTTCCTACAGAATATAATTTCTCCTCATACTCCACGGAAAGCGGGAAGAAATCAATCCCATCCCTTGGTTTTTCTGATGCAGTGGCAGTACAAAGTACTGTCGTGTCTCCATAATGCATGAGCGCTGCACCGTTTGCCTGTGCTGCCACTCTGCCGATGTCAATTGTCAATGTACGTCCTGCAAGTTCCATACTGTACTTTTTGTAAGACTTGTCTTTCTTTTCACTGAATGTCATGTATTCCATACAATTCTCCTTTACATTGTTATAATATTACCGAATTCCCATACACACTGCCGATACTGAACAGGAAATGCCGAAACTACTGAAAAAATCACGAAAACATGTCATCCCGTAAGCTTTTCAGCGGTCTCGAACCAGACCCAGTCCAACATCAAAACACATGCTGCAGAAAATGCCATTAATACTCCCTGCATTTGTAAAAAGTACATAAAGGAGCGGACTTTTCCGCTCCTCCAAATGCATAAGTATTCAAAAATTACTTTCTGATACCAAGCTTCTCAATAAGAGCACGATACCCTTCGATGTCAGTCCCCTTTAAGTAGTCAAGTAATCCACGTCTCTGACCAACCATCTTCAAAAGACCACGTCTTGAATGATGATCTTTCTGATTGCTCTTTAAATGCTCAGTTAACTCCTGAATTCTCGCTGTCAAAATTGCAATCTGAACTTCCGGTGAACCTGTATCTCCCGGCTTTCTTCCGTACTCAGCAATAATTGCCTGCTTTTTTTCCTTAGAAATCATTGTAAAATCCTCCATTTTATTCAATCTGTAAACCACTGCATACCAAGTCTGGGTCGGAGCGTCCCGACACTGGGTATCAGTTATTGTCCGCATGTGCCGTAATCACAACACACTCAAACAGTATATCACACACCCCGCGAATATGCAACACAATTTTCATTGAATTATACAAGACATCACGGACTTTGCAGTAAATGCAAAGTCCTGGGCTGAACTGTTACCAAGACATCACGTTGATAAATATCTTCTGATGCATGCAGGTGTACGATAGTTCCATGTTGAAATCTTAATTCCTGTCTTCGGACTTGACGCATGGATTACCTGACCATTTCCTATGTAAATTGCTACATGGTTGATGTTTCCGTTCTTCGCATAAAATACCAAATCACCCGGCTGCGCGGAACCATACTCAATCTTCGTTCCCAGCTGCGCCTGTGAAGCTGCATGATGCGGCAGGCTGACACCGTATTTCTTATAAATGCTCATCGTAAAACCGGAACAGTCCGCACCGTTTGTCAGGCTTGTCCCACCCCAGACATAAGGGTTGCCGACAAACTGTTTCGCATACTGCACCAAGTCAACGCGCACATTTGACACACCCTGTCCATACAAAAGCTCTGTCAATGTCACCGCCTTCTCAAGCCGTTCCTCCACGTCCACATACTCACCGGAAACATACGCTTCCTCATCATCGAGCAAAAACTTAATCCAGCCATTCTCCATGACTTCCACCACCTCAAGTTCTTCCTCCTGAGGTATCAGCGTAATTACAACGGAATCCGTATTCGGCTCTTCCCTTACCTTAAGCGTTTCTGTATTGACAATTGCAATCATGGAGGCGACTTCGCGGCCTCTGGCTATCGCCGCATCCCCAAGGTACAAAAATTCCGTGCTGCAGTAACCGTCTAACTTTCCTGACTTGATATGCGCCCATCCGTTCTCGTCAACGTCAAGGACTTCGCAGGCGGCATCCTTAGGCAGCTTGCCGATTAATTTGCCCGTCTCACTCGGCTCCTGTCTGATGTTCAGATGATTGTCCACATGGGCAATACCAAGGTTTGTATATCCCCAGTATGTTTCAGGTGTATTCTCCGCTGCATCCTCAGGCTCATTTCCATCCATTGACAGTGCAGCCAAGCCCGTCTCCTCTGTCATGGTCTCTGTCTCTTTTTCTATACTTCTTACAGCCATTCTGTTCTGTTCAATGTCCTCTGCCACATTGTCAAACACTTCGCCCACGCCTGCAGACAATTCTGTATCTTCTGTACTTTCTTCCTCCGAACTGTTCTCGCTGCCGCTTCCCAATATGTCGTCAAAAGAAAGAACTTCTATTTCCTCCGTCTGCTTTCTCTGGTCTGCATTTCTCGTGTTCGCATATGCGCCGCTCTCAAACAATATTACCGCAAGTCCTACTCCTGCAATCACTCCTGTATACTTCAATCTGTTTATCTTTTTCATTCTTCTAATCCATTTCCTCTTTCGCTGCAAACATTTGAAAAAGCAATCTGCAGTTCAGCCTTTGGCTTCCCGTCACAAAAACAATCCACACATGCATTTTCTATTTACAGTCTTGTCTTGAAATAGTTACAAATATGTTACAAATAAATTACAGACTTAATATACCATCCCTTCAACCGTATGTCAATAAAATCTTCCTGCTTAAATTTTTCTAAAATCTTCCACCATGAAAATATCTTCCTTCTGCAATGTCAGCCGCCATCTGCGCTTTTAATGATTCAATACCGTCAAAACACATCTCTGCCCTTTTATGTTTTAGCAAATAAACCTCCATATCATTGCCATACACATCCTGGTTAAAATCGTAAATATATGTCTCCACCCCCATTACCGAACGATTGTCCACAGTCGGCTTTGTTCCAATATTCGTAATCGCAGGCAGTCTGACACCATCATATGGCATATTTCCTTCCTCACTGTGAAGATAAATATAGGAATAGTACACACCCTTTGGCGGAAGCAGTTTTTCTTCGGGCGGGACAAGATTTACCGTAGGCATCCCGATTGTGCGTCCAAGTTTCTTGCCATGTATGATTTTTCCGCCAATATGGTAGGGCGTACCCAGCAGCTTTGTGACGCGTTCCATATTCCCTTTCTCAACTTCTTCGCGCACATATGTAGAACTAACCTCCCTGCCTTCATACTGCACCTTGTCTATCAGCAAAACGCGATAACCATACTCCAAAGCCTTTTCCTGAAGCAGCCTGTAATCACCCGAGCCATGTTTTCCATAGGAAACATCCTCTCCGGCAACCACACATTTTGCATGAATCCTGTTCACCAGAACTTCCTTGATATAAGTTTCAGGCTCCATATCCGCAACATTCTGATGAAATGGGTATTCTATCAGATAATCCACACCCGCTGCTTTAAAAATGCGGCGTTTCTCCTCCAGAGTAGATAACTCGCGCACTGTTTTCCCACTAAAAAATGCCGCAGGAGACGGCACAAATGTAAAAATCACCGATTTCAGCCCTTTCTCCTGCTGCTGCCTTAAGTTTGCCAAAAGCTTCTGATGTCCCCTGTGAAAACCGTCAAATTTCCCGATTGCCACAGCCGTTTCCGCATCAATATTAAATTCTGTCGTATTCTCTATAATTTTCATTGTGTTCTATCCCAAAAACATTTTAAAGGGTTTAAACATTCCCTCATTTTTGACAAATGTGTAAACTGCTTTAAACGCGCGGCTGCCATCATACACCCGAATCATATCGCCATCCTGAAAAACCGTATGGTGTGCAAAGTCAAGCTGATCCGGACACAGTTTATTTCCGTTCAAAAGCGCATTTTCTCCCTTACGATTTACTACTGCACTTTCGTATTCCATAAAAACACTGTCCGGCGGCATTACATAGCTTTCATATGTGTTCAACCGCATCAGTTCTTCAACTGTCGAAAGCCGGATTGCATCTTCTATCCGAAAGTTCCCTACCCTTGTGCGTTTCAGCGCAGCCATGGCTGCACCACAGCCGAGCCTGCTGCCGATATCGGCACACAGGGTTCTGATATATGTTCCTTTTGAGCATCCGACCAGAAATCTTACCTCCGGCAGATTGATATCCAGAATCCGGATAAACGCAATGTCAACATGCCGCGGCTGTCTCTCCACTTCCCTGCCCTCTCTCGCAAGCTCATAAAGTTTCTTTCCATTGACTTTCAAAGCCGAATACATGGGCGGAATCTGATCATATCCGCCCACAAATCCCATGATGACTTGCTCCACGGCAGACGCATCCGCATCAACGGGTGACTGTGCAACGACTGCACCGCTCATATCCTGCGTATCGGTCGTCACGCCCAGTCTCATAACGGCTTCATACTCCTTGCTTTTGTCTGTCAATAAATCACATAATTTCGTAGCACTCCCAAAGCACACTGGCAGAACGCCCACGGCATCCGGATCCAGTGTGCCTGTATGGCCAATTTTTTTCTGTTTTACGATTCCGCGAAGCTTTGCCACGACATCATGCGATGTGTAACCCGCTTCCTTATAAATATTCATAATTCCGTTTATCAAGACTCCACCGCCATTACTCTTATCCTCAGACATTCTCCTCACTCCAGCATCTGAAGCTCTATCTGTTTGGAAATATTGTTAATCACGTCATAAAATGTACCATTCATATTACAGCCTGCTGCCCTTACATGACCGCCTCCGCCAAAATAGGCAGCAACCTTACTCACATCAACATATTTGCAGGAACGCAGGCTTACCTTGTACTCAAGGTTTCCTGTCTCATACATGAACACCGCGCACTCGACACCCTTTGTGACACGGAGCTGATTTACAATTCCATCCAAATCTTTTGATGTCGCGTTATAAAAATCGAGTGTCTTCTTATCTATCACGCTGACAATACATCTGCCCCCCATAAATACGATGCTCTCAAGAAGCGCCCTTCCCAGAAGCTGGTTCTGCGTATATGTCTTTTCATAAAATGTCTCATCTATGATATCCGGAAAATCAAATCCATACTCAATCAGGTCTGCTGCAATCCTAAGTGTCCTAGGCGAGGTATTGGAGTAATTAAAAATACCTGTATCATGTACGATTCCGATGTATACTGCCTTGGCAATTTCCTCGTCCATATATTTCTTGTCAATCAGATCGTATACAAGCTCCGCCGTGGAACTAATGCCTGCTATAATGTAATTGACATCCCCGCTGCCTCGTTCATTGCTGATGTGATGGTCAATATTAATTCGCTTTTCTGCGTTGTCAAAAATTTCTTCAGCGGCACCCAGCCTTGATTTCTCACAGTCCAGTGCAATAAACACATCTACCTTGCCTTCCACGGCATAGGTTCCGTCAATCTCGTCAAACCCTTTTATACATTCAAACACTCTGGACGGCTCATCCAGAAACACTTTTATGTCTGCCGCAGGCAGAGCCTTTTTCAAATACTGGTACATTGCCAGACAGGAGCCGACACAATCCCCGTCCGGTCTGACATGACCTGATATCACAATTTTTTTTGCCTTTTTACACGCATCCAACAACTTTATCTTATCCATAATTAATAACCACGCCTTTCTCCCGACCTGCCAATTTTTAATACAGGCACAAAACTGCATGAAAAATTCATAACCAAACTCTTTTCTTCCAAATAAAAACAATTCCTGTCTCTATGTACATCCTACATCATACACAAAAATATCTGGGAAGTCAAATGATTCCCAGATACTTTGATTTTTCTGTGTAACAGTTCAGCCCAGGACTTTGCACTGGCTGCAAAGTCCGTGAAATAACGTAGTGGCAGAGATGCATCAAGCCACGGTACGTGGCTTTGACACCACGAAGTGGTTTTGCATGGCTTGATGTCCATAACAGGAAGCCGAAGGCTGAACTGTTACTTTTCTGTTACTTTTTATTCACATGCACTGTCACCAATTCCGCTGTCATCCACATGTCTCTCATCATCTGCACGATTAATTTCGTCTATCTTTTTCGACATGGACACACCATAAGCAATTGACTGGTCAAGGATAAACTTAATCTCCGGCGTGTTTCTCAGATTAATCTTTTTTGCCAAGAGACTTCTGATGTAACCCTCAGCACTCTTTAATCCCGTAATGGTATCATTCTGAGAATCCTCATTTCCCAGAACGCTTATCCATGCCTTACAGGTCTTGAGATCCGGAGCTACCTCCACAGCCACGACCGAAGTCATTGGATTGATCCTCGGATCCTTTATCTCGCTCCTTATGATTTCAGCAAGAACACGATGAACCTCCCCATTTACACGGGTATTTTTGACACTGTTCTTTCTCATATTTTCTACACTCCGTTATACACTTTAAAAGCCCTGACTTTTATCTCGGAACCTCTACCATGATATATGCCTCAACAATATCAAGCTCCTGCATACTGTCAAAGCCTTCGAATACAAGACCACACTCAAACCCTGACTTCACTTCCTTGACATCATCCTTAAATCTCTTGAGTGATGCAAGCTCACCCTCATAAATCTGTTCACCCTCACGGGATATACGAATCTTGCATCCTCTCTGGAAACTACCGTCAAGGACATATGAGCCTGCAATATTGCCAACCGCGGACGCCTTAAATATCTGTCTAACTTCCGCATGACCGATAACCTTCTCCTCAAATACGGGATCCAGCATACCTTTCATGGCTGCCTCAACATCCTCGATTGCCTGATATATAACCTTGTAAAGCCTTACGTCGACACCCTCGCGCTCCGCAACCGTTTTTGCCTGCGCATCCGGACGAACGTTAAATCCAATAATAATCGCCTTGGAAGCAGATGCAAGACTGACATCCGACTCATTGATGGCGCCTACGCCGCCATGAATACACTTGACCACGACCTCCTCATTGGAAAGCTTGCTCAGACTCTGCTTGACAGCTTCCACACTGCCCTGTACATCCGCCTTAATAATAAGATTAAGCTCTTTGAGGTTTCCTGCCTGAATCTGGGAGAACAAATCGTCAAGGGACATCTTAGCTTTAGTATCCTCAAGAAGCTTCTCTTTATTCTGCGCCACAAACGTTTCTGCATAATATTTCGCTTCTTTGTCATTTTCGTGTGCTATAAAAATCTCTCCGGCATTTGGCACATCGCCGAGTCCAAGGATTTCTACCGGAGTAGAAGGACCTGCTTCCTTTACGCGTCTTCCCTTGTCATCTACCATGGCACGAACCTTACCGCTCGCAGCTCCTGCCGAAACGAAATCACCGACATTTAATGTACCCTTCTGTACAAGAATCGTAGCCACCGGACCGCGTCCCTTGTCAAGCTCGGCTTCAATAACGAGACCTCTCGCCCGTCTGTTCGGATTTGCCTTCAGCTCAAGCACTTCCGCTGTCAGAAGAATCATTTCGAGCAGCTGTTCAATACCTTCACCGCTCTTGGCAGATACCGGTACAAATACCGTGCTTCCGCCCCAGTCTTCCGCGATTAAACCATGCTCTGTCAATTCCTGCTTTACTCTCTCAATGTTGGCACCCGGCTTATCAATCTTATTTACAGCGACAATAATTTCGATGCCTGCGGCTTTTGCATGATTAATCGCCTCCACCGTCTGCGGCATGACGCCATCATCTGCAGCTACCACGAGAATGGCAATGTCTGTTGAGTTGGCTCCACGCATACGCATTGCCGTGAACGCCTCATGACCCGGTGTATCCAGAAATGTAATTTTCTGTCCGTTTACATTTACTGTATAAGCACCAATATGCTGTGTAATGCCGCCGGCCTCTTTGTCCGTGACATTTGTCTTTCTAATGGCATCAAGGAGTGATGTCTTACCGTGGTCAACATGCCCCATTACACAGATTACAGGTGATCTTGGAACCATATCCGCAGGATTTTCCTCATCCTCCTTCAAAAGTTCTTCTATCACGTCAACTTTCACTTCCTGCTCACAGATAATCTCATACTCAATTGCGATATTCTCTGCCGTCTCATAAGAAATCTCCTGATTGACTGTCACAATCTGCCCCTGCAGGAACAGTTTCTTAACAATCGCTGACGGCTGTATCTTCATCTTATCCGCAAGTTCTTTAATTGTAAGTTTCTCCGGAAGCGTAATAACCTTAATCTGTTCTTCGACTGTCTCGACTGCTTTTTTCTCCGGCTTGATAAACTTTCCTGCCTTATTCTTGCCCTTGATGTTCTTGATGCTGTCGCCGTCCTCCTCGTACATAAGATCCTTGCGGTTTCTCTTATCTTTTTCCTGACTGATACGGCGTTTTTCTTCGTCTCTATGCTTTTCTGCATCCTTTATCGGGCTTTCCGGAACGAAACCGCCGCCCTTATTTCCGCTTTTATTGCCAAAGCCGTTTCTGTTGTCGCGTCCGCGGTCGTTATCGCGTCCTCCGCCAAATCCCTGTCCGGGTCTTCCCCCCTGTCCGTCACGGCGCTGTCCGTCAAAACCGGGTCTTCCCCCCTGTCCGTCACGGCGCTGTCCGTCAAAGCCGGGTCTTCCTCCCTGTCCGTCGCGGCGCTGTCCGTCCAAGCCGGGTCTTCCTCCCTGTCCGTCACGGCGCTGTCCATCGTTTCTGCTATTGTCACGGCGCTGCCCGTCATTTCTGTTATTATCACGGCGCTGCCCATCGTTTCTGTTACCATTATCGCGGCGCTGTCCGTCGTTTCTGCTGCCGTTATAAGTATTATCACGATTATTGTCGCGATTTTCTGTTCTTTGCACTGGCGTTTTGGGCATTTCCGCCTTTACTGGTTCTGATGCCTTGACCGGAGTCTCTGCCTTTACCGGCTCCGCTGTTTTTGTTTCCACAGTCTCCGGCTTCTGTACAGTCTTTTCAACTGCATTCTCCACCTTTGCCGGTGCGGGCTTCACATTTGCCGCTGTCTCCGGCTTTACAGGAACCGCTGTTTTCTTTGGTTCTGTCGCTTCCGCCTTTGCCGGAACTGCCGCTTTCTTTTCAGGATGCGCAGGCTTTCTCGGTATCTGTGTCCCTCCCGGCATCTTGGAATTTTGCGGATTGCTCACAAAAATAATGCTCTTTTTCTTTTTTACTGTTCCCTCGCCAGTCTTCGCAGGCGCCTTTGCCTCCTTTGGTGCCGCAGCTTTCGATGTCTCAGCTTTTTCTGTTGTCTTAGGTGCCTCCTCCGACTTCGCAGGTGCCTTTAACGCCTTTTTCACATCTTCTGCCTGTCCGTCTTCTAATACACTCATGTGGCTTTTTACCTCTACCCCTTTATTTTTTAATAATGCAAGGATATCCGCACTCTTCACGCCGATCTCCTGTGCCAGTTCATACACTTTGATTTTTGCCATATTATTCCTCCTCACCCTCACACTTAACAGATTGTTCCAAATACTTTATGATTGTTTTTGCGAAGTTTTCATCTGTAATTGCAAGAGATGAACGCATAGCTTTGCCTATCGCATGCCCAAGTTCCTCCTTTGTTCCAAAAAAATACTTTGTCACCTCGTAAAACTCACACATATTAGAAAACATCTTCTTCGTATTATTTGATGCATCCTCTGACACGATAACGAGCCATGCCGTACCGCTCTTAACACTCTTGTCAGTTGCAAATTCTCCACTTACCAGCTTCCCTGCTTTCATTGCAAGCCCAAGCATGGAATATATCTTATTTAAATTTGTTTTATTCAAATAACTCTATCTCCTTTGTCAGACTGTCGTAGACCTCGTCGGGCACTGACATTTTAAATGCTCTGTCAAGACCTCTCGTTTTTCTCGCTTTCTTCATGCACTCCAAGCTGGGACATATGTATGCGCCTCTGCCGTTTTTTCTGCCTGTGGCATCCAGAATAATGCCCTCATCCTCTGTCCGAAGAACGCGCAGCATCTCCTTTTTGCCTTTCATCTCACCACAGCCGATACACTGTCTTAACGGAATTTTTTTCGCCATCTACTCCTCAATCTCCTCCTCATACACTTCCTCTTGGGATATTGTTCCTTCCAATGCGGATTCGTCCTCCTCTAGATACTCGGCATCTCCCGATTCCGTCTCCTCGTACTCGCCTTCCTCATATTCTTCCTCGTAATAAACGTCTCCGTCCTCATCATACATATAATCCTCATACCGGAAGCCTTCTGCATCCTTTGCCTGCGTTTCTGACTTGATATCAATTTTATAACCTGTAAGCCTCGCCGCAAGCCTTGCATTCTGCCCTTCCTTTCCGATCGCGAGTGAAAGCTGGTAATCCGGCACGACAACCTTTGCCGTCTTCTCGTCAGGATCCGCAAACACTGCTACAATTTTGGCAGGAGAAAGTGCATTCTGTATAAAGTTGCCGGGATTCTCATCCCAGTTGACAATATCTATTTTTTCCCCGCGAAGCTCCTCGACAATCGCATTCACACGCGCGCCGTTCATACCTACGCAGGCTCCCACAGCATCCACGTTCGGATTGTTTGTTCGCACTGCAAGCTTTGTGCGGCTGCCCGCCTCACGTGCAATGCTCATAACTTCCACTGTACCATCCTTAATCTCTGTCACTTCGGCTTCAAAAAGTCTCTTTACCAGTTCCGGGTGTGTCCTGCTGACAAGAATCCGCGGACCCTTCGGTGTGTTCTTAACTTCCAGAATATATACCTTAATTCGCTCTGTCGGCTTAAATTCTTCGCCTTTTACCTGCTCCGCCTCATTGAGCACCGCATCCGCCTTGCCAAGGTTTATGCTGATATTTCTGCCAATATAGCGCTGCACAATACCTGTGACGACATCTTTCTCCTTCTCAAAGAACTGGTTGTAAACAACACTCCGTTCCTCCTCGCGGATTTTCTGCAGAATGACATTTTTCGCATTCTGTGTCGCAATACGCCCAAACTCTTTTGACTTGATTTCAACATTGATGGTCTCGCCAATCACGGCATCTTTTGAAATCTGTATCGCATCGTCAATGCAAATCTGCATGACGTCATCTTCGACATCCTCGCGCTCCGCCACGATTTCCTTTGTGGCATATACCAAAAAGTCACACGTTTCCCTGTCTATCTGAACGGTAATGTTATCTGCTTTTCCAAAATGATTCTTACAAGCCGTCAAAAGGGAATTCTCAATCGCCTCAAAAAGAGTCTCCTTGCTGATTTCCTTCTCTTTCTCAAGAATATTAAGCGCTTCCATTAATTCCTTATTCATTTTTCCTTTACCCTCCTAAAGTTAAAAATCCAGCGTCAACCTTATAATTGCTATGTCAGACTTGGCAAAGACCATATCCTTTGTCTCTGAATCTTTTTCTGTTTCTATCGTAACTGTATCTTTATCATATGCTTTCAGAACACCGATAAATTCTTTCTGCCGATCTATTGGCTTGTATGTTTTTACCTCAACCTCGTCTCCAAGGCTTTTTTCGAGATGTCTGTCTTTTTTTAGCGCCCTGCCCAGTCCGGGACTTGACACCTCGAGCGTATACGCATCAGGGATAAAATCCGCCTCGTCGAGCTTTTCGGAAAAGGCGCGGCTGACATTCTCACAGTCAACGATACTCACTCCGTCCGCTTTGTCAATGAAAGCCCGCAGATACCAGTTTCCCCCTTCTTTCACATACTCAACGTCATAAATTTCACATCCGTTTGCAGCCACGATAGGCTCCAGCAGCGCTTCTGCGCGTTCTTCATACGAATCCTTTTTTGCCATTGTTCCACCTCTTGTCAAAATAATCAGGCTGCACAGCCGATACATGCTGCCGCTATAAAGCCGCCACAGTACTGCAAGTGCATATCAAACATATAGAAAGAGTGGACTCATAAGCCCACTCCTTATCATCTAGCATTCATTTAACTATAATTAGTTTAACACCTTATACCATAAAAATCAATAGATTTTAACAATTTTTTTCTTTTTCGTTCATAGGAAGTTTATATACTGTCTCGTTATGTCCGTCAAGTTTCGGTGTCGACCTGTCCTTGAGCGTCTCATATGGTCTCAGATCCAGTATGCTCTTGTATGCCGGCCTGATAATCTTGTCCACATTAATCAGCTCCTCCATGCGGTGTGCGCTCCACCCCACAATACGCGCAATGGCAAATATCGGGGTATACAGTTCCAGCGGAATGTCAAGCATGCTGTACACAAATCCGCTGTAGAAGTCAACATTAGCGCTTACGCCCTTATAAATTCTGCACTTCTCGGCAATCACCTCCGGCGCCAGCCGCTCAATCATGGAGTACAGTTCAAAATCCTTATGGCGGTTCTTTTCATTTGCAAGCCGTTCCACAAACGATTTAAACACCTTCGCCCTCGGGTCGGATATCGAGTAAACCGCATGTCCCATTCCGTATATCAGTCCGCTTCTGTCAAACGCCTCTTTATTCAGAAGACGGTACAGATACTCACGCACCCGACTCTCATCTGTGACATCATCCACATTTCTGCGCAAGTCCTCCATCATCTGCACGACCTTAATGTTTGCGCCGCCATGCTTGGGTCCCTTGAGCGAGGACAATGCTGCCGCAATAACGGAGTATGTATCCGAGCCGGCGCTCGTGACAACCCTTGTCGTAAAGGTAGAATTGTTACCGCCGCCATGCTCCATATGCAGCACAAGCGCCGCATCCAGAACCTTCGCCTCTATCGGTGTATAAGACATATCCGGCCGCAGCATCCGCAGCAGATTCTCCGCCGTGGACAGCCTCGGATCCGGTCTGTGTATGTATAAGCTGTCATCGCACTCATAATGATTGTACGCATGATATCCGTATACCGAAAGCATCGGGAAAACACTTATCAGCATCAGACTCTGCCGAAGCACATTGTCAAGCGACATATCGGTAACACTGTCATCATATGACGCAAGCGTCAGTACACTCTTTGTCAGTGAGTTCATAATATCATGGCTCGGCGCCTTCATAATGACATCCCTGACAAAATTTGTCGGAAGTGTCATGCTGTAGCCCAATGTTTTCTTAAATTCCTTTAGCTGCGCCCTGTCCGGAAGATTTCCGAACAGCAGCAGATATGCGCATTCATCAAAGCCAAACCTGTCCTCACTCTGAAAACCCCGAACCAAATCAAAAATATTGTATCCCCTGTAATAAAGCTGTCCATCACACGGAACGCTCTTTCCATCTACCTCTTCTGACGATTTTATCAGCGAAATATTGGTAAGCCCGGAAAGCACTCCCTTTCCGTTTTTATCACGAAGCCCTCTTTTTACGCCGTACTCATCAAACAAATCCGGATCAATGGCGTTGTTGTCCACACATACTTTTGAATACTTATGCGTAAACTCCTTGATACTCTCGTCACTCTTTAATCCCATTCACAACACCCTTTCTTATTCATATTATCTCATTTTATATTATATCTCATTTAATATTATACTTTAAATGAAGTGACATAACAAGCGCATAAAAGTAAAAAAATAATGAATTTATTTACGCTTACTCTATTTTTAATGAAACTCTTTCGTAAATTCCCACTGGTATATCTTTATTAAAAGAATATTCTTCCATACTATCTTTTTCAAAGTTATATACTGTCACAAGTTCTCTTTCGGGATCTACGACCCAATATTCTCTAACTCCTGCAGTCCGATATTTAAACAGCTTCTTATAATAATCCATTTGTTTACTGCTCGGCGAAACAATTTCAACCACCCAATCCGGTGCGCCATTACACCCTTTATCCGTAATCTTATTTTTGTCACAGATAACAGATATATCCGGCTCAACATAATTTTTATCATTTTCATTCAGGAATACAGCAAACGGAGCCGGAAACACCTCGCACTCACCATTATTTCTCTTAATAAAGTCTTTTATCTGATAATGCAAATCAGAAACCAATCTTTGATGCCTTGTGTTTGGTGGTGCCATATAGTATATTTTCCCATCAATCAGTTCTGCCCTCTTCCCATCCGGCAGCGCATAGATATCATCAATTGTGTAAACTTTCCTCAATGCATCCATCCTCACACCTCCATTCTTTATTCTATTACAGGCAATATTTATAGGCATTACAATATTTTTTCACTTACTATTTGAGGCATTTAATACATCTCCTTCTTACCCTCATTCTACCATCCGGCAGCATTTCCGAATGAGTAATTTCCATATCGTCATTTAGAGCATGTTGCATATGGATACATCATATTATCGTCCTCTCTTTCCATAAAACTATTATTTCAAGTCTCTATAAAAAAATGCTTTTACATATGCCAATGTCTTCTCTAACAAATCTTCCGGCATTTTCTCCACAAACTGAACATTCCTACTAATTACATCCAAACACTTCATATGTTCTGTCAATATCACGCCTGTTGTTTTTGTTCTATGGTCTAAAGGAATATGCAACGGAAATTTGTTGCTTGTATTCGTAATCGGGCACACCACAGCAAATTTAGTCCTAACAAAAAACTGTTCATTACTAATAACTACCCCAGGTCTTCTTCCTGCCTGTTCATGTCCTGATTGTGGGCTAAAATCCAAGAAAACAATATCTCCTTGCTTTGGATTATACATTACCATACTTCCTTTCCAACAGGAGAACCCCAGTCAAATTCCTCTGCTACATATTCTCCGTCATAATCTTTGAAAATTTCCTCCAAAGTAAGTTCCTTTTTTTCTTTAACTTTCGTGATTACAATATTATCATCAACTCTATTAAGTTCCACAAGATCATTTTCCGTCATTCCTAATGCTTCAAGAAATGCTTTTGGTATCCTTATTCCCTGTGAATTTCCCCATTTTTGAATCGTCGCTTGCATAAAATCATCTCCTTCCTTTTTATTTAGTATATACATTAGTATATACATCGTCAATATCTTTATTCAAAAGTTGTAAAGTCGTGTTATATTACTAATATCAGCCTCGTACACAAATAAATTAATCGTTTTCGATTTTTACCATAAAGATGTTTTAAGTGCCTATTTGGGGTTTAAAATGCGTTAGAGACCATTGTCAATTAGCATTCCTCTAAAAATTTTACTCACAAACTTTTGATTTATAACGGTCTAAAGCGGCCTAAAACGACAAAAATCAAAATCATCCTTGTATAATAAAAAAACACCACAATACCATATATGCGGTATTTGCAGTGTTCTTATCGGGTTGGGCTGTTATAAACAGTCAACAGCTCGTAGGGGAATCGAACCCCTGTTTTCGCCGTGAGAGGGCG
>CAJTTO010000022.1 GCA_910579275.1 uncultured Lachnospiraceae bacterium
TGGTTTTGCATGGCTTGATGCCTGTAACAGGAAGCCGAAGGCTGAACTGTTACCTTAAATGGTAACAGTTCAGCTCAGGACTTTGCATTTACTGCAAAGTCCGTGAAATAGCGTAGTGGCAGAGACGCATCAAGCCACCACGAAGTGGTTTTGCATGGCTTGATGCTCGTAACAGGAAGCCGAAGGCTGAACTGTTACCTTAAATGTTTTGCATGGCTTGATGCCTGTAACAGGAATCCAAATGCTGAACTGCTACACTTAAATAAAACCAAACAAGTCCAGCTGCCCGTTTTTCCACGATTTCTGGACTGCATTCTTTACGATGTCTTCTGCCCTTGCACCGCCAATTAAAAAAGGCGAGGATGGATTATGATTCATCCTGTTGGCGGCCACAGTCGCCATGTCATAGTTTGCATAACAGTACAGGCATCCATGTCCGCAAGTGTTGTACGCGCCAATATCCGCGCCAAGCAGACAGTCACACTCTTTTCGTGCCGCCTGCTTATGCGGAACCTCCAATTTACAGCCTAACGCATTTTCCAGTACGGTCTTTGACATGCACCCGTCCGCATCAACGTTTGACTGTACAAGACGCACATTTTCGCAGCACAGATGAATCTGCATACCGAATTTTCCTGCGATTTCTGCAAATGCCGTGATGAGCTGTTCCTGTTCTTCAGCAGTGACACTGCGTATGCCGCGGAAATTTTTCTTCGTCTTTTCATACAGATCAATAAAACTGACCACACACTGGCTTGTATCGTCTGCGAGGGCTCCTGCCATGGCACGGAATTGTTTGATATGTTCCTTTACCGAGTATTTATCCGTGATAAAAACGGGGTCGTAACGCCAGCTAATCCGCTGTTTTCCAACCAGTGCAGAGAGAGTCTGAAAGGACTGGATTGCCTGTTCCTTTGGCGGAACAAACGGCTCAATATCTTTCCCATAGGGAGTAATGGTCACAAACCAGAATGTGTCAAATGTCGATATCAGATTTTTGAATTCATCATTGTTCATCATTGGTTCGGGATTCTTGGTACAAAAGACCATGACATCAACGACTTCCGGACGCAGCAGATATTTCGTCACCTGTGCCGGAAAATATGGATTGCGTACCAATACATATCCTTCCCTGACGCGGTTATAGAACCATTTGCCATAGTATGCAGGGATATCCGTCCGACTTCCTGTGTTTAATATCATACAAATCCTCCATATCACCCCAAGCAGCCTAAACAGAACTAAAAAACATATAGAACAGGGCTACCGCTGACTGAAAAATCAACGATAGCCCTTCATTATAGTTCATTCCAAGAACTTACAAGCAGTTCCTAAAAACGATTTTCCTTTGCTGCTTCCTCGATTGAAACTGCAACTGCAACGGTAGCGCCAACCATAGGATTGTTACCCATACCGATGAGTCCCATCATCTCTACGTGAGCAGGAACAGAAGAAGAACCTGCAAACTGTGCATCAGAATGCATACGTCCCAAAGTATCTGTCATACCGTAGGAAGCCGGACCTGCTGCCATGTTGTCAGGATGGAGTGTACGGCCTGTACCGCCGCCGGAAGCAACTGAGAAATACTTCTTGCCTGCTTCGATTCTCTCCTTTTTGTATGTACCTGCGACCGGATGCTGGAATCTTGTAGGATTGGTTGAGTTTCCTGTGATAGATACGTCAACGTTCTCTTTCCACATGATCGCAACACCTTCACATACGTCATTTGCACCGTAGCAGTTTACCTTGCCGCGAGGACCTTCCGGATCCGAATAAGACTTTTTGAATACTTCCTTTACTGTGTTTGTATAAGGGTCATACTCTGTCTCAACAAATGTAAATCCGTTGATACGGGCAATAATCTCTGCCGCGTCTTTTCCGAGACCATTTAAGATAACACGGAGCGGTTTCTGACGAACCTTGTTTGCCTTCTCCGCAATTCCAATAGCGCCTTCTGCTGCTGCAAACGACTCATGTCCTGCCAAAAAGCAGAAACAGTCTGTCTCTTCTTCGAGAAGCATTTTACCTAAGTTACCATGTCCAAGACCTACCTTGCGGTTGTCTGCAACGGAACCCGGAATACAGAATGCCTGAAGTCCCTCGCCGATTGCCGCTGCCGCGTCTGCCGCTTTTCTGCAACCCTTCTTGATTGCGATTGCTGCGCCGACTGTGTATGCCCAGCACGCGTTCTCAAAGCAGATTGGCTGAATCTTCTTAACTTGATCATATACATCAAGACCTGCGTCCTTTGTAATCTTCTCTGCCTCCTCGATGGAGTTGATACCATAGCTTTTTAAAACCTCGGTAATCTTATCTATTCTTCTTTCATAGGATTCGAATAATGCCATAATTATTTTACCTCCTTATCTGTTCTAGGATCAATAATCTTAACAGCATCCGCAACACGTCCGTACTGGCCTGAAGCTTTCTCCCATGCTGTATTCGGGTCATCGCCCTTCTTAATAAAGTCAGTCATCTTACCAAGGCTTACAAACTTGTAACCGATAATCTTGTCGTCAGCGTCAAGTGCGATACCTGTGACATAGCCCTCTGCCATCTCAAGGTAACGAGGTCCTTTTTTCAGCGTACCGTACATTGTACCAACCTGACTCCTGAGTCCTTTTCCTAAATCCTCAAGACCTGCACCAACAGGAAGTCCTTCCTCAGAGAATGCGGACTGAGAACGTCCATACACAATCTGTAAAAACAGCTCTCTCATAGCAGTGTTGATCGCGTCGCACACAAGGTCTGTGTTCAATGCTTCCATAACAGTTCTGCCCGGAAGTAACTCTGCCGCCATCGCTGCGGAATGTGTCATACCAGAACATCCGATTGTCTCAACCAGCGCTTCCTGAATGATACCTTCTTTTACGTTCAGGGACAACTTGCAGGCACCCTGCTGTGGTGCACACCAGCCTACGCCGTGTGTAAAACCGGAAATGTCTTTTACTTCCTTAGCCTTTACCCATTTCGCCTCTTCTGGAATCGGTGCACAACCATGATTACCGTCACGTGCTACTACACACATTTCTTCAATTTCCTTTGAATAAATCATGTGAAAACTCCTTTCGATTACTTAACTTATATTTTTAATGTGTGACATAGGTCTCACATTTTTAACAAAGGAACGTATGCCATCTCTATAATATCAACATACAACCCCCTGTCAAATGTCAAAGTGTTTCTGTGAAAACGGACTTTGATATCTTACTCGCACATTGATATTTTCGCACATTTTAAGAAAAATAGCAATTAAAAATTCATAATTTTGTCAAAAAATTGTCAAAAACATCATATTATCCCATAAACGCACTTTATAGGATAACTGTTCTCATTTTTTTGCGGCAATTTCTCCCTGTTTTTTGTAAATGCTGTCTGCTGCGACATATCCTCTTACCATCGAAGTCGGATAGACATTGGAGCCGCGTCCGATTACGGTTCCCGGGTTGAGCACGCTGTTGCAGCCAACCTCCACGTTGTCTCCGAGCATTGCCCCCATCTTTTTTAATCCCGTTTCTATATTTCCTTGAGGAGACTTGACAACCACAAGTGTTTTATCGCTCTTGACATTGGAAGTGATGGAGCCTGCACCCATATGTGACTTATAGCCGAGGATACTGTCACCCACATAATTGTAATGCGGAACCTGCACTTTGTTAAAGAGAATCACATTTTTGAGTTCTGTCGAATTGCCAACAACAGCACCCTTTCCGACAATGGCATTTCCCCTGATATACGCACAGTGGCGGATTTCTGCGTCTTCGTCAATGATGCATGGACCATTCACACATGCTGTCGGGGCAACTGTCGCAGATTTTGCAATCCAGATGTTCTCACCACGTTTTTCATATTTATCGGCCGGAAGTGTCTTTCCAAGCTCCACGATATATGTTCCGATTTTGGGCAGCAGTTCCCATGGGTATACCGCCCCGTCAAAAAGCGATACTGCAATTGTTTCCTCTAAATTGTAAAGATTTTTGATTTGTAAATGTTCCATTTTCTGTTCTCCTTCTTTTTATTGCGGCGTCCCGTTTTCCGGCTCCTCTGCCGCTCCTGCCATCAGGGACGCCCAGTATTCATCTGATGCCGGTTCCGCGTCAGCCCATGGCTGAGGCGCCGGAGGCACATCTTCTGTCTGCGGTACACCCTGATTGCCAAAATCAAATTGAATTTTTTCATCTGCATACTTTAAATATGCGTCAAATGAATTGCCCGCCTTGGACACAAAACCAGTAATCTTTTCTTTTGTTTTCCCATTTGCGAACAGTTCCTGTATCGTTTCTTCGGAAATAGGAACCTGCGCCACAGTGTGTCCAATCTTAAATCCGCAATCACACGCATAATACCACTGGCTCTTTTTCAGTTTATGCGCATTGCACCTTGGACATGCAAGATTTGTTTCTGTCGGTGCAGGCCTGTCCGGAAAATCAAAGACTGCCTGCCCGTCCTCGGTGAGCTTCAGCGCAGCGTCAAACTTGGCCCCGCTTTTTGCGAGAAACCCTTCTATCATATCCGTTTTTTTCTTGGTGAGCAGTTGTTTTGCAATCATGTCCGAAATTTTGATGCCTGCAATTTTGTTATTGATGGAAAAACGGCAGCTGTGTTCCGCGTCATCCTTGTTGTAATTGGCACAGCCATAGCCAAATGATGTTTTGACCACCTCACCGCCGCACAATGGACAGACTACATCTTTGAGCCGCTGCTGTTCAACATTGTCAAAGTCAAACTTCAATCCGGTAATTTTGCCTGTCTCGTCACGGCTAAATGTGATGCACGCGTCAAATTTTTTGCCGGATTTTCCTTTAAATCCACGGATCGTCGAAGTCTTACCATTTGTCAGAAGCTCCCTGACCTGAGACTCGGAAATCTCCTTTCCTGCCATCTTCCCAATTGAGAATTTGCAGCTGCTCTCGTCCATCCTATCATAGCTGGCACAGCCATAGCCAAACGGCGTCTGGACAATGTCTCCGCCGCACAAGGGGCAAACAACATCCTTGATTTTCTTCGCCTCCACCTTTTCAAAATTAAAGCTGACAGTATGTTTTCCGTCTCCGCCCTTTTCCAGCACTAGGACTGCATCAAATTTTTTGCCGGATTTTCCTTTAAATCCACGGATTGTCTCGGTGATACCGTTCGTTAACAGACTTTTTACCTGTGCAGGCGTTAAATCCTTGTCCGCTATTTTCCCGATTGCAAATTTACAGCTGGAAGAATCCTGCGGGTTATAATTTGCACATCCGTAGCCGAACCCTTTTATCATCATCTGTCCGCCGCAGTCAGGGCAGGCAGTATCCGCTAATGCCTGTGGCTCGTTCTGGGAAAAGTCAAAATTGATTACAAATTTTCCGTCTTCGTTTTTTTGCAGCGTAAGTACTGCGTCAAACTTTTTCTTCTGTTTGGACACAAAACCGTTTAATACTGCCGTGTGACCATCTTTTATCAGCGCAATGCATTCCTCGTCAGTCAACGCCCTTCCCGCAATGGTGCCAATCACAAAATTACAGCCGCTTCCATCCTTCTGGTAATTTGAACACCCATAACCAAACGGTGTTGTCACAATGTCTCCACCGCATGCGGGACACGCTACATTCAGTTTTCGGCGCGCGCCAAGTCCCTTAGCCCCCTTTCCGGTAAACTGGCTAATCTGGGCTGCAATCTGATTGGTCAGGTCTTTGTCGCGTATCTGTATGGTTTCCCTCCGGATAAAGTCCTCAAGTTTCGCGCGGTAGTCTTTCACGTCAACAGTTCCGTTTGTGATGCCGTCCAGCCCTTTTTCCCACGAGGCAGTCATTTTAGGATTCAGCAGCGCCGGAACGGTCATTGCGACAACCTCATACACCATTTCCCCAAAACTCTGCGGCGTGATGACCTGCGTCTTGGCGTTGAGGTTCAGATAGCCAATGCGAATCAGCTTTTTGATAATCTCCGCACGGGTGGCACTCGTGCCAATGCCCGAACCTTTAATCTGCGCGCGAAGTTCCTCATCCTCAATAAGCTGGCCTGCATTTTCCATGGCAAGTATCATGGAGCCTGATGTGTACCGTTTGGGCGGCGTGGTCTTGCTCTCCCTGACTTCAAAGCCATTGATGGCAAGAATATCACCCTGTTTGAGCGTATTTGCCAGTGCGAGCAGCTTTTTGGCGTTATTCTTCTTTTCTTTGTTAGACTCCTCTGTGTTCCCGCTCGCTTTTACCTGTGCGGAATTGTCCGTCTTATTCGGACTGTCGGCTGTGTTCTCGTCCTCGTCTGCATCCTCAAGGGTTCTGCCCAGAACCTCGAGAAACCCTAGCACCTTGAGTACTTTTGCAGATGCAGCCAAGGATTCTTTTTCTATGCCCACAACAAGCTTTAGCGTCTGGTATTCTGCCGGCGGATAAAAAATACTCAGAAAACGCCGCACTATCAAGTCAAAAACCTTGTTCTGTAACGGTGTCAGCTTTCCCAGCTCCGTCAGCTGTCCTGTCGGAATGATGGCATAGTGGTCAGTAACCTTGTTGTCGTCAGTGTACTGGGTTTTTGCAATGTTTGCATAACATTTATGAGTCAAAATATGGTCTGTAAACTGCTGCGTCGGCGTGTAGCCCTTTAACGGAAGCAGCGTCTTGTGAATTTCTTTTGCTACCGCCGTTGTCAGCACCCTTGCATCCGTTCTTGGATATGTGGTCAGCTTTTTTTCATATAAGTCCTGTGCAACCTGCAGGGTCTGATCCGGACTGATTTTAAAGCGTTTGGCACATTCTGCCTGCAATTCTGCCAAGTTGAATAACAGCGGCGCCTTCTTTTTGGAAATCCCTTTTTCCAAGGTTCTGACAATCGCTTCTTTTCCCTCAAACGAAGCAATCAAAGCCTCGGCATCTTCTTTTTCCCGAAATCCGTTTTCCTTATAAAGCTTCGTCGATTCAAAATATACGGAACCCTCCACTGCTTTCCATTCCGCCTCGATATTGGCGTCCGTAAAGTCTCCGATGACCCTGTAAAATGGTGTCTCCTTAAAATCGCGAATCTCACGTTCCCTGTTGACAACCATGCCGAGGACACACGTCATCACCCTTCCGATTGCGATTGCCGTGTAACCTTTTGTCGCAGCGGCGTCGTTCAGGAGCTTTCCATATTTGACGGACATGACACGCGAAAAGTTGATGCCCATGGCATAATCCTCAATGGAGCGCATAATGCCGGATTTTCCAAGATTTTCATAGGCAGACATCGGTTTCGCCTGCGCCATGCCGCGCCTGATTTCCATCTCTGTCTGCGAGTCGATCCACACGCGCAGCTCCTGCATTCCCTTTCGGACACCGCCGAAGCTGCGGATATTTTCCTCGATGGTCTGTCCTTCTTTTCCTGAGTCACCCGCCCAGTATACGGTGTCAATATCCTCCCGCTGCAGCAGGGAGTGCACGATATCATACTGCTGCTTGACGTTCTTGATAACGCCATATTTATATGTTTCCGGCAGAAACGGTAGATCCTGCAGCATCCACTTTTTATAGCGGATATCGTACTCCTCCGGATAGACCATCTCTACCAGATGTCCGACGCACCATGTTATGACATAGGCATTATTTTCTATGTAGCCATTGTGTTTTCCAGATACCTGAAAAACTTTTGCGTAATCCTGTGCAACCGACGGTTTCTCGGTTATGATCAGTTTCTTTCCCAAGGTTTATCTCCATCCTGTTTAATATTCGAAACAATATAAGTTACAGGAAACACAAATTCTTTTGTCGTTTCCTATAGCTTCCGACCGACATGTCAGAAAGAGCAGCAAAATACTGCTCTTTCCCATCGCCTGCACTATTTATTTCTTTGTGATATACCCCTGTGCCTTGAGAAGCTCTGCACAGAGTACCGCGCCGCCTGCCGCGCCGCGCACGGTATTGTGTGAAAGCCCCACAAACTTCCAGTCGTAAACGCTGTCCTCACG
Organism: uncultured Lachnospiraceae bacterium; assembly: GCA_910579275.1. Classification (GTDB taxonomy): domain Bacteria; phylum Bacillota; class Clostridia; order Lachnospirales; family Lachnospiraceae; genus COE1. The sequence continues at coordinate 7,925 of CAJTTO010000022.1, forward strand.
AATGCGCCCTACAGACACACCCATACCGTTCTCATAATCAACATCAAGGCTTACCTGTGGTCTGTTGTCCTCCTCAAGATACTGAATAAACTGTTTTGGAGCACTTGGGAGCTCCAGCTCCTGCGGAACGCCTTTGAACTGCACTAATTTTTCAATCAGCTGCTCTTTGGTCGGCTGCTTTCTGAATTTGACAAACACAGCAGCAGTATGACCGTTTAATACCGGCACACGGATGCACTGACATGTGATGACAGGAGATGCCGCCGGTTCAATCACGCCGTCCTTGATTTCGCCCCAGATTCGAAGCGGTTCTTTCTCGCTCTTCTCCTCCTCGCCGCCAATATACGGAATGATATTTCCTTCCATTTCCGGCCAGTCCTTGAAAGTCTTTCCGGCACCTGAAATTGCCTGATAGGTTGTTGCAACAACCTCATACGGCTCAAACTCCTTCCATGCAGTCAGGACAGGCGCATAGCTCTGGATGGAGCAGTTTGGCTTTACTGCAACAAATCCCCTCGTCGTTCCGAGACGCTTTTTCTGAAAGTCAATGACCTTCATGTGCTCCGGATTAATCTCAGGCACAACCATCGGAACGTCAGGCGTCCATCTGTGCGCGGAATTGTTGCTGACTACCGGAGTCTCCGTCTTTGCATAATCTTCCTCGATTTTCTTGATTTCTTCTTTTGTCATATCTACTGCGGAAAAGACGAAATCAACCTCGGAAGCCACCTTCTCAACTTCATTGACATTCATAACAACAATATTTTTAACAGCCTCCGGCATCGGGGTTGTCATTTTCCATCTGTCGCCGACAGCCTCCGCATATGTCTTTCCAGCGGAACGCGGACTTGCCGCGATTGTCGTCACCTCAAACCACGGATGATTCTCCAGCAGGGCAATAAATCTCTGACCTACCATACCTGTACCGCCAAGGATGCCTACTTTTAATTTTTCACTCATTTTTCTCCTCCATTCTGCCGATACGGATATCAGCAATAAAATATTTATACTTGGCAAAACCAGTCGCACACATTCATCTTCAGGCGCAATCCCTTCGTTTGCCTGTTACAATCCACATCCCATTATTATTTGACAACTATCTAGGCGTTTTAGGTGTGAATTATAACAAATATTGCACACAAATTGATAACGGGCATCAATTTGGCGCACGTTTTTCACTACTTTTGTTGACGACTGAACAGTAACTCTTTTCTCCTAATATTTTTCTGTATCATAAAATACACTTGTCTATCGCTCCCTGCACAGGAATCAGCCAAGGCTTAGATACTCCCGATTAATGCGGAGAACCTCTCTCATCGCGTCCGGTCCCGGTGCGCCGATTGTCGTGCGCTTGTTAACACAGGTCTCAAGGCTGACTGCCTCAAAAAGATCCTGTTCAAATGCCGGGCTGATTGTCTTTAACTCACCAAGGGACAGTTCGTCAATCGCCTTATCCTTCTCAATACAATATAATACCAGTTTCCCGATAATTCCATGCGCATCCCGAAACGGCACTCCATGATTTACGAGATAATCCGCCGCGTCCGTGGCATTGGTAAAGCCTTTCATGGCACTCGTTTTCATGCTCTCGCGGTTGAACTTTAATGTTTTTAACATACCTGTGAACAGTGCCACACAGCCCTTTACAGTATCAATCGCATCAAAGGTCAGTTCCTTGTCCTCCTGCATATCCTTATTGTATGCCAACGGAATCCCTTTCATTGTCGTGAGGATTGACACCAGCGCGCCATATACGCGTCCTGTCTTGCCGCGCACCAGCTCCGCAATATCAGGATTTTTCTTCTGTGGCATGATACTGCTGCCGGTCGAATACGCGTCGTCGATTTCCACGAAATGATACTCGTTGGAATTCCATATGATAATCTCCTCGCTGAAACGGCTAAGATGCATCATAATGGTAGACAGTGCGGATAGCAGCTCGATCACATAGTCCCGGTCTGCCACGGAATCCATGCTGTTGAGTGTGGGACCATTGAACGCAAGAAGCTGCGCCGTATAAGCCCTGTCCAGTGGATATGTAGTCCCTGCCAGTGCGCCGGAACCCAGAGGGCAGTAATTCATCCGGTCATAAATGTCATCAAGCCGCTGTCTGTCGCGCTTGAACATCTCAAAATATGCCCCCATATGATGCGCCAGCGTGATGGGCTGTGCCTTCTGCAAATGTGTGAATCCGGGCATATATGTCTCCATATTCTCTTCCATAATATGAAGGATATTCTCAAGCAGTTCTTTTAACAGCGTATTTATTTCAACGACTTCATGTCGTGTGTAAAGCTTCATGTCAAGCGCAACCTGATCATTTCTGCTCCTGCCTGTGTGGAGCTTCTTGCCTGCATCGCCGATTCGCTCAATCAGATTTGCCTCCACAAAACTGTGGATGTCCTCATATTCATCTGTAATCTTCAGTGTACCGTTCTCAACGTCATTCAGAATACCTTCTAATCCTGACAGGATTTGATTCTTTTCATCCTCCGTCAGTATCCCCTGCTTCGCAAGCATCCTCACATGCGCCATGCTGCCCTCGATATCCTGTCGGTAAAGCTTCTGGTCAAATGAAATCGAAGCATTAAAGTTATATACAAGCTTGTCTGTCTCCTTGGTGAATCTGCCGCCCCAAAGCTGTGCCATCTTTCGTCGCCTCCTACACTCTTCAGGCTGTCCCTGAATACAAATAATAGTAATAATAGCATACTTTTCATGGAGTTGCAAGAATAAAAATCGGGCGCAAAAACGCCCGATTTCACATTATTTATTGAGTTAATCATTGATATGACGTATCGAATCAAATGCTCCGTTAAACATATCCCCAATCTCGGATGTTGACAAGTCGCCATTCTCAATCGCTTTATCCATAATTGCCATCAGTTGTTCCTGAAGGCGCGCCTTTTGGGAAACGGCATCTGTCACCGCTGGTTTTTTCAGGTCATCATACATTTTCCCATAGAAAGCCAGCATCTGCTGATTTGTGGTTTCTCGGCATTTTACGACATCACTCAATGCCGTTGCTTTCTGATTGGCCAAGCTGTCATTATCCATCTGGCGCAGCTCCGAAAGAACATGATCCAAATATTCTGTCTGCCGGCCGATCCGCTCAATCTGTTCCAGACAATACTCCATCGAATATTTATCTGATGTCGGCGCATCATCTGCCGCAGTACACGCTCCTACTGTTTCCGTTGATATATTCTGAAATTCCTCATGTTCCAATATTCTATTTTCCATTGTCTGATCTGACATATTATTATCCTCCAAATTCTGATTTGGCGGACACGCAAGGCATAGCATGTTCTGCGCCAGAAAGCGTGCCCTGCCCTGTTTCACAAGCCCCTTAGCCCTTTTCAGGTAAGTGGTTCCATATTTTTTACCATGTGCATCTACCACAATAATGTTTTTTGTCATGGGTGTCTCCCCCTTGCTTCGATTTGATGTAACAGTTCAGCCAGTGGTGACCTGTCACAATTTGTTTGCACGACAAAGGCATCTGTTTTTTGTCATGGGTGTCCTCCCCGCCTCTCTTGTCCAGTATAATACAAATCCCAAGGTTTATCAATAAAATTCTGACATTTCTAACGCTCTAAGGAACTGTTCAGAAATTACTCATGACAATGACTTGTCTAAATGCCCGTCTGCGGCATCAGAAAATCTTGTCATAAGGATGGCATTAAATGCGAAATCCTGTGTGAACAGTAACTCCATTGCCACATATAATATTCTATACTTTACTGAACCATTCACGATATTTAACAGAAAGGCGGCGGTCATGATATGCCACAAAATCATCATGAAAAACCTTTTCTCCGTCTGGATCACCTGAAGTTTTCCTACTACAGTAATCTTGGCGAAGTCACGGTTTTAAACGACATAAATTTTACAGTCGAAAAAGGATCCTTTGCAGCCCTGGTCGGTCCGAGCGGCTGCGGAAAATCTACAATCCTGTCCCTGATAGCCGGACTGCTCAAGCCTGTGGAGGGCTTCATCACATTTTACTCGGATGATTTCAGCGCACCGCGTGTGGGATATATGCTGCAGCATGACCATCTGCTGGAATGGCGCACTGTCTATCAAAACATAACACTCGGTCTTGAGATACAGAAAAAAAAGACGAAGGAAAATTTGGAGCTGGCTGACAATCTGCTTGACAAATATCATCTGTCAAATGTCAAGAACCAGAAACCATCCGCACTCTCAGGGGGAATGCGGCAGAGAATCGCCCTGATACGGACACTTGCCATTCGTCCTGATTTGCTTCTGCTTGACGAACCGTTTAGCGCGCTTGACTACCAGACCAGACTAAATGTATCGAAAGACGTACATGACATAATCAAATCCGAACAAAAGACGGCAATTCTTGTGACACATGATATTACAGAGGCGATTTCCATGGCAGATGTTGTGTTTGTACTCACAAAATCTCCGTGTACCATAAAGGATGTCATTCCGATTGAATTTGAAGCCAACAAAATACCGCGTGAGGATATCAGGAAGTCAAGTCTTTTTCAGGAATATTTTGATAAAATATGGAGGGAAATGCAGGATGAAAACACCGAAAAATAATTGCAAGACGAAAATAGAAGCATCCGCGCTTACCGCTGGACAGAAAAGCTTCTTGCGGCGTCAGAAACTGCAGAAGCTGTATATCTTCTGGAGCCGCATTCTTATATTTGCTGCATTTGTGATGCTCTGGCAGATTTCCGCAGACATGGGATGGATTGACAGTTTTTATTTCAGTTCGCCCATCGCAATTTCAAAATTGTTCTGGCACGATATAACTGACATGTCACTGTTAAGCCATATCGGGATTACGCTTTTGGAATCCGGCATCAGCTTTATGCTGATTATCCTTTTTTCTTTGCTGACGGCAACATTTTTCTGGTTTTATCCATCACTCGGAAAAATGTTCGAACCTTTTTTGATTGTACTCAACAGCCTTCCGAAATCAGCACTTGCCCCGCTCATTATTGTGTGGCTCGGAACCGGTCCCCGCACTATTATTCTATGCGGCATCTCGGTCGGGATATTCGGCTGTATCCTGAACTTATACCAGTCATTTGCGCAGACAGATCCCGAGAGGCTCAAACTTATAGAAACCTTGGGAGGTACAAAACTGCAGGCATTTACTAAAGTTGTGTTTCCAGGGAATATCCCAACTTTCATCTCCCTGTCCAAAGTCAATATAGGTCTGGCTCTTGTCGGTGTCATTATCGGGGAATTTCTTGCCGGAAGAAAAGGACTTGGCTACCTGATTATATATGGCAGTCAGGTGTTTAAATTAGACATGGTCATCTTGAGCATTGTAATTCTGTGCGTGATAGCAATGGTGATTTATGGACTTTTGAATCTGCTGGAAAAGAAAATCAGCTATTAAGACACTGGGACAGATTACTTTATCTGTCCCAGTGTCTCTTTAAAAAATTGTAAAAAACCGTCCTCGACTGCCACCTGATCCAGATTCTGTTTGGGCAAGTCGTAAAAATATTTTCCTGACTTTATATCAACGGATAAGCTGTCAAGCGGAAATCCTTTGTTCAGTACCGCGGAATGCGGTTTTGATGTCAGCAGAAATGGTGCGCTTTCCATAGTGGGACACATTGCTTCAAACCGATGCGTTTCATCATAGACAAAGCAGATTGCATTTTTATATTTTGAAAGTAAATCTCCATACTTTCGTGCCAGCCCTGTATAGTATGCAATCATTTCGTCATCAGTGAGATATTTTCCATTCACTGTCCGCACATGAACCCCCGGCTGGATTTCTTCAGGAACATTCTCAAAATATAAACCCGAATCACATGAAAACACTGGAATATGGAATGCATCATAGTATGCATATGCTTTCTGACGCGCATTTTCCAGAGGTGTGGCACCATTCTCCGGCACTTCCGGAATTTCCGTTTCCAAATCCTTTAGACCGATAATTTCTATGTCAAGACTGCTCAGACGTCTCTTCATTGCCGATAATTTGGCCTGATTTCCTGTTCCATATAAAAATTTCATGACTTTCACCTCAATAAATAAATGCTGGCATCGTTTGTTTAAGCACCCTGTACACACGAAAAAAGACGTGGTAAACACCACGCCTTTCTCCCCTCTGCTGTCTCGAAAGCTTCCAAAGGGACTCGAACCCTCGACCTACTGATTACGAATCAGTTGCGCTACCAACTGCGCTATGGAAGCTTGGAATAACAACCACGAAAAATATTATACATAATCTTTTACAATTTGTAAAGCAATTTTGCAAAATTTTTTTTAAATCTATCAATCTACTATTTTTGCTTGTTAATATCAACACTTGCGGGACTGTTTTTCTTTTCTGTTGATAGTTGCTCCATGTGAACCGAAAGCTGCTGATACGGAATCTCAATACCAGCCTCATCCAGCGCATTTTTAGCGTTTTCCAGCAAGCGCCAGCGCAAATCCCAATATTTTGGATTCTCACAGTAGCAACGCATGCCAAGCGTCACCGCGCTGTCTGCAAGCGCATCAACAAACACCAGAACCGGCTCGCTGCGGAGAACGTCCACATCTTCTTCCATTACCCTTAAAAGCGCATCCTTTGCCTCCCTGATATCCGCATCATATGAGATGCCGACAACAATATCAACCCGCCGGATCGGGGAATCTGTTGCGTTTGTGATAGGACTGTTTGCCAGATTTCCATTCGGGAGTACTACAATTTTCCCGTCTGTTGTCGCAAGCTTGGTGTAAAAGATACCGATTTCTTTTACGGTTCCCTCTGTTCCGTGTCCGGATTCAATTATAAAATCCCCGACCCGAAAAGGTTTCAACAGCAATATCAGCATTCCGCCGGCAAGATTGCTTAAACTTCCCTGTAAGGCAAGTCCGGCTGTCACACCGGCAGAACCCACAAGCGCCACGACACTGGTCGCATCAAACCCGAAATTTCCGGCAATAATCAATACAAGCAAGCCATACAGGCATGCTTTGATAAGGCCGTCAAGAAACTGCACAATGCCCGTTTCCACACCTGCACGCTGAAGTGACTTTTTCGTTATCCTGCGTATAAATTTAATTGCCTTGGAACCCACAAAGAATAATATCGCCGCTATCAGCACCCGCACACCAAGTCCAAGCGCCTTTTCCGGCAGGGTATCAAGAAACTTTTCAAAGGCGTTCAAATCTTTGGTAATCTGCTCGATATCTAATTCCATCTCTGTTAATAGCATTTTTCCACATCCATTTGTATAATTTTTACGATAAAAGACGTTGTTTTATGCACCATACATTGATTATAAAAAGATGACCTTCCTTCTTATTGATTGATGGCATGAATAAACAATCCGCTTCTAAGCTTTGGCTCAAACCATGTCGACTTCGGGGGCATCAGCATGCCGGCATCCGCGACGGAAAACAGCTCATGTATAGAAGTCGGATACATGGCAAATGCCGCCTTGGAATCTGTTTTCACCCGCTTTTCAAGCTCTTCAATGCCCCTGATTCCGCCAACAAAATCAATGCGCTTGTCCGTCTTGGGATCCTGAATGCCAAGAACCGGAGACAAAACATGGTTTTGCAGAATTGCCACATCAAGATCATCTACAGGGTTATCACTCTTATAATCTTCCTTTACTTCCAGCAAATACCAGATATCCTCTACCAGCATTGCCGCCTGCCCTTTATGTTCTGGTTTCCGGCATGTTTTTCCCTTTGATACAATATCGTATACGTTGCTGACCGCATCCACAAACTGTTCTGGTGTAAGTCCGTTCAAATCCTTTACGACCCTATTGTAGTCCATAATCATTAATTCTTCGTCGGCAAACAATACAGACAGAAAATAATTAAATTCTTCCTCGCCCGTATATGCAGGGTTTTCCGCACGCTTTTTCAGTCCAACCTTGACTGCGGATGCACAGCGGTGATGACCGTCCGCGATATAGATTTGCGACAACCCCTCAAATGTCTTTTGGATGGTGATGATATCCTCATCCTCACCAACACACCAGACCCTGTGCGTAATGCCGTCATCCGATGTAAAATCGTAAAGCGCCTGCTTCTTTTTCGTCCGGACAATCACCTCACGAAGTATGTCGTTTGCCCGATATGCAAGAAAAATCGGCCCTGTCTGCGCTTCACAGGATTCCACATGGCGGATGCGGTCAAGCTCCTTCTCCGCCCGTGTGTTTTCATGTTTTTTAATGACTTGGTTCTCATAGTCGTCTACACTTGCACATGCGACAATCCCTGTCTGAACCCGACCGTCCATTGTAAGCTCATAAAGATAGTAAACCGGCTTGTCCTCCTGAACAAATCTACCTTTTTGAATCATATCCCAGAGCATGTCATGCGCTTTCTGGTATACCTCGTCCGCATAAGTATCAACACTGCTGTCAAACTGTGTCTCTGCCCTGTCAATGTTCAAAAAAGAAAGCGGACTGCCTTTCACTGCCTCGCAGGCTTCTTCCCTATTATAGACATCATACGGAAGTGCTGCTATTTCATTTTCCAGTCCTTTTTGTGGTCTATATGCCCGAAATGGTCTGATTACTGCCATATACGTTCCTCCTAATATATATCATTCATTTTATAAAGAATCACGATAATCATTTTAACAGATAATCCGAATAATTGAAATACTTAAAATGAATTTTCAAACACGTTCCGGAACGCAAACAGGAATACTTGGGCTAAACTGCCGGATTATCCAAAATACCGATAAACAACGGCATATCGTTGTCCATGTCCATAATCATGTATATAAATGGCTCATTGAAATAAAGCTCTTTCGTTTCCTCTGGTTCAAGTGCACCGGCACACATCATCAGGACTGCTGTCACAGCCGCCGCCTCTGTTCCTTCCTCATCCACAATAATTTTAGCCTTCTGTCTTACCAAACCAATATACAAATTCTCTCCGCTTTCTGCTTTACCAATTTGGTCAAAATTTGCTTTTTCCATATCAAAACATTGCGTCAATCCCATGTTTTTCAGGCATTCCGTCAAATTTTTATCAAAGGTAATTTCAAATTTCGGGAGCTTCATATCGACTAGTGTAGTCTGCTTATTGACTATCATGTCCTGAATGTCCCGTCCGGTCAATCTGCCGTATATGTCTCTGACATTCGTATTGTCTGTAGGTTTTAGTGCGATAAATGCTATATTTTGATTCCCGTCATTTTGATATGGCAGAATAACACCCTCCGCAAAATCATTTGCTATATAGTCCACCTCTGTTGCATACAGATTCATCATTTCAACCTGTTCCGCATCTTCCTGCCCGCTTTGCAAATAAAAATTTTCTTTATGGGTGTCGGATGCCTTAAAGGGAATTTGCCACTTCCCCTTGAAGTATACCGTGTTAAAAAGTGCAAGCTGTGTCTGTACGTCCAAGGGTTCCGTCAGCATCTGGTCAATCATGCCGTTCGTTTTCTCATCAATCCAGTTATTGATATGAGCCATGGTTTCCGCAGTAGACAAGTCAGACTGATATGCCTCAGCATTCATTCGGGCTTGAATCGCTTCCATCCATGCATCATTTACAGTAAACGAATCATCTATCCACGCCGAATTGGCAATGGAAAGACATAGCACGTCACTTTTTGACGGAAAAGTATTCATCATGTTATGTGCGTGCTCCACCATATCTTCCCCAAGCACATGGTCAAATTCATTCTTTGTAGCACCATCTGCCCCAAAGCCTGCCATGGAAAGTGCAAGGTATGCTGACACAGGAGAAAGGACGGGATTTTTGTCCTCAACATGAAATCCAAGCAGCTCATATCCAAACTCTGACGTTTTCATTCCCATTTTCTCCTCCTCCTGCACTTGTTCCTGTGAAATCTGTGTTGAAGTCTCAATTTTCTCGGTTTCATTCTCCCTGTCTTCCTCCTGTATTGATGGCAGCGTTTGACTTTGCACAGACGACAAAGCTTCATTTCTTGTACTGCCGCATCCCCCCAAAAGACACATGAACGAAAAACCTGCAACAGCGATTAATAATTTTTTCCGAACCATAATTACCCCTCCTTTTCAAAACGGAACGCATACCCATATTCCGGACGCGCATCAAATGTATCGAGTTCTTCTTCTGTAAAAATTCCCATAAAAAGAAAATCCTCCGAAAGACTTACCGAATATCCCAGTTCTAACAACCGCCTGTACTCCTGCTCTATCAGTGCGTTTCCGGCATCCGTTTGGCTCAAGTGTTCATAGTGTACGCCCGATTCTGTCGATATATCGCCAAACACATCTATCACAACCGTATACGCATAATTCGGACTGTCATCCTCATAGGAATCCACCGCCATTGAAGATGTCGGCTCATTCCCTGTACTTCCGGAATCGGTTGCAAACAAAACAAAAAATATCCAATTTATGAAATTGTTATTCTCATTATATCAAATATATCTTCTATTTCAAGTAATCTTGTTTTCCATTTTGACAAAGGATTCACATAGTGCTATAGTAATTATTTAGAGAGGAACGCAGTTTCTATCACTGCACTCCATCGAATACTTTTGAAAGGATGATAAATATGACACCTGAAGATAAGGAATTATTGGAACGTATTAATGAATATGCAGACAACGTGCTGAAAGATTTCGACCCGCAGAAAACACGCGTTTCTTTTCAGTTAGAAAAGCTTAAGCCAATTATGGAAGAAATTGCCAGAGAAAAAGGCTCTACCGTCGAAGAAATATTTATCAAATATATGGATTTGGCAAGCGAAGTCACTGTCAGCCGTGAGACGAAGTTCCAGAATACGATTGGAAATATGACAAAATATGGAGATGTCCACGATGCATATTAAATGAAAAAGAGCCGCTTTCCGGCTCTTTTTCATTTCCCCCTCAAAACAGGTTTTCCCTTTCACACATTCCGGCTTCTACACAAACTTCCCCAAATTTGTTTTCCCGAAGCCATCCCTTTTTACACAACTGAAACACCGTATGTATTTCTTCTATGAACAATGCTTTTTCAAGAACACTGTTCTAAAAATATGTAACGTTGTTTCATATAGAAATTATTGCATATTTATTATCTCTTGTCAACACTTTTTTTACCATTTATTAAGGTTTTTTCTAATATAAACGGCATAATATACGACTTTTTCTTCGCATGATGCCCATAAGATACAACCACCGCAAAGAACAACGTTACCAACAGGCTCCATATGCCTGTTTCACCCTTTTTCCTCTGCTAAGCCGCATAATTTGAACAGAAAAGATACGTTCCCAAACCTATGTACCAAATATTATTGGTTATATCTGGCAATCGGCACAACAAAAACAGCACTCCCATCTGGGAACACTGTTCTTGTTATTGATTGCTCCATCCGGCTCACAACGCTGATTTCTGACCGGACGGAGCATTTCATAGTTGTTTTATTTATATCCTTACTTTACAACCCTGACTCTGAATACGCCGTCAATATTATTTAACTGCTCAAGTATTTTACTGTCAGCAGACTTTTCTATGTCCATCAGCGTGTACGCATATTCGCCTCTTGACTTATTTGTCATGTCACTGATGTTGATTCCCGCTGCGCCAAAAGCAGCCGTAAACTGTGTAATCATGTTCGCTATATTTTTATGGAGTATCGCAACTCTTCCGACATTGCCGCAAGTACCCATGTCACAAGCCGGATAATTTACACTGTTTCTGATATTTCCATTTTCAAGGTATTCCTTGAGCTCATCCACTGCCATGACTGCACAGTTATCCTCTGATTCTTCTGTGGATGCACCAAGATGCGGAATCACAATACATCCCTTCTGACCTGCCGTAGTGGCATTAGGGAAGTCTGATACATACTTTTTGACCTTTCCTGATTCCAATGCAGAAATCATATCCTTCTCATTTACAAGAAGATCCCTTGCAAAATTCAGCACAACAACACCCTGTTTCATCTTTGCAATCGCGGCTGCATTAATCATGCCCTTTGTGGCATCCATAAGCGGAACATGAACGGTAATAAAATCACAGGAAGCATAAATATCATCAACATTGATAACGTGTGTAACCTCTCGCGAAAGCTTCAGTGCGGCATCTACGGAAAGATAAGGGTCGTAGCCGTACACATCCATTCCAAGTGCCACTGCCGCATTTGCAACCCTGATGCCAATTGCCCCAAGACCGATAATGCCGAGCTTTTTCCCCTGAATCTCTGTTCCCGCAAAATTCTTTTTCTCTTTTTCTGCATCTTTTCCGACAGTCTCAGAACCAGCATTTGCTTTCACCCAGTCAATTCCGCCGGTTATATCTCTTGAAGCGAGCAGCATACCGGCAATAACAAGCTCCTTTACACCGTTTGCGTTTGCACCAGGTGTATTGAACACGACAACTCCCTGCTCTGCACATTTCTCAAGCGGAATATTGTTGACACCGGCTCCGGCTCTTGCAACTGCCAGAAGGGTCTCGGGCAGTTCCATTTCATGCATGGACGCACTCCTGACAAGCACGCCTTCTGCCTTTGCAATATCATCTGTTGTCTGATAATTCTCTGTAAATCTTGATAAACCTATATCAGAAATAGGATTCAGGCATTTATACTGATACATTATGCATTTTCCTCCTCAAATTTCTTCATAAACGCTACAAGCTTCTCAACACCCTCAATAGGCATCGCATTGTAAATGCTTGCACGCATGCCGCCAACGGTTCTATGTCCCTTAAGGTTCTCAAAACCTGCCTCTTTCGCTTCCTTTACAAACTTCGCGTCCAGCTCCTCGCTTCCTGTGACAAACGGTACATTCATAAGCGAACGGTCTTCTTTTGCGACAGTTCCCTTAAAGAGCTTGCTCTCATCAAGAAAATCATAAAGAATCTTTGCCTTCTTCTCATTGTACGCTTTCATCTTTTCGAGTCCGCCCATTTTCTTGAGCCACTTAAACACCTTTCCACAGATGTAAATGCCATACGCAGGCGGTGTATTATATAAGGAATCATTATCCGCATGTGTCTTATATTTTAACATGGTCGGTGTTCCCGCAAGGACATCATCTGTGATGAGATCTTCCCTGATGATTACAATAACAACACCCGCAGGCCCGATATTCTTCTGAACGCCGCCATAAATGACGCCGTATTTCGTGACATCTACAGGCTCTGACAAAAAGCATGAAGACACGTCGGCAACAAGTGTTTTTCCCTTTGTGTTGGGCAAGGTCTTGAACTTTGTGCCATAAATTGTATTGTTTTCACAAATATACACATAGTCGGCATCTTCGGAAATAGGTAAATCCGAACAATCCGGTATGTAAGAGAATGTCTTATCCTCGCTGGAAGCAATCTTGTTTGCCTTTCCATAAATGCACGCTTCCTGATATGCTTTCTTTGCCCACTGGCCGGTAACAATATAGTCCGCCACCCCATTTTTCATCAGGTTCATCGGTATCATGGCAAACTGCTGGCTTGCGCCGCCTTGCAGGAACAGAACCTTATAATTGTCCGGAATATTCATAAGCTCCCTCAAGTCCGCTTCCGCTTCCTTGATAATTGTATCATATGCTTTCGAACGGTGGCTCATCTCCATTACGGACATTCCAGTTCCTTTATAATCTAACATCTCATCTGCAGCTTCTTTAAGGACTTCTTCAGGTAAAACTGCGGGACCTGCTGAAAAGTTGTACACTCTGGACACTTTCTAACTCCTCCTGATTTCTCATTAATTTCTTTTAATCTATATAAACAACATTATGCACAATGAAAATGTTGAATATCTCATGAGCAGACAACGCTCTAGTAAAACATTATGACTGGCGTACCTGTCTCCACTAGACCATACAATTCTGTCATTATCTCAAGCGGTGTATTGATGCAGCCATGCGAGCCATCTGTCTTATATATGTCTCCACCAAACTCTCCACGCCATGTGGCATCATGAATTCCAATATTACCATAGACTGCCATCCAGTATTTTACAGGCGTTGCATAATTAGCACCTCTTAATACCCTGTTTCTCTGCTTAAAATATACAAAACAGACTTTTGCCGGCGTATCCCATCCACGCGATGCGTTTCCGGTTACAACCGGAGTATCTATGACTATGTTTCCATCCACATAATAATACATATGCTGATTCCCCATATCTATTTCAATATAGGTATCGCCGATATCATCAGCGCCTTTCTCTTTTGCCTCGGATATGTAATGCGGGATTCTGACACCACTTTCCTTGTTGAGAAACGCATTTCGCAAAAACGCAGCTTCAGCCTTTTCGTCAATTGCATTTCCGTAACTTCCACTGGCGACTTCTACAACATCACCTCTGGTTGTCTGAAACATTCTCTCTTTGCCAACCGTATTATAGGTCAGCGATAAATATGCAACATACTCCTCTATCATTGTCTCATCCAGAACGGGATGATTCTCCTCATCAAAGATAATGCTGCCATTGTCATCCAATGCCATCCAGTCAGCAACTACATTTTTGTCAATGACTTCCTCCCTGTCCCCAAATTGGTAAGTCATATGAAACGCCTGAAACGCACTGATGCCTTCCCATTTGGCAAGTGTATCTTTCATCTCCGGCGTGTGCGGAATGCTCTGATAACATATCTGTTTGTTTGTATCATCGGACAAATCAATATCATGAAACGGATTTCCCACATATGTTAATTGATTAACAATCTCATCACAAATCAATTCTACCGCATTTTCCTTCAAAAGTAAATCTTTTGTTTTATCCACAAGGATATACCCGTCCGTTTCACTCCGGACGATAGAAATCGTGTTCTGTGCATCGTACAAACGCTCATTCAGCCAGTCAAGCTCTCCAAGCTTCGTCTTTATGACATCAACATCATAACAGTATGCAGGCAGAATCTGATATATTCTCGGCGTGCGTAAATTTTCAAGCCAAGTAAAATGATTTGTTTCATTTATCAGACAATTTTTCACCATGTTATCATAAGCAACATGCACATCAAATTCACTGAGAGACAATTCATGTATCCTGCCATCCATCGTGCGGACACGCATTTTATCCGAATCCAGATCATAGGAATCCTGCAGCATTGCCGAAACTTCCTTCGGTGTCATTCCAGTACAGTAAATACCGTTAATCCATACGCGCGCAGGAAAGACACCGTAATAACAATAATATGTATTTAATGCGACAACCACTGCTGCTGCCAGCAATGATGCCGCACCGATTACACTGATGAACCAAATAAAAACTTTCTTCATGGTGAACCTTACTTTATCGTATGCTTTGTGCTGTCAATAGCCTGAAAATACAGGTATCCGCATCAAACGATTACTGACGTTTACTCAAATCCTCCGCATCAAATGCCTCGCTGATGGCGGCACCCGCCGGAACCATTGGAAATACCTTGTCGTCTTCCTCAATAATGCACTCAATCACAACAGGCTTTTGAAGGGATATTGCCTTTTCAAGAGCCGGTGCGACCTCCTCACGCTTTGTGACACGGATTGCCTCACATCCAAGCCCCTCCGAAACCTTTATAAAATCGACTTTGTCCGTAAGAATTGTCTGCGAGTACCGCTTATCATAGAACAGGGTCTGCCACTGTCTTACCATGCCAAGTACATGATTGTTTATAATAATCTGTATAATTGGGATGTTATACCGGCTTGCTGTCGCCAGCTCATTCATATTCATTCTAAAACACCCGTCACCGGCAATATTGACACATATTTTGTCCGGCATGCCGACTTTGGCTCCGATGCATGCGCCAAGCCCGTAACCCATTGTGCCAAGTCCTCCCGAAGAAAGAAATGTGCGGGGTTCCGTATACTGGTAAAATTGCGCTGCCCACATCTGATGCTGACCGACATCCGTAGATACAATCGCCTTTCCTTCGGTGACTCTGTCAAGTTCCTCAATAATATATGGGCATGTCAGCTTATCAGACTCATATTTTAACGGATATTTCGCTTTCAAATCTTTAATCTGCGCAATCCACGCATCATGTTCCTGCTGTTCCAGCTTACTGTTAAGTTCCTTTAAAACAGTCTTCAAGTCTCCGATTACAGAGGCATCCGTCCTGATATTTTTGTTAATCTCTGCTGCATCAATATCAATATGCAGTATTTTTGCATTCTCCGCAAACTTCTTCGCATTGCCTACTACCCTGTCGGAAAAACGTGCCCCCAACGCTATCAGCAGGTCACACTGGCTGACACCAAAATTAGATGTCTTCGTGCCATGCATCCCTATCATGCCCGTATAAAGCGCATGCTTTCCGTCAAAAGCACCTTTTCCCATAAGCGTATCGCACACAGGCGCCTGTATTTTCTCGGCAAATTCTTTTACTTCCCTTGCGGCTCCAGAAATAATTGCACCGCCGCCAAGATAGATATATGGCTTTTTCGCATTTTTAATCAACGCAAGGGCAATATTGATATCTTCTTCTGTATATGCGTTTTTCACAACAGGTGGTTCCGGCTTTGCCGGAACAAATTCACACTTGTTCGCTGTGACATCTTTCGTAATATCGACAAGTACAGGTCCCGGTCTTCCTGACTTTGCTATCTTAAACGCCTTTCTAATCGTGTCGGCAAGCTTTGTGACATCCTTTACGATATAGCCATGTTTTGTTATCGGCATCGTCACGCCTGCGATGTCAACCTCCTGAAACGTATCCTTTCCAAGCAGGGGCAGATTTACATTGGCTGTAATTGCCACAAGCGGGACAGAATCCATATAGGCTGTCGCAATTCCTGTGACAAGGTTTGTTGCACCTGGACCGCTCGTCGCAAGACAGACGCCGACTTTTCCTGTCGCACGCGCATATCCGTCCGCGGCGTGGGAAGCTCCCTGCTCATGAGATGTAAGGATATGGCGAATCTCATCGCTGTGTTTGTATAACTCATCATAAATATTTAAAATCGTTCCGCCCGGATAGCCAAAAACAGTGTCAACTCCCTGCTCCTTCAGACATTCAATAACGATTTGTGAACCTGTCAACTGCATATTTATCCTCCATTTACCCAATACTGTTTTTATTTTTTGAGTTCAAGAATTGCCCCTCTGTTGCCGCTTGTAACAAGCTCGCGGTATCTCGCAAGGTAGCCTGACGTTATCTTCGGCTCTCTTGGTTTCCATTCTGCCCGACGCCTTGCAAGCTCCTCGTCGGATACCTTGACATTCAGGGCGTACTCCGGAATATTAATGGAAATAATATCCCCTTCCTCCACAAGTGCAATCGGTCCGCATACGGCAGCTTCCGGTGACACATGGCCAATGGATGCACCGCGGGACGCACCAGAGAAACGACCATCCGTAATCAGCGCTACGGTTGATCCCAGTCCCATGCCGGCAATTGCCGAAGTGGGATTGAGCATTTCACGCATACCGGGTCCTCCCTTTGGTCCTTCATATCTGATGACAACCACATCCCCTGCAACAATCTTTCCGCCTTTGATTGCCTCAATCGCATCTTCCTCACATTCAAACACACGTGCAGGTCCTTCATGCACAAGCATCTCAGGAGCCACGGCAGAGCGCTTCACGACACTTCCGTCGGGCGCAAGATTTCCTTTTAGCACTGCAAGTCCGCCTGTTGCACTATATGGATTATCAAGCGGTCTAATAACCTCCGGATTATTATTTTTTACGCCTTTTATGTTTTCGCCGATTGTCTTTCCGGTCACGGTCATGCAGCTCTCGTTTAACAATCCAAGCTGTGACAGCTGGTTCATGACAGCGTAAACACCGCCTGCCTCATTCAGATCTTCCATGTATGTAGGTCCTGCCGGCGCAAGATGACATAGATTCGGTGTCTTTGCACTGATTTCGTTTGCATAGGCAATATCAAAATCAAAGCCAATCTCATGTGCAATCGCTGGCAGATGAAGCATTGAGTTCGTAGAACATCCAAGTGCCATATCCACAGTGAGCGCATTGATGATTGCTTCCTTTGTCATAATATCGCGCGGGCATATATTTTTCTTTAACATTTCCATTACAGCCATTCCGGCATGCTTTGCAAGCTTAATTCGCTCGGAATACACTGCGGGAATTGTTCCGTTTCCCTGTAAGCCCATGCCAAGTGCCTCCGTGAGGCAGTTCATGGAATTTGCAGTGTACATTCCAGAACAAGAACCGCAAGTCGGACAGGCCTTGTTCTCAAACTCGCATACATCCTCCTCAGTCATCGTGCCTGCCGCATAGGAACCGACTGCCTCAAACATGGATGACAGGCTTCGTTTCTGCCCTTTTACGTGTCCTGCCAGCATCGGTCCGCCTGACACAAACACTGTCGGCACATTGATGCGTGCCGCAGCCATCAAAAGACCGGGTACATTCTTATCGCAGTTCGGCACCATGACCAGCGCATCAAACTGATGTGCGAGTGCCATACATTCTGTGGAATCCGCAATCAAATCCCTTGTGACAAGGGAATACTTCATGCCGATATGTCCCATTGCAATACCATCGCAGACTGCGATTGCCGGAAATACAACAGGCACACCGCCAGCCTCAGCAACGCCGAGTTTTACGGCATTCACAATCTTGTCAAGATTCATATGGCCGGGAACAATCTCATTGTATGAGCTGACGATTCCAACCATAGGCTTCTGCATTTCTTCCTCTGTAAACCCTAATGCATTGAACAGGCTCCTATGCGGTGCCTGCTGCATTCCTTTTTTCACATTATCGCTTCTCATCGTTCTCCATCCTCCATATTTTATATTCTGCCTGCTATCAGGTCACCCATTTCCGCGGTGCCGACCTGTTTTACCGTACTCCGCCGGCTTTCCTCCTGAGGCATGATGTCAATTGTGCGGTAACCGTCTTCAAGAACCTTTTTGACTGCAGCTTCTATCGCGTCGGCCTCCTTGTCAAGGTCAAATGAATACCGGAGCATCATCGCCGCGCTCAAAATTGTTGCAATCGGATTGGCAATGCCCTTTCCGGCAATATCCGGAGCCGAACCGCCGCTTGGCTCATAGAGTCCGAATTTCGTATCGTTTAAGCTTGCTGATGACAGCATACCAATAGATCCGGTAACCATGCTTGCTTCATCGGAAAGGATGTCCCCGAACATGTTTTCAGTAAGAATCACGTCAAACTGCTTCGGATCTTTTACGAGCTGCATTGCGCAGTTATCAACAAGCATATGCTCCAAGGTAACTTCAGGATAATCCATTGCAACTTCTTCAACAACCTTTCTCCACAGTCTGGAAGAATCAAGAACATTTGCCTTATCCACGCTTGTCACTTTTTTGCGGCGTTTCATTGCAATGTCAAAACCTTTTATGGCAATCCGCCTGATTTCTTTCTCGGTGTATGTAAGCGTGTCAATGGCTGTGACTACACCATCCACTTTCTTGGTGCTGCGCTCTCCAAAATATAGCCCGCCAGTAAGCTCACGCATAATCATCATATCAAATCCGCTGCCTATTATATCATTTCTCAGCGGACATGCTTCCTTTAATTCTTCATATAAATATGCAGGCCTTAAATTTGCAAAAAGATTCAGTTCCTTTCGCAGTTTTAAAAGCCCTGCCTCCGGTCTTAAATGTGTCGGAAGCTTATACCATGGCGATGTCGAAGTGTTCCCGCCAATAGAGCCCATCAGCACTGCATCCGCTGCCTTGGCTGTGGCAATCGCCTCATCCGTAAGCGGTTCTCCACATGCGTCAATAGACGCGCCTCCCATTAAAATATCTTTATAAGAAATGGAATGATTAAATTTTATTGCTGCTTTGTCAAGTACTTTTTTGGCTTCTCTCACAATTTCCGGTCCGATTCCGTCACCGGGTATACAAACAATATTCAAATTCATAATGACTAATCTCCTTTTCTCTGAACCGATACGTCTATTTCAGGTCCATGAATAAAAATACACTGACTCCCGTTTGCCCGCTTCGGCAGGCGCTCCGTTCGGGATGGTGAAACGCTCTTTTTTCACACTATCTAATAATATTACATTCGACAGAAAATTTCAACAGTATGCATAAAAAAAGATATTATTGGGTAACAGGAAGCCGAAGGCTGAACTGTTACATTGTTGGAATCACGCCTGCTTCATAACCCGAACCCTCTCACCGACGACATTGACAAAGAGTCCGATGCCGATTCCGGTCACCAGCCCGCCAAGCACGTCCGTCGGATAATGAATCCCCACATATAGTCTGGAAAGCGCAATAAGCGATGCCAATACGATGAAAAACACTGCAAACTTTTTAGGTATCTGTCTGTATATGGCAACAGAGGAAGCAAAACTGGCACCCGTATGCCCGGACGGAAAGGATGCGTCATGTGCAGGCCCTACAATACACTGAAGTCCTTCTACCAACTCATACGGCCGGATTCTTCCCACCAGATTTTTTAGGATGATATTATTGACAATCAGTGACAGAACGAGCGCACATGCAGAATAAATACCAGCTTTTCTGGTCTGTCTAAAACAGAGCAGGACGACTGTCAGCAAAATCCAGAAAATTCCGGCATCTCCTAGATGTGTTATATTTTTGAAGAAAACATCACACACTGCATTCCGCAGATGCTCCTGAATGAAAAGCAATATCTGTCCGTCCATATAAAACATAGCCTGATTCCCCCATTTTTCTACTTTTATTTACAAAAAGCAATTTGATTTATGATACCACACTCCATGCAGAGAATCAACCACAATCGTGTCGGGAAAATATGGGGCAGTGCAGTGTACGTTACTGTTCAGATGTCCGCCGAAGTAGTGGGAATCATGCGCCAAAATGCTTGCCTTTTAGCATTTTGTGTGCAAAATCTGTTATCATTCACACCGCAATAACTTGTATGCCGATAAAAACTGGCGTGGGTGTGAATTGTAACCCGTGCACACAAAAAAATCCCCGGAACATTCCGGAGATTTTGGAGCGTATTTACTCGCCGTCAGGCTTTTCAACCTGCTCAATTGCTGCCTTTTTCATTGGAATACGGCAGTTCTTATTGTTTCCGAATTCCACAATGACATCCTCGTCCGTAACATCAATAATAATGCCATAGAAACCACTGGTGGTAAGTACGCTGTCACCCACCTCCACGGAATTAATCAGGGCTGCTTTTTTCTTCTGCTCTTTTCGCTGGGGACGAATCATCAGAAAGTACATAATTCCGAACCAGAATACCAGCATCAAAACTAGTGATATAATACTGGCTGTACCCTGTCCCGCTGTCGCTGCATTTGCATCTGCCAACAATAAATTCATGCTTCATTATCCTCCTTAAAAATACCGGGTGCCTGTCCCCAATACATTCCTTCATGCTGCTGTGGTGCAATCACTGCAAAACACATAATATACATCATACACAAATTTTGCCAATACATCAAGTAAAATATTTATAAAGATATCCCTGCCTGCATTCCCTCAAGCTTTCTTTTTTTGTATGCTGCAAACTCGCCAGCATCGAGTGCATCCCTGATTTCTGTCATCATCGTATTGTAAAAATACAGATTATGGAGTACGCAAAGTCGCAGGCCAAGCATCTCTTTTGCCTTCAGCAGATGACGGATGTATGCCCTAGAATACCGCTGGCACGCCGGACAGCCGCATCCTTCCTCAATGGGTCTTGCATCCAGCTCGTACTTCGCATTAAACAGGTTCATTTTCCCATGGTTGGTATAAAGATGACCGTGGCGCCCATTTCTGGTCGGATATACACAGTCAAAAAAATCAATACCGCGCTCCACACCTTCTAAAATATTTGCAGGCGTACCGACCCCCATCAGATACGTCGGCTTGTCCTTTGGCAGGTAAGGCACTGTCTCCTCCAATATGTGATACATCTCCTCATGTGTCTCGCCCACGGCTAATCCGCCAACTGCATAACCATCCAAATCCAGCTCGGAAATACGTTTTGCATGTTCTATTCGGATGTCCGCATACACTGCGCCCTGATTAATGCCAAACAGCATCTGCTGTTTATTGATGGTGTCATCAAGACTGTTTAACTTGTCCATTTTATGTTTGCACCGCTCGAGCCATCGGGTTGTGCGCTCCACAGAATTTTCAACATATTGCCTGTCTGCCTTGCTCGGAGGACATTCATCAAATGCCATCGCTATCGTAGAAGCAAGGTTTGACTGTATCTGCATACTCTCCTCCGGTCCCATAAAAATCTTTCTGCCATCAATATGGGAGTTAAAATACACGCCCTCCTCCTTGATTTTTCGAAGTCCAGCCAAAGAAAAGACCTGAAATCCGCCCGAATCTGTCAATATCGGCTTATTCCAGGACATAAATTTATGCAGTCCGCCAAGTTTTTTGATTGTCTCGTCACCAGTTCTGACATGAAGGTGGTAGGTGTTGGAAAGTTCTACCTGTGTGCCTATTCCCTCCAAATCAGCCGTTGATACAGCGCCCTTTATCGCGGCCACCGTACCAACATTCATAAACACTGGAGTCTGAATCGTGCCATGTACAGTCGTCACCTCTGCACGCTTGGCACGTCCCTCCTGTTTTAAAAGCTTATACATGTACTGTTGTTTCCTTTCAAAATGTTTCTTATTTTAATCCAGCTCTTCAAGAAACTCCTCAAGCGTTATTTCCCTGTCCATAATTTCTGCCGCTGCCTCTTTCCCAACATAGCGGAAATGCCACGGTTCATACTGGATTCCTGTAATATATTCTTTTCCCTGTGGATAACGAAGTATAAATCCATACTCGTCGCAGTGCTCCTTCAGCCATTTGCCCGCTGTCGTCTCGCCAAACCCAATCTGAAGCGACGCATAAGACGTGCTGACAATATCCAGCGCAAGACCAATCTGATGCTCGCTCGCACCCGGTACTGTCACCGTCATGGACGCAAGCTTATAGGAATCCATGTAGGAATAGCCTTTTTCCATGTACGAGTCAATCTTTCGGTTAAACAGAACAGTCTGCCTGTTGTAATCCCTGTATGGCGAACACACTACCAGCCTGATGCCGTCTGCTTTTGCCGCCTGCATCATATCCATAAGATCATCAATGATACGGATATCACATTTCATGGAACCCTTGATTTTTCCAAGCGTGAATGTGTAATCATCCGGAACCGGATGCTGCTTGTTCACAAGTACAAGCTGCCAGTCATCCTTTGAGAGATGGGAAACCGTGGTCGAATGTGTGCTGCCTGTTCCTTTGCTCACCTCGTTGGCTGCAAGAATATCATCTAACGAATACTGGTCAATCTCATCCGCTGACACATCAAGTTCATCATTGTCATATCCCTCGATAACATCGTTATCGTCAATTACTTCCTCAGCCGGAATATGGAACGTCGTGGGGACGTATTCATAGTTTTCCTGAATCTCTGCCCACTCTGACTCAAACATTGTCTCAATGCCCTCCGCCTCTGTCAGAAAAGAAAAACTGCTGCTGATAAAGAAAAATATACAGACTGTCAAAGCACCTGCAAGGCGCTTCGTATTGTATGTAAAATAATGTCCTATGTTATAAAATACAATCAACAGTACCATGAAAACCGTTATCGGCAGTTTCAAACGCCTGTGTTTTTTGATTTGCTGCCGCATCGCAGCCGTAAAATTTTCTTTCCATGTCCTTCTCATAATGTTTCTCCCCATTGCAAGTAATACAGACCATTCGGATTCCCCATATGGTTCTAACATATGGCATTTAGCTGCTTTGCAACATGCAATCGCACAAATAAGCCAGATGTAATGCATATAAATTCATCATATCACATCATTTTTCTTTTTGCATTATATTTTTCAAAAAATCAAAAATTTTCTCTCCTTGATTTTCACATTTTTTGCAATTATAATATTATATGTTATTTTCCGCAAAATCAATATCTCATTTATTACCAGAAAGGAAAAATTATGGCTGGATCATCATTTGGAAATATATTCAGAATCACTACATGGGGGGAGTCCCACGGCGCGGCAATCGGCGTTGTTGTCGACGGATGCCCCGCAGGTCTGGAGCTGGACGAACAGGACATTCAGAAATTTCTTGACAGGAGAAAACCGGGCAGCTCCAGATTCACGACACAGCGCAAAGAGGCGGACTGCGTCGAAATTCTGTCCGGAGTCTTTGAAGGAAAAACAACCGGAACTCCCATATCCATGCTTGTGCGCAACACTTCACAGCGTTCTTCGGATTACAGCGACATCGCCTCCTACTACCGCCCGGGACATGCCGACTACACTTTTGACCAGAAGTACGGCTTTCGGGATTACCGCGGCGGCGGGCGTTCGTCTGGACGTGAGACAATCGGGCGCGTTGCTGCAGGCGCTGTCGCGTCAAAGCTCCTGTCAGAGCTTGGCATAACAGTGACAGCTTATACGCAGGCTATCGGTGACATCGAAATATCCATGCAGCATTTTGATCTGGAAGAAGCAAGAGCAAACCCGACAGGAATGCCCGACAAGGAAGCATCCGCCAGAGCAGAATCCTATCTCAAAAAATGCATGGAAAATCTGGATTCTGCCGGAGGCGTCATTGCCTGTAAAGTGACAAACCTCCCTGCCGGCATCGGTGAACCGGTATTTGAAAAACTGGACGCAAATCTTGCAAAGGCTATTATGTCAATCGGTGCCGTCAAGGCATTTGAAATCGGTGACGGCGCAAAAGCCGCTTTGGCAAACGGCTCATCGAACAATGACAGCTTCCGAATGGAGGGAACACGCGTGATAAAAACAACCAATCACGCGGGCGGAATCCTCGGTGGAATCAGTGACGGGTCTGAAATCATGCTAAAAGCCTATTTTAAGCCGACTCCATCCATCTTCCAAGAGCAGGAAACAGTCAGCAAGGATGGCGAGAATATCTCCGTGCAGATAAAGGGACGCCATGATCCCATCATAGTGCCGAGGGCAGTCGTTGTCGTTGAATCCATGACCGCAGTGACAATACTGGACATGCTGCTGCAGAATATGTGCACAAGAATGGATCATATCAAAAAAGTGTACCTGTAAACAAGTTTCAAAAATAGAAGGCAGCATTCCCGTTCATACATTCGGGGATGCTGCCTTTTATTTTCCTATTCCAGTTCATGGAATATAATGCAGTTTGCCTGCTTAATTTTCAGTTCCTTTCCATTCATCACCATGCAGTTTTCATCATAGTTAATGCGGAAAAATGTCATTGTGTCAGATTCATGGTTCAGGCTCACGAGGTGCCTGTTGTCCGGAAACAGTGCCGCGTCCTTGGGATATTCTCCGCTTACCGGAAGATAGAACAGGCGGTTTAATTCCCCCGTCTTTTGATTAATCTCAAACAGCGAAACGCAGTTGTCCCCAGCCGTGGAGGCCAGAATATATCTGCCGTCAAAAGAAATATTCAATGCACTTGCCGCAACCCCTTTTATCTCAAACTTGTCAGAGGTCGGTATGGTCTGTATGTGGTCAAAGTACGGTACATTTTCCTCCTCGTGATAATGGTAGACATCTATGCAGTTTTTCATTTCGCTGATAATGTACAGAAAACGTCCATCCTCCGAAAATTTCAGATGTCTCGGCGCCGAGTCAATGTCGCACCTGATGATATCAACCTGACGCAAGACTCCTCTGTCATGGTCAAGCTTGTAGATATTGACATAGTCTATCCCGAGGTCTGCTGCACACAGGTACTTGTTGTCCCTTGTCATCTTGACACAGCTGATATGAGGTCTGTAGCTTCTCTCCGCAATGCTTCCGAGCCCTTTATGAAATACCTCGTCCGTAATGGCATCCACTGCCCCCGTACTGTCGTCCAGATGCAAAACCGTAATCTTCCCGTCATGATATCCTGCACAGAACAAAAACTTGTCCTCATAGTCAGTAGAAAGATAACAGCCCCTCATGCTGTTTGTGGAGGCGGTGTTTACAAACTCAAGATTCCCGTCGGGCAAAATCCTGTAGCTTGAGACACCGGTATCTGTTATCGCGTAGAGGTACTTTCTGTTATGCGAAATTGTAACATATGATGAATTGGTTATATTTATTTCCCCTTTTTCACTAAAACGCCCTTTCTCCATATCCACATCATAAATTTTAATACCATGCTTATCCCCCATCGTGTAGGTTGACACATAAGCTACGCATTTCTTTCCTGCCATACTATTCTCCTCCTGATTGCACATTTATATAAATTATTTATTCACTATAACCATATATAAAATATTTTATCACAAGAGATTCTATTTGTTAATTATTTTTTCATAGATTACGCAAAATATTGTAACAGTTCATCCTTCGGCTTCCTGTTACAGGCATCAAGCCATGCAAAACCACTTCGTGGTGGCTTGATGCATCTCTACCTATATGTTATTTCACGGACTTTGCAGCCAGTGCAAAGTCCTGGGCTGAACTGTTACAAAATATTAGCGCCTGTCTGAAAAAACCTTTCGCCGGATGAACATTACCACCCTCAAGCCGCCGCGTTGTTTCGCGGACTTTTCGGATTTATTGAATGAATTCAGGTTTTTTTCCGCTCACAAAACAATGAAAGTACGGTAATTCATCTTTGGAGTCTTCCATATTCAATTCTATCGTGTACTGCTCGTCAAAAAAATCGGTATAATAGCCAATCGACCAGGAAAACGAATCAGAGACAATACTGTCAAGTATTTGTTGTATCTGTTTCTTGTCTGTATACTCCACCACGTTCTTCTCATAAGCCTCGCCCCATTCGCCTGTCGAATAAGTACTTTGCACACTGCCGTCTGTCTGCGTTTCATCATAATTTTTGGTCACGCTGACTGACTTCACATCCTCTGCCGTCAGTTTTTCTTCCATATCAAAACCATATTCCTTTAGCAGCGCAAGTGTTTTCGTAAACTGTGGATATACGTACATTTTACCAATGTAGATTTCATAGCCCTTGTGGTTGACATTGGCATCCTTCTCCTCGGTGGTTTTCAAAAACTCAATGGTGCCGGAAGGAATGGTATTGATTACCGTGTCCAACGTAAGCTTCGTATATTCTGACTGGTAAGCTTCAATCATCTTGGACTGCATTTCAGGTGTAAGCCTGATTACATCACTCTTGAAATTGCCGATACACTGCACCGCTTCAAACGTGACATTCCATCCACTTTTAAACATCGGCGTGGAGCCCAGCTTGTAATCATAGTCATTAAATATGTCCGAGAGCAGTTTGAGCGTTTCGGCGTCGGCGAGATCTATCACATATCTGCGGTAAATATTTTCCCCGTTAAGCAGCTTATAGCCAAATGAAACCTGCCGGTATGATTTTTCCTTTTCCCGTGTCTTAATGTACAGGTCGGTTTTTTCGATTCCGTCATAATATTCAAATGACCGGTAGGAAAGCTTCTCCTTCGCAGCCTTGCGCGCAAGCTCCATAACACTGGGATTTCCCTGTATCTCCATATTTATCATGCGGTATTCGTCAGAGCCAATATAAAGCCTTCCACCATTTTGCCGATAAATATCCCGTGACAGCGGCAACAGCTGGTCTATGGAAACCGCACAGCTCTGGAGCTGGTCATCCGCAGGCACATAAGTATCATAACCAAGCACATCATTGCGGAAAATCAGATAAATCAGTATTACACATGCCGCGTTCAGCAGAAACTGTCTCTTGTGCATCAAAATCCCACGAAAATCAAGACGAAAAACAATCTCCATCAAAATGCAGAGCAGGGCGAAACTAAATATCAGCCCAAAAAGAAACCATCTGTCCGACCCGACAGCTGTTTCACTAAAAAATATTCCGCAAAAAAAAGCCGCAGGAATTACGATTAAGGTTTTGATTACAGGCTCAATTGCGGGGAACGCGATTGTTTTTCCCACCGCCTCCGACGGTCTTTTTAAATAAATTATGTATGCGGCCAGCGTATAAACAATCGCAGCCGCAATCAGTACCCATACATAAGAATCATCATACTTAAACAGTTTATCCGCTGCCTCTGCCGTCGCCCTGCCAGAATAGGAGAACAGCTTTAGTATCATGGAGAGCGGCGAAAAACACCATATTTTATCGTCTATCATGCGGTTGTCCAGTTGTTGTCCATATACAACATATGTTTTAAGGAATCGGTTGAACATTGTCATCTTCAGCGCTGACAAAAACGTACTGTAACCGAACAATATACCTGTTCCCATTATGCTGATAATAATGTTCCCTGTCAGTCCGGCCGCAATCACTGACACACTGTAGGCAAGGACAAAAATTATCAATTGAAGTTCAACGTAAGACACCATGAAAGGAACGGTCTCCATGGAAAACACGTTTTTATTTGCAGCAATTCCTGCACAAATTAATACATGAATCAAAAAAGGAATGAAAAATTGCAAAATCCCCGACAAATATTTTGACCAGAAAAGCTGCGTCCGGCTGACTGGAAGGCTGTGATAGGTATCTACCTGTATCCTTGCGTGCAGATAGGAATACCCACTGAGTGCACACAAAAATGCCGCCGCGCACACTCCCGCAGCCACCATGGCTGCATCGGCTCCGAAGAAATAATCCCTGACATAAATCCTGATATCATATGAATATGATTTTGGAAACTTTATAATGTTCTCCAATTTCATAATCATCGGAACTTCCAAAAACAGGATAAATGCAATAAAGAGCAGTATCGGACACCATATTCGTTTCTTAAAGTCCTGTTTCACAAGTTTAAAAAATAAGTTTTTTGATATCATATCCGACAACCTCCGTTTCACTGATAAATATTTCCTCGAGGGTAAGCGGAAGAATTTCTGAAAAAACCGGTGTAAAACTATTTAACTTGAGCATAATTTCCTCCTCCGCCCCCCGTGCGGTAAATGTAGTCAGGCTTCCACGTCTGTCTGCCTTGATAATGTCCAGCAGCTCAAATGCGGCACGTTCATCATCAGGACTTTGGAACACGCACTGGATATTATGGATGTTGAGCTTCATCTCCTCCAAATCTTTCTGCATCAGCACACCCCCCTGATGCAGGATTCCTACGCTGTCACAGATATCCTCAAGCTCCCTCAGATTATGCGAGACAATAACCGGTGTAAAATCCCGCTCGGCAAGCTCCCCTGCAAAAACACTCTTGACTGCCTGCCGCATGACAGGATCTAAACCGTCAAACGTCTCATCACACAACATATACTTTGTGTTTGCGCAGACCCCGATGAGCACCGAAAGCTGCTTTTTCATCCCCTTTGAAAATGTGTTGACCTTCCGACGCGCTTTCAGCTGAAATCTGGCAAGCATTTCATCAAAACGTGCCATATCAAATTTCGGATAAAAATCCTTATAAAAATGTGCCATATCCCTAGGTGTTGCATTAGGGAGATAATACTGCTCATCTGGTATGTAGAATATATCCGCCTTGGCTTTTGGATTTCCATACACTGGCCGTTCGTCTATCAAAATCTCACCGCTGTCAGGCTTCAGGATTCCGCTCACCATCCTCAGAAACGTGCTTTTACCAGCGCCGTTTGTTCCTATCAGTCCAAAAACCTGCCGTTCCTTTATTGTCACAGTGACATCATCCACAGCCAAAACCTTGTCAAACTGTTTTTTCACATGTACTGCCGTTATCATAATCCCCCTCCTTTAACACTTGTCTCCCTAAATGCAGCTACCCTGCTGTCCCGAATGCATCCTTCAAGCATTTCCCGCAGTTCCTCTGCCGTTATCCCTGCAAGCAGCGCCTTGTCCACCTCGACCTGCATTTCCCTGCGAAGTTCCTGACGTTTGTTGTCCGCCGCTACTGCTGTTTCACTGACAAAACTCCCCTTTCCCTTTAAAGTATATATGTAACCGGCACGCTCTAATTCCTGATAGGCACGCTGTATGGTATTGGGATTTAATGACAATTCCATGGCAAGACTTCTGACAGATGGCATCGGTGTGTTGGACTGTAAAGCACCGCACAATATCATTTGCTGAAAACGCTCAATGACCTGTTCATAAATCGGACGTCTGTCCTTATGGTCTATCAAAATCATTGTCATGTCTCCTTCCTTAACTGTATTAGTACAATTAATACAGCAAAAGTATACAATAGTTGTAAAATATTGTCAACAGAAAAAGAGAGCTTTTAAAGCTCTCCTTTATCATGAAGCTCATTTGCGTAGCGCACAGACCCCATTGCATCCTTGGAATAAAAATCTGCCCCTATCATATCAGCGTATTCCTGCGTGAGAACGGCACCGCCTACCATAACCTTGCAGTCCACACCGTTTTCCCGCAGCAGTTTGATGGTTGCCTCCATATTAACTACTGTGGTAGTCATCAGCGCGCTCAGACCGACCAGACGCACATTCTGCTCCTGCACTGTTTTCAGAACCACTTCCGGAGCAACATCCTTCCCGAGGTCTATCATATCAAACCCATAATTTTCAAGCAGGGTCTTTACAATGTTTTTTCCGATGTCGTGAATATCTCCTTTCACAGTCGCAATGACAATTTTTCCTTTGCTCTCGCTGTTCTTTCCCTGTTTTGACAAGTTTGTCTTAATAGCAGCAAAGGATGCCTTTGCCGCATCAGCACTCATCAGAAGCTGCGGAAGAAACATTTTCTTCTCCTCAAATCCCTTTCCGACAACATCCAGCGCAGGAATCAGTTTCTCATTGATAATTGTCAGGGAATCCATATTCTGTTCGAGCAGTTTCACTGTCGCCTCATACGCGCTCTCCGAAAGCCCTTTTATAATCGCCTCGTCCAGCGTAAGCGCACTGCTTTTTGACGCAGCCGGTGCAGCGGGCATGTCCGCAGTGCGCGATGCCTTTGCGATGTATTCCATGCACTGGTCATCCTCGCCAATCAGTGCATTAAAGCTGTAGTATGCCGCCATCATCGGTTCGCTTGAGGGATTCACGATGCCTGCACTCAGCCCATTGTTCATTGCCATTGTAAAAAATGCAGTGTTGATACGGCTCCTCTCCGGAAGTCCAAAGGAAATGTTGGAAACGCCAAGCACTGTATGCAGTCCGAGTTCGTACCGGATTCTGCGCAAGGTTTCCAGCGTGACAGTTGCATTGTCCTGTCCGGTGCTTATGGTAAGCACAAGCGCATCCATGACAAGGTTTTTCTTTGGAATGCCATATGCGGCAGCAGTACGGACGATTTTTTTCGCAATGTCCAATCTGCCTTCCACTGTCTCGGGAATACCGCCTTCATCAAGACACAGGCACACCACCACTGCGCCATATTTTTTTGCTATGGGAAATACGCTCTCCATAGACTCCTTTTTGCCATTCACGGAGTTTAACATCGGCTTTCCATTGTAGTATCTCAGCCCACGTTCCATGGCATCTGTATCAGAAGTGTCAATCTGCAAAGGCAAATCTATAATCGCCTGTATGCCTGTCACTGCCTCCTCCATAAGCTGCGGCTCGTCTATCTCCGGAAGCCCAACATTCACGTCTAAAATGTGCGCACCGTTTTCCTCCTGCAAAAGCCCTTCTTTATAGATGTACTCCATGTCATGGTCACGCAGCGCCTGCTTGAACTTTGACTTGCCCGTCGGATTAATGCGCTCCCCTATAATAAGCGGTTTTCTGGAGAAGGTGACGGCGTGATTGTAGGATGAAACGACTGTCAGCCCCTTATCCGTTACTGGTGCAATATCCATTTTCCCGCAAAGCTCCACGACCTTTTTTATATGCGCCGGTGTTGTGCCGCAGCACCCGCCGACCACGCTTGCCCCCATCCCGACAAGCATTTTAACGCTCTCTGCAAATGCATCCGGTTCCACGTCAAACACAGTCTGTCCATTTATGACAACCGGAAGTCCTGCATTCGGGTTTATCACAATCGGCAGCGAACAGCACGCTGTTAACTGTGGCAGCAGTTTTTTCATCTGATCCGGTCCAAGGCCGCAGTTAAAACCTATGGCGTCAACACCAAGCCCTTCAAGCATTGCTGCCGCACTTGCCACATCCCCGCCTGTCAGCAATTTACCGTTTTCGTCAAATATCATCGTAACAACAACCGGAAGGCAGCTGTTCTCCTTTGCAGCAAGGACGGCTGCTTTAATCTCGTAGGAGTCGCTTACAGTCTCAATCAGAATCAAGTCAGCCCCTGCCTTATCTCCCGCAGCAATGATTTCCCTGAATGTCTCGTATGCTTGGTCAAAGGATATTTCCCCAAGCGGTTTTAAAAGCTTCCCGATGGAGCCGATATCCAACGCAGAAAACATTGGACGGTCAGCTTCTGCGGTATTCTCTTTTTTCACTTCCGCAATAGCTTCTTTTGTAAGCCTGACACCCGCTGTCACAAGCTCGTCCACGGTATATTCAAGATTCTTGCACTTAAATGCATTTACACCGAAAGTATTTGCCGAAACCATATTACTTCCCGCCAGCAGATACTCTTTATGAATTTGTTTTATCACTTCAGGGTGCAGGATATTCCATGTCTCGGGAATTTCCCCTGTCCTGAGTCCCCTTTCCTGTAAAAGCGTGCCCATCCCACCGTCAAAAAAAAGTATCTGTTTCCCAAGCAAGTCCTTAAAATTCATCATACACCTCCACGAAAT
This sequence comes from uncultured Lachnospiraceae bacterium, assembly GCA_910579275.1. Taxonomy (GTDB): domain Bacteria; phylum Bacillota; class Clostridia; order Lachnospirales; family Lachnospiraceae; genus COE1. The sequence goes on from CAJTTO010000022.1 coordinate 40,268, forward strand.
GAACATCCAATATTATTACAAGTTTCACATTTATCAATATGGCAGCTCTGAGGGTTTGCCGTCAGTCCGATAAAAGCAGTAACACTTTTTGTCGGATACATCAACAGGCTGTCCGTAAGTGTAAGTCCCATACGTTTTGTGCATTCCAGTTCCGCAAATATTGTCTTTTGTGCCTGTAAAGGCAAGTCACCGTAACCAGGACTAAACCGTGGTCGCAGATACAGCCTGTCTCCTTCAGAAGAACACGCTTCACAAATTTTTTCCTGAAGAATATTGCAATATGCCTCAATACATGCCGCGCCACATGCCTGTATGATTGCTGCCTTAGCCATGTTCAGCACTTCATACCGCTGTAAAAGCTTGTCCGCTTCGATGCCGAGTGTCGCTGCCAGCAAAACCACTCGGCAGCACTGTGCAAGATTGAATGCCAGATTTCTGCTCTCAAAAAAAAGCGTCTTGTCAGAAATTAAGGTCACGCCCGATTCCGTAGTGCTACAGTCATATATTTTATATATGTTTTTGGGTTTTATTGTATTGACCAGATGTGCAGTCACTTCTTTGACCAGTGATTGGATATCATCGTCAGGCATGCCAGTCCCATAACCGAGATATCGGTATATTTCCCTTATGTTTATTTTTTCCTTGATTTCGCTGTTTACTACCTCCACACCAATATCTCCATTCATTCTATTGTATTATGTACACGGCACAACGGGCAGGACAATGCCTGCCCGATTCTCAGATTAATCGTTCTTTTCCTCACATCCACATGTGTTTCCGTCTCCAAAACCGGCAAATCCGCGCGGCTGAATCATATCATTGTCACAGCCGCATCCGTTGTTTGGAGGACATGGAGGAACTACCGGTGTCGGGAAAACGGGGTTGCACGGTGACGGCTCATGACCGCATCCGCTGTCACACATACAATTGTTATGACAGCCGCCTTTTCCGCAAAAACACCACAGTAAAATAATCCAAATCCAACAATTCATAAAAACAACTCCTCATGCATCAAGAACTTTTCTAATACTTAATATATGAGGAGTTCTCATTTTGGTTCTTCTTATTTTCTTTTCATATTTGGAATAATTCTCCGCCGGATATAGCGCATCGTCTTCGCCTCTCCGTCCCTTGCAAGCATATTCAGCAGCAATTCCAGTTTTCTTCTGGTATCTTCATGCATGAATTTCCCCGGATTTCCACTCAGGTAATATTTCAGCGGCATGTCGTCCTGATACTTTTCCTTGTTATAATTTTTAGAAGCCGCTACACGGTCGATAAACATTTCCACGACATACTTATCAGGCATTTTTGCCGGTATAATTCCGCCTCCCATATGGGCACTGTAATCCATCCAGTACTCATAATGGTGCTTATTCCTTCCTTTGTGGTGCAGCCATGCCGAGGAATATCCCCTGTCCTTGCGCTCCGCATTGTTGGGGCTTTGTGTCCCCTGATAATATCTTGCGCCGACAAAAAACTCACACGGCATATACTTGGAAAGGTCGTGCAACAACCCCTGCCAATACAAGCCGACTGCAAAACATCCTTTCATAACCATAAGCTTATGATGTGTAATTGTTTGAAAGTGCTTCCAAATATCCACCTTTACTTACCCTTTTTAATACTATTATTGCTTTTATTGATACATTTATCACTGCTTCTGGCAGGCTTTACAGGAACCTTTGGCTTTTTCTCTGTTTCCGGAATCTTTCTCCCCGTTAAAATGGAAATGCTTCTCGGACTGATATCAATGTATTCCGTATTTTTTTCCTTATCCGCAACAATGCTGTTCTCAGCCGTACCGATTGCCGATACCCACTCATAATTTGCTATGGACGGGAGGGCAAAACAATGTGAATTCCAGTGCATGTTATAGGCAATATAAATATAGTCAGCCTCATTTGTACTTTCATCTTTCCCGCAATACATAATTCCGATATGCCTGTTAAAAGCCTCCAGCTGCGCCTTCCATGCTTCCTCCCCATGGTAGGAAATATCCGGATAACCCTTTCCATATCGGTCAAGCATGGAAAGATTCGTGTCCAGATGTAGGATTCCGTGCTTTTTGCGAAAAGCAATCAGTTCCTTTACATATTCAAAGATATCATTGTTTTTCGCCAGTCCCCTCCAGTCAACCCATCCTGTCTCGTTATCCTGACAGTAACAGTTGTTATTGCCGTTCTGGCTATTGCCAAACTCGTCCCCGGCCAGTAACAGCGGCGTTCCCTGTGCCGTAAACAGTAAGCTTAACGCATTTTTCATCTGCCTGTGCCGCAGCTGCTTAATCGCCTTCTTTCGTGAAGGTCCTTCCGCTCCGCAGTTCCAGCTAAAATTATAGTTTGTCCCGTCTGAGTTGTTTTCCCCGTTCGCCTCATTGTGTTTTCTCTCATATGAGACAAGGTCGTTTAAAGTAAACCCATAATAATTCGTAATATAGTTAATCACGCCACACTTGGGATGAAACTTTTTCATTTGATACTGAAATCCCTTCAGCATGTCCTGATCGCCTTTAAGGTACTTACGCAAATCATACATATAGTCATCCCTGTAGTAACCCAAAATCTTTTGAACCGGCTGTTCCGCATTGGGATAAATTTCATGCAGATAAAAATCTTCACACATTATCTTGGTATTTGCCAAAAGCGGCTCTGTGGCAAGCAGTGTCACAGGAATTCTGCTGCCTTTGAGGTGCACTCCATCAATATGGTATTGCAAAACCCAATGTTTAATAACCTCAAGGATATATCCCTGCTTGATGTAATCCGGAAAATAGAACTGCATAATCATTTCTATACCATTCTTATGTAGTTCCCTTACCATAGATCGAAATGACTCACACGGACTGTCTCCCGCCGAATAGGACGCCTTGGGCGCAAAATAAAATGCCTCCTTAAATCCCCAGCAGTTCAGCCGCTCCGCTTTCTGCGGCTCCGCATCATCCGGCGTCAGATTAGCGTCAATATGTCCAACCTGATATTCCATCGTAAGTGCCTTGTCACTGACTTCCGGATGCTGCCACTCGCATTCCTCATACTCATACGCAGGCAGCAGCTCTATGGAATTTACACCCAGTTCCTTTAAATAAGGAATCTTCTCTACCAGACCTTCAAAGGTTCCCTTTTTCTTCACTTTCGATGAAGAATGTCTCGTAAAACTTCTGACATTCAGGCAATACATAATGCTCTCGTGATACGGAATGTGAAGCGGACTTGTCCCTTTCCAGTCGAACGTACAACAATCAAAGCCTCCTCTCAATAGAGGACGCGCAAATTCGCCTGTACGCCATTTTTCATTTCCGACAATTTTCTTTGCGTAAGGATCCACAAAAACCTCATCGCCAATAAAAAAATTGTACTCAAAATCACTGACTGTTATCCCTTCGACCAGGGCACAGTATATATTTCCAATCCTGTGTTTCTGGTCAAAATAAATTCGCTCTTTCTTCTCGACGCCTCTCCGGTAAAATACAATGCCGCATTCCTTCGCTGAATTGTTTACCATCGAGAAATTGATGCCGTTTTCCCGAACGGAGGCTCCTAACGGGTAGGGCTGTCCATTATTCATTTTAATTTTCTTCATAAAACCTCGCAATTTTGCTGTTGTATACAGGAACCCGCAGCTCCCTAATCAATAATAAGAGGCAGAAACGCACAAATATCATCTCTGATAATAAAATCAACTTTTTTATTGCTTATAAATTCATCTTTGGAAAAAAGGATTTTCAGCTGCTCATGCTCTGGTGCAGAATCATACTCAAGCCTGTCATGATACATATTTTTGCCAAGAATCAGCAAAACATCCGCTGCCTCACAGGCTATTGCAGCTTCTGTCATAAGCTCTGCGTCAACACGTTCCCCTAAAAGGCGTATTCCGGGTCTTACTGCCACTTTACAGCAGTCACACAGTGGAATACCGGCAGCGTTTTTAATATATTTTAGATCAAATTCCTTATTGCAGCGCGGACAATTATTGTTATTCAGATTTCCGTTTAAATCGATCACATGCTTAAGCTTGACACCTTTGGGCAGACCGTGAAAATTCTGGCTGATAACCGCCGAAAGCTTCCCCTGATTTTGCAGTTTCAGCAGCACATCATACGCCAAGGTGGAATGCACATTCATTCCAAGAATTTCCTTTTTGTAAAACCGGTAAAATTTCTCCACTTTCGCATTATAAAAGCTGGTAGCAAGCATATCCTCCGGCGAGAAGCCATATTCTTCCTCCACACGGTAATTTTCCATGTTGGAGTCAAGATCATAACCGCCGCCCTCCACAAGCATTTCGATGCCAAGCACTGCCACAATATTGTGGGAATCTTTTATCTTTTTTTTTATATAATTGACTACTTTCTCGTCCGTTTGTATTTTCATCTCAGTACCTCGGCATGTTATTGCCAAATAACCACAGCTATTATTACATTTCTATATTATGATACTCGCAATATGCATACAATGTCAAGATGATTGTCACAATTTGCACCGAAACATGGTAACAGTTCAGCCCAGGACTTTGCATTTACTGCAAAGTCCGTGAAATAGCGTAATGGTAGAGATGCATCAAGCCACCACGAAGTGGTTATGCATGGCTTGATGCCTGTAACAGGAAGCCGAAGGCTGAACTGTTACGAAACATGTGACAGTACAGCTATAATAAATCAGATTTAAAGTTCCATTGCAGTTAATTTCAGAATTTTCTTGATTTGTTTATACAATTTGGGTAATATATAGGTATGTGCGAAGTTAAAAGAAAGGGTTGGTAATAAATATATGGCAGACAAAAACACAAACGGATATGATGATGAAGAAATGACAGTTGAACTGGAACTGGATGACGGGCAGACCGTCAACTGCGCGATAATCACAATTCTTACAGTTGACAAAAAAGACTACATTGCCCTCCTTCCGCTTGACGAGGAAGGAAACAATGATGACGGAGAGGTATGGTTCTACCGCTACGAGGAAGATGAAAACAATCCGGACGAGGAACCTGCGCTTACTTATATTGATGACGACGAGGAATATGAAAATGTTGCCGATGCGTTTGACGAATATCTTGACAATGTAGAATTTGACGAAATTGTCAGCAATGAAAAAGAACAATAAAATTTTTGGAGGATCGATCAATGGATGCAAATGAAAAAATCGAAATGGAAAAAGGCTTATTAATAGACAAACGATACAATTGTCCCATCTGTGACAAACAATTCCGTTCCAAGGCAGTAAAATCCAACTCTGCTAAATTTGTTGATACAATGCCTGATTTAAGACCGATACACAGCAATGTGAATGTCACAAAATACGACGCTATCTGCTGTCCGAACTGTGGTTATGCTGCACTTGGCAAAAACTTTAATTCACCGACTGCCACGCAGCGCAAAATAATTCATGAAAAAATAGAGACAAATTTTAAATCCCATGAGGCAGCGGAATGTCCCATTTACACAACAGAAATGGCAATCAGCCGCATGAAGATGGTGCTGCTGTGCACTGTTACCAAAGGCGGAAAGGACAGTGAAATCGGCAATGTCTGTCTCAAAATATGCTGGCTGTATCAGGATTTGGCAGACGAAATAGCAGATGACGATCCTGACGCAGAAACCAAAAGGGAAACTTACCTTAAAGAGGCATACAATGCCGGCATGAATGCATATGACCGCCTGACAAACGCCAGAATGCATGAGGATTATCCGATTGCCGGCATGAACGAAACCACCCTCGATTATCTTCTGGCATATTTCGCCTACAAGAAAGAGGACTACACAACTGCATTGCAGCTTTTGTCCGGTGTCGTATCCAGCAGAAGTGTCAGTCCTCGGTTAAAAGACAAGAGTCTGGATTTGAAAGATATCATCAACAAAGTTCGTGAAAATACAGAATCATAACATGTTTAATCAAACATTTCATCAAGAAAACGTGAGGGCAGGAGATTTCCTGCCTCCTTTTTTTCCGTATCTTCTTTGATATAGAAAAGAAACAGACGCTCCTTCGCCCGTGTCATGGCGACATAAAACATCCTGCGCTCCTCCTCCAGTTCCCTGTCAGTGACCGCCTTCTTATGCGGAACAATTCCTTCGTTCACATCAGGAAGAATTACTACTTTCCATTCCAGTCCTTTCGACGCATGCATTGTCACAAGATTAACAGAATCTGTATGACAGGATTTTCCGCTGTTTTTTTGCAGTTCACGCAATGTACTGTCATAATTTTGTATATGCTCCACCCATTCCGCCAAAGTCTCAAATCCCTTTGCAAGCTGCATTATTTCCTCAAGCTCTTCGAGTTCCTTCACTGCATTCCTGCCGCATTCGGCAGCTTTGTTTTTTAGATAATCGTCATACCTGACACCTTTTCTGATAAAATTTACTGCGGAAAAAGGATTCAGACTCTTTATGAAGTGAAGCGCATCATAGAGCGCATTGATATTTTCCACAACATAGCCCAGCGTTCTATTGTTTTCTATAAGCTCCTGCATTGGAAATGGATTTCGGGGCACTGTGTTTCTCCTGATATACCGCACTGGTCTGTTCATGATGCGCAGGAAATCGGAGACGCTGTCCTCGCGCAGGGCATAGTTCAGGTATGCGATAATATCCTTTGCGACTTCGCTGTCATAAATATTTTTGGGTTTTTCCTTCAGGGAAAAAGGAATCCCCTCATGAATCAATCGTTCTGCCGTATATGCAATATGGCTGTTTGTGCGATACAGAATCGCAATATCACTATATTTTGCTCCGGGCTGTTCCATATACTGCTTTATCAGCAACGCAATGTTTTCTGCCTGCTTTGGTTTCGAGTGAAACGAATATACACTGACACCATCATTCTGGGTATTTTGTGTCTGAACTATTTTGGAAAAACGCACTTTGTTGTGTGCTATCAACTTTCCGGCCGTCTCTGTAATATCCTGTTTACTGCGGTAATTGACATTAAGCAGTACTTGCTGCGCATCAGGGTAATCCTTTGTGAACCGCAGCATTATTTCAGGGTCAGAACCCCTGAACCCATAGATGGACTGGTCGTCATCACCAACAATAAACAAATTGTCCTGCGGCTTTGCCAGAAGTCTTACCACCTCATACTGCAGCGGACAAATATCCTGAAACTCATCCACAAGAATAAAGCGAAAGCGTTCCTGCCATATTTTTAAGATCTCCGGTCTGGACACAAGAAGGTCTCGGCACAAAAGAACCATGTCATCAAAATCAATCATCCTGTTTTGGTTCATTTCCTGTTTATAAGCATGGAATAGGTATTCAAATTCCGGCTGGGATACTGTATCACTGCGGAACTCCTGCACTGCCATTCCATTATTTTTTACTTTGCTGATTTCTGCCAGAAGTCTTTGCAGTGTCTCCGAATTTATATCACCATCCAAAGACTGGGACTGAATTTCCTGAGGAATTTCCCTTATGATTTGCGTCAGAATCCTGTACTTATCGGCTTCACGAATGATATTGTCCGCCGTGAACCGATATGTATAACGCAGTATGCGAAAGAAAACCGAATGAAATGTACCAAAACAAACCGGATAACATTTTCCGCCATTCAGCTTTACAAACCGCTCCTGCATCTCTGCAGCAGCGGCTTTTGTGAACGTAATGACCAGAATGTCCTCCGGCTGTATCTGATATTGTTCAATCAAATATTTGATTCTCTGTGTGACAGTGAACGTTTTCCCAGAGCCGGGTCCCGCCAGTACAAGCATCGCTCCTTCTCCGTGCGTAATTGCCTTATACTGCGCTTCGTTTACACTGTCACCCAGATTATTATGCATTTTCAAGCAGTTCAATACCCTTTCTAATTCTAATAAGGGATTCCTCTTTCCCGATAACTTCCATTATTTCCGTAGCACCTGCAGGTGTCATCTGCAAACCAGACACCGCAGTCCGGACTGGCCACATCACATAGCCATTCTTGACTTCCTTCTCTGAAACATAGGACAACAGCAGCTGGTACAGTGCATCATTGGTGTATTCTTCCTGTGCCTCAAGCAGGGGCAGAACATCCTTCAATACCGCAAGGGAGCTTTCTACTGTCGTTTTCATTTTCTTGTGGGTGTACATCGCAATATCGTACTCCGGCAGTGACTCAAAGAAACCGATTAAGCCCTTAATATCAGGAAATACCTCTATTCTGGTCTTTACCATCTCCGCAATTTTTTTCAGGTCAATATCCTTGGTAATGACCTCTCTGATATATGGCAGCGCCATCTCATAAAAGCGGTCAAACTCCATTGCCTTGATATATTCGCCATTCATCCACTTTAATTTATTCATGTCAAAAACGGAGGGCGATTTGTTGATTCGGGTATAGTCAAACTCTTTTATCAGCTCGTCAAGCGTGAAGATTTCCCTGTTGTCCTCGGGACTCCATCCGAGAAGCGCTATAAAGTTTACAATGGCCTCGGGAAGAATACCCTGCTCCACGATATCCTCAAAGGAAGAATGCCCGCTTCTCTTGCTGAGTTTCTTGTGCTCCTCGTCCGTGATAAGCGGCAGATGCACATATACGGGAATTTCCCATCCAAATGCCTCATAAAGCCTGTTGTACTTTGGCGTGGAAGAAAGATATTCGTTACCACGTACCACATGGGTAATTTCCATCAAATGATCATCCACTACATTTGCAAAATTATAGGTGGGATAACCGTCTGACTTAATCAGGATCATGTCATCAAGCTCTGTATTGTCAACGGAGATATCCCCGTAAAGCTCATCGTGGAAGCTGGTCGTTCCCTCTGTGGGATTATTCTGTCGGATGACATACGGAATTTTGCTTGCAAGCTTCGCCTCTACTTCCTCCTTAGAGAGTCCAAGGCAATGTTTGTCGTAGACTGTGATTTCCTTGCCCTCCACAACTTCCGACTTCAATGTCGCAAGCCTGTCCTTATCACAGAAACAATAGTAAGCCTGTCCCTTGTCGATAAGCTCCTTTGCATACTTCATATAGATACCCGCCTGAACACGCTCGCTCTGAACATACGGACCATACCCCTTATCCTTGTCAGGACCCTCATCATATGTCAGACCGGTTTTCTCCAACGTATGATAAATAATATCCGTAGCGCCTTCCACGAAACGCTCACGGTCCGTATCTTCAATACGAAATATAAAATCTCCTCCAGCGTGTTTTGCTATTAAAAACTCATACAATGCCGAACGCAGATTACCGACATGCATCCTTCCCGTTGGACTCGGCGCAAACCTGCATCTTACTTTTTTAGCCATTTTAATACTCCTTATTCTTTTATCTTATCCAGTTCCGAAAAATTGACGCCTGCAACATTTAATATTGCTTTCAAGGCAATATATTCTTCTTTCAATTCCGCATATGTTTCACTGGCATTTTCTTTTTAGCCAGCAGCATATATTTTGTATCTTCTTAAAGTCATCTATTGCAGCTTTCACAATTTCAAGACCATTTGGCATTTTCAAAATCGCCTGTTTCCTGCCTCCGCACTGATTACAGCAGGCATCATTCTGACTGACGGATATCGTGTTCCGGAAGTTTTTTCCCTGATGCATTTTTAAAGCTGATTAACTCCTTGGCTGCTGCCGGAACCGCAATATTGGTACCCGCACCTGCCACACAGCCGCCAGGGCATGCCATCCCTTCGATAAGGCAGCCATTTTTCTTTCCTGCCTTGGCAAGCATCAGTATCTTCTTGCACTCGGAAAGACTTTCGGCATGCTCAATGTGAATTTCCGTATCCGGATAATATTCCTTGATGCATCCCTCAATGGCACTGGCAACTCCGCCTGCCACACCATACCCGCGCCCTGCTGCCGTCGCATCATCCATCGTATCAAGTGCCTCTATCTCATCAAGCAGGATTCCTTTTGCCTCAAACATTCCCAACAGTTCTTCAAAAGTGATGACAAAATCCACATCCGAACGAACCGTCCGGCGGCTGGCTTCAAGTTTTTTGCTCGCACATGGCCCGATAAAAACCACACTCGCGTCAGGATGCTCCTCCTTGATAATTCTTGCTGTCGCCACCATCGGCGTCAGTGCATTGCTGATCTTGTCAATGGTCTCAGGGAAAAACTTCTTGGCAAGCATGGACCATGACGGACAACATGATGTGAGAAGAAACGGCAGTTCTCCTGTTGCGACCTCTGTCACATAGTGTTCCGCCTCTGTCATTGCACCCATATCCGCTCCGATTGCAGTCTCATACACGTCAAAAAAGCCAAGCTCTTTGAGCGCCGTCTTGACCATATCCGGTGTCACCTTTGGTCCGAACTGTCCTACAAACGCCGGCGCTACCTGTGCAATAATCTTCCTGCCTGACTGCATCGCTCGTATCAGCTGGAATATCTGTGATTTATCCGCAATCGCCCCAAACGGACAGCTTACCATGCACTGACCGCAGGATACACATTTTTCATCATCAATGACTGCCCTGCCATGGCTGTCCGAGTGAATCGCATTTACACCGCAGTGTGCCAGACACGGTCTCTGCTGGTGTGATATCGCATCATAAGGGCATACGGTCTTGCACTTACCACACTTGATACATTTTTCCTGATCAATGACAGAGCGTCCGTTCTGCATGGTAATTGCCCCTCTTGGACACACTTCATTGCATGGGTGTGCAAGACACCCCATGCATTTATCCGTAACTTCATACCTGTTTTCCGGACATGCGTTGCATGCCGACGCAATAACCTGCATGAGAGGCGGCTCATAATACTTTTCATCAATATTACTCTCCTCCACGCCCTGGCTGACCTGCACCGGTTCATCCTCGGGACGCAGCGACATGCCCATGGCAAGTCTGGTGCGCTCACGGATTATTTCACGTTCACGGTAAATATTGTCCCAGTAGGGTGAATTTTCTGCATCTGCCAATTTATAAGGAAGTGCCTCCATGTCATCCACAAGATTGGTGGAATGATATGCCATGTTTGCCACTTCCCGAAAAATAGCACGCCTTGTTTTGCGCACCTGCGTATCTATACCTCTCATACCTATGCCTCCTACGTATCTATATTGTCTGTACCCGCCAGTGCGTATTCTCACAAGCCAGACAATACTGTTGCTGCTTTCCGTTATTCGCAATCTGCTTTGCTGATATTATTCTGACATAATTTTAACAATATTTCAATACATTCTTCAAAGAATATTTGTAACAGGAAAACGAAGGCTGAACCGTTACGGATTTCCTTCATACTTTTGAATATAAAACCGATACGTAGGAATTTATTTCTTTTTAGGCGTTCTGATATAACTCCTTGATATAGTTTAGTGCCGCCACTGCATTGTCCGGCTTTGTATTTTCAAGTGTGGCATGCATGTACGGCTTTTCCTTTTTCATATATGGAATTACACGTTCCCAATGGCACAGTCCCTGTCCGACGGGCACTGAAATCATTTTTCCGTCCTCTATGACAAAATCTTTTACATGAAGCACTGCCACATCTTTTCCCAGCAGTTCGACAGCCTCGTCCAGAATTTCGTCCTGTTTTTCATAATTATAAATTTCCAGCAGGTTCACAGGATCTAAGATAATCCGCAGATTAGGCGAATTAATCTCGTCAAGAACACGCCTTGCGCGGACAGGATTGCACACAATATGCCGCACCACAGGCTCTATCGCCATAAGTACGCCCATCTGTTCGGCATACTCTACGACAGGACGCAAATTTTTGATAAACGTCTGCAGGGATTCCTCATTCCAGCAGGCTTCTTCAAATTTGTACGCAGTGTTTGGCGCACCTGTCTCCGTACCGACTACCCCTGCACCCAGATGTGCCGAAAACCGGATATTTGCCATATATTTATCTTGAATCTGCCTTAACTGTGCTGCATCCGGATTTGCAAGATTCAGATAACAGCCAAGCACTGCACAGTCAAGTTCATTCTTGTCAAACAGTCTCTTTAAGTACATGGCATATCCCGGCGTAAGCGCAGACGGTGCCACGGAATTCTCACTGATAACCTTCGAAAGTGCCACATGCGCACATGTAAATCCCTGTTCCTTTACTATTCTTAGGCGCTCCTCTATCGGTGCCTGCACTGCATCATGTAATCGAATACCAAACTGCATTTCTTTGTCCTCCTAAAACCCAATGACATTTTCACGCGTGTACACAGCGGCTTCTTCCTCGCTGAGCATCTTTACAAACGGGGCACGTTCTGTTCCGGCGCCGGCGCCATAGTTGCCATACTCGGCAAAAAACATGGTATTCCACGCCTCTTTGTTGTCCCAGTCATGCCATCCCTCCCTGCGTATATGTGCACCAATTTCCGAACGGATAATGACACATTTAGCATGGTTTCTCCATGGTCTCCCCAGATAAGCGCTCTCGTCGGGACAATCGCTTGTAAAGCGGCACTTATGAAAGACATAACCAAATTCTTGTCCTTCGTAAGTCGAAGGAGCAGTCACATATCCGCTTATTTCTCCTTTTCTCTTTTTCATAAACAATTCGCAGTTGTCAAAATAAGCAATGGCACTGCCAAATATAAAGTCAACGTTTCCTGCAATATAGCAGTTCTGATACAGGTGTCTGCCAACCCGTCTGGGCGCAAATTCTTTTGGCCCCTTGAAACCGCCTGCCTGTTTTTCTTTCTTGGGCAGCGGTGCCGTGAAAAGTGTATCCTGATGACCGTCAAAGCGGCAGTTTTCAAACACCAAGTGGTCGCCGTCCGCATATACCGCAAGAGCCTGCCCGACTTTAAATCCCTGTCCCGCCTCATTGCAGAAAGAAATGTTGCAGGCATAAAAATAATCTGCGTCAATAAAGACACTCTGTGTACGAAACGTTCCCCGCTTGTCCCCCTCCGGCATAAAATCCAATGCCCCATCCGAGTAGGTAATTTTCGTCTGCTCCGCATCCGTTCCGATAAAAGAAACATGATTCTGTTTTATCTCAAGGCGCTCTTTGTAAGTGCCCGGCGCAATATGTATGACAATCTCCATATTCTGAAACTGTCTGGCCGCATCCAGCGCTTCGCTTATTTTGGCAAATACCTGACCTTGGCCAGCGCCAACATACAGTTCTTTTCTTTCCATAAATTATGCTTCCTCAATTCTTAGCATTTCTGCATAAGCCAGCAGAAATGGCGCTGTTCCTTTTGCATCATCTTTCACGACCGGTTCCGACATGTAGTACTCATATGTTCCGTCGCGTCTTGTGTTGTCAGCAGGTCCTAACCCTGCTACCAGACAGATACCGCCAAGACTCATCTCCCCCTCCACAGTCGACAAATATTTGTCACAGATTCCATTGAAAGCCCTTACACCATGTTCCCTGTATTCTTTAGGAAGATATCCCAGACGGGCGCCTTTCATCAGACAGTATGCCATAATAGCGCTTCCGCTAGTCTCAAGATAATTTTTCTCCCTGTCGGGATAATTTGGCACCTGGTACCACATTCCCTCCGGAGACTGGAATTTGAGCATGGAATCAATCAGCTCCCTGTACATTGTGAGCAGATGGTTGTAATCCGGATAGTCCGGATCCGCCAGCGTCAGCGAGTCCAAAAGCGCCATGGAAAACCAACCGAGTGCCCGCAGCCAGAAATTCTGCGAAAGTCCGGTCTCCTTGTCAGCCCAGAACATAAGCCTCTCCGAGTCATATGCATGATAGTAAAGCCCTGTTGCAGGATCCTTCTGATTCTTCTCCACATTAAAAAACTGTGTAAAAATATCCTTGTAATTCTTCTTGTCATGAAACCGATTTTCATATTCCAGATAATAAGGCTGCGCCATATACAGACCGTCAAGCCATACCTGATGCGGATAAATCTTTTTATGCCAGAAATTTCCCTCTTTTGTGCGCGGCATCTCAAGTATCTGCTGATAGATTTTTGCCGTCGCTTTCGCGTACTTTTCCTTTCCGGTCAGATCATAGAGCGTAAAAAGATTTTTGCCCTCATTAATATTGTCCAGATTCAGTTCATCCTTGCTGTAGCCGATAATCGTACCGTCCTCCTGAATCCTGTGGTCAATATACTTTTCTGCAAAATCAAAATATTTGTCATTCTCCGTAACCTTGTAAAGTTCCAGAAGCGCCATTATCATACATCCGTCAATGTAGTCCCATGAAGCCTTTTTTCCTGCCCTTATCTTTTCGATGTTCCACACCGGTTCATCCAATGTACTTCTATCAATCAGTTCATTCACGTATTTTTCTACAATTTCAATCGCCATGGTCAGCCACTCCTTTTCATTAACTGATTAAATGATCTATTCCGTCACAAACGGCAGGCTCGCCGTTCTGTCCTGACACGGTCACGTTCTTCAGCACTAATGTCTCAATATTTCTGGCAAAAATACCCGTGTTGGTCTGTTTCTCCGCCCCATCCATCATTGCGGGAACACCCGCAGTCGGATTTTCTGCAAATGAGAATTCCGCGTTTTCGAAAGTCACATGATGAATCTTTTGTTCCGGCAGACCATACATGTAGGAAGCAGCTGCATGACAATTTGTCGCCTTGAGGTTTTTAAACAGAAAATCACCCAAGTAAGGAGTCCTCTCGTCCACGGGATGCGGTTCTTTTGACTGTACGTAATCGGAATGCCCGTCTGCATCGCAAAAATAAAAAGCATTCATGACAACAGGGGTCATAACATGATCCATAATAATATTTTCAAATCGAATGCCCGTCACAACAGCGTCCTTGCCGCGTCCACGTCTGGTCTTAATCCGAAGCCCGCGGTCTGTATGGAGAAACAGGCAGTTCTCAACATTCAGATTCCTCACGCCGCCTGCCATTTCGCTTCCGATTGTAATGGAGCCATGCCCGTCACGCATACAGCACTGCCGGATTGTGAGGTTTTCAGAAGGAGTCTTGTACTTTGCACCCATATAGATTTTGCCGGACTTAATGGCGATACAGTCATCCCCCACCGAGAAATAGACACCGATAATATCCACATTTTTACAGGACTCCGGATCGAGGCCGTCCGTATTTGGCGAGTCCTTGGGACCAAGCACTGAAATGCCGATAAACTTCAAATTCTCCGAAAAATAGGGGTGGATATTCCATGAAGGGCTGTTCTTTACCGTAATGCCGTGAAGAACAACATTTCTGCATTTGTTTAGGAAAATCATGCGCGGCCGCCATGCAATGCGTTTCACTTTCGGATTATCCCACCAGTTTTCCCGACTTGCGCAGCCGTCTATGCTGCCCTGCCCTGTAATCACGACATTCTCCACGTTGATTCCTGTCAGGATGCCAGCAAACATGTCAAGGGGATCGCCCTCCCATGTTCCAAGCAAATATTCCTTTTCCCTGTCAACGCACTCAATTTTTCCCGGAAGAATCGGAAATTTCGTCCTGTCTGTAAAGGCGGAAAGCGTGGCATCCTTCCCAATTTCCAAAACAAGGTCACTTTTTAGGAAAAGCGGATAAATCTTGTAGACGCCTGCCGGAATGAAAACTCTTCCACCCTTTGGACATGCATTGATGGCACACTGAATAAAATGTGTGTCGTCTGTCTCACCGTCGCCTTTGGCACCAAAATCCTTTACATTTAATGTAACATACTCGTCCTCTGTTGTGACCTTGAATATCCCAGACGCATCTGTGCCACATTTTATCTGCACGTCATATGTAGTTGACGGATTTAAACCGAACACAGTCGCAACATTCCTGTCACTGTGTTCCGCAAGGCTTCCGTTTACATAGATTTCATGTTCCTGTTCTGATGAAAAATATCCATTCTCCATGATTTCGACCACAAAACTTGTGGAAGTTTTATAAATTACATCAAATTTCATCGCGTCCTCCATTCCAGAAGGGCTATGGTGGTAACAGTTCCGTCTTCGGTTTCCTGTTCTTATGGCTGCCTCCATAGCCCTGAATCATTGTCTATTTTCGTATCTAATACTAAAATAACATAAACGGACAAAAATTTCCACAAGAAAATGTAAGCTCTTACATATTTTTTTCATAATCGTAAACCGCCCTGAGCAGTTCCGCAACACTCCACGCCTGCGCATAGCATCCCCTTGACACAGTCGGCGTATCTCCGTCATATATTTCAGCGATCTGTGACACACATCCTTCCTTAAGCCATGCGCCTAATGCATCCAGTCCAGATGCCAGTTCGTTTTTCATGCGTTCCTTTTGAGATACATCCTCACATTTACCGGCATAACGGATACAAGCCCTGTAGTATGCACCAAGCGGAAATGCCCAGACAGTCCCCTGATGATACGCCCTGTCCCGCTCCTCCATCGGTCCAATATAAATTTTATGGAAATCGGGGTCGGATTTTACAAGCGTGCGCAGTCCGACTGTCGTATACAGCTCGTCCTTTACTTTCCTGATAACAAGGGCTTCCTTCTCGGCAGGCAGCATTGTAAACGGCATTGTCAGCGCCCAAATCTGGTTACACCGTATCTGGTTCTCATCTTTTCCACCCGACAAAACATCTTTTAAGCACTGTTCCTCCTCATTCCAGAATTTCTCCAGAAAAGATTCTTTTACTTTTGATGCCAGCTCCTGATATGCCGTGTCATGTGTCAGTTCGTACATTACCGTCAGCGCGCTGTACCAGTATGCATTGATTTCCACAGGCTTTCCGTGTCTTGGTGTCGGCAGGAAGTCACCCACACGCACGTCCATCCATGTAAGCTGTTCCAACCCGGCTCCTGCCATAATCAGACCGTCACTGTCCATTTTGATATGAAAATCCGTACCATTTTGGTAACCGCTAATAATCTGTTCAAGCACTGGGAGAATTTCATCCTTGAACGCATCATC
The DNA here is from genome assembly GCA_910579275.1 of uncultured Lachnospiraceae bacterium. GTDB lineage: Bacteria > Bacillota > Clostridia > Lachnospirales > Lachnospiraceae > COE1. Next base: position 56,992 of record CAJTTO010000022.1, read on the forward strand.
CTTTGCATATTGCATATATTCATACACTGAATTCACAAACAGCAGCGGAGCATCTGCCGAATTGTACATGGGATTCTCGCCACCCTCCGGAAACAGGTTGGGCAGAAGCCCGTTCTTCACATACTTTGCGAAAGTCCTGAGAATACTTTTGCATTCCGCAAACCGTCCTGTCACCATTGTAGCGCCTGCAAGCGCTATCATCGTATCGCGGCCCCAGTCCTCAAAAAATGGATATCCCGCAATAATACTCTTGCCATTTGTGGAATCACGTCTTACCACGTATGCATCCGCGCTCAGCAAAAGCTGTTTTCCAAGCTCTGATGACATTCCTGCCTGATTCAACAGCTGTTCCCTGCGTTCTTTGCGTTCCTCTACCAGTCTGTCAAATATCTCTCCCGCTTCAGCATTCGAGAAATCTTCCGTTCCAAAAATGACATATATGTCATTTTTATCCGTTATTTGTGTATTCATCCTGTGATTGATAAACGCATTTCCATATTCCTCACGGCCGTCGCGCGCATCCTGTGAAAAATGCATCATGCCGAACAACTCCGGCTCCTGTTCAGACAGCTCTATATTTGCAGCGACAGAAAGCATCTCCATCTCACCAAGCTTCGGAAGCTTTTGTCCCTCATCAAAAATCTCTTTTTTTGATGTAAGGCGCAGCAAGGGCATCAATTCCAGCGACACGCTTTTACCCGCGGGATTCTCTATCTCATATTTCAATGCTGTTACGTTTTTATCATGTGCCATCACAATCCTTTTCACAACTGTCACACCGTCAACCTGAAATGTCCATACAGGCGCAGCATCGTCAAAATCATCATAGACAAAGCTTTCCAGATACACAAAACCGGTATAGTCCTTTCCCGACTTCATGCGCTGAGACGTCAGAACATGCTCTTTGCCATCAATTATCAGTTTTTCAAATATGTTTGTGACAAGATGCATTCTGACATTCGGCGCTCTCTTAGCAGACATCAAAAGCGCATGGTCGCCTCTTGCTGCCGCCCCTATGATGGACAGACTGCTGTACCCCCCCAGCCCATTCGTGAGCAGAAAACAGTTTTTTTCACCTTCTTCTAGCGCACTCCAATCCTTCTTATCAAATTCAAACCGCATATCGTTCCTCCTAATTATGTGAATTTTTATTTCTGATTTTTTGTTTCTTGCTGCTCCGATCCAATGGCATCCATAAATCCATCCAAAAAATGGACAAATCCGCTGCCCAAATGGATTTCTGCCTACAGGCTTCCCAGTTTTTCGCGATATTGCCTGAAAATGCGGAGTCCTGTCCGTACAGTATATTTTACCATATACAATTTCTGCTAACAATGAATTTTTTCTTGAATCTACATATTAAATATGATATATTGTTACTGTTCACACAGAACTTATGTACCATTTACCATATTCATCAGAAAACTGATAGACGGAGCAGCATATGAAAACGCTTGTACATAGCAAATTACTTTGCATTCTTTTAATGGTATCAATGTTTGCGCTGGGAATTTATTGTGAGGATGTTCACACAAATTCCTTTTTTTCATATGCCGGCGGAGAAACAGGCACTGCCTCGCTGCGTTCTGTACGCAGTGTCTCCGATACAGACAGCTACTGTGAAAAAAATTCGCTCGGCGCAATTGAACATTTTGTCTCAGTCCAGCATGCTGCGCGTAATCTGTCTGTCTCAAGACTCAGCCAGTTGTTCGTTCTGGCGTTGTTCCTTGTTGGAACATATCAGGTATCTTTCTCATTCCGCAATTCTTTTCTGCATACTGACGCATATGCAAACCAGTACCGGCAGAGAACGCTGGAATACATTCACCACAATGACGGTAAAAAATCATAGCTTCCATTATCTCACATGAATGGTTATTGAAGTGCACATACAGCACGTTTTTTTGCGTGCCTAAATTTGCATGTTTACTTGTGATTCATTATTAATGGAGGTTTTTTTCGTATGCTTGAAAATATTATTTTTGGACTTATGGTTGTCGCTGCCCTAGGCGCCGCGGTATTTACCTGTATCTATGAAACCGGTGGATTCAAACGCAGTTCTGACAAAGAACAGCCGGAAAAACAGTCAGGTAATCAGAAAAGTGAATAATTTTAATTATTGGAGGAATTTGAGATGAATATTTTATTATGGATTTTAATATTTATAGGAGGTGCTGTCGGGGCACTCTCCACACTGTACATTGTGGTATCCCTTTTTGCTGTTATTTTTTATAAAATATACCGTTCTTTGCGCTACCATGTATCCATATATGACTAAATAATACTTGTAATCTTTGCTGATAAAGGTTAGGATAATTATAACTCGATACATTAGAATTTTTTAGAAAGGGTGGGGTTATGACTTTCGTCTTACTACTTGTTGCAATCGTGATACTGCTCTGCGTGTTAGCCGAAAAGTTTTCCGGAAGATTTGGCATGCCTGCTTTGATTCTGTTTATGTTTATTGGTATGCTGTTCGGAAGCGATGGTATTTTTAAGATTCCGTTTGATGACTATAAGCTCGCAGAAAATATTTGTTCGATTGCACTGCTGTTCATCATGTTTTATGGCGGATTTAACCTGAAATGGGAGCTTGCCCGCAATGTAGCTGCGAAATCCATCCTTTTGTCAACAATCGGTGTGGCTGTCACCTCCATTGTCACTGCATTGTTCGTCAGACTGGCCTTGAACTATTCCTGGCCGGAAAGCTTTCTGGTCGGTGCAGTGTTGGGTTCGACCGATGCCGCGAGCGTGTTTGCCATACTGCGTCAAAAGAAACTGAATCTCAAGGACAGTACCGCTTCCCTTCTGGAAATGGAAAGCGGAAGTAATGACCCTATGGCATATATGCTGACCTTCATCGCAATGGGCATCATTGATTCCGGAAATGCAGAGCACATCGTGCTTCGCATCTTCCTGCAGCTGGTAGTGGGCAGTCTTATCGGAATCGCATTTGCCAAACTGACCATTTGGCTTATGACCCAAACTGAGTTGGTTTCCGAAGGGCTAGACACCATCTTTATGATTGCAATGGTTTTAATATGTTACGGATTGTCGCAGATTCTGGGCGGAAATGCTTACTTGAGCGTGTACATAATGGGAATCGTTATCGGCAACAGCCATATTTCAAGCAAGGCAACACTGATTCCGTTTTTTGACGGTGTTACCTCCCTTGCCCAGATTCTTATTTTCTTCCTGCTCGGACTGCTGACGATTCCGCATGAAATGTCGGATGTCATTTTTACTGCGGTTGTCATCACAATCATTTTAACCCTGATTGCAAGACCTGTTGCAGTGTTTCTATTGTTGAAGCCTTTTCACTGTTCTGCAAGACAGTGTCTTTTGGTTTCATGGGCAGGGCTGAGGGGCGCATCCTCTTCCGTGTTTGCCATTATGGCAGTAGCTGGCGGAATCATCATGCCACACAACTTATTCCACATTGTGTTCATGGTATCGCTCTTTTCTGTGGCAATACAGGGAACATTGCTGCCAAAGGCAGCACAGAAGCTCGACATGATAGACGAAAACGCCGATGTCCGAAAGACATTCAATGACTATCAGGAAGACTCGGCTATCACACTGATTCGCATGTTTATCCCGAAGGGACACCACTGGGAAAACAAGCTTATCAAAGAAGTGTGTTTTCCCATAGGGTCTCTTGCCCTTATGATAAAGCGCAATCACGAGACAATCATCACGAAAGGAGATACTTTGATTAAGGCTGGGGACAGTATCATTTTAAGCGCCCCCTCCTACAATCCAAGCGGGAATGAACAGCTTGAGGAAACAAAGATTGACAGGACGCATCCATGGTGTGGTCATACCATATCAGAACTTGAACTTGCGCCTGATGAGTTAATCGCAATGATTATGCGCGGTGATGAATCTCTGATTCCCGACGGGAAAACAAGAATCTACGAAAATGACAGAGTGGTGACCTACCATGAGTAGGCCACCACTTTTGTATCTGCCAAGCTGTATAACAGGTTATTCTGCTTCGCGCAGTCTCTCGACCACGGATTTTTTCACCATGAATTGATATGCCAGATAAGGTATCAAAATACCCAGCAACGCAAATAGCGGAGCAACGATTAGTATTGGATACATGGTAAAATTATAGGTAAGAAACCAAAACATGCTGCCCAACAGTTTGCTTGCAAATGGCGCAGATAATATTGTAAGTACCAGCGTAACCACAAGGGCGCCAATGGACACGTATAGTCCCTCTAAGATCAGCATTCGTTTTAACTGCTTTCCTGTCATTCCTACTGCCTGCAGTACGGCAAGTTCCCTCTTTCGGGATAGAATTCCCGTAACAATGGAGTTCATAAAATTCAAAATCCCCACAAGTCCTACGATAAAGCTGAGGACACTTCCCACGAATGCGAACATATTTTTAAATGCGAAAAATTCTGTTTCCTGCATCTTACGGCTCTCATATCCGTACTCATCCGCAATGTTTTCCGTATAGTCTGTCAGAAAGTTGTCCATATCCTCATCATTCTGCTGATTTTCATGATCAATGTCAAATGCATAATACATTACTGCTGATGATTCTGTTTCCCGACAAAATGTATCTGCACCCATGACAAACTGTATGTTGCCATAGAAGCGGTAATTCATCTGGTTTGGAACAACCACCAATGCCGCCACCTCATAATCCTTGTCTTGATAAATCGTCGGTCTTGCCGAAACCGGCGCATTGGTCGGAATACTTTCTTCATCAACATAAACTTCGCCTGTATCTGTGTTATAATATTCGTATTGCTCAACATACCTGACTTTTACAATGTCCCCAACCTTCGCCCAGTTCCGTCCGGCATCCAGCTTCACTTCTCCATAATCATCAGGTACATATACCGCCGCCACATAATTGCCGCCTTCCTTTAGTTTTTCAAGACTACCGTCTATAATCCTAAGTTTTTCAAGGCAGAAATCTTCCATTCCGTAAAGGCTGATACCATCCATTACCTGTCCGTTTTCTTTCACTGCATTCTGCAGCATTATATCCACAGTTTCTTGTGGCAAAAATTGTGAATATTTCTCCCTGTAAAATTGCTCCGGTACAAAAGTTTCTGCATAAAAACCATACGTCCTGCCGCTTTCTGCAACGCTTTTCTGTTCGTTAATCTTTGCAATCACTTCCTCATCCACGGCAATATCCTTCCCCCACAATTTACCGTTTGTCTCAAGGTGTAAAGCGTTTGCTACCAGATAATCCACGCTGATGAACTTACTTACATATTTTTCCATGTCAAAAGAATTGGAAAAAGTCACCGTCAAATTCAAAAGTACGACTGCAAGGGAGAGGGAGATAACTGTTATTGCTGTCTTTATACGGTTTCTTCCGATATTGTTCCAAGCCAATTTCGGCACGGAAATGCCCTTTTTTAATTTCTTGACCGAACGTTTTATCGTTTCCCCCTCCACATATCGAACAGCCTCTACTGGTGATACTTTTGCGGCATACTTCGCAGGTTTGCGGCATGATATCACTACTGTCAGAAATGCAAACACGGCAGAGAACACAAATATAAGTGGATTTATAAACGAAACGTCAAGCCTTACGCCATTTAGCTCATCTGCAATCGGTGTTGTCAGGATCATACCGCAGAAATACCCCAATGCCATTCCGAGCGGTATCCCCACAGCAGATAATGAATATGCCTGAATATATAATATTCTCCGGATTTGCCTGCCTGTTGTCCCTATGGTTTTGAGCATTCCGTAAAAACGAATGTCATTAGACACAGATATCTGAAAAACATTGTAAATAATCAGGTATCCTGTAAATATAATCAAGGCAAGAATGCCTACAATGGAAATAATTGTTAAACCATCCAGACTACTGTCAATCTGGGCTGACATATATGCCCAGTTCACAGCATCATTAATGAAATTGTCCTGACTCTGGTCTTCACATTGATAACCGTAACGCGCAAGGACTGTTTTATTATTTTCACCGATATTTCGACTGCTTTTGTACATGAAATCCAGATTGTAGGTTCCTACAATATTGTCCAGATTTGTAACATCAAATTTATCGATAATTACATTCGCTTTGCTGTCCGGTATCAAAATATGATTTGCCACAGTTACTTCGTCATATTCCCACCAGCCACATAAAGTAAAGGTTTCCGTAACGGTCTGGCTTCCATGGGTAATCGGAATCGTAAACTGTGCACCTATTTCAGGCTCTACCCCGAGAAGTTCCAATATCCTTAAATCTGTCGCCGCTTCGTTTGTCCCTTCCTTTGGCAGTCTTCCTTCTATTGGCTCCAAAAACATCCATTTTGCCATGTTGGGGTCACACCAGCTAATTTCCACATGACTTTTATGAAATGGCTTTTCTGTCACCATACTGACAAAATGCCTGACGCCATACGCTTTAAATAAAGGGTCATTCTTCAACTCCTGTACCTGATCATATGTCAAATATTTGAATCCACCGTGTGCATATCCTCCGACCTGCCTGAAATTCTGCTGCTCCATACCATGTACAAGTGACATTACAATCGTGAAAAGCGCTGTAAACAATAATGTTGTAAGCGTTATCGCCAATATTGACACGATGTTCCTTAATTTTGCCGACCGCAGCGTTTTAATGCTTATGTTTCGTATGCATCTCCTGTTTGCCACATTCATGATACCTGCCCTCCGTTCCGACTGGTCACGATGTGCCCATCTTCAATGCGGATAATGCGGTCCGCAAGCTGCGCGATTTCCTCATTGTGTGTTATCATCACAATTGTCTGCGTATATTTGCAGCTTGTAATTTTCAGCAGTCCCATGACGTCCTGACTTGTCCTGCTGTCGAGATTTCCCGTCGGCTCGTCCGCAAGAATAATTGCCGGTTTTGCTGCCAGCGCCCTCGCAATTGCCACCCGCTGCTGCTGACCTCCGGAAAGATTGTTGGGCAGATTTGAGAGCTTGCTCGACAACCCCAGCGTTTCAATAATGCTGTCTATATACCCCTTATCAGGCTCGTTTCCGTCCAACTGCACTGGCAGAATAATGTTTTCATAGACATTTAACACTGGCACCAGATTATAGTTTTGAAAGATAAAGCCGATTTTCCGGCGGCGAAAAATTGTAAGCGCCTCATCCTTGAGGGTAAAAATTTCCTTGCCATCCACAGAAACGCTGCCTGATGTTGGTCTGTCCAGTCCGCCAAGCATATGCAGCAATGTCGACTTTCCGCTGCCCGACGTACCGACTACGGCGACAAACTCTCCTTTTTCAACAGACAGGGTGACACCATCCAACGCATGTACGCTATTCTCACCACTCCCATATATTTTTTTCAAGTCTTTTGTTGATAAGATATTCATATGATTCCTCCACTTGTGTAATGTTGTTTTGATATATTATCGCACATAATTCTTTCCACATTCTTTCCGGAGCGAAATGAAATCTTACATTGTTGTAAGGTTGGGGTGGTGTTTTATGAACTTCATGTAACTTGTTATAAGTCTACAAATCCTTATTTTTCAGCATTTCTTGGATATTTACAATAATTTGTAATTTCACGTAACCCGTTATAAATTCACATATCTTTACACATGATTGGTGTAAAATTGGTGTAAAAATCACTTTTTGAAAGATAAAAATTGGTGTATGAATTTTTTCTTATTTATGCCCTGTTTCTGCGCCTTTCAGCCACATTCACAACCTCACTTACCGCCCGTTCTTCATTGACATGGTTGTAAACATTGTTTGTAATTTGCGTGTTGGAATGTCCCATCAGATATTGTAAGACTTTAATATCCATTCCGTCCTCTGCATCTCTTGTGCATCCAGTGTGACGTAATGTGTGCGCGGAAATCTTATCAATTTTATATTCTGCTGTTTCATTATACTTTTCAACAGCTTTTTTCAGTTCATAGTTAAAAGAGGTAATGCTCAACAGTTTACCTGATTTGGAATAAAACAAGAAATCTTTTTTGCCGTCAACACAGTAATCCTTTCTCAATATGAAAAAGTATTTGTGTAATTCATTCAATACATCATAGACATCATCTGTCATAGGGATTCTTCTTGTGTGGGTATTCTTGGTAGAAGAAATATGGAAATCAAAATTTTCCCCGCCAATTTTTTTATACTGCAATTGATGGTCTATGGTTATGATTCTGTTTTTCATGTCTATGTCATCCCATGTCAGTCCTGCAAACTCGCTTACCCGGCACATCGTACCAATCAAAAACGCAACCTTTCTATACATGTCCCTGTCATGCTTATATAGATATGAAAGAAGTCCGTCCTGCTGTTTTCTGGTAAGTGCCTCTCTTTTCTGATGCGATCCATCAACCACCTCCAAAGCTCTTTTCGTCGGATTGTTTCTGATCAGTTCATTATCAATCGCCATATTGAAAACAGAAGACAACAGCTTGTGGTAAAAACTAACAGTGCCATATGAGATATCCTTTTCTTGCAATTGTTCGTAAAAACAGGTAATGTTTATTTTCCTGATATCCGAAATTTTCATATTGCCAAGTATGCTGTTTGACACATGCTTATTATACATTGCCCTATAATTGCAAATTGTATTTTCTGTCAGTTTTCGTCCTTTATGCTTTTTATTGGAAATGTAGAACTCAAACATTTCATTCAGGGTAAACTCCGTTCCCAGTCCTGTCATTCCCTGTGACAGCATGAGTTCAATTTCGCTTTCTTTCTCCCTGAGTGATTTATCATCTTTCTTTCCTACTGGTGTTTTATCTGACGGCAGCAATCTCCAGCTGTAAATTGTATGTCTTTTTCCTAATACATCTGTATATCTATACTGATATGACAAATCCTTTCTCTGACTTTCACCTACCTTCAGTGTCCTTCCCTTATGATCCTTTCTTCTATCTGCCATATGTATCGCTCCTTTCTAATCAAAAAGAGCCTTAATATGATTATTAATTGTATCATATCAAGCCCCTGTATGTCATTCAAATTATATTGAAAACTGTTTTTCCACGTACTCATCAAATTTTCTTCTTTTAATTAATCTTTTATTTCCCACCCATAATACAAACGGACAGTTGTCTCCGTTTGACATCTCACGAATTTTATTAATTCCTATACTTGTATATGCTGCCGCTTCTTCTACCGTTAGATTTGATTTCTCCCAAATCGGAACCTCTTTTACGATACTGCCCAATAAAATTGTCCTCCAATTTATATAAAATTCTCAATACGCCATGGTATGGATTTGCACCATACATGGAATGGATTATATAGACCGCGAAGGTACTTTATTGTCTGCCATTCCGCAGTTTTTCCTTCTGCGC
>CAJTTO010000023.1 GCA_910579275.1 uncultured Lachnospiraceae bacterium
CATTTTTTCCTCCTTTTTCAATGCGTGGGAAGTGGCAGCCTACTTTTCGCAAAAGCATACTTTAACGAATAGTTGATGCCTGTTCAAAAGAACCCACCTTAGATTGTGGGTTCTTAGAATCATTTTAAATCGTCTTCCTGATTGTCCTTTGTTTTGTTATCGTTATTTTTGTTTTCATTTTCTTTACCGGAGCTTGAAGCTTCATGTCCCTTAACCAGAATTTTCGTAATCTGTGCAAATGGTTTTTTGTCTTTTGAGGAAAATTCCACATATTCCTTCGAGCTGGTATCAATATATAAAAGCCTTAAATATTTTCCGGTCTCCGAAGATAGATTTTTGGATGTCAACCGTGTTTCTATTAATGACTTCATAAATGCAAACAAAATTGCAAATATCGGAACGCCAACGATCATTCCCAATATGCCCCATAAGCCACCGAATAACGTAATGGAAAAGATAACCCAGAAACTTGATAATCCAGTTGAGCTTCCAAGTATCTTTGGTCCTATAATGTTTCCGTCAACCTGCTGAAGTATGATTACAAAAATTACAAAATAAAGAGCCTGCAGCGGATCGATAAAAAGGATTAACAATGTAGACGGAATGGCTCCTAAAAATGGCCCAAAAAACGGAATAATGTTTGTAACACCAATAATAACACTAATTAAGACACAAAACGGTGTTCCAAGGATACTAGTCACTGCAAAACAAATCACGCCGATAATGATAGAGTCCAATATTTTTCCCACAAAAAATCCGCCAAAAGTCTTGTGTGCAAAACGCACATTGCTGATAAAACGGTTTGCGCGGTTGACGGAGCAAAACGCATATACTATTTTTTTTGCCTGCGCCGCAAATAATTCCTTGCTTGCCAATAAGTAAATTGAAATAATAAAACCAATAACTAAATTCCAGGCTTCTTTAAATATAGAATAAACACTCATGGAAACAGATGTTATCACATTGACCAGACCGTTTAACTGTGACAGCATTTTTGTGACATCATTAAAACTGTTTAATTGTGGCATCACTTTTGTATTAATCAATGTTGTAAAGTCCATGGAAGACTGATTGATAAAATCCATGACACTTTTTTGAAATTCCGGATTGTCATTTAACAGTTTGGAAATCCATAAGCCCATTGTATTAATGTAGCTGGGAAATTGCTCCAGAATAATGCGAATGCTGTTTGCAATCTGTGGAATTACGATTGAGAAAAAACTTCCTACTGCCCATAAAACAAGTACATCCGTGATAATAATTGAAAGAAATCTTTTTTGACTTTTCTTCTCTCCTTTTTTTAGAAATTCAAAAATTGGAGTTGTTATAGTGCGCTCTGTCGCATTTACAATCGGTGCAAGCAAGTATGCAAGAATAAACCCATCAATTATTGGCATTAAAATAACAAAAAAGTTCTTGATGGTTAAGGACAAACTAGAAAGATGGAAAATTACATAATAACTTGCAAATCCTCCCAGAATCACTAAAAATGCCGTAAGCCCCCATTTCACATAGGTCTTATTATCTTTCATTTGTTGACTACTCTCCTATCTTTTATAAATATTGTATTGGAATTATATAGAATATGGTATAAAATAATTATAGCATATTATCTCTGATATTTATACAAAACTTTTAATAAATTCAGTATATTCATATCGTTTTTGTTACAATTCACACCCATGCCAGTTTTTATTAGCATACAAGCTATTGAGGGTGAATGATAACAGATTTTACACACAAAATGCCAAAAGGCAAGCATTTGGGCGCATGATTCCCACTACTTTGGTGGACGTCTGAACAGTAACTCGCATTTTTCACGTACGCTTGAACCGCAAAAGGCGGTATGGAGGATCGAAATGGAAAAGACAAATAAAACAACCTACCATGACGAAGTTAACAAAAAAAACATTGTGCACCTAAGGGAACTGCTCGATACGCTTCCGCCATTTTGCGGGCAGTATTTTAGAGGGATGCAGGAATATACATCAAGCCGGACACGTGTTGCCTATGCATATGATATCCGAGTTTTTTTTGAATACCTGCATGACAGCAACCCTATTTTCAAAAAAAAGCCAATTAAAGAATACCGGCTTGAAATTCTTGACGAGATTACGAGGATGGATATTGAAGAATATCTGGAACACTGTACATATTACACCAAAGATGGCAAGGAATACATGAATGATGAAAGAGGAAAGGCAAGAAAGCTAGCCTCATTAAGAAGTTTTTATAACTATTTTTTCAGGAACGAAATGATAGAAAAAAACCCTGCCGCTCTCGTAAAAATGCCCAAACTACATGATAAGGAAATTACACGTCTGGATCCTGATGAGGTTGCGATATTGCTGGATATCGTTGAAACAGGTGAAAAACTGACAAAAAAACAGCTGCAGTATCATCAGAAAAATAAAATACGGGATGTTGCACTTTTGACACTAATGCTCGGAACCGGAATACGTGTATCAGAATGTGTTGGTATTGATATTCAGGACATTGATTTCAAAAATAACGGAATAAAGGTACGCCGCAAAGGCGGATATGAAGCGGTTATATACTTTGGTGAGGAAGTAGAGCTTGCACTTCTCGATTACCTTGAGCAGCGTTCAAATATGGTGCCTGCCCAAGGACATGAGGATGCATTATTTCTCTCAATGCAAAATAAACGAATCACAGTGCGCGCTGTAGAAAATCTTGTCAAAAAATATGCTTCCATGGTTACATCTCTAAAGAAGATAACACCGCATAAATTGAGAAGCACTTATGGCACAACTCTTTACAGGGAAACCGGAGATATTTATCTTGTGGCGGATGTACTGGGGCATAAGGATGTAAATACTACCCGAAAACATTATGCGGCACTCGAAGAAAACAGACGCCGTCAGGCTGCCAAAGCTGTCACTTTGAGAGAAAAACGCTAAAACTCCATCCGGTCAGAAATTAGGCGTCCATAAACCGCTTGTTTCGCACCATTGAATCATTAAAATTTCTAGACGATGCCCACCACATCACCGTCGATATTTTGTCTATCACTAGTGCGCCCCATGCAGCTCACAACGCTAATTTCTGTCTGTATGTAAACTAGAGAGCGTGTTTGAAATTTGTACCAAATGAAGGGCGCAAAAGGTACAAAGGACATTGCAAATATCATGCAAATCGAGACAATAGATAACGGGAAGATTTTTCAAACACGCTCCTTCCTCTTCATTGGGGGCAAATATCCGCACAAGATGGAAAAATCTTTTTTCATATAGGTATTAGTTTGCCTTAAATTCCGCAGAGTAATATGGAATAATAATATAACTTCCCGCAACGATATTATCTGACGCCAATGAATTTATTTTTTTCACTTCTGCCACATATTCGCCGGTGTTTTTAAAATACTTTTCATCTACATGATTCTGCGCAATGGACCATAATGTATCACCCTTTGCAACTTCTATACTTTTATAGTATTTGTAGGTTGGCTGGTGTTCCATATCGTTCGCTTCCGTCGAGAAAGAAATTAGAAATATTGATATCGTAATCCCCAGCAATAATGAAAATGTTAAGGCTGTATAATTACGTCGTACCTGCTTCATACGCCGTTGTCTGTTTATAAGTGCCCTAGTTGCATACGGTATGTTACTCATAATACATTTCTCCTTTAATTTTTGATGAATAAAGAACAAATTTTCCAAACAATTATTCCGAACAGCTGTTTTAATACGATTATACGGAGCGAATGTCTGTTTGTCAATAGTTTTTCATCAAATTTACGAACAATTTTTCGGAATATACGTTTGCACTTTTTATAGATATGTGTTATGATAGAAAAAAGGAGGCATGAAATATGGCATATGGAAAAATAACAAACAAGCAAAAAGAAATTTTAGAATTTATTAAGGCAGAGATACTCAGAAAGGGTTATCCGCCCTCAGTCAGGGAGATTTGCGAAGCTGTCAGCCTGAAATCTACATCTTCTGTCCATTCACATCTTGAGACACTTGAAAAAAATGGTTACATTAGAAGGGATCCGACAAAACCCCGCGCTATAGAGATTATGGATGACAGTTTCCAGATGGTACGGCATGATATGACAAGCATTCCTATCATCGGCACTGTTGCAGCGGGAACGCCGATTCTCGCCGAGCAGAATATTGAAGGCTACTTCCCTATTCCTGCCGAGATGGTGCCTTCGGGTGAGTCATTTGTATTGAAGGTGAAAGGTGACAGTATGATAAATGCCGGTATTTTTAATGACGACCGCATTTTTATCCATGCATGTAATACCGCTGAGAACGGTGATACGGTTGTCGCATTGGTGGATGACTCCGCAACCGTTAAAACATATTATAAAGAAAATGGACACTACAGACTTCAGCCAGAAAATGACACAATGGATCCCATTATCTTAGATGAGGTTGAGATTCTTGGAAAAGTTTATGGTGTTTTTCGTCTGTATCATTAAATTGTCGCGCTGCTTTTCAATAAAAAACGGTCATGATAATAATATTATCCGACCGTTTTTTCTGTTTCTAATCCTGTATTTAATTTTATATTACGGACTTTGCGTCAACTGTTCTTCCATCTCTCCACATACGTTCCAGATCATAAAAGCCACGGCTTTCTTTGTCAAATATATGGACAAGAATATCATTGTAGTCAAGAAGTACCCAGTTTGCTGTATTGTACCCTTCAATATTTTTAGGTCGAATTCCATTGGCAGCAAGTTTTTCTTCTACATTGTCAGATAATGCCTGAATCTGGCTCCTGTTGCCGCCGTTTGTTATAACAAAATAGTCGGCGATTGTTGATATCTCGTGAATATCAATCAGCTGGATATCTTCTGCTTTTTTATCCTCAAGCGCGTCTACAATCGTTTTTAAAGTATCATTTATATTATTCAAGCTAAGTTTCCTCCTTTATATGTAGTTGTATTTACACTTACATAACTGTCATAAGTTATCTGCGTCATTTTGTCCATTGGATTACCCTTTTCCTCAAGGAACTTCAAAGTATTTGACAATATCTTTTCCATTGCCTTGTCTATGTCAATAAAAGCAAGTTGACGAATGAAATCCAATTCCGGAATTGGGTTTCGGGAGGGCTCTATATAATCCGCTATAAATATTATTTTTTCAAGAAGTGACATTTCCGGTCGTCCGGTCGTGTGCCAGGTTATTGCCTGAAGAATATCTTCGTCCTGTATATTAAACTTCTTTTGGGCGATATAAGCTCCCACTTTTCCATGTAAAAGATATGGATGGCTGCCTTCAAAGTCACTGCATGGAATATTGTTTTTCTCGCAAATTTTTATCTTTTTGTCATTATCCATGCATTTTGCACAATCGTGAAGTAATCCGGCGATTTCGGCGCGCTTTATAAAATCAGAGTTATCGGTGTCAGGATTATATCTCATTGCCATAGCCACAGCAGTGTATGCTACCCCGAGAGTATGTTGATATCGTTCCTTGGTCAAATGTTTCTTTAAATACTTCTTAATTTTCTTCATGATACAAACACTCCTCCTTTATATATTCTGCAACTTTTAAAGGGACATATTCCACAATCGGCAACTTGTTCATGACTTTCTTCCGGATGTCAGAAGACGATATTTCAATCTTTGGCATATTCAGGTACATAATATCCGCCCCCAATTGAGACAGACTACGACCTTTTTCTTGAATTGCATCAAAATCATAGTCATCTCTTACTGCACACACCAAAGTACATAACGAAAATATTCGTTCCGGATAACGCCATTGTTCTATTTGGAACAAGGAATCGGCACCCATAATAAAATAGTACTGTGTATCAGGATTATTACTTGTCAGTATTTCCAATGTCTCACAAGTATAAGTATTACCTGATTTTTGAACTTCAATTAAGGATAACTCAAAATCAGGATTATCCTTAATCGCCAAATGTACCATGTCTGCTCTTTTTTGTGGATCCAGAACATTTTTTTTCATGTATGAAATACCGCTGGGCATAAATAGAACCTTGTCCAGCCCGATTTGTTTCTGTGCGCATTGGGCTAACGTAAGGTGACCATTATGAATGGGATTAAAAGTGCCTCCCATAATACCGACCTTTTTGACATTTTTCATGGAATACCTCCATTACTTATCCTACTTACTTGAAATAGAAAACCGTGACATCACTTTTATTTCGGCAAAACTATTTTGGGATTGTCCTTAAAAGGTTTGTACAGGACAATCTTTTTTCCAATAACCTGAACAACTTGTGAATGTGTCCGCTCCGCAACTACATTTGCTATTTCTTTAGGATCATCAATACAGTTTTTTAATACAGCTATTTTCACAAGTTCATGTGTATTATAGACTTCTGAAATTGCGTCAACAATTTCTGGCGTTACAGATGATTTTCCTATATGAAACAGCGGTTCTAAATTCATTGCCAGCCCCTTTAAGTAAGCTCTTTGTTTACTTGTCATACGTTGTGTGTTTCCTTTCTTTTCGTGTTTTTCTTTACTCTTTGTAATAGCTGAATGCAAGACCATACATTCGCACAGTGTCGCCCTCCTGAATCCCTAACGCTTCTAATTCATCCAGAATTTCATTATCCTTGAGGAACTTCTGAAAAAACTGAAAACCGCGTTCTGATTCAAGGTTTGTATAGCCGAGCATCTTTTCAATGCGTGGTCCTTCCACGATGTATTCGTTTTTCTTTGCATCAAATTCTACAGTATATGGCTCATTTCCTACGACAATATCCGTGTCAGGATTGAACTCTGATTCGAAAACCGTAGGCGGTTCATTGATCTGTAAAAGAAGTTCGTTCACATAATAGAGTAATTCTTTTAACCCTTGACCTGATACAGCAGATATCGGAAAGACCTTTATTCCTTTTGGCTCAAACTCATCACGTATTTTTTGAATGGGGTTTTCCTCCCCATAAATTGCATCAATTTTATTTGCGGCTATGACTTGCGGTCGGTGGACAATGTCGGCGTTATAAGCTTCAAGTTCTTTGTTGATGGCATAAATATCGGCTATCGGGTCGCGCCCTTCCGTCGAAGCGGCATCAACAAGATGGATAAGTACTTTTGTGCGCTCAATATGACGCAGGAACTCATGTCCAAGTCCAATCCCCTCTGAAGCGCCTTCAATGAGTCCCGGAATATCTGCAATGACAAAACCTTTACTTCCATCAAGATCTACCACGCCAAGATTGGGATTTAATGTGGTAAAGTGATAATTGGCAATTTTGGGTCTTGCGTTTGTGACACGTGACAAAAGTGTTGATTTTCCAACATTGGGAAATCCGACAAGACCAACATCTGCAATAACCTTCAATTCAAGAAATAGATTCAGCTCTTTTGCAGGCTGTCCGGGCTGGGCATATTTGGGAGCCTGCATCGTTGATGTTGCATAATGCTGATTGCCATTACCGCCTTTTCCGCCGCTTATTATGATCTGTCTGCGATTGCCACTTGACATATCGGCGATAATCTTTCCGGTTTCCAGTTCCTTAATTACGGTTCCTTCCGGTACTTTGACAATAATATCCGCACCGTTTTTTCCACGACAGTTTTTCTTTCCGCCCTGTTCTCCGTCCTGTGCACAATATTTTCTTATATGGCGAAAATCAGTCAGAGTGTTCAGTCCTTCATCAACTTCAAATATCACACTGCCGCCATCTCCACCGTCTCCGCCGTCAGGACCGCCGTTCGGTACATACTTTTCGCGCCGGAAAGAGACATGTCCGTCTCCCCCCTTACCACTCCTGATATATATTTTGGCTCTGTCTGCAAACATTTATTTCCAACCTTTCTTTGTTTCGCTGTTTTCATATGGTTCTGTGTGGTAAAGAACCTGTATGTCACGTTATATAAAAGGCTTCAGGTAAAACCTGAAGCCTTAGAGATTCGTAAATATGGTTTTATTTCTCCTCTACAGGATAAACGGAAGCCTGTTTTTTGTCTCTTCCTTTTCTCTCGAATCTGAGTACACCATCAACTAAAGCAAACAATGTATCATCTCCGCCTCTGCCAACATTTACACCTGGATGAATCTTTGTTCCACGCTGTCTATATAAAATGTTGCCTGCCTTTACGAACTGACCATCCGCCCTCTTGGCTCCTAATCTCTTAGCCTCGGAATCTCTGCCGTTCTTTGTAGAACCAACTCCCTTTTTATGAGCGAAAAACTGAAGATTTAACTTCATCATGACACTACACCTCCTTGATTATGAGTTCAAAAACTTTTCTGCCTTTTCTTTTTCTGCCATAATTACCGTAATCATGTTCAATTCCCTTTAACCCCAGTACCATGGAATCCATCAAAAGTTTTGCTTTTTCATTGATTTCATTTGGAAAATGACATTCAATTGTACCGGCTGCTTCATCCGCGTCAACAATTATTTTTTCCGCCGCCAATTCTTCAATAGAATTGATGGTATTAATCACCAATACCGAAATCGCCGCACATACAATATCTTTTCCAGACTGGTCAAAACCGGCATGTCCCATACAGGTAAAGCCGCTATATTGGCTGTTGGATTTATAGATTACAATCGTAGTCATAATATTTCACGAACAACATCTATTAAGCGTTGATTTTATCAATCTTAACCCGAGTGTATGCTTGTCTATGACCGTTTTTCTTGTGATAGCCTGTCTTTCTCTTGTATTTGTAGACAATGACCTTTCTGTCTCTGCCCTGTTCCATAACGGTTGCTGTAACAGTTGCATTTGCCACGTCTGCACCTACCTTGAGAGAATCGTTGCTAACAGCAATAACTTCGTCAAAAGTTACAGTATTTCCAGTTTCTGCTTCAAGCTTTTCTACCTTGATAACATCTCCCTCGGAAACCTTGTACTGCTTTCCACCTGTTGCAATAATTGCGTACATATTGCACCTCCTAAAATTTACTCGCTAACTTTGGTGATATCCCATATATAAAAGATACTCTTTTAACCTAGTTATGCGGCATACTCATATATACTAGCATTGTTACGAATAGTTGTCAATGTTTTTTGCATAAAATTTTGTCTTTTCAGTAACAGTTCAGCCTTCGGCTTCCTGTTACAGGCATCAAACCATGCAAAACCACTTCTCGGTATCAAAGACACGAGTTTTCCTTATATTTTTAACGATAGCTGTTCAGCCAGTGATTTTGTTGTTTTTCTGCGGGTTATTTCTACAAGTCCGAGTGCGGTGATATCGACAACCCTCGTCAAAATGCGATCCTTTTTTGCCAGTCGCTTTAGCTCCTGCAAAAGCAAAGTATCTTTTTGTTCGTCCTCCATGTTGATAAAGTCTATCAATATTATCCCGGCAAGGTTTCTCAAGCGAATCTGACGCATAATTTCGTCTGCTGCTTCAATATTAATCTGATAAACATATGCACTACTGTCTTTTTTGGTAATATTTTTTCCGGAATTGACATCTATCACATACATCGCCTCTGTCTTTTCAATCACAAGGTAGGCTCCTGAAGAAAGCCAGACTTTTTTGGACAGCAATTCATCAAGCTGCGTCTCTACACGATAAAGCTTCTGCAGTGGGTAATCCGTGTCATGATACAGCACGATATCGTGAAGCTGTTCAGGCATATGTATTGATACAAATTCCTTCGTTTCACGGTATATCGTTTCGTCATCCGTGACAATTTGCTGAAAGTGAATTCCTTCATCGCGCATATTGGTCAAATACATTGGCGTGGACTGCCATATGCGGCTGTAGCATGTCCGATGGATTCCCTCCTGAAGCAAAGCTGACATGTTTTCCTTCAGATAGATAATCTCATCCGTGACAGGACGCAATGCGTTACTGTCTGACTCATCCGACAGTTGTAATAATGATGCTGCGTTCGTTCGTATTACAACGCCGTAGTCAATCTCCTGCGGAATTGCTGCTTTTAGCTGTTCCCTTTCTGTCTTAGAGCATTTCCTTGACACCCCTTTATAAGTATTGGCATTGGAAACAACACTATATTTGCCGGATAGTGACAAATTAACAGTAAAAACCGGTTCTTTCGTCCGCACTGCTTCCTTTTCAAGCTGCACAAGTATTTCGTCCCCTGCCAGTATTCTGCCATCATATTTCCGGTTTAAAAGAACAGGTTCATATTCAGGATTAATCGGTAAATATCCTTTTTGGTTTGGTGCATAATGGATAAACACTGCGTTGAGCTGTCGGACAACATTGATTACTTTTGCGACAAAGATATCTCCAATATGTACTTTTTCGGATGACATATCAGCCGATGTATATGATACGGCTGTCATCCTATTTGTATTGACATCATATGCGAATGACAAAATGCCATTTTTGTACTTTGTCATGACATAACGTACATTACTCATCAGTAGTTACTCCCTACAAATCCAAGTGGTTCAAGCTTCACAGCATCTTCCGTGCCCACATTGGCATAAGTTTCTTCCCTTGTAATAAGCAGTCCAAATTCGTCCAGTTCCTGATGGCAGAAATCATACAATGCCTTGATAACAAGCGCAGGTTTAATGTTTCCGGCACTGCTGGCATCGACTGTCAGAATCACACAGTTATTGATTTCATCAAAGCTGCATTCAAAAATAAATGGTTTCATATTAAAAGTAGCTTCGCTTTTTTTGGTCTTTTTTGTGACTATAATTTCTTTTTGGGCATAAAAATCCACAACAGCCTGTTTCGATAAGAAAGACGGCATATGTCCCTCGCGAAACGCGACTGTATATTTTGCAGCTGCCACACTTGCCATGGCATTTCCCGCGCTGTCAGGGAGAAGCCGCACTTCAAGAATCTGAATTCCGTCAACCATCTGGGCATTTAACGTGTCCACAAATTCTTTTGCGCTGGTCAGAGAATTTACTTCTATATCCATATATTCGCCATTGCTCTCAAGCCCGATACCAAGAGGGGCGGCAAAGGACATAATCTGGTGTGGACTAAAGCCTGTGGAATATGAAATATCGATTCCGGCGCGGCGGATTGCTTTCTGAAAGTACCGCATAACATCCAGATGCCCGATAAATTTGAGCACACCATGCTTTGAAAATTTTACTCTTAATTTCACTGATTTCCTCCTGTACAAATCCCGCACTGAAATCTGGCAGCGCCACAGGCGCTGCACTGCTGTTTACAATTTGGGGTAATCTCTTCTTCAAGCGCACGCTGCCATTCTTTCTTTAAAAAATCCTTCGAGACGCCGCAGTCGATAAAATCCCATGGGAATATCTCATCAAGGCTGCGCTTGCGCGTTGTGTAAAAGCCTGTGTCTATCCCACATTCTGCAAAGGTTTCCATCCACACATCATGTTTATAATATTCTCCCCATGCGTCAAAGATACAGCCCTTTTTGTATGCCTCCAGAATCGGTTTGCATAAACGTCTGTCACCGCGGGCAAGAATCCCTTCCATGACACTTGCGTCTGCCTCGTGCCAGTTATACTTGATGCTTTTCTGGTTAAGCTGTTCCATGACAGCTCTTTTGGTCATATAGGCTTTCTCCAAAAATTGTTCTTTGGTGCACTGGGAAGCCCACTGGAACGGCGTGAATGGTTTTGGGATAAAAAATGACGTACTTGCTACAATCTGTACTTTTCCGTTTCTTTTTTCCTTTGGGACGGTATCATAATATGCCACTGCGATTTTGTTGGACAGTTCCGCAATGCCCCTGATATCTTCTTCCGTCTCTGTCGGAAGCCCAAGCATAAAGTACAGTTTTACCCGGTTCCATCCGCCTTCAAATGCAAGTGTTGCCCCCTTGAGAATAACTTCCTCCGTAAGCCCTTTGTTTATCACATTCCTAAGACGCTGGCTTCCGGCTTCGGGGGCAAATGTAAGGCTGCTTTTTTTGATATCCTGAACCTTCTCCATGACATCAAGCGAAAAGGCGTCAATTCGAAGTGACGGAAGCGATATATTCACTTTCTTTTCATGACATTTGTCTATCAAAAAGGTTACAAGCTCTTCAAGATGGGAATAGTCACTAGAGCTCAATGAACTTAGTGAGATTTCCTCATATCCTGTGTTGTCAAGCATTTTAATGGCATAGTCTTTAAGCATTGTCATATCCCGTTCCCTGACAGGCTTGTACAGCTGTCCCGCCTGACAAAAACGGCATCCGCGAATACACCCTCTCTGGATTTCAAGCACCACCCTGTCCTGTGTGCATTTGATAAACGGTACAACAGGTTTCTCCGGATAGTACGTATTGGAAACGTCCTTGACAATCTCTTTTACGACTGTCTTTGGAATATCTGGTTTGGTGGGCACAAAAGACCGAATGGTACCATCTTCGTGATATGACACCTCATAAAACTGTGGTACATACATTCCGGAAAGCTTCGCCGCCTTATGCAGAAACTGTTCTCTGGAATCCCCCATTTTTCTGCATTCTTTATATAAATCCAAAAGTGCCCGATATTGTGTTTCACCCTCACCAATATAAAAAATATCAAAAAAATCGGCAATCGGTTCCGGATTATAGCTGCATGGTCCGCCGCCAATAACAATGGGGTGCTCCCACGTCCTTTCCACTGCCATCAGCGGTATCTGTGACAAGTCCAATATCTGCAATATATTTGTGTAGCACATCTCGTACTGAATAGTGATTCCCAGAAAATCAAAGTCCCTGACAGCATCTTGTGACTCCAGTGCAAACAGTGGAATCTGTTTTTCGCGCATCACGGCATCAAGGTCAGGCCATGGTGAGTAGACGCGTTCGCACCATGTATCTGTAAAACGATTCAGCATATCATACAAAATCTGGATGCCAAGATGTGACATGCCAATTTCGTAGACATCCGGAAAACACATTACAAACCGGACATCCGTCTTTTCTTTGTCCTTTGTGACACTGTTTACCTCGTTGCCGATATAACGCGCCGGTTTTTCAACTTTTAATAAAATATCATCGCTCAAAGCTAATTTTCTCATACAAAATACCTGTCCTATTGTGAAATCATCTTGCCGTCAACATCAAAAATATAGGGAATTCCGCCGATTTCAACGATTCCTGTCTGCATATTTCCATTGATGTCAAAATAGTAAATGCTGCCGTTGATTGTTGCCAGACCAACTGCCATATGGCCGTCTGCTTCATAATATTTTGTGGAAACACCATCCGTAAACCAGCCCGTATACATGGATCCATCTGCCGCAAAAAGGTATGAGAGACCATTCAAGTCTGCCACGCCAGTTGTCATGTGCCCTGCTTCATCAAACAAATAAGTCTTGCCTTCAATTGTCTGCCAGCCCGTTGCACGATGCCCGTCTGCCATCGACAAATAATAGCTGTAAACGCCATCATGGAACCAGCCATGTACCATGGAACCATCTGCTGCAAAAAGGTATGTCTGATCACCGATTGTCTGCCAGCCTGTCTGCATAAGTCCTTTTGCATCAAAATAATAATAGTTATTTGCAACAATATTCAATCCCGTGAGCATATGCCCGTCTGTTGAAAAAAATCTTCTTCCGTCAGGCAGATCAAGAAACCCCGTGTACATTGCTCCATCTGCTGCAAAGTAATATGACAGACCATTAATATCCTGAAGTCCTGTAAACATTTTGCCGTCTGCTCCGAAAAAGTACATTCCTGCGCCAATCGGCGTAAAACCAACTGCCATGACACCGTCCGGATGAAGATAATACAGACTATCCTCAAGCGGAAGCCAACCTGTTATCATGCGCCCTGCCGGATCCAGATAATACTTTGCTGTTCCTAAATCAAGCCATCCGCGCTGCATTTTATAGTTTATGTAATAATACAAAAATCCCTTTCTAGGGACCCACCCGGTATTTACAATGCTCGTGGAATAATCTTTCAGGGCATAATCCAGATCCACATTGCCTTTTATGCCGGGAATGCTGCCAGTGCTCGAATACTGCCATACTGATGCATCCGGAATGTCACATGTATCCCCCCACTGCGCTACCCACTTGTCAAAAAATATAGGTCCCAGCCTGTCGGTATACCATTTGGTGTTCGAATAAACCATTGGATAATATCCCTCTGCCTCCAATGTCGCACAAAAAGTATTTGCCATAAGAGAGAGCATCTCCGGTGTCAGCGATTTCTGAACATTATCCTCGACATCCCATACCACCGGATAAGACACCTGCACATTTTGAATTGCGTTTAACACAAACTGCGCTTCAAGTGCTGCTTCCTGAACATTTGTTGCATAAGAATAGATATAAACACCTGTTTTTATACCTGCCTGCTGTGCGGCAAGCATATTATAATAAAAGTATTCGTCAATACCTTTTAACGTACTTCCTACCCTGATAAAGGCAAATGTCACACCACTCTGCGCCACTGCCTGCCAGTTGATTGCCCCCTGCCATTTCGAAACATCAATCCCTCTTTCAACAACCGCTGCTTTTGATGGAATTACCGGAATACCGCACAGCATACACACTGCCAGAAACGTACAAAGGATTCTTGTAAATCTGTTGGCTGATTTTTGTCTTTTCATCAGTCTGTTTTCCTCCCCTTTTTGTTTTAACTACAATCCGTCCGGTGAAATGGACAGATTTTTATCCGAACCTACGTGATTACGATAGACTTCCTTTGGTAGAAAGCACATCTTTGATGCGTTCATCTTTGGACACCGCCATATCAAGCGCTTTTGCAAATGCCTTGAATATCGCCTCAATCATGTGATGACTGTTTTCGCCGCTAAGCATCTTTATATGAATGTTCATTGCCGCACTATAAGATACGGCATAGAAAAATTCTCTAACCAGTGATGTATCAAAGCCGCCAACCATATCATTCGGAAAAGCACATTCAAACTGCAGATAAGGACGACCGCACAAGTCAATCGCACACAAGGCCAAAGCATCATCCATGGGCAGGATAAAATAGCCATACCGTTTGATTCCTTTTTTGTCTCCGACAGCTTCCTTTATGGCACTGCCTAGCACGATACCTGCGTCCTCCACAGTGTGATGACCGTCAACGTCCAAGTCTCCGTTTATCTTGACATCCAGATCAAAAAAACCATGCTTTGAAAAGCCTTCAAGCATATGGTTAAAGAAACCAATCCCTGTATCCACACAGGATTTTCCTTCCCCGTCCAGCTTGAGACTCATGTAGATATCTGTTTCCTTTGTCACTCGCTTTACTTCCGCTGTTCTGTCCATATTGATATCCTTTCTGTTCTGCATTATGATTCCTTCTCAAACCGCACATGAATGGAATTTGCATGAGCGGTCAGCCCCTCTTTCCTTGCAAAAAGTTCAATATCTTCATGAACCTTTTCCAACGCCTCCCTAGAATAAGAAATAATGCTTGACTTTTTTACATAGTCGTCCACATTCAATGGGGAGAAGAATTTCGCAGTCCCGTTTGTCGGAAGAACATGGTTTGGACCGGCATAATAATCACCAAGCGGTTCAGACGAGTATTCCCCAAGGAAAATTGCACCTGCGTTTCTGATTTTGGTCATAGTATCGAACGGATTTTTTGTCAGAATTTCAAGATGCTCCGATGCAATTTCGTTTGCGGCTTCGACAGCCGTATCCATATCCGGCGCTACAAGGATATATCCGTAGTTGTCTAGTGACTTTTGTATGATTTCCCTGCGTTCCAGCACTTTGACAAACGCATCTACCTCAGCAGATACTTTTTGGGCAAGCTCCTCACTTGTAGTAATCAGAATTGCAGACGCAAGTTCATCATGCTCTGCCTGTGACAGCAAATCTGCCGCAACATATCTTGGCGTGGCACTCTCGTCAGCAAGTACAAGGATTTCTGATGGTCCTGCGATGGAGTCAATACTCACATGGCCATATACAGCACGTTTGGCAAGCGCGACAAAAATATTTCCGGGTCCGACAATTTTGTCAACCTTGGGAATTATCTCTGTTCCGTATGCAAGTGCTGCAATTGCCTGCGCACCGCCGACCTTATATATGGCGTCCACGCCTGCAATATCTGCTGCGGCGAGTGTTGCAGGGTTGATTTTACCGTCTGCCCCTGCCGGAGTAGTCATGATAATATTGGAAACGCCTGCTACTTTCGCAGGGATGACGTTCATCAGCGTTGTCGACGGATAAGCCGCTTTTCCTCCGGGAACGTAGACACCGACATTCTGCATAGGTGTAATCTTCTGTCCAAGGATTGTTCCATCTTCTTTGGCGTCAAACCAGCTGTTTTTCTTTTGTTTCTCGTGGTAACTGCGGATATTTGCAGCGGAATCTTTCATCACTTGTATGAAATGCTCGTCCAACTCCTCATATGCTGCATCAATTTCTGATCTGGTAACCTGAAAGTTTTCTTTTGTCGTCGTACATTTGTCAAACTTTAAGGAGTACGCAAAGACGGCTTCCTCCTTGCGGGTCTTCACGTCTTCTATGATATCCGCAACGATTTTCTCATAATCACCATAATCATTTGTGCTTCGTTTTAATAAATTTTCCAGCAGATTCTGCTTTGTATCATCTGTCAATTTTACAATTCTCATAATTCCTCCTTGAGTACCTGCAGCAACTCTTTGATTCTTTCCGCTTCCATTTTCATGCTGACCTGATTGACGATCATTCTCGCAGAAAGCGGACAAATTTCCTCCAAAACTTCCAGTCCGTTTTCCTTTAAGGTTGACCCTGTCTCGACAATGTCGACAATCACGTCACTAAGACCTACGATCGGACCTAGTTCAACCGAGCCATTCAGCTTAATGATATCAACCGTCTGGTGTTTTTGATTATAGAAATAATCTTTGGCAATCTTTGGATATTTGCTTGCCACACGTATCATCTCATGATGCTGCAAAAGTTCTTTGGCTGAGGACGGTCCACAGACACACATGCGGCATTTCCCAAATCCTAAGTCAAGTACCTCATACACCCTTCTGTTTTCTTCTAAAATCGTGTCACTTCCCACGACGCCGATATCAGCAGCTCCATATTCTACATAAGTAGGCACATCCGGACCCTTTGCGAGAAAAAATTTCAGCTTTAAATCTTCATTTACAAAAATCAGTTTTCTGGAGCCTTTATCTTTCATTTCTTCACATGTGATACCTACCTTCTCAAGCAGTTCCAGTGTTTTGTCTGCCAGCCTTCCCTTTCCGAGCGCAAAGGTAAGATATCTCATATCCTGCGTTACCTTATTCATCCTTAATCCCCCCATTCCTGCCAAAGTCCGCAAATTCGGACACAAGCACAATTTTCTGTCAAAAAAATGTGTTCTCAGATAATTTATAAAAATATTACCTTGGAAAAGTAATTCTCCTCGGCAAACTTCGTGTAATGCTCTTTTGATTTTTCGCATTTCATCAGTACCGCATGGATTCCTTGATCCCTGTATTCCCTCACCTTTGCAACAGCTTCCGCAAAATTGTCTGAATATACGAGCAATAAATTTTTATTCTCAAGTTCCGGACAAAGCTTTTGTCTGACAAGCGCTGCTACTAGGTCATCAATAATAACGACAAAACCGGTCGCGGGTGCGGACTTTCCGAATTTCTCCAGCAGGTTGTCATATCGTCCGCCCTTTGCAATGGCACTTCCTGCCTGATATGTATATGCGCTGAAAATCACACCCGTGTAATAATTATATTTGCTCACCATTGCCAGATCAAAGGAGATGTATTTTTCCACACCATATATTTTTAGCAGTTCGTATATTTGCTTTAAACGCTCGATTGCTTTTTGGGAGCGGGGATTATCTGCATACTCCTGCGCCTTGTCCAGTATGTCATAAGATCCGAACAGGCTGTTTACGCTCAAAAGCGCCGCAATGGATTTCTCTGGTATGTTTTTATCAGCAAGAAGTTCATGTGCACCAAATTCATTTCTGTTTGATATGAATTCGCGCAGTGCCAATTCCGTTTCCTCGTCAAGCGCCGCGTTCGCACATAACCCTTTGAAATAATCAATCTGTCCCACAGACACCTGAAAATCCTGCAGTCCGGAATTCAGGAGCGCTTCCACAAGCATTGCAATCATTTCGGCATCTGCCTCAGGCGAACTGTCCCCGATAAGCTCCGCCCCCATCTGTGTAGTCTCTTTCAACTTTCCCTGCAGATTATTTGTATTGATAAAATTATTGCCAGAATAGCAAAAACGAAGCGGGATTGTCTCATCCATAAAATACTTGGCAGCACACCTTGCAATGGATGGTGTAAAATCAGGTCTTAGTACAAGTGTGTTTCCCTCTTTGTCAAAAAATTTATACAACTCCTTGGATGGCGTTGTGCCAATTTCACGGCTAAAAACATCAAAAAATTCAAAAGTGGGCGTCTGTATATCCTGATATCCATAACTGTGAAGTTTGTCCCCAAACAATTTCTGAATATTTTGCTTGGATGCGTACTCCTTTCCATAGATATCGCGCACTCCTTCAGGCGTATGTACAAGTCTTTTTCCCATAAAATCCATGATAGTCCTCCATTATTTACTTTAGTATGCTAACGCGTTGATTCGTTATCAGATTAGCATAATGCATTAACCGAAGTATACACTTTTTTGTCCTGTGTGTCAACTGCAACAGTCCCTTTCATTCAAGTCAAGCTGTATCATGTCCAGATATGGTACCATTTGTCCGCCTTTATGCTTCATAAAATACCTATCCTTTAATTCTTCAATCCGAAAGCTTTTTCTCCCGCCATTTTCCATCCGTTCCCAGAAAACATTTAGCTCTCTTATACTCATATAGTACATAACATCGCGTGCCGTAAAATAAATCAGGAAAAATGCAATGCCGTCCTGTCTGTCAAAATCCCTCATAAATTGAACCTGATGGGGATGTATCTTTTGCAGGGTAAACAAATCAACAGCGCATTCTTTCGCATCAAAACAAACTGGAATACCCTGCACAACCCCTATGTAATCGACTGTACTTTTTTGGTCAAAATAAGCAAGTGTAATATGTCTTGTCTCCTTGTCAATTGTGATTGGCGTAATCGGTGTCGGAACCTTTTGGATCAGGGCAAGCCCGCTGTCACGGTACTTTTCATTTGTCATATTTACCATTTCCTCCAAAAGGGAACCGCGCAGTCCACGGGAATTCCATGTAGGCATTTCCTCATCCCTCCTTTAGAAGTCTGTTAAAAATTTCGGGAACCGGACATTCCAGTACCATTCCTGATGTCCGCTCAAATATCTGGTCATGCGTCAATGGAAATACAAGTTTATGCGCGTGCAGCATTTGGCTGTGGACTCCCTTTTTCGCATATTTCTGATTGGCAGCCGGACTGCCATATTTGACGTCTCCTATGATGGGATGGCCAAGTGACGACAAGTGGGCACGTATCTGATGTGTTTTCCCTGTAAAAAGCTGTACTTCCATGAATGTCATGTCATGGGCTGTGTACACTGTGTGAAACGCAGTGTCAATATATTCTGCTTCCCGCCGCAAAACATGCGGGATATTGCATTCTTTTGAAAAAACAGTCACCTTGTTCTGTACAGCGTCCTTGCATAAATAACCTGTCACATGCGCATTTAAGCTAAGACTTCCATCTACTATGCAATAGTAATACTTCTCTAACGATTTATCCTTGATAATGCTGCTTAAATACTGACTTCCTGCAAGTGTTTTTCCGCATATAACCATTCCGGAGGTATTCCGGTCAAGCCGGTTACAGATAGAAGGCTTAAATGTTGAAAGCGTTTCTGCAGTGATACTGTTCCGAAATAGCAGATATCCTGTCAGCCATTCATTGACGCTCATATCATCCGGCTTTGATTTCTGTGAAAGTATTCCTGCCGGTTTATTCACAATCAGGATGTTATCATCCTCATACATTATCTTTAGCGCATTCAATTTATGATAAGCCTGTTTGTATTGTGTTATGTCAGGAGGATTGTGTATGGATTTACCGCCAAATTTTTCAAACGTGTCATCTGCAAGGAAAAGCTTTACCTCGTCATCAAGACAGAGTATTTCCCTTCCATCGGCTTTCTTTCCATTTAATACAATATTCTTTTTGCGCAGCATTTTATAAATAAAGCTGTCCGGCGCATTTTTTAACAATTTTTTCAGGTATTTGTCAAACCGCTGTCCATTCTCGTTTGCAGCAATCTTGGTTATAATCATAATACAAATTCTCCCTACGGCAAGCTTATTAAAAATCTGCCCTAATATCATTCCTAAAGAGAGATATCGCACAATAATGTTAAAATCTCTGTCTCTTTTTTGTTGGAATCCAGCTCCTGCAGCTGTCCTAGACGATCCAAAAAACGCATCTTTTCGTGAAATATCTTGACTGTCATATTCTTGATGCTGTTCTGTTTTAAAATCCCCTTAATGTGTTCTTCACAGGCTGCCGCATCGCATTCCTGAAACGATGTATATCCAATCAGGCTGCCGCCGCGAACTGCAAAACAGTCCACAGCAAAATTCTTTTTATAGGATGTCAGATACAAGCTATAGACAACAGGCACAATCCCTTCTCGCGCAGATATTTCCTGATAGATTTCTTGGCTAAATTTCGGTATTTTCAAATACATAACAACAGACACAAGGCTTTTGCTTGAAGGAAGCATACCAAGTACAGCAACGATTGTCAGTAGATTTTCCTTTTTTCCGGTAGAAAAATATCCCAGCAAAAATACTGCAACCGAAATCAAAAAATATGCCGCTGTGCGGATAATCACCCGCTTGGTCTCATAAGGCGGATATCCGTAGTCACCTTTCTTTTTCCTTTGTATCTTCATAAGAATCCCCCGTTCCTGCCATGATGTATAACCATATTATTTTAAAACCTGCATAAGCGCCAAAATAGCGCTGTGTGGAAGTATCTTCGCCGCAGCTTCAAAACTTTTAATCCATGCACCATACACGGATTTTTCACGTCTGTGGTAGGAATCCCCGATTGCTTTTTGAACCACTTGGTCAGCGCGGACAAGCGTAAGCTTTTTGACGGCAAGCGTACTGCCAGTCCTCTCTGCAATGTCAAAAAATGGTGTGTCAACCGGACCCGGACATACTGCGGTCACATATATTTTTTTGGCGCGCAGCTCCCTGTTCAAGGCTCTGGAAAAACTATATACATAGGATTTGGTTGCTGCGTATACTGCGAAATTGGGCTGTGGCAAGAAAGCAGCACTTGAGGCAAGCTGTATGATTCTACTGTTTTTTTTCATGTAAGGAATACATAAATATGTCATCTGCGTCAGTGCCTTGCAGTTTACATCTATCATACCAAGCTCAGCGCCGATATCGGAATTTGAAAAATCACCCATTATTCCATATCCTGCGCTGTTGACGAGCATACGGATTACGGGCTTTTCATCAGAGAGCAGTTTTCTGAGCCGGTCGATATCGCTGCTGTCTGTGACATCCATATCAAGAACCCTTGTGGGATGCTCAAGGTACTGTGCCACTTCAAGCATTTCTTTCTTCCTGCGCGCAATCAGCCATATCTCGTCAATATTGTGGAAAACATTGTCCAGCTGCAATGCAAACTCTACGCCCATACCGGAGGACGCACCTGTGATTATAATAATGTTCATATGAGAATCCTTTCTGTCAGTTTTATGACTTCTTTTTGTGCGTGTTTCGAATTGTTTTTTTCTTTGTCCGCTTAACGGTTTCCTTGCGTTTACTCATATTATTACATTTTTTGGAAAAATTATCAGTTCCCTTTGTATTTTGGGATTTTGGCATCTGTCGGAACCCCTCTTCCGCGCGTCTCCTCGGTTTTATCAGACACCTTTTGTCAAAACCGATTAAATCTTCCCTGCCTGCAAGTTTCAACGCCTCCTGCACAAGGTCATAATTTTTGGGATTGCGGTATTGAATCAGCGCCCGCTGCATTGCCTTTTCATGCGGATTTTTACACACATATACACGCTTCATTGTCACAGGGTCAATTCCGGTATAATACATAACTGTTGACATTGTTGACGGTGTCGGATAAAAATCCTGTACCTGTTCGGGCATATACCCGATATCCCGCAAATATTCGGCTAACGCTACAGCCTCCTTGATGGTGGAACCTGGGTGCGATGACATCAGATAGGGAACAAGAAACTGATTTTTTCCCATTTTTTGATTCAGTCTGCGGTATTTTTCTGTAAAAGCTTCATAGACTGCGTTTTCTGGCTTTCCCATTTTGGACAGAACGACATCGCTGATATGCTCTGGCGCAACCTTAAGCTGTCCGCTGATATGATGTTCGACAAGCTCCCTGAAAAAGGTGTCGTCCTTATCCAGTAAAAGATAATCAAACCGAATTCCTGAACGCACAAAAACCTTTTTTACATTCGGAAGACCTCGAAGTTTTCGCAGCAGTGACAAATAGTCAGAATGTGTCACTTCAAGGTTTGGACACGGCTTTGGACACAGACACTGCCTGTGCTTGCAGACGCCGGCATGAAGCTGTTTCTGACATGAAGGTTCTCGGAAATTGGCTGTCGGTCCGCCCACGTCATGAATATATCCTTTAAAGTCCTTATCCTGCGTAATAAGCTTTGCCTCCTCGAGAATTGATTCATGACTCCGAACTTGTATCGTCCGCCCCTGATGGAAAGTAAGCGCACAAAAATTACACCCGCCAAAACATCCGCGATTGCTAATCAGTGAAAATTTTATCTCCGAAACAGCCGGAACCCCGCCGAGCGCCTCATAAGAAGGATGAAATGTACGCTGGTATGGCAATGCGTACACATCATCCATCTCCTGCATGGTAAGCGGCTTCTGCGGTACGTTTTGCACAATATAGATACCATTCGGGTAAGGCTCTACCAATGTTTTGCCATTGAAAGCATCCGTATTGTCATATTGTATTTTAAAACTTTTCGCGTATAATATTTTATCGGAAACCATCCCATCATAAGACGGAAGAAGTTCATAGTCGTAAAGCCCTGAAATATCTTTGGTTTTATATACAGTGCCGCCGATAAAGGATATGTCCTTTACTGCTATTCCGCTGTTTAACGCATCGGCTATCTCAACAATGGACTTTTCCCCCATTCCATATGAGATAATGTCTGCCTGACTGTCGAGCAGTATCGAACGCTTAAAGGAATCAGACCAGTAATCATAGTGTGCCATGCGCCGAAGACTTGCCTCAATTCCACCAATAATAATCGGGATATGCTTATATTTTTTGCGGATTAGGTTGCTGTATACGACTGTGGCATGATCGGGTCTCATATAAGGTCTGCCGCCTGGCGTATAGGCATCCGTATCGCGATGCTTTTTGGAGACATAGTAATGATTAACCATCGAATCCATGTTACCAGAGGACACCAGAAATCCGAGACGTGGTGTGCCTAAGACAGTAATGCTGTCATCGTTTTTCCAGTCCGGCTGTGAAATGATTCCGACCGTGTATCCATGAGATTGCAGCAGGCGCGTGATAATTGCATGCCCAAAGGAAGGATGATCGACATAGGCATCCCCTGTAACATAAATAAAATCCAGCTGGCTTATGCCAAGCTCCCTTACTTCTTCCGCTGTCATGGGAAGAAAACCATTCGCAAGTGACAATTTATTGTCCTCCCTTTTCGTATTTGCCATTCAATATAGATTGTTTTTTAAACGTGCAATTTCGTCCGCTGTCAAGGGTCTGTACGCCCCTTTTGGCAAATTGGAATCTAAAGAAAGGCTTCCCATTGAAAGTCTTTTCAAATAACTGACAGCGCCACCGACTGCCTGAACCATCCGTTTTACCTGATGGAACCGTCCTTCCGTAATCGTAAGTTCCATGGTATAGGAGCAGTCTAATTGAGATATCAGCCGGACTTCTGCTGGACACGTTGGCTCTTCGTCACCGATATCTACCCCATTTTCAAGCATATGAAGCTTGTCTGAATCAATCTCTCCGGAACATTCTACATAATAAGTTTTCTTCACATGTTTTTTTGGGGAAAGCAGATTATGGGCAAGCTCACCGTCATTTGTAATCAGTAAAAGTCCCTCTGTGTCCTTGTCAAGTCTCCCAACCGGAAACAAATTTTTTCCATTGGCATCCGGAAGCAAGTCCATTACAGTTTTGTCATGGGAATCTTTTGTTGCCGTAACCACATTCATCGGTTTATGAAGCATATAATAATAGAGGCTTTGATACGTAACATTTTTACCCATATAGGAAACACTGTCCGCATTTTCGTCCAGTTTGTAATCAGGACTTTTCACAGTACTTCCATTGACGGATACATTTCCCTTTTTTATACAGTCCTTAACCTGACTTCGTGTCCCAAGCTGCATATCACATAAAAATTTGTCCAGTCTCATCGTCTGCCTCCCAGCATCATATGTAACAATTCTGTTTTCGGATTCTGACTGCCGAAACCCTTCGTGTCAAATCCATATGCGCAGATGTCATGCCATTAAAATGACAGGAATGAATTTTCAAACACACGCTAAGAAATCCGCAGCATACCGTGCCAAATCCTCAACGGTAGCCATAATGTACACCTATGATATACATAATTTCACCGGCTTAATTATAAAATATAGTAAACGCAATCCATGGTGAGTATATGCTGCTGAAAACTATGATATATCTTCTGCTTATTATTATCATCTTAAGTAATCCTGACGCCACATTCCGATACGCCTATGAAGGCTTGTACCAATGGGCTGCCAAGATGGTTCCGACACTCTTTCCCTTTATGATGATAAGCTCTATCATGGTATACAGTGGCGCAGATTTGGAACTAGGGCATATGCTCACACGCATCTTAAGAAAAATATACAAATACAGCAGTTATGGGCTATATGCTATATTTATGGGATTCTTCTGCGGATTTCCGATGGGTGCAAAGGTTGTGAGCGACCTACTGGAAAAAAACAAATTAAGCAAACCGGAAGCCAACACCTTGCTGGCATTTTGCAACAATATCGGTCCCGCATACTTTATGGGGATAATCATACCAATCCTGCACGAATGTGGATACCACAATACAATGTTGTTCGTGTTTGGCATGTATGGAATTCCCGCTGTTTATGGCATGCTGTTGGGCTATTTCCCTTTTTTCAAAAACAGTCCGATGAAAAACGAACATTCAGACAACATCAATCCATGCCCAGATGCGCCAACGCTCTCTCTCGCATCCACACTCAAGAAATCCTGTATTGACAATACACAGGCATTAATTGTACTTGGCGGCTATATCACATTTACCAATGCGTTTCGCATATTTCTTGATTTCATGCCCCTATCAGGCAATCATAGGAACATTCTGTCAAGTTTTCTGGAAATCATCGGCGGCGTTCAGGCGATTTACACAACAACACTTTTGCCCAGCCAAAAAATATTCTGGATAATGACAGCATTATGTTTCGGCGGTGTTTCGTGTATTATGCAGACCAGCAGTTTTCTGGAAAAGTCAGGGCTGTCCATCGGTCACTATTTGAAACACAAAGTTATTATCACAATGATTTCCGCAGCATACTATTTCCTTATCACAAAACCCGCTTTTTAAGTCTGGCGTACTAATTTAATTGTATCACATTTGAGGTTGTATCTTTGTCATACAAGTTATACACTTTGAAAATCAGACTGTCTTTTTTGCCGTAGCCCATATTGACAGACACGGTTATAGACGTACTGCCTTTTGACCAAGGCTGTAGCGGCGACCATGTTAAACCATTGTCATCGGAATAAGAATAATACTGGAGCGCAGATTCCCCATCATAGGAATCCAGTTCCACAGTGGCATACTTTCCAGTCTTGTCATAGTGAACAAGTCTCGCATTCAAATACAAGGGCGCTGTAGAATCATTATATACACGGTTTGCTGGTACTGGAACTGCCAGCGGTGCATAGCTGCTGTAATCTGTCTTTCCATCCTTTGATTTTAAGCCGAAATATCTTGCAACTGCTTCGGCGTCACGCACGCCAAATTCCCTGAGTTTTTCCTGTGACTGTATAAAAGGAACATCTTTTGCATTGTCCACATGACAGTGCTCCACAATGATTGACGGAATATTTCTAATTGCACACTGTCGTATAATTCCATAATAATCAGTTCCCTTGCTGCCGATTCTAGTCTTTATGCCACGATTAAAAAGCCCCATCTCCTCGAACTGCTTTAGGAATTCATTTCCTGCGGAATAACCCTGACTGTATAATTGTCCGGTTGACGGAACCCATATCTCACTTCCGTATAAAATGTGGGAAATAGACATATTAAAGTGCAATGAAAACAGGAAGTCTGCATTGACTTTGTCTGCAAACTCAGCCCGCTCCTCAAGCGACATATCAATGTCATCGGTATGTGTCAGGTATACCTGCACATTCTGGTATTTTTCCAGCTGTTCTTTCATATATAAAGCGACAGTCATTGTATATGTTTTTTCTGGTATTGGCAAATAATCCGTACCAAGGTTTTCACCGCCATGTCCCGGGTCAATGACTATGACAACAGGTTCCGCAGCATCTGCTTTTGATACAAAAAGTGCCGAAAAAGGTATTGCCGTGATAGCAATACATATCATGAATGTGATTATCTTACTACATATTGACTTCATAAAAACTCCCCTGTTTTTCCTTTCTGAAAAATTAAGTAAACAACTATCTTTCTCACACTGTGTTGTGACTCGTTCCCTGCTTTCGCAGTATGTCTCGCAACAACTACCTTTACATAGTATAACCCACAGAAAAACTGTGGGTTATACTATGTACACAATTTTTATATTAAATCTATATTATCTGTCCCTGCTCCCTCAGCAGCCTGTACTTCCGCGACAATCTCCTCCACAGGAACAAGTTCTGCTCTGTTCGCCGTGACAACACCGTCAATTTCACGTAAATTTCCAACCAAGGTATTATAGTCACGCGTGGAGATTTCAATGGACTGCTTCAGAATATTTTCCAAATTGGCAAGAATGCTGTCCGTGTACTGCATTGCAGCCGTTTTAACATTATTCGCCTCAATTGTCGCATTGTCAAGGATGTCCTGCGCCTGCTTGGTAGCCATCTCTACAATTTCATTTGCCTGTGCATATGCCTGCTGCATAATCTGATGTTCACTGATAAGCTCATTTGTCTGAACCGCAGCATTGTTGAGCAATTCCTGTGCCTTTTGCTTTGCGTCATTTAAAATAGCCTCTTTATTGGAAATTATTTTTTGGTAGCGCTTTATTTCTTCTGGTGTTTTCATGCGCAGTTCACGCAGTAAATCGTCAATATCCGCCTTGTTAACCATGATAACATCCGTCGAGAATGCTTTATATTTGCAGCTGTCTATAAATTCCTCTATTTCTTCAATTAACTGCTCTATTCTGCTGCTCATATTACTCCCCCTATAATTTGTTCTTTGTTTCTGATTTATACTTTTATAGCTACCTTATCACATATTTTTCATTTTGTCATATACAAGTTCTGCCACAAAATCAGGTACACATTGTGAAATGTTTCCGTTAAATGACGCAATTTCCTTTACGCTGGATGAACTGAGATAAGCATACTCAAGACTGGTTGTCAAAAAAACGGTATCCAGTTCTCCGTTTGACAGCATTCTGTTTGTCTGGGCAGTCTGTAATTCATATTCAAAATCCGTAATAGCACGCAGCCCGCGCACTGAAATATGTACGTTCTTTTGTCTTGCATAATCAATCAAAAGACCATTAAAAGAATCAACTGTCACGTTAGGCAGCTCCTTTGTAGCTTCTTTTAATATACTAACACGTTCCTCGACAGAAAACAACGCATTCTTAGACTTATTATCCAAAACACTTACCGTCAGCTCATCGAACATAATAGATGCACGTTTAATGATATCGAGGTGTCCAAGAGTCATCGGGTCAAAACTCCCCGGATAAATCGCAGCATTCATGGTATAATCCCTCCAATATACTAATTTTTCTCACATTTTTTTATAAATACGTGCTTATTTGTCTTGTACTGCTTTTCTTTTTCGACGTAAAAGCCAAGCGCATCCACATAGTCGAAAGACGTTTCATTCGAAGCTTCCACGATAATCAATGTATCTTCATTGACGTATGAAGCATCCTGCAGGAACTCTAAAACCTTTTTGTCATATTCCTGCTGGTAAGGCGGATCAAGAAAGATAATATCCGCAGTATCTTTTATACTTCCCCTGAGCGCGGAAAAGACATCTTGTTTCAAGACAACGGACTTGTCCGTGAAATGGGTATGTTCAATATTATCCGTAATACATGCAATTGCCTTTTGGTTGTTTTCTACAAAGTAAGCTTTTCTGGCTCCGCGGCTCAGTGCTTCAATGCCAATACCGCCGCTGCCGGAAAATAAATCCACAAATACCGCTCCTGACAAGTATGGCATTAGCATATTAAAAAGTGTTTCTTTTATTTTGTCGGTTGTTGGCCGGGTGTCTAGTCCTGTGGGTGTCTTTAGCAAAAGACGTCTGGCGGTTCCTGCTATCACTCTCATGTTTCTTATCTCCTAAATTTTCCCAAATATCATATATTTGATTATACCCTAATTTTGGTTCCTTTTGCATCCCTTTTATTAACTTTTAATTTATTTAACGGAATTATTTTATCTTTATAAGAAATCGTACCATCCCCACCCGGCTGGCAATAATATACGTTTTCAATATAATCATTGTCCCCAAGCTTCATGCCTCTGACACCGATTGCCGTTTTTTTCAGCTCGGAAATTTCGTCCGCGTCAAAACGCAGGAAATATCCCTCCTTGCTCTGAAGTATGATATGCTGGTGCTCTGTCACAACTTCGATGTCGACCAGCGCATCCCCATCGTTTAGTTTCGTTGAGGCAACGGTTCTCTTGGACACATCAAACTCTCCGCCGCTTACAATTTTACACATGCCTTGTTTGGTGACAAACAGCAGCCGGTACAAGTTTAGTTCCGACTGGCTTGCAATATTGATGATTTCCTCCGTTCCCGAAGTAAAATTGCTGATGTTGTCAACCGGAAGCCCTTTATCCCGAAACTTTCCGAACGGAATATCGGTCACCTTGATTGTGTGCAGCTGACCTGTATTGGTAAATATGCATATTCTGCCTGTATTGCGGCACTTGACTACATATTTGAATTCCGCATGTGCCGTTTCTTTGTTTCGCTCATAGGTGGACATGTCTATCGTCTTACAATAGCCGAATCTATCCATAAGGAACATGACTTCCATCTCCTCAAGCTTCTTCTCCTCATAAATAGCTTCCTCTGCATTTTCGATTCGCGTCCTGCGCTTTGTTCCATATTCCTTCTTTAACGCGTCAAGCTCCTGAATAATTACCTGAGCCATGGAATCACGCCGGTCAAGAATGTCTTCATATTTATAAATATTGGCGTTTGTCTCTTTATTCTCTTTCATCAAGGCTTCGATTTCCAGACCAATCAGCTTATATAACCGCATATCAAGAATCGCGTTTGCCTGCCGCTCCGTAAAGTTTAACTGTTCCGCCATAATGGCTGATTCTTTTGAGCGGAATTTGATTCCATCCGTATTGCCCGTAGTCAGGCAGTTTTTGACCATACTGCGGTCTTTGGAGCCACGGAGAATTTCAATGATGAGGTCTATAATATTGCAGGCGCGGATAAGTCCTTCCTGAATCTCACGTTTCTCCAATTCCTTATTCAGCAGAGTCGTGTATTTCCGCGTGGCAATTTCATATTGAAATGCCACATTTCTTGCAATAATGCCTTTTAATCCCAAGGTCTCCGGCCTGCCGTCCGCTATCGCAATCATATTCACGCCAAAAGTATCCTCAAGACGTGTTTTTTTGTACAGAAGGTTTTTGAAGTTTTCCACATCCGTATCTTTTTTCAATTCTATGACAATGCGAATCCCTTCTTTTGAGGACTGGTTTGATATGTCGACAATCTCCGGTGCTTTCTTCTGTTCATATAAAGAAGCTACATCCTGAAGAAATTTTCCGATATTTGCGCCAATCATGGTGTATGGAATCTCTGTTATGACCAGATTCAGCTTTCCACCCTTTGTCTTTTCAATTTCAACTTTACCGCGCAGCTTGATTTTACCGGCTCCCGTCTCATATATGGACAACAGCTCATCCTTGTTGCAGACGATGCCTCCTGTCGGAAAATCAGGTCCCTTGATATATTTCATCAGCTCACGTGTGGTTATGTTCTCATTCATCATATATGCCTTGGTAGCATCTATAACCTCTCCAAGGTTGTGCGGCGGAATGCTCGTAACCATACCTACCGCAATGCCTTCCGAGCCATTTACAAGCAAATTGGGAAAACGACATGGAAGAACACTTGGCTCCTTCTCGGTCTCGTCAAAATTGGGCACGAAATCAACGACATCTTTGTCAAGATCTGCGAGTATAGCCTCCTGTGAAATTTTCTGCAGCCTTGCCTCTGTATATCGCATCGCAGCGGCGCCGTCGCCCTCGATGTTGCCAAAATTGCCATGCCCGTCTATAAGCGGAAGCCCTTTTTTAAAATCCTGCGTCAATACTACAAGCGCATCATAGATAGAACTGTCACCATGTGGATGGTATTTACCCATTGTATCACCCACAATACGTGCACTTTTTCGGTAGGGACGGTCATACCGGATTCCCAATTCGTGCATATCATACAAAGTACGTCTTTGAACTGGTTTCAGTCCGTCCCGCACATCTGGCAGAGCCCTCGCAATGATAACACTCATGGCATAATCAATGAATGACCGCTGCATTGTCTCTGAATATTCGGTTTTTATAATTCTTTCTTCCATTCGTCAATATGCTCCTTATATATCAAGTTCTGCTTCTGTCGCATGTTCATATATGAATGTCCTTCTCGGAAGAACATCCGTCCCCATCAGCAATTCCGTGATTTCTGACGCCATTCGTGCATCTTCTATCTCAATCTGTTTTAATATTCTGGTTTCCGGATTCAATGTCGTCTCCCACAGCTGGTCTGCATCCATTTCTCCAAGTCCTTTATATCTTTGCAGCGTAAAAGCTCCTTTGTGTGTTTTGCGGTATTTTTCAAGCGCTTTGTCATCATAGAGGTACTCTTCTTTTCCCTTCGCAGGCATCACTTTGTACAGTGGCGGCATTGCAATGTAAATATGCCCTTCATAAATTAATTCGGGCATAAACCGGTAAAAAAGGGTGAGCAGCAAATTGCTGATATGCGCTCCGTCCACGTCGGCATCCGCCATTATCACAATTTTGTCATACCGAAGCTTGGAAATGTCAAAATCGTTGCCGTATCCCTCTGAAAATCCACATCCAAAAGCGTTTATCATTGTCTTGATTTCGGCGTTTGCCAGAACCTTGTCAATACTTGCTTTTTCTACATTCAGAATTTTGCCCCGGATAGGAAGAATTGCCTGATAATTTCTGTTCCGCGCACTCTTTGCACTTCCGCCGGCGGAATCTCCCTCCACAATAAAAATTTCACATTTCCCATAATCCTTTGATTCGCAGTTTGCCAGTTTGCCGTTGGAGTCAAAAGAAAATTTCTGTTTTGTAAGCATGTTGGTCTTGGC
Organism: uncultured Lachnospiraceae bacterium; assembly: GCA_910579275.1. GTDB lineage: Bacteria > Bacillota > Clostridia > Lachnospirales > Lachnospiraceae > COE1. The sequence goes on from CAJTTO010000023.1 coordinate 31,315, forward strand.
TTTTTCCTCTGTCTTACGGATTTTGGCAGCCTTCTCCGCACAGGAAATAACACTTTTTAAAACCTCGATATTCCTGTCAAAGTAACGCGGAACCTCGTCTCCTGTAACCTTGCTGACGGATTTTGCGGCATCCTGATTATCAAGTTTTGTCTTGGTCTGCCCCTCAAATCTCGGCGCAGGATGTTTGATGGAAACAACGGCTGTCATGCCGTTTCGCACATCAGCCCCTGTAAAATTGATGTCTTTTTCTTTTAATATATTGAGTTCACGCGCATAATTGTTGATAATTGTCGTAAACATCGTCTTAAAACCAGTCAGGTGGGTACCACCCTCTGCATTGTAGATATTGTTGCAGAATCCAAGTACATTCTCATGAAATTCATTCACATACTGAAACGCGCATTCCACAGTGATGTCCTCACTGATACCCGTAAAGTAGATGATGTCATGCAGCGCTTCCTTGTTTTTGTTTAAATCTTTTACATATCCAATGATTCCTTCCGGCTCGCAGTATGTAATCGTCTCTGGTTCATCCTTGCGGTTATCGGTAAATATAATTGTGAGCTTCGGGTTGAGGTATGCTGTCTCATGAAGCCGGCTCTTGACATCATCCGACTTAAAACGCGTCTTATCAAATATGGAAGGATCCGGCGTAAAATTGATTGTCGTTCCGGTTTCCCGCGTCTTGCCAATGACAGGAAGCAGACCGTCAACCAAGTCAATAACCGGATTTCCATATTCATATTTATCTTGGTGAATCAGTCCCCCGCTCTTTACCGTGACAGTCAGCTGTGTAGAAAGAGCATTGACAACGGAAGAACCCACACCGTGAAGTCCCCCGCTCGTCTTATAAGCGCTATTGTCAAATTTGCCGCCTGCATGAAGCGTTGTAAATACGACGCGTTCCGCACTGACCCCTTTTTCATGCATACCGACAGGAATTCCCCTGCCGTTGTCGGATATGGTGGCCGATCCGTCTTTTTCAAGAGTAACACGTATTTCACTGCATACTCCCGCAAGATGCTCGTCCACGGAATTGTCCACGATTTCATATATTAAATGATTCAGACCTTTTGTTGAAACACTTCCGATGTACATACCCGGTCTTTTCCGAACCGCCTCAAGACCCTCCAGAACAGTGATGCTGGAGGCATCATATACATTGTTACCTGCTTTTGCCATTGAATGAACCATGCCTTTCTAAGATTATATCACGATCAATAAATTCTTGTATATAGTATACATGGGACACATTTGCCCTATAAGAGTATAACACATCTTTTCCAGATTGCAAATACTTTTACGCATTTTTTCAAACATACGTTTTCATCCGTGTTGGTATGCTTCCTAGAGCGCGTTTGACAGTACTTGAACATATTTTCGAACATACAATTTTGTTATTTTTTAATAAAAAATATGTTTCTCTGCACTTATTTCAATACAACCATTGCAAATGAAAAAATTTTGTATACAATAGTATTTAGAAACATAAAAAAACCTAGTGAATATCACGGTGTAAACGCTTTCACAAACATATCTGAAAATCAAAAAACAGGAACAAATATCAAGAAAAGGAAGGATTTTTATTATGTATGGATTTGGTACAATGATTGACCAGCTGAAAAAAAACCCGAAGACAATTGTTTTCACTGAAGGAACTGACCCACGTATCCTCGAGGCTGCTTCCCGTCTGCTGGCGAGCAGTTTCCTGCACCCGATTCTCGTCGGTAACGAAGAAGACGTCTTAAAGGCTGCGGAAGAAGCCGGATACAATATTCGCGGGGCACAGATTATTGACAGCAACAATTACGATCGCTTTGACGAGATGGTTGAGCGTTTCTGCGAACTGCGAAAAGGAAAGGGAATGACACCCGAGGAGGCTAGAAAGATTCTTTCACAGCCAAATTATTTCGGGACAATGCTCGTGGAGATGGGTGTTGCGGATTCGCTGCTCGGTGGTGCAACCTACTCTACAGCTGATACTGTCCGCCCGGCGTTGCAGATTATCAAGACAAAACCGGGAAATAAAATCGTATCTTCCTGCTTTATTCTTGTCCGCCCTGGCGCGACAGGTGAAAATGAAGTTCTGGCAATGAGTGACTGCGCAATTAACATTAATCCTACAGAGGATGAGCTTGTTGAAATCTGTGGCGAGACTGTTGAGTGTGCAAAAATATTTGGTGTCGACCCGAAGGTTGCCTTTTTGAGCTACTCTACTCTTGGCTCTGGCAAAGGTCCTGATGTGGAGAAAATGAGAAATGCAGCAATCAAGGCAAAAGCAATGTACCCAATGACTCCGATTGAGGGAGAACTGCAATTCGATGCTGCCGTTTCTCCGCGTGTGGCACGTACAAAATGTCCCAAGTCCCAAGTTGCAGGCCATGCAAATACGTTCATTTTCCCGGATTTAAGTTCTGGAAACATGGGGTACAAAATTGCGCAGAGAATGGGTAACTTTGAGGCGTATGGTCCAATTCTTCTGGGTCTGAATGCCCCAGTCAATGACTTGTCACGCGGATGTAATGCTATCGAAGTCTATTCCATGGCAATTATAACCGCAGCACTGGTATAAAAAATAATGGCGCATACACATTGTGTATGCGCTATTTTATGCACTAGAGCGTGTTTCAAAAATGCTATATTAATTTTTTGCAGCATGTGACTGCAAGCGAGCCGGGTCCAATGTGGCAGGAGACACTGAGAGAAAGCGGGTCAACTGCAACAATCGGATAATCCGGAAACTGAGCCTGCACTTCTTCCTTAAACACCTTTGCAGCTTCTTCGTTCTGGGTATGCGCAATCGCCAGATACATTTGGTTTTCCGGCGAGATACCGCCAAAACGTTTCTCTATATCGCTCTTAATGGCATTTATCATGATTGACTTTGCCTGATTGACAGTTCTTGCCTTTGCGAACGCGTCAAGCTTCTCTCCTTGTATCTGAAGAACCGGTTTCAGCCGGAGCAATGTGCCGAGCGCCGCGGCAGCCGGCGTAATCCTGCCACCCTTTTTTAAATAATACAATGTGTCTATCATAATATAAATACTGGAATTAAATTTGTCTGCCTCCAGTACGTCTTTTATTTCATTGCCGGATTTTCCCATCTTGGCAAGCTCAATCGCATCATATGCAGACCCTTTCTGTGTGACGGAAATCCGCTGATTATTGACAACATGAACTTTCCCGTCATAGTCCTGTGCCAGCATGGATGCAGTCTGGCACGAGCCGCTTAGTCCGCTGGACATCGGAATATGAACCACCTCGTCATATTCTTTCAACAGCCCGTCCCAAAGCTGCATAATAGATTCCGGTGATGGCTGCGAGGTTGAAATATCTGCATTCTGGGCAAGCTTCTGATAAAACTCGTCCTGACTAAGCGTAATTTCCTCATAGTAAGTCTCCCCGTCAATCATAAAGGGCATTGGCAGTACATGAATGCCAAGCGCTTTGGCCTCGGCCTGTGTGATACCGCTGTTACTGTCTGTAACAATTGCTATTTTTGACATATTATCCATTCTCCCTGTTTTCATAGATCTCTTATAATAAATTATGTTACGTTCATTCCCCGTCAAAATAATGGGAATCATGCACCTAAATGCTGCCTGTTCACACCGAAACAGCCTGAAATCGGATAAATCCGGCATGAGCGTAAGCAATGGGCGAAATTATAATCCGAACAATTCCATTGTACTGTCAGATATTTATAAAGTCAACATTAGAGGCAATATTATCCTCATAATGCTTCCAAAAACGTCGGTTTTCTTCCGCGGGCTCCCCGCCATGAATGCTGTCCGCATAAAGCTCCATGGCACATCTTTGCGCTTCCTGCAATATACCGGCATCCTGATAAATGTCACCCAGCCGAAATTGGAACTGCCCGCTCTGACGAATGCCAAACAAATCTCCCGGCCCACGAAGACGCATATCTTCCGAAGAAATAAAAAAACCGTCATTAGACTTATTTAACACCTGAAGCCTTTCCATAGTATCATTCTGACTCGTTGTCGTGATAAATATACAATACGACTGGTTCTTTCCACGTCCGACACGTCCCCGAAGCTGATGAAGCTGTGCAAGCCCGAACCGTTCAGCATTTTCAACAAGCATTACCGTGGCGTTTGGAACATTGATACCGACTTCTATCACTGTTGTCGACACCAGAACATCTATGTGATGCTGGGCAAATTCCTCCATAATATAGTTTTTTGCCTTCGGGCTCATCTGTCCGTGAAGGAATTCTACGCGAACGGTATCAGGGAGTGCTTTTCTTAATTTCTCCGTATATTCGACAACATTTTCAAGAACCGGCTGATCCCCCATGATTTCCTCGTTTGGCTCTACCATCGGACAGATAACATATGCCTGCCTCCCCGCTGCTGCTTCCTTTGCGATAAATTCATACGCCTTTTTGCGATAATCTGTATTGACAACACAGTTTTTTATCGGAAGCCTGTTTGCCGGAAGCTCGTCCATAACAGAAATATCCAAGTCACCATATAAAATCAGGGCAAGTGTCCTTGGAATCGGAGTCGCGCTCATGACAAGAATATGCGGCTGGATTCCTTTCTGGGCAAGGGTTTCGCGCTGTTTCACCCCGAAACGGTGTTGTTCGTCCGTAATGACAAGACGCAGGTCATAAAAATCAACGTCCCCTTGCAGCAACGCCTGTGTTCCAACAATGACATTGCATGTTCCAAGGGCAATGCTCTCCTTCACCCTGCGCTTTTCCCTTGCCGTCAGTAAACCTGTCAGCAGAACCGGCTTAAACGGAAGCCCATACTCCTCTATCAGTTCCAAAACAGACGCATAGTGCTGCTTTGCAAGCACCTCCGTCGGCGCCATAAACGCTGCCTGATGGTGGTTCATGATGCAAAGGAACATAGCCAGAATAGCCACAATTGTCTTGCCGGAACCGACATCCCCCTGAACGAGTCTGTTCATTAGCCGTGCAGAGCACATATCATTTTCTATCTCTGCCCAGACCTTTTTCTGGGCATTCGTAAGTTCATAGGGAAGTGAATCAATAAATTCCTGACATGCATCAATCCGCATCATCGGCGCATCATTGATTTCCTGAACAGTCATATCCTTTAAAGCCAGAACACCTATGATAAAAAACAGAAATTCCTCAAAGACAAGGCGTTTCCGCGCACAAACCATATCATCAAAATTTCGTGGGAAATGAAGCCCATACACCGCCGCTTTCAAATCTGACAGCCCGTACTTTATGCGCATTGATTCCGGAATATAGTCTTTCTCAAAATCCAGTCCTTCCAACGCCAGATGCATTGCCTTGGTGATTGCGGCAATGGAAAGTCCTTTTGTGGTCGGATAGACTGGTGCAAGCCGATGCACATTCTGCATAAACTCTTTTGTGCTGATTATTTTCGGCTGCTCCATCGTCATTCGATTGTTTTTCAATACGACACGCCCGCGAAAAATGTATTGTTTTCCGGGCTGAAGACTGTTTTTCATATACGGCATATTAAAATAAGTGATATCGCAGGCACCGCTCTCGTCTCTCACACGCGCTGTCGTAATCGACATATTTTTTCTGATATGGATGGTCTGGGGAGCGCTGATAACCATGGCATGGACTGCATGTACCTGATGATTTGCTTTCAGTTCCCCTATAGTTACGATATCACGCCATTCCTCGTAATCCCTCGGATAATGTGTCACAAGGTCGTTTATTGTATCAATATCCAACTTATGGTAAAGGGATGCCGTCTTATCACCGATACCGTTCAAGACTGTAATTGGATCATCAAAATGCATAGTACTCTCCTAACACAAAGAACGCCTGAACCATGGCGTTCTTTGTATAATATCAATATCGTTCTTCACACTGGTCATTCCGCCGAAACAATATAAGAATAAATCGGCTGTCCCCCGAATTGAAGCTCCACATCACAGCTGCTGAACTGTGCTTTTACCATATCTGCCAGCTTTTGCGCCTGCTCCTTTTTAATGATGTCTCCATAATAAATACTGATTAATTCATACTCGTCAGACATCATCTCCAGAATCATGTCAAAAGCGACTGTCTGCAAGTCTTTTCCCACAGAGAGAATTCCCTTGTCTCCAATTCCCATAAAGTCACCCTGATGGATTTCTTTGTCATCAATCATGGTATCCCGGACTGCATATGTTACCTGACCAGTAGCGACACGCTGTACCTCCTCTGTCATGACCGCCTCATTTTCCTCAATGGAAATATCAGGTACATAGTTGATGATGGCTGTAATGCCCTGCGGAACCGTTTTGGTAGGGATAACAATGATTTTTTTGTCCTTCGTCAACTGCTTTGCCTGATTTGCCGCCAGAATAATATTCTTATTGTTCGGGAAAATAAATATATTGTCGGCATTTATCTTCTCAATCGCGTTTAGCATGTCTTCGGTGCTCGGGTTCATTGTCTGACCGCCTTCTATGATGTAATCAACTCCAAGCGAGCGGAATATTTCATTCATGCCCTCTCCGATTGAAACAGCAATAAATCCGGTGTCTTTATGTTCGGCTGCCGGTGCGTCAGTGCCCGCATCTGGCAAATTACTGCCGGGAAGTTCCGGACTCTGCATTTGCTTTTCCATCATATCCGAAACTTTTTCATCACGTTCAAGACGCATATTTTCAATGATGATGGTCGTGAGTGACCCATACCGCAGCGCTTTTTGCATTGCAAGTCCCGGATCGTTTGTATGCACATGAACTTTTACGATTTCATCATCAGCAACGACTACAATAGAGTCACCAATAGATGAAAGGTATTCTTTGAAGTCCATTTCCTGCTTTATATTAAATGTCTTGTTCAGCATAATCAGAAACTGGGTGCAGTAACAGAATTTAATTTCCGCATTTGCCTGCGCCTCGATATTGGACGTCATTGCGCCTTTCTCCGCCGATTTCGTTTTAGGGGCAGCTTCGATAGAAAGGTCAAGCTCCTTACCTAAGAAAGCATCCAGCCCGCCCTTTAGTACTTCCACAAGACCCTGACCGCCCGAATCGACAACGCCCGCCTGCTTTAGTACCGGAAGCATGTCAGGTGTCTGCGACAGAACAACCTCGGCCTCTTTGATTACCTCGGTGATAAACTTTTCTAAATCCCGCTCTCCCGCCATGGCAAGGTCATTTGCTCTCTTTGCGGCACCTTTTGCAACGGTGAGAATTGTACCTTCCTTTGGCTTCATGACAGCCTTATATGCAGTTTCCACTGCCTTGTCGCATGCTGATGCAAGGATTGCTGCGTTTATTTCGTCATACTCCCGTATAACTTTTGTAAATCCTCGGAAAAGCTGTGACAGGATGACGCCCGAATTTCCGCGGGCTCCCCGCAGGGAACCGGATGAGATGGCTTTTGCAAGGGATGCCATATCAGGATTTTCAATGGCAGCAACTTCCTTTGCCGCAGACATTATCGTCATTGACATATTGGTACCGGTATCGCCATCCGGAACAGGGAAAACATTCAGCTCATTTATCCATTCTTTTTTATGCTCCAAATTTTTCGCTCCGGCAAGAAACATCTTTGAAAGCATTTTAGCGTCGATTACATTTAATCCCACTTCAGAAATCCTCCTTAATCAATTACTCGAACGCCTTCAACAAAGATGTTGATTTTTTCGATTTCGAGACCTGTGAAATTTTCAACCTTGTATTTTACATTATTAATCAGATTGTCACATACCGTAATGATACTTACCCCATAGGAAACAATAACGTGAAAATCAAGAATCAATTTATTATGAACAATATTTACGGATATTCCGTGTGTGATACTCTCCTTCATGAGCAGCTTCACCAAGCCGTCCTTTACGTTTACTGAGGCCATACCGACGATGCCAAAGCACTCAACAGCGACACTTCCGGCGTATTGGGCGATAACCTCAGGATCAATATAGATATTACCCATATGGGTATTCATAGATCCTTTCATAGAAATCCTCCTTTTGTTTTTATAATAAAAACACTAATCGCTATTATTATAACCGTTTTTAGGAAAAAAGGAAACACATATTTTAACAGAATTTCTATAGATTACAAAAAAATTAATTTTTTTGTCAAAAACAGCTTGCCAAATGTTCTATTATTTGATAATATATTACTGTTGCGAGTCGAATGACTTAGTTTAGTCGAGGAGGTGCTAACGATGGCAAAGTGTGATATTTGTGGCAAAGGCGTTCATTTCGGTAATAACGTAAGCCATTCTCATAGAAGATCCAATGCAATTTGGAATTCAAATGTAAGAAATGTAAAATGCAAAGTAAACGGAGCTGCTAAGAGAATGCACGTATGTACAAGATGCTTACGTTCAGGGGCTGTTGAAAGAGCATAATGAAATTTATTCATAAAAAAGAAGCACTGCTGGTGCTTTTTTTTTATGCAGCGGAAACTATACGTTTTAATCTATATACGGGCAATCTTCTGACAACTGTATAAAAGCCAGCACTACTTTAGCTTTCGTAGTACCGGCTTCTGAGACTCTCATACTCTGTCTGAATTAAAAGCAGCGTTTTTGTATCACCGCATTTATTGTCGGGATGAAAAATTTTCAGCAATTCCTTATACCGCTTTCTCAAAGAAAGTTCGCTGTCAACCCCGCGGAAAAAATTTGTACCGTCATAAGCACCTGACTCATACTGCTGATGAACAGGCTTTGATCCGGACATCTTCTGACGTCTGTACTTACTCTTTTCGTGTTCAAAATTCAGGCGTTCACATTCCAGCGCCTTTCTGTCAACCGCAAGCTGCTGATAGGCGTCCTCAATTATCTTCTGCTTTTTTGCGATGAATACTTCATTGTCATCGAAACGCTTTTTAATTGACTTTTCACGTATGTCCAGTGCATTCTTTTCCCGATCCAGTTTTCTCTTCAAATCCTGTAGATCACGGCTAAATTCCTGAAGTTCATCCCTTTTCGCCTGAATTCTGACCTGCTCCTGAAACATCCAGATTTTCATCTTTTTGATATCATCTGGTGCTTCAGCCTTCATGAGCTCTTCATCAAAATCCAACATATAAATCCTCCATTCCGCACAATACCATGCAAAAAACATCCCTGTCCGCTTTTGCACGTTTCTCCCTCATAAAACTCCCTTTTATTTGCAACTGAATAGATAATAACCCGAAATTACAAAAATTGCAATAAGAATTAATCCCATCCACGTATTTCCTATCACCAACATAAAGAGCATGCCGACTGCAATCCAAAATAACGTATAACCTATAAGCTTGCACATAGTCCTATACTCCGGCATATCGTTATTAATTATATGCAAAATTTGTAATTTTTATTTATTCCTTTTCCGGAAATGCAGTGCTGATTGCTTCGTCATCACTTGGCATATCATCATTTCTGGGCTTAAAGCGGTCAATCAGGTCAGGAACCATGTCAATAATTTTGTTGACCGTATCCTGATTCTTTATGTTCACAAGCCGCACCTGACCGTTTTTAATGACAAGCACTGCACTTGGCGACATTTTTCCTGTCATGCCCCCGGCACCGCCGCTTTTCTTTTCCTGAGATGAAGCGCCTGCACCAACACCAAACGTAACATCAACGAGAGGAATAATCGTTGTATCTCCTGCCTGTGTAGGTTGTCCAACCACTGTCTTGGAGGAGAGAAAACTCTCCATTCCCTGCATCATGGAATTTACTACTTCATTAAAACTGTTATCTGACATGATAAACCTCCAAATCAAATTTTATTCCGCTTTAAGTGTCTTATCAAAAGCTTGAGATTCTTATCAAAATACAGAACACAAGCCACTTTTACAAAAACAAATACACTGATACAGCCTTTAAGAAAGAACGAACCCTCAATGACAGACTGGTCAAACTCGGGCTGTATATCTATATTTCCCTGATGCATGGGATAAAACATTCCCCACACTGCAAGCACTTCTCCCATTACTGCTGGATCCTCAAAACCAAGATGCAGGTTTATCCTGAACTTTTTGGGCGATATCTTTTTGAACACCCATCCTAGCTGTTTTCTGCACACGGTAACTGCCTGTTTGGTACTGTCAAGCTGCAATAATTCAAGGTAATACTTTATGTTATCTTTTATCCTGACTATTGTATCATATATTTTCTGAAATGTGAACTTTATATTTTTGAAAAAATTTACAAAATTTCTAAAAATAATCTTAATTATACGAAGAAAATGCCATTTGTGGGTTTCTTTTTCTGAATCAAATTGATTTTCGTCGGTATTGGCAGATAAGTTTTGTGCTGGAGCAAACTCTTTTTCATCGTAATTTTCCATAAATCCGCTTTGCGGTACTTCGTTTTCAGATTCCGAAGTATCTTCAAATGATGCTGCCTGTATCTCGCCAACATCCCCTGATTTATTTTTTGTTGATTTCCTTTTTTTATTCTTAAATTTTTTCCCTGTCGTTTTGAGATTATCATATACTGTGATTCCAAAAATTTTCAGCCGCATATGAAACACCTGTCCGATACAGTATTCGGCTTTGAATGACGCTGCATGCAATAGCCATGTAACGCGCATGTCTGTCGCAAAGTGATTGTCATGATAGTCCCCTTTCGCTCGATATCTTACAGGAACAAACAAAACAAACAGCAACAACATGATTAACAGTCCGAGGATGACAAGTATTGCGATTCCAATTATTTTTAACACAGTCAGTAAAATAGATACCATAAGTTCCCCTTATTATTTATTGTGGCAGCGCCATTGATCGTTCCGGCAGCACTATCCCTGTCCGCCGGATTTACTTGTGCATGTCCGGTATTTGAAATAAGACTTGACATCATATCCTCCTGTAGAATGAAGGACATCCTCAAGAATGGATATCACCAGTTCAACCGCTTCCCCGTAACCGCTCGCAATGCCAACAATATATGGTGCATTCTTTTTTTTCTTATAATATTTTTGTTTCAACATTCCACTGTGATATATTTCGAGCAAGTCATCATTTTTGGCAAGCGCTATAATGTAAATGAATGGCTGTGGACGGCCGGTACGCAGTTTCCACATTATTTTTCGCCGTTTGTCTTCCAATGACGAACTCATATATAATTTCCTGCAAAAGCGCATCATATCTACTGCTCCTAAATATTAGATTATGTAATTATCCATTATTTTAACATAACATTCAAAATATTACAAACTGAAATCGTAAAACGGATGCAAATGCATACCACATGCCTTTCTGACAAAAAAAGAAGGTCAAAGTCTGACCTTCTTTACTGACGCGGCTTTATCCATTGTTTATTTTTTCGAAGATTTAGGTACTCTTCATAAGCCTGCTCCAACATTTGCTTCTCGTTTGAGAATTTGAGCAGATGATATGCCTCATGATATTTATAATATCCTGAATCAACAAAAAATTCTTCACGCTGTGGCTTGCTATAGTAACTGTCCGCCATCATCAAATACCAATGGACTTCTTTCTCCACAATATCCTGAGGTACATTAAAGGTATATTCACTTTTTCCAATATATTTCATGACGGTAGCTTTGACACCGGATTCTTCAAAAACCTCGCGCAGCGCGGTCTCGACGTGTTTTTCCCCGCTTTCGACAGTGCCTTTTGGAAGTACCCAGCCTTCGTACCTGTTTTTGAAATTTTTGTATAAAAGTAATATTTTCCCCCTGAAAATGACTACGCCCCCACAGCTCGTAGCTTGTATCATGGTGTCCCCTCCTGTATGGTGCGTAAATTTCTATAGTATGCTTTCAATAATACTGATTATCTGACTTGTTTCATACGGCTTCGTCACAAAATCTGCGGCGCCGAGCTTAATCGCATCAAGCATTTTTTTCTTTTGACCAGACGCTGTTACCATTATAACCTTGGCTTCCTCGTCATATTCCTTTATTTTTACAAGTGTTTCCAATCCGTCCATTACAGGCATGGTAATGTCAAGCGTCACAAAATCAGGGTTCAGTTCGCAATACTTGTCAAACCCTTCCTGACCGTTTTCCGCCTCGGCTATTACCTCATAGCCGTTCTGAACGAGAATACTACGAAGCATATACCTGGATGTCTTGGAATCATCAACTATCATAACAGTACTCATAATTTAATCTCCTTATATCAATCCTTATACTAATCCTCATAAGCACACGAATCTTTCGGGTTACTCATATACCTCCAAGACTGCTCTGAAACTGCTGCCGTTGGCGTGAATGGGAATGACATACAATTTCTCATTACTGATAAATGGTCCTTCCAATGCGTATTCCGGCGCATTCATGTCGACAGAGACATCATCATAGCTTAAATTGGTAGCAAAAAGTCCATTTACGCAGTTGATAAACTCACCAACATTATCCAAGGCATCTTCATTGACTGCTTTGTATGTATCTCCGGTAAAGTGATTTGCAATGGCAAGCAGTCCATCGCCCGAAGCACTAATATATACACGTATATGCAAATCGCCGACAATTGTCTGACAGGCATATTTGTCCAGCTGAACAGAATGTGCCGTATAGGCCTTGTCCAAATACGCATCGGAGTCAATCAGACGACGTATGGTTCGGATCAATGTCAGAACAAATTCTTTCAGTCGGTTTGCCTTTAGCGGGACAAAGATATTGATACACTGTTCAAGGTCATCATGGATAAGTGAGCTTATCTGTGCATCACTAAATCCGCCAGACTGTTGGAATTCATCCAAAAGCGGATTAATCTGTGCGATACTGAGTACATTCGCATTGAAAAGCTCCTGCACAAATTTCATAAACGAGTTGGACTGATAAGTCAATATCTGGTCTAATTTTTCATCTGTAAGATAGCCTGCATCAATAGCCGTTTCACCAAAGCGCTCATTGCTTTTATCTATTTTCCCTAAAAGTTCCTGCGCTGCCGCCGATGTAATCATTTTATTGATAACTGCTATTGTTTCAACTTCAGCCTTAAAGTCTTTCGGGACAGGAAGCAGATCATCGAGCTGGTTCTGCGTCAGCAGCTGTTTTTCCACTAAAAAATTTCCGAATAAGCGATTAAGCATTTTTCGACCTCCTTCTATGTCGTAGTAAGTAATTTGACAATACACAAATTACACCTAATAATAATATACACCTTTTTACAAAAAAATACAAAGAAATCTTATATTTTTTATATAAAAAAGAAAAATCTATGCATTTTCACTGTAATATTGATCCAATATTCTTCTTGCCACAGGCACAGCGTACTCTCCGCCCGATCCGGCTCCTTCCATAATAATGGTAATCTGAAGCGGTTTTTCGGTATCGTATGTGTATCCGGTAAACCATGCATGGGAATCGGAGGACGTATTATATTCTGCCGATCCGGTTTTTCCAGCAGCACTGTATGATGAACTATTGAGACGCGTTCCCGTCCCCTCCCCCACTACAGAGGACATCATATCCTGCAAGACATCAGCCTCCTCGCTTGTGATAAGCTGTCCCAATGATGTCGGTGCATAATCCTTGATGCGCTCCCCGTTTGCGGTTTCAATCCGCTCAATCATATAGGGTGCCATCATTTCACCGTGGTTTGCGATCATGGCAGTAATTGCCGCAAGCTGAATGGGGGTCATCTGGGTTTCTCCCTGTCCGATGGCAGTCTGAATCATGGCACCATCCTGCGTCAGGATTTTATCAGAGATTCTGCTTGTTTTAACGGGAAAATCCACCGGCAGATTCCTGTCAAAATATAATGTCTGCAGTGTATCTTGAAATTTTTCCCTGTCAATTTCCATTCCAATATTGGCGAAAGATGCATTGCAGGACTTGGCAAAAGACTTTTTCAAGTCAACAGCCCCATGGCTGGTGCCATGGAAACATTGAATCGTGCTGCTGCCACTCGTATATCTGCCATTACATTGAAACTGGTAGTTTTGATAATTTTCTGGATTTTCTTTAATATATTCCAGCGCCGTAAGAATTTTAAAGGTCGAACCGGGCGGATATACGCCCTGCGTAGCCCTGTTGAGCAGAACGGAACTTTCGTCATCGGCAACAATGCTGTCCCAGATATCACCGATTACATTTGGGTCAAAATCAGGCTTTGACACCATGGCAAGAATTTTTCCTGTGGACGGTTCCGTAATAATCACTGTCCCGTCATATATGCCAAGTGCATCATATGCAATCTTCTGCAGATTTGCGTCAAAAGTCGTTATGACTGTATTTCCCATATGCTTTTCATTCGCAAGGTCATTGGCAAGCTTATCGTTGAGGGATATATTCGAAGACACCAGATACATATTTGCACTCTGTTCAACCCCCATTCGCCCATGGGAAGCATAACCAATGGCATGGGAAAAAATATTGCCAAACGGGTAAAAACGTTCATCTGTATCAGCGAGTGTCGTTGCGAGCACCTGCCCGTCCGCGGACAAGATATCCCCCCGTGTCGTCTGTTCTGCCAGAATATCCTGCCGCTTTGCATTATAGGAATTGTTAATGACCTGTGAGCTGTCGTAGTAGACAAAGTGTACAAGATACCCGCTGACAGCGGCAAATAACACGGCAAAAAAAGCTGCAGTCATATTCATTTGTAGTTTCGGGATATGTTCGAGCGCGTACTGATAATAAACATTGTCATAATCATATTCCTCATCTGCGCCAGTATCCTCATCATGTGCATATGCAGCGTACAAATAATCATTGTGGATATAAAATCCCTGAATAACGGAAAACATAATCAGGGACGCAAGCACCGAACTTCCGCCATAACTAATCAGCGGCAGTGTCACCCCTGTAAGCGGGATAAACTTACTGTTTCCTCCGATTGTCAGAAAAAGCTGTACAATGTATACAATCCCGAGTCCGTAAACTGTGTATTTCATAAAGGCATCATTGCAGGAATGTGCGACATGGACAATTTCCAGAAATAAATTGACACAGACTGCAATCAGGCAAATGCCAAATATCACGCCAAATTCTTCACAAATTGCGGAGAATATAAAGTCCTGCTCAACATAGGGTATGGAGCTTGGCGTACCGGCATCAATCCCCATGCCGAACCAGCCGCCTGTTCCGATTCCAAATAAAGACTGGGCAATCTGGTAACCAGTGGCATTGATATCATTCCACGGATTCAGCCATGCCGCAACGCGCACACGTACATGGGCAAACATAAAATATGATGCATATGCCGCGGCTGCCCCGCCTGCCAGTCCCAGTATCAAGTATTTTCGCTTGCGTGTGGCCGTATACAAAAGTATGGTATATGTTATAAAATAAATAAGGGCGCTTCCCAAATCCTTTGATAAGACAAGAAACAGCACATGGACTGCCGCCAATACTGCCGAGAACAGGATGTGGCTGAACTTTTCCGCCTTTGAAAGGCATGCGGCGATAAACAGTACATACAAAATCTTGACAAACTCAGACGGCTGGAACGAAATGCCCATAATAGAAAATGACAGCTTGGAACCATTTGTGATACTGCCGCTTATCAGTACCGCCCCCAGTATCAGTATTCCTGCTGCCGCAAAAATGAGATAACAGCTTCTCAGCAGTCTGATATATTTCATTAATGCAGGTATAACAAGTGCAGCAACAAGCGAAACTGCTATGATGGTAAACTGACGAATGGAGCGTGTAATCGACAATCTTGTCAGTATCACAAAGCTTATAGACAAAAGGAGTGCAATGTGATTCTGTATGAGTCTGTTGGCCTTTGGATAGATTACACGCATCAGCACCAAAAACGCAAACACTGTTATCACTTGAAACAGGGGCAGGAAAAGATATGTAAAGTCCTTCCTTGAGGATAACAGAACAAGACTCCCCGTCATATGATTGGCAAAAATCATAATATACTGAAGAAAGAAAAAAAAGTTCCTGCGTTCTCTGTCATCACGTTTGAGAACAACATAGCTGATTATTGTATATAATAAAATATTTATTACTAATATATACTTTGATAATTCAATTACTGCCTTAAGCATTCCAATAACCATGCC
This sequence comes from uncultured Lachnospiraceae bacterium, assembly GCA_910579275.1. GTDB lineage: Bacteria > Bacillota > Clostridia > Lachnospirales > Lachnospiraceae > COE1. The sequence goes on from CAJTTO010000023.1 coordinate 47,225, forward strand.
TTTCCTAAAGCGTGTTTCAAACAGGCGTATGCTATTCTACTCCACGTTTATAGTGTCCATTCGTGAATTCTTTTAACGGAAATTCACATTCTGTTCCCGCCTTTCTGCCGCTGACAAGCCCGAGATAATATGCTATGACTGCATTTGTCTGTTCCCTGTCTTCAATGGAGAAGTCAAGCCGGAGCACATTATAGTTTTTCTTCAGAATGCTGCCAATCTGCCCATGCAGAGACAATGGAACCGTATTATAAAGCGTATTGTAACAATGAATACAGTTTTGCCTGACAGCAAAAACATTTTTATACCGGTCTGTCAAATGATAGATATTATCTTCATTTTCGGTATCATTTATACAGGAATCCAAAGTTTTTCTGACACAGTTTGCCGTGTACATTAGCGGAAGGAAACCATACAGCACAAACTGGGTACTGCAATCTGCGGACAGCATTCCCAGTTCTTTTTTGTTTAGCTCGAGAGGGAACGTGATCCCGTCAAACTGGCGGGACAAAAAATCCAATGCGGCATGGTTCCAAGCATAAATTGAGTAATCGGAATATACCGCGCCAGTATATCCTATCCCTGACAGCCATTCCAGTTCCTCAAAATTCCTTACCAATACCCCTGTAAAGCGCCCGCTTTCCAACAGCTGCTCATACACAGGCAGATATTTCCGGCTCCTTTTTCTGAATATATGGGGCATCACTAAAATATATTCTTTTCCAGCCAGCAGCAGCCTGTCAGTCGAACGCCTTGTGATAAAAATATCTCCATCCACATATATCTGCCGAATTTCCGAGAAATTGTTTGCAGCCAGCAGCTGTTCGACTGTTGTAGTCAGCGCGCATACATTGTTGACTCCTACAGTCGAAACAGCTGATTTCTGCCGGCATACCTCCGGAACACAACACTTCTCCAAAACTGGCGTTTGTCTTGGGCAGCACAATGCATCCTCAAGTGTTGAGCACCCCATTCGGCGCAATTCATTCAGCGCCTTCACTGGCATAAACGAGGCGGAATCCGTATCTATGGTCAGCTCTGTCAATTCAAAGCAGGTGTCCCCCATTTTGTTTATCCGTTTTGAGATTTCGCCCTCGTCAAGCGGTCTGCTCAAGGCACTACTCACCATCGCTCCCGTCACAGTTACGGTCGCACAGTCACAGGAAAGTGTCAGCATGGCATGTTCCCCCGCATGTATGTAAACATATCCCATGACTGGAAGCAATCTGTTTTTGGAAACGTATTGCTCCTGAATTGTTTTGAGAACCTCCTGCGAACTTCCGGAATATCCTGGCTCCTTGAGTGTCACCATTGACTTGTCATTGTGCTTCTGATAATATCCGGTGCAGATATCCGAGCGAATATACAATTCCCGCAGCAGCAGCTCATCCTTTGCAGCAATTTTATAAGGCTTGTCAGGATTCGCCAGATACCGATCTATATATTTGCGGTACATCGCCGTAACACCTGCGACATATTCAGGACTTTTCATACGTCCCTCAATCTTAAAGGAGTCAATCCCTGCCTGTATTAGCTCCGGCAAGACAGACAGGGTATACATATCCTTAAGGCTGAGCGGATATAACGTCCTTCCATTATCCGTCGTGTAAGGCAGTCGGCAAGGTCCGGCACAGCGTCCGCGATTGCCGCTTCTCCCGCCCAGTATGGAACTAAACAGGCATTGTCCGGAATATGCGTAACACATGGCGCCGTGGACAAAACATTCAACCTCAAGACCGGTTGTATCCTTGATTTCCTTTATCTCATCAAGTGACAGCTCCCTTGCCGGAACAATCCGGCATACGCCAAGCTTCTTCATGTAGGCAGCGCCATAAATGCCCGTTATGGTCATCTGCGTGCTCGCATGAAATGCAAGATCCGGAAAATTGCCGCGAAGGCATTCCAAAACCCCCATATCCTGTACAATTACACCATCCAGTCCTGCCTCATATAAGGGCTGGATATACGGCACAAGATTTGAAAGTTCATTTTCCTTTACAAGCGTATTTACTGTCAAGTATATTTTCCTGCCAAAAACATGTGCAATACGCAGTGCATCCAAAATTTCTTCTCCGGAAAAGTTTCCTGCATATGCACGGGCACCATATTGCTCCCCGCCAAGGTAGACCGCATCGGCACCTGCATTGACAGCCGCCCGAAAACAGGCAAAATTTCCTGCCGGCGCCAACAATTCAACTTTTTGTTTCCTCAAAATCATTCCTTTTACGCTAACTCCCATCTGCCCGCTTTAGCGGGCGTACAAATCAGGATGGTGAAATGTTCTTTTTCACACTACCTCCAGCCTTACAACAATATGAGCAATCAAGGCAGCCAGCGCCTGATTGCTCAGCTTTTGTATCTCAGGGAAATCATCCCCCCTGTTCGTTTTTCTGGTATTCTTTCAGCTCTGTCTCCAGACGGACAATCTGTTTTGCATTTTCATTCAGTGTCTCATTCGCCTCTTTGAGGGATTTTGATGTATTGTCGAGCTTTATCTGTGTCGCAATCAGCTCATGTTTTAAGTCGTACAGCTCATTTTCTTTGGCTTTCAAGTCCTGCTCGAGAAGCTCTATCTGCTTTTTGGCCTTAAAAAAGTCATCCGCGATATTCAGCTGGATAAGCATATTCTGTTTATCGGCAGACTGTCTCTTAAAACTGTCCAACTTAGCATATTCATTGACCTTATTATTTATGTATGATGCTACCTTCTGTAAATACTCAGCGCTTTCATTCCCGCTGACAGTCAGCACCTTTCCTCCAATAATAACTTCTGTATCTGTTTTGGCAGACATAATCGTGCCCCTTTCTCAATCAGTGACTGCCCGGCAACCTTTTGTATTACATGGCAGCTTGTTTATTCGTACACTTTATTTTATATTATATCAGACTACTCTGGCATTTCAAGCCCTAAATGACGATATGTGCGTTCCGACACTACCCTTCCGCGCTGCGTGCGTACAATAAACCCGTTTTTTATCAGATATGGCTCGTAAACATCCTCGACGGTACCACTGTCCTCCCCGATTGTGGCGGACAATGTCTCAATCCCTACCGGGCCTCCGTTGAATCTTTCAATCATTGTCAAAAGAATCATCCGGTCTGTCTGGTCAAGTCCGCATTTGTCAACATCAAGCATGTCCAGTGCTGTATTGGCAACCTCAAGCGTTATCTCGCCGTCATATTTTACCTGTGCAAAGTCCCGCACCCTTTTTAAAATACGGTTTGCAAGCCGCGGTGTTCCACGGCTCCTTCGCGCAAGTTCCATTGCCCCCTGATCATCAATCTGCACATTTAGAATACGAGCCGAATGCTGAATGATAAGCTTCAGTTCATCAACGGAATAAAATTCAAGATGCTGTATGACCCCAAACCTGTCCCTGAGGGGGGCTGACAAAAGCCCGGCACGCGTGGTCGCCCCTATCAGCGTAAACCTTGGAAGGTCAAGCCTGATTGATTTTGCAGTGGTACCTTTCCCAATCATGACATCAATCGCGAAATCTTCCATAGCAGGGTAAAGTACTTCTTCCACCTGCCTGTTAAGGCGATGAATCTCATCCACAAATAAAATGTCTCCCTCCTGCAGTCCGTTCAGGACAGCTGCCATATCCCCCGGTCTCTCAATCGCAGGGCCGCTTGTCACTTTGATATTCACACCCATCTCGTTTGCAATAATGCCCGCAAGGGTCGTTTTGCCAAGCCCGGGAGGACCATAAAACAAAACGTGGTCAAGGGAGTCATCCCTCTGCTTTGCAGCTTCTATATAGATGTTCATAATTTCCTTTATCTTTTTCTGACCAATATAGTCTTTTAGATACTGCGGACGCAGGCTCCCTTCCAGCTTCACGTCCTCTTCCAAAAGCTTTGTCTCTATTACTCTGGCTGCCATAATGTCCCCCTGAAACTATGTATTGATTCCTTTAAGCGCCTGCTTTAATACTGCACCGGAATCCATTCCCTCTGTAATCGTCACTTGGTTTACGGCTTTCAGTGCCTCAGCAGGCGAATATCCCAGCGCGGTCAGCGCTTCCAACGCTTCATTTTTTGCACCGGAATCCGGTGTGCTGTTATAAGGAATCCGTTCTGGAGATGCTGTTATCTGAATCTTATCTTTTAGGTCAAGGATAATCCGCTCCGCGGACTTTCCGCCGATTCCGGGCGCCTTGGATATCGCCTTGGCATCCCCGGAAAGGATGGCAAAACGAAGGTCGTCTGCACTCATTACGGAAAGAATGCCAAGGGCGCCTTTGGGACCAATTCCGTTTACCGTAATGAGTTTTCTGTAGATTTCCAAATCATCCTTCGTGAGAAAGCCGAACAATTGAAACGCGTCCTCACGCACGCTGGTATAGGTATATATCTTTACTTCCGTGCCGATTTTCGGCAGACGCTGCGCCACACTGAGAGGGATTCTGATATTGTATCCGATATTGTTACATTCCAGTACCAGATTGTCAGCCTCCAAATCTGTTATAATTCCTTTTATATATGCAAACATACCCTGTCCCTCCATCGGCAGAAATCATATCAACCCAATTATAACATATATCAATCCAAAAAGGAAGAAAAAGAAAACATATGTTTCTACTTTCTTCCTTCCTGACGCCACTGTCCGCTTTGTTCCAGCAGCATATAAAATCCATTCAAACTTGTTTCAATGAATCTCTGTATTTGTATTAGTTATTGATAAACTTATCTTCTTCGTTATTCCAGCTGTAAAGCTTACGGATTTCCTCGCCAACCTTCTCTGAGGAATGCTCTGCTGCAAGCTTTCTCATCGCTTTAAAGTGAACCTGACGTCCTGCCGGTGACATATCCAACAGGAACTCTTTTGCGAAGGAACCATCCTGAATGTCAGAAAGAATCTTCTTCATTGTCTTCTTTGTTTCCTCAGTGATAAGCTTGGGTCCTGTAATGTAATCGCCATATTCCGCTGTATTGGAAATAGAATATCTCATGCCTGCAAAGCCGGACTGATAGATCAGGTCAACAATCAGCTTCATTTCATGAATACACTCAAAATATGCATTTCTCGGGTCATATCCAGCCTCAACGAGCGTCTCAAAGCCTGCCTGCATCAATGCACATACGCCGCCGCAAAGCACTGCCTGCTCACCAAACAGGTCTGTCTCAGTCTCTGTACGGAATGTTGTCTCAAGTACGCCTGCTCTTGCGCCGCCGATTGCCAATGCGTAAGCCAGTGCCAGATCAAGTGCCTTTCCTGTAGCGTTCTGCTCTACAGCTACCAGACAAGGAACTCCCTTGCCTGCCTGATACTCGGAGCGTACTGTATGTCCAGGTCCTTTGGGTGCTATCATGGTAACATCAACATCCGCAGGCGGTTTGATGCATCCGAAATGAATATTGAAACCATGTGCAAACATAAGCATGTTTCCTGCTTCAAGGTTTGGCTCGATATCTTTCTTGTACATATCAGCCTGCAGCTCATCATTAATAAGAATCATGATGATATCGGCCTTTTTAGCTGCCTCTGCTGCTGTATACACCTCAAATCCCTGCTTAACAGCCTTGTCCCATGACTTGCTGCCTTCATAGAGACCGATAATAACATTGCATCCGGACTCCTTTGCGTTCAACGCATGGGCATGTCCCTGACTGCCGTAACCAATTACTGCGATTGTCTTACCCTCTAACAAAGAAAGGTTACAATCCTCCTGATAATAGATCTTTGCTTCTGACATCTTTATAATCCTCCTTATTTTGCGGAGCAAAATGCAAGCTGCTCGGATGAGCAGAGGATTTTCCTCCTGTATATGTTTATTTATAAACTGTAACTATCAATCACTTCATAGTTGCATTTTATATAATCTGTTTTACCGACAATAGCTACTCAAGACAGATTACATCTTCGGTACCGCGCCCTAGTCCCGCAATTCCGGTTCTGGCAATTTCAAGAATCTCATAATCCTTAAGAAGACTGATGAACGCCTCTATTTTGGACTGGTTGCCTGTAAGCTCGACAATGAGACTGTCGACATTGACATCTATAATCTTTGCCCTGAAAATATCGGCAACCGCAATAATTCCCTGCCGCTTTTCAGGTGTTGACTTAACTTTAATCAGGCAGAGCTCCCTATAGACACTCTTATCAGGCTTTAACTCACGGATATCCCTGACATCAATCAGCTTCGCCACCTGTTTTTCAATCTGGTCAAGCACTTCCTCGTCTCCGGAAGCCACAATTGTAATGCGGGTAAAGCGGGAATCTGCCGTGACACCTGCTGTAATACTTTCAATATTGTAACCGCGCCTTGAGAATAACCCTGATATACGGCTCAGGACACCGGTATTATTGTCAACTAAAAGCTGGAATACTCGATTTTGCATAATACACTCCTTTTGTGATTTTCCATATTGCAATCCACACGTAAATAGCTCTCGACAAAATCACTGCAGCCTGCGAATTACCTTGAATACACAAAGTTTATTTTAGCAAGCTTCATGTTAATTGTCAACACATTTAGGCAAAGCCAGCGTTCCCGTTCTTGCAACTTCGACGATGCTGATGGACTTGAGCATGTCAAGCATTACCTTGATGCGCTCCGGCATATCACATATCTGTATAATCATGTTGTTGTTTGACATATCCACGATGTCTGCTTTCATAATCTCGCATATTTCCATAATGTCGCGTCGGGTATTCCGGTTATATTTTACCTTAATGAGCATTAATTCACGGCTGATGCTGTCCTTTTCATCAAAGGTCTTTACCTTGATAACATCAAGTTTTTTGTTAAGCTGTTTTTCAATCTGCTCGATTGTCCTTTGGTTTCCGGAACTTACAATCGTCATGCAGGATACTTTGGAATCATCCGTTTCTCCCACTGCAAGGCTGTCAATGTTAAAACATCTCCTTGAGAACAGACCTGAGACTTTGCAAAGCACACCGGATCTGTTTTCTACTAAAACGGAATATATTTTTTTCATACTAACTCTCCATTCTTACTCCTTAGAAACTGTATATCCTTTCTTTTACGGTTCCTTACTTTACTAAATCCATAGGGTCTACAAGGCATTCCATCAGCATTGTTTCGTCCTGAGCCAGAAATTCTTTTATCTTATCCTGGGCATGTGACATATTTTCAACCCGAATAAACGGTATGCCGTATGCTGCGGCAAGTTTTTCCAAATCAGGTGTACCGTCCTTGATATCCACAACCGAATAACTGTCCTTATACGTATAGTGCTGGAATTCACGCACCATGCCAAGGTAATTATTTTTGATGACAATTATTTTTACCGGAATGTGATGCTGCACAATGGTTGCCAGCTCCATCATCGACATCTGGAACGAGCCATCACCACACACTGCAATCACCTGTCTGTCCATATCGCCGCGTTTCGCACCCATGGCTGCCGGAATGGAGTAACCCATTGTGCCCATACCGCCCGATGTGAGGAACCGCCCGCCCTTCACAATGTGATAATTGCAGCTCCAAATCTGGTTCTGTCCGACATCAGCAACGTATACCGCATCTTCTTTCATCTCATTGGAAAGCATCTTAATGAATGCCGCAGGGTCAACGTAATCCGGATTTGGATTTCGTTTCTGAATCATGGTTTCACGGTATCCCTCCAGCGTGCGAATCCAATCCTCATGTTCACATTCAAATTCTTCCGCGGCAATATCCTCAAAAATATGTCTGGCATCGCCGACAAGCGGTATCGAAGGCTCTACATTTTTTCCGATTTCAGCCGGGTCAACATCAATGTGCACCAGTGTCTTGTTCGTCGTAATCAAATCCGGCTGGGCAATGGCTCTGTCTGCCACGCGCACGCCCACCATCACCAGAAGATCCGACTCATTCATGGCTCTGTTGGCAAATGCTTTTCCATTATTTCCAACCATGCCAAAATACATGGGATCCTCTGTGGGCATGACCCCAATCCCCATCATTGTCGATACCACAGGAATTCTGTGTCTATGCGCAAATTCGCGAAGCTCTGAAACCGCATCGCTCAGATGCACGCCTCCGCCTGCACAGATAATAGGTTTTTTTGCTTTTTGCAATTCTTTGATAACTTTCTTTATCTGAACGGAATGTCCTTTTATCGTAGGCTTATATGCACGAATATTGACTTCATCAGGGTACTTGAAATTCTTGACAGCCGCGTTCTGTACGTCAATTGGAACGTCAATCAGCACGGGTCCCTTTCTTCCTGAATTTGCTATGTAAAAAGCTTCCTTAAAAATGCGCGGAATATCTTCGGCATCTTTGACAAGGTAGCTGTACTTGACAAAGGATTCAACAGCGCCTGTTATATCTGCTTCCTGAAACACATCGCTTCCCAGCAGTTCGCTTTTCACCTGACCGGTAATACAAACCATAGGAATGCTGTCTGCAAATGCTGTCGCGATACCTGTTATCAAATTGGTGGCACCCGGCCCGCTTGTAACAGCACATACCCCGACCTTACCAGTGACTCGGGCTTCTCCGCTTGCTGCGTGTGCAGCATTCTGTTCTGTCCTAACTAATATTGTCCTGATTTCTGAATCGAGAATGCTGTTGTAAAAGGGGCAGATTGCCACTCCGGGATAGCCGTATACTGTTGTAACGCCTTCATTCTCGAGACACTTTATCATTGCGTCCGCGCCAATCATGATATTCACTCTTATCCTTTCAAATCAAATTTGTTTTGCATTTTTATGAAATAAACCTGCAAAAACATATTTCATTATACATAAAAATGAAGATTAAGTAAACTGTTATATGAAAATATTATCAGAAAAAAATGACAATTGAGAAGAATTATCAAGGAAATACATTCTATTTTTCGCTATCCCGCCCTTAAGGATTGCTTTTAACTGTATTTTATGTTAAACTATAATTGTATATTAATGCGTAAAATTTGTACAGTTACAACTGTGCAGGAATAACACCTTAAAATAATAGCAGGGATTGGAAAAATTATGTTGAATAAAAGATATAAACTACTGGCTGCCGCACTTTTCTGTGCCCTCTGCCTGTCAGGATGCAAAAAAACAAACGAAGATGAAATTGCTTTGGCAAGTTTTTCCGCGTCGGTAGAAGACTTCACAAACTACATGAAAGATGCCGAGGAACAAATAAATGCTCTCGATGCAAGCCAGAAAGAATCTGTCGACGAGCTGCTGTCAATTCTTGACGGAATGGATGACAAAATTGCAACGTTTGGTAAAATCACGCCTCCTCCCCAGTATACAGGAATCGCAATTCCGCTTGAAACGGCCTCAGAACATATGTCAAACGCCGCTTCGTATTTTCATTCCGCCTATGAATCTGAAGTATTTAACGAGAATGATGCGTCTGTCGCATACCAGCATTATGAGATATCAATGAAGTGGCTTCGAGTTACCGGATATATCATAGCAGGCGACAAAATTCCTGAATATGAAAATGTCACAGTATACGAGGAGATAAACGACAGCCATATTTTTGACAAATGGTTATCAGATGATGACGATAACGAAACGGCTCCCGAAGCCACTTCGGAAGCCGTTCATTAAAAACATTCTTATCCTTTAAAATCACGGATTCTCCTATCTGTATCTTTTTGTGCCAGATAAGAAAAAAACAAAATCGCCAAATCCGATCCGCCGTCATAAAGCATGACAAGGCCTATCAGGAACATGGTCACTTCATAGGCAGTGAATGGATTGAGCACCAGAAGAAGTCCGAGAACCAGCGTAATACCCGCCGCTATCAGGCTGATCCACCACTTGTCATTTCCGGTTTTCTTGATGTCAAGCGTGTATTCAATGTCCATCAGTCCATGAATCAATATAATGATTCCTACGACAACCGGAATAATGGACAGGACAATATGAGGTTTTGTGCATATCCATATTCCGAGCAGAACAAGGACTATCCCCATAATCATATTGAATTTATTGTAAAAACCAAGCCGCTCGCCGCGCACGAAGCCTATTAGCTGGAACGCCCCCATCAGAACGAGTGCACCTCCCAGCACATAGCATAATATTACACCCAAAATGTGCGGCCATATCACAAGGATAAGCCCAAGGATAACCATAATAATTGCATTAATAAAATAATTCTGCTTCATATCCTGTATGATAGATTTCATGAAACAATACCTCCTTCTTTCCTTTGAAATATTGTAACACACTTTTCCAAAAAATCATACGTTTTCCAGACGAAAATTATATATGCATATTCAAACAGTTACAATTCACACCCACGTTAGTGTACTGTCCGGATTATATTCAGGCAAACCTCCTTGCCTAAATTTCCATCAGACTGCGTTGTCGGCGGTCAACGATGCCACCGCATCGCCTCCCTTCTCCGCCTTGCTGATGAAAATTTATCCTGCGGAGTTTCGCCAGATATAATCTGGACAGCACACTAGTTTTCGGCGATACCTGTTTTATCCCTGAGAAAAGCGAGCCAGTCTTTTCTTTTTAAAACAGAACATTTCTTCTTGACACTCTTGCCGTTTTCATCCGTATACGTAACCAGAATTCCTGTCGGCATGATGGGGATTAAGCCGCCAACATTGCAAAGCTTAAGCTGAGTCATCTTATTGTAAGGTGCGCTAAAAGATGTCGAGCCGCCAAGACCACCGACAAATACAAGTCTTTCTGCCGTAAAGAAAAACGTTCCGCTTATCTGTGAGCCAAAATCCCACAAGTCCCCTTTTGTCGTGTCCTGAATCTTATCTGTCAGTGACAGTAATCCTGAATCCTTAAGTGTACCTTCCCATTCTTTCTTTTTCTGTTCTGTTAAACCCATTTTTAATTTCTCCTTATTATTTGCTGATTGTTTGACCTTCCATATGCCAAATTTATATTTTTAGCAACGTTTGTCTAGAAACATTTGCAATCGTATCATATCATATATTTCCTATTCATTTCAAGACTATTTTGTCATTATTTGACATTTCACGTAACAATTCAGCCTTCGGCTTCCTGTTACAGGCATCAAGCCATGCATAGCAGAACTTTCAAGAACGCTAAAACACCCATTCATATAGGATGGCAAGCAGCTCCCTTGCATAATATGTCGGCAGCAGCCACAGCACCGTACTACCGGAAACTGCCCCGTACTCCAGTCCGAAATTCTCCGCAATTTTCCCAGCCCTGTATTCATGAAATTCATTGGTTGCAATTGCTATGCTTTCATTTAAGCCATGCTCTTTTATAATTTCATATGAAAAGGCAATATTTTCGCGGGTTGTCGTTGATTTGTCCTCCTGATAAATGCGTTCCGCCGCAATGCCATGGCTGGTCAAGTAAAGATACATACATTCGGCTTCCGGTATCAGTTCATCACTCCCCTGCCCGCCGGACACGATACAAACCGATTTCGGGTTGGCGTTTAAATATTCCAGCGCAGCATTCAGGCGTGCCTCCAGCATGTTACTTGGTCGTTCCCCATAGACTTTGCAGCCGAGTACAATTACAGTTGCATTCTCAGAAGGTCTTGCAGCTGCTGCCTTTACCATAAGCGTTGTCATGACAATAACCAGAACCAATGCCAAAACAAGCCCTGCTGCCACGATGCTTAGCACAATTTTCCCTACTGTCCTGTGCCAAAATACGCGTATCATTTCATGGATTGTCGGCATAAACACAGCGTACAGCATAATGCATATGCATACTGCAAGTCCGGAAATATTTCCTATGTTTAAAATCCTGCGCTTTAACACTGGGACGATAAAACCGCTGAGTCCTGCTGCGCCAAACAAGAACAATAATAGTCTGGCTATTGTATTTATTTGTTTCAATATTGTATACCTCCACACTGTCAGCAGTCGGTATCTGCCGGCAGTTTTTAATCCTAGAACGTGTTTGAAAATCCATTCCCGCAACTTTAGCGGCTTGGCATCTGTACGCCAGCCAATCTTGACTCCGAGTCTATCACGAATCAATGAATGTGTCAATGAAATAAAACTTTGTCAACTCAGGAACTGTTCAGATATCACTTGTGAACAAGGACGGTATAAATATTTGTAGTTCCTCAATAAGGGCAAACTGTAAGAACGGAATCAGGAACCCAGATGCCGTCTGAACCATACGGACGTATCATCTGCACTGACGCAGTACTGCCGTCCTCATAAAAATCAAAAGTCACTGTACAGATATCCGGATCCGTGTCCGGTTGATACAGATATGTTCCGACTTTATTAGGGTTATTCAGTATATTGAGAAGCCAGACTGCCGCAGTATCGGGTTCAAACATATTTTTGTACCCATAGCCCTCCCGATTTTCTTTCGCGTTCTTATTCAGGGCTTCCCCTGCCCCGTTAAATGAATAATAATCCATCATCGTCCCCGCAATGCCGTCTGGATAAGCCTGATAAAATTCTCTTGCAACACAGATTCCATCCATAAACGCAAGCGTCTCTGATGTAATAACACAGTCAGCCCCCTCCATATCATAAGTGAGCGTTTCTCTCCATACTGTGACATGCGGGTCAGACACCCATGCATAATACAGTATTTCCGCAGAGTGGTCAGTCACACTGACAATGTGGTAATTACAAGATGTCCCGTTTTCATCATAGGTATCACCCCATGGCCAAGGGCTTGACCAGCCAAAGGAAGCAGCTTCGTACTCATCGTCAATGCCCAGAGCGAGCAGTTCCTGCTCCATGAACTGATTCTTCACCTCTTCGCTCGCAAACTTTAGGATTGTCTTTGCGTCACGGTCGCAGAATGCTTTTGCCCACTGTTCGATTGTCTTCGCCACGGCGGGTATCTTTTCCGTATTTTTTTCCGTGGACAGGGAATCAACCCTTATTTCCTTTATCTGTTTTTGAATGTGCTGTATTTGTGTATTCGATGGCATATCTCCCTTTTGTGTATACATTTGTACAGGCACACCCGCTTTTTTCTGCGTCATAAAGCATACTGGAACGATGATACATGCCAACACTGCCGCTGCCAGCATCCAGAACGCGGGTTTTTGGTAATGCAGGACATTTTTCACACGCTCCTTTACGCTGACCTCGCCAAAAGCGATTGGACAAGCCGCAGCCATGCGATGTTTTGCCGCACTGTTGAGCAGTGCCTGTGAATATGCTTTTTTATGCTCAGCACCAAGCGCGCGAACAACATGTTCATCACAGATGAGTTCTATGTCCTTACAGAACATGGCATATGCCGCCCACACGCAAGGATTAAACCAGTGAACCGACAAGAGCAGGTAACCCAAAGGTTTTATCAGATAATCTTTTCTCCTTTTATGTGTCAGTTCATGTTGAATCACATACAAAATCTCGTCACCGGAAATATTACACGGAATGTAAATGCGCGGACGCAGGATTCCAAATAAAAACGGACTTTCAATGTCATCGCTTTGATAGAGCCTTACGGAATCATTCTTATCGTTTATAACGCCGCAGCCAACTGCGGCAGCATCTGCCGGCACGGACATCTTAACACGGTTTCTAAGATGCAGATAACTGTACAGCATATATCCGAGCATCAATGCCATACCGGCAATCCAAATCTTCATGCCAACTGCCACTGCTGTCCGCGATTTATGTCTGACCATTTCGCCAGAAACAGGATAAGTATTCTGCTGAATAGGCTGACTGACAGACTTTTTACTATCCGTGTTTTCTGCTGCTTCACCAGTCGGCTGTTCCATTTCACCGATGTATGTGTATACCGCCTTCGTATCTGGTATCAGGCTAAAGACGGATTCGACTGAAAACGGAAAAATCAGGCGGATTCCAACCAGAATCCACAAAAACATGCGCATGCTTTTTGGCACTTTCCGCAGTAAAAAACGCACAAGTAAAACTGCCAGAATCAGATAGCCTGCGGAGATACTCATGTGAAAAAGATTCAGAAATAGTTTTTCCATACCAATCCTCCATTCCGCTCTTGGCGGCTTAAATAGAAACAAAAAACGCAGCCTTTTACATAGACTAATCCTTATACGCATCAATAATCTTTTGAATCTCATCGACTTCCTGTCTTGAGAGATTCTTTTTGCGCATAAAAGCTGCGACAAAACTTGGCAGCGAACCTGAAAATGTCCGCTCGACAACCTCGGCGCTCTCTGCTGACTGCACATCCTCCCGAGAAACCAGAGATGTCACGACTGCGCCCTCAGATTTTAGGACACCGCGCTCTGAGAGCCTGCGTATTACGGTGTATGTGGTGGATTTTTTCCACTCCAATGCCTCATTGCACAGGCGGACAAGCTCACTGCTTGTCACAGGTTCATGCGCCCATAAGATTTCGCAGAAACGATATTCACTTTCAAATATTTTTGGTACTTCCACAGTATCGTCCTCCCCTCTTCAAACATACCCATTCAATAGCATATCAAAATACCTTTCCAATGCCCGTTTCTTTCTGTTACACTATATAAAATTAGGTCTAATGCATTAAACTTAATTTTAGTTTAACACATTAGACCAATGGTGTCAATTTATATTTGAAAAATCTCGTATGACACGCCGTCATTCGAAAGGTTTCCTTAGAACTTCCTCCGTATACTTCCGCTCCATAGTGTGTTTGAGCTTGCGGTTCTCCACCGTCTCAAAGATAATCGAGAAATCATAATCCGCAGGATACAATTCTTCTGCCGCCACCTGAAGATTGACGCGTTTATGATTAATCCAGATTTTTTTGTCCGGCAGCTGTACTCGCAGAACGCCTTTTTCATTGACAGGTTCGCACACAATGCCAATTTTTTTGTCCGGAAATACCATCACGCTGTCACCCAGACGATACTTTGCGCCAAGATCCGTTTTGGGGGCTGCCTTTTTCACCTTTATGATTTTGTTCGCACTTTGATTCCGAACGGAGTTTTCCTCCTCGCGGAATCGATAATCTCTGACTGCCGCCTCACCGTAAGCTGCCTTGACTGCCGTCTTTAACATCTCATTCGGCATACCCAATCTGTCAGCGATATAAAATGCACAGCTCTCTCCGGCTTCCCCGATGACCATTTGATAGGTCGGTTTTAAGGTTTCTTTATCAAACGTCATTCTTGCATTGATAATGTCCTGCGTTGTGTCCGCATATTCCTTGACTTCAGGATAATGTGTCGTGACGAGGAACAGGCAGTTACTTTTACGGAGCTGCTCTAAGATTGCGACGGCAATACCCATGCCCTCTGTCGGGTCTGTTCCGGAACCCATTTCATCCATAATCACGAGACTATCACGGCTGACTTCGCGCAGGACTTCCAGCACATTTTTGATATGTGCGGAAAAGGTGGAAAGATTCTCCGCGATGTTCTGACCATCCCCGATATCGCACAAGTAACTACTGTTCATACAAATGTCTGCTTCCCTGCAGGCAACATGAAGCCCGCATTGTGCCATGATACAGCTGAGCATGACTGTCTTGATTGCCACAGTTTTTCCGCCGGTATTGGGTCCTGTTATAATGATTCCCCTAGCCTGTCTTCCGATTTCAAATTGCAGCGGAACGTTAATCGCTCTGTCCATCAGGGGGTGTCTTGCATCCTTCAGGATGATGCGGCGCTCCGTGTTGATGTCAGGCTCCACGGCGTCCATGTCCATGCTGAGTTTGCCTTTGGAAAAGATAAAATCCAATTTTTCCATCACGCGAATATTCTCATTCATCTGCGGAATCGCCTCCGCGACCATTGCCGTCAGTGTATACAAAATGCGGTATACTTCATTTTCCTCACTGATGCGCAGCATCTGCAATTCCTCATAATATTTTGCAACGCTGACCGGCTCGATGAAAAACGTGTTGCCTGTAGCCGATTTGTCAATCACACTCCCTGAAATTTTGAACTTGTACTCTTTTTTCACCGGAACACAGATTCTGCCGTTGCGCGTTGTGCAATAACTGTCTGCCATGCACTCCTTGTTGGCACGCATCAGCTGCTCTGCCTTCTGCTTCATCTGTTCCTCGCAACGTATAATATCGGTTCGGATTTGTCTCAGCTCTTTGGAAGCATAATCTTCAACCACACCGTTTCGGATTTGGCGGCTGATTTCCTCCCGAAGCGTCTCCGCTGCGTCAAGATTTTCTTCATAGTACGCCAGTGAATTTTCATACTGTTTTCCTCTGCCAAGATAATCCTTCAGGCGCATGACGGCAACCAGAACTTTCTCCACACGTTCTAGCTGATAGGGCGTCAGGCAGTCACCTTTTCCGGCAATTATCAGAATCTCCTTTGCCTCCGCAACGTTCTGCAAGGGAGGCGTTCCAAGCTTCTCGAGCAAAATTTTACTGTTGGTGGTGTCCCTGAGCTGTTTTCGCAGATCACTCTCCGCGAGATAACAAGTTACTTCTGTAATCATCTCCTTCGCCTGATCTGTGACTGCAAGTTTTTTCCATTGTTCTTTTATAACGTCAAATTCAATTTGTTTTTCAATGTTCATTTTTATTCCTTTCTATTTCTGCAAATGCTTCTTAATTTCACAACCAATATGCTTTTTTACCGTTTCATGCAATTGCCTGCGTCCGCCATACAACGCAAAAAGACCATGGATGCCCGAAAGCGTCTATACCATGGTCTTTTTCCTAACCGGATCATTCATGTGCTGCACCCGATTCACATTCAGAAAAACCGTCACGGCTTACTCCCTGCCTGTTTTCCCGATTGTGTTCTTCCCAAGACTTTGCGCGGTTCATGAAGGTTACGCCTGCAGTATGATAACAGCCTCCAACATCTGCACTCTTAGAAAATTTTCACGGAGCATTACCGATATGAACGTGTCAGCACTTTTGAAAATGCGGGGTAACCATTCAGTACCTTCATAGTTACGAACATCAAGCCATGCAAAACCACTCCGTGGTGTCAAAGCCACGTACCGTGGCTTGATGCTTGGCACAACTTACGCTTTGTTACGCACTGTGCAGCAAGTGTACAGTGCTGTTCTGAACAGTTAAAATGTGGGTACAAAAAAACATGACCATACAGCCATGTCTCAATGATTCTAAAATGATACCATCATATAAAACAATTGTAAGGCGAAAACGCCAACAGCATGTGCTGCCGACAAATGGGCAGACTTCTAGCACCAAAAAAACATCTGCTAAAAATCACCCTGCAATATTTACTTTGCAATTTTCTCCATTACAATTAACCTTAACATGCAAAATCCTCCATAAAATAATTTTGAAACGCATACACTCCTACGCCGCTACAGTCTATCATACGCGCAAGAACGTCTGTTGTCAAGCAAAAATATGATATTGGAAACTTAAATGGTAACAGTTCAGCCCAGGACTTTGCACTGGCTGCAAAGTCCGTGAAATAACA